>JAEEOP010000034.1 GCA_016284295.1 Methanomassiliicoccaceae archaeon | reverse complement strand
TAGGTCTGACCATGATATTACCTTACATAAACTGTATGTAAGTAATGATATATAAGAGCTAGTTTTGAGTCTAGCCAGCATATCAAAAACAGGTCAATTCGCTGATGAAGAATTACTTACACGCCCAGAATTTCGGTTTCAGGGCACCTTCCCCCTGCACTCATCGCGAGGGGCATTATAGCGTCTTGCATCTCACTTCTTCATGCTTTAACATTCTTTTTTCTTCGCCGCATCCACATAATCTCCCCCACTCTAAGCTCCGTTCCGGGGTTCAGGTAGCCCTTGAGAAAAAAGGAGTTGAAGAAGATGGTGACATCGGAAGAACTGGATTTGACCTTCAGGAAGGTCGGAAACGATTTCGGAATAGAGACGAAAGCAGAGTTCGCGGCATTCCGCGACCTCAAAACCAAATGGATGAGGACCTACAAGTGGGCTGAATTCACCGTGAACGATTTCCTCAAGGAAGCTCCGTTAGAGGTCATCGAAGATATCGCGAAAACGATCTTTTCGAGGATTAAAGGGAATGAGCACGATTATTCCGACGAGACCGTGGAATGGCTGACCTCAGACGAGTTCGTCTAAATCAATCAGCCTGTGTACAACGCAAGGGATATGAGGATCGGCCCGGATGAAGGAGAGCACAAGAGCATCGAGAATTCACTGAACAGGCTGAAGGACAGGAAGTTTATCTCGGAGGATCTGAGAAGGATCAGATCATTCTGGTCGAAGAAGACATCGAGCGAACAGAGTGCCTGGTCATCGATGCTGATGAAGGTCATCACAGTCAATGCGGGATTGGATTCGGAGGATACTCCGGATGACATCCTGGATTTCGTCATCCTCCGTCAAATCGCCCATTTGAACAGCGACTTCAGAAAGAACAACGAGGATAGGAAACAGGCAGTTCTGGAAACTGTCCAAATCTATCCGGGTTTCGATAGCATCCAGGAGTGGCTTGAAGAACACGGATTCTCTGAATGATAAACTGGGGCATGAGCCCCTAATTTAAACAGAAATGCCACAATTATAGAGGAAGATGACAGCCGATACGGTTCCCACAATTGATGCTATTAAAGGCAAAGGTTCCTTTGTTAATAGGAATACAATAAGATCGATAATAGTTAGTATAGAAGATATTCCCATCAGAATTGTTGAAATTAATCCATCCGATACAAATTGGAACGCAAATGCAAAAAGAATAAAGATGAAACTTGCCCAGAATGATTTTTCAACATCTATTTTGATATTCTCTATTGTATCAGTTAAGTTAGTCATAGTTGGGTCAATTAAACCAGTTTTATTAACTTTATTAGCATGGTACCTGCTTGTCCCTTATGTACTAATTAGTTCAATTTTTATGTACCATCTTTCGGCATGGTACATATATGGCAGGATACAAGAGCACTGAAAGAATTATTAACCTGCACTCTGCCTTAATATCATGGTGTATCAAAGTTATTTGGAGATAATTGATAAAAAATACCCTTCCTTAAAAGGTGTATGGAAGAAGGAGTGGGAAGAAGGCGATTCCGATCTAAAACGTGATTTAATAGCTCCTACGTTAGAATACCTCTTTGACTTTCAAAAAGAATTTGAAATAGCATACAATGAAGAAAAACAGATTGAGGACGGGCATACAGAAAGGCTCAATTCTTTGTGGGAGGGACCCTTCAAGAAATATCGCGGTTTTTATCGCATGACTTTGAATGAGAGCAGATACATCAATAAGAAAACTTGTAAAGGATTTGAAAATAGCTCCAGTACATACAAAGCAGTATTATGGTTACATGCAAGATGTCTTCAGGTTTACAGTGAAATAGAATGCCTTATGCGGGGAGGGTATTCTGATGGTGCATTTGCAAGATGGAGGACAATGTTTGAATTATATGTAATTGCCAAATTCATAAAGAAATATGGAGAAAATGTAGCTAAAGCATATTTAACAGAGATCGAATTGAACGACACGGGTCACAAGTGGGCAACCAAAGCTTCGGTTTTTGAAGGAAAGAAGAGAGTTACACTAGATATGATAATAAATGATGCTTTGGACGACGACAAAGACAAGGAGACGTTCCTAAGGCTTTACAAGATGTCAAATTGGATTATTCATGCAGATGTAAAGATGACATTCTTTAGAATTGGGGCTATGATACCATCAAATATTATGCATGTGGGCCCCTCTAATTACGGAATGGAGATGGCTGGAATAAACGCTATGGTGATTATGGGCAGAATGAATGAAGTATTGTTCAGTTATGATAACACTACTAAACAGTTACTGTTTGCACAAAACATCTTCATTGGTGAAACTGTAGAAGAGTTTATCAGAGTGTTTAATTCATTTGATGGAAGTGTAAAAATATACAGTTGAATGGGCCGGTCGGCGGGCGCTGGTCCACGGCCCCTGTCGCCCGCACCCTCCACTCTCTGAGGTTCGCTTCGGGTGCGCGCCGTAAGCTCGCGCGTCCGTCGGGCGACATAAGGTGTTTGCAAATCGTTTGAAAGAGTTTGTCGGAGATGGCCTCCGAGGGCCGTGGATGTCAGGCTACCTTCCTTGCGGCGATCTGGCGCATGTACTCCTCTGCTACGTTCTGGGGCCTAGAGGACATGATGTTGTCCATGACTTCCTTGTCCGATACAACGAGGGTCGGTTTCGGGGTGATGTCCTCGAACGTGGATCCGTCCAGACGTAGCTGCTCCTTCAGATCGGGGATCAGAGGCTTTACCACGGGGGCATCCCTGGTGAATGTCCTGACCTTGTTCTCGAAGATGTGCGACGCCGCCTCTCCGCATTGGTCGCAGGTCCCTGAGAACACGTTGAGAGTTCCTCCGCAGTGGATGCATGTCCTCGTCACCCTGTACGACTCCTTGCCAACGGTCTTAATCATGTTGTTGGCTAGGACGCCGAAGTAGTTGTCGCATATCTGGGAGAACTGAGGCTCAATGGCGTAGCCGAGCCAGTCGAAGCTTCCGATCTCTCCGACCATCCTTCCCTTGCCGAGGACCTCGTTGGCCTGGTCCTTCTCAGTGTACCTGAACATCCTCTTCTTTGTCTTCAGATCGTTGGGATCGTCATACGAGTTCAGACCGGGGAGGTAGTAGTTCAGAATCTTCGAGGTGTAGTCCTCGCTGGTGGGATTCCTCTCGTAGAGACCGATCCCTCATGGGTGGCCAGATTGGCCATGGTCAGCTTGACGGACTGCAGCTGGTCCTTGTAATGGACCTTCTTGATCACCTAACCGTGATGGGTGTTCAGGAACTTGGCCGTGTCTAGGAAGCCGATCAGTATCCTGTGGAAATGGGGCCGTTCTCCCACATGCAGTCCTTCATCCTCCGGGGATTGAATATGAGCCTTCAGCCGAGGCAGCCTACCTTGATCAGGTCCTGCATCTTCTTGTCGTAGTCCGCCACCATGTTCAGACCGACGAATATGTTCCCGTGCCTGAACTTGGTGATGGGTATCCTCATGGGAGGTTTCGAGACCAGTTTAGGGACTTCAAGCACCTCCTGCGCTTCCGAAATTATTGATTCATTTACCACGATAGTCATCTCCTCCGGTTACCCGGAGTCATATCTGCAAGAGAGGTGCTGCCAAGGCCGGTATGCAGACTGCGGCCATCCATGACGTAGAATCATGGCCTCGGACGTTGTATCTCGCCGTTCGCAGAATAATGTTGGATTGATGGATCGCGGTGCTTCTTTCACTCAAGGGCCATGGTGTGTATCGTGTTGTGTAATCCCCAAGGTACACTGTGTTGTCCTATAATTATCGGTTGGATCAAACGGCGACGCTCTTCTCATGTCTGTTATCAATCTCCTTTTATTCTTTATTTCAAGGGTATTCCGATGAGGTTGTTATGTGTTCAATGAGCCTCTTTATGACAGAGAGAAGGGCCATACTTACCGATCCATTTCGGTGAATGTCGAATAGGAAACTGTGACCAGTTTCCGCTCCCATTCGATTCTTCTTTAATCAGAGATCATCAAGGAAATGAGAGGGTGTTCGACATCGGAAGAGAGAGCTTACGCTAGAGAAGCGATAAGGCAACTATTGCATCCAATTGTAGGGCCTAAAATGGTCCCCATAATATGGTACTGTGCAAATTTCGCCGAATTATTTTAAACGGCTCTCCGCCGGAGATGCTGGAAAAGAATGGTCCCCACTCCCTGATATCTCTCGCCCAAGGCAGCGATAAAGAGTACAGGATCTATCCGGACGATCGAGATTCTTAACCGTCAATTGAGTATTGAATCCCGCTCGTGCATACACTCAAGTTCACCGAATATCGGAGAACACATCGACTCCCAGAGATATTCTCTGATAACCTCGCCCCATTCCCCAAGCCTTGAGCATTATGACCCCCAATATTCACTAATGGGCGATTCGGAATCCAACCCGATATCTTCCTGTCCGATTATTACTCGGCCCCTTCGGGGGCCCTGCCCATCCTCGCCTTGTGTATCCTGACCATCACGCCCCTCGCCACGGGCTGCGCAACCAGCATCTCGACCCAGAACGCTATGCAGAAGTTCCTCGGCCAGATCCTCGGCCAGTTCTCCAGCAGACCATTCACATCCACCCCGGGCCCGCCCATCAGATACCCGATGGACTCCCCGATCAGACCGCCCAGGAACGTCAGTATGACCGACATCAGCAGGACGCAGACGACTATGTTGAACACTATGTACGCGTTGGCGCTGTCGTTCGTCCCCAGATACCTGTGGATCACCGCGGTGGATATCTTCCCGACCACCGTGCTGGCCAGGGCGAACGCGACCAGGAAGATGACCGGCCAGACCACGATCAGCACCCCCAGGAAGTCGCCGAACGTGCCGGGCGTGTAGCCCATCCCGTCGTAGATGTTATATCCGCCTATCAGAAGCGAGGAGATCGCCGCTATGACGACTCCGTAGATGATCCCCTCTCTGGCATTCCATGGTAACCTGTACTCTTCGATGGTATCCCCTTCCAGGGTTACACTGTTTCCGCCGAAGCTTACGATTTACGTGGATTCCCTCGGAACTGGCGAAAGTGGGGTTGGTTAAAAGGATTGCGGATTCCGGCCGAGCATCCAGTCCATGACGTTCACCACACGTATCCCGCCGAACGTCCCGAGATTGAACCGGTCCATGGTCAGGACCGTCTTGCTGAAGTTGTCCCTGATGGCCTCCAGCGACCCGAACTCCCTCGCCCTCGTATCTTCGAAGAGGACCGTCAGGGCGACCTGGTAGTATTCCACCTCCGTGCCTTGCATGGCCATGAAATCGACATCCTTGCCGCGGTAAGAGCCGACCCTCACCGTGTACCCCCTCCGTATCAGCTCCAGATACACGGCGTTCTCCAGAGGTCTGTTCAGATCGTCGGTGCCCGAGCCCTCCGATGCCATGTACCACAGTCCAAGATCCGATGCGTAGAACTTCCCGTTGGTCCTCAGCAGCTTCTTCCCGACGATGTCGTACTTCTCCGCATGGTAGAACAGCAAGGCCGACTCCATCGCTGTCACGTACCTGTCCACGGTGACGGGATTCAGACCGGTGCCCTCCGCGATGCCCGCCATGTTCGTTATGTTCCCTGTGTTCGAATACAGGAACCGCGCGATGGACCTGGTCCTGTTCACGTCGTCCGTCCTCAGCCTTGACAGGAGGTCCTTCACCAATACGGTATTGAACACGCCCTCGAGATACCCGAGACTATGCCTCTCCCCCTGTCCGGATCCGTGTCAAGAAGCCCTCCGTACCTCAGGTACTGCTCGAACCCTGACTGCGTATCACTGGGATGGAGCTAGATTTTTTCACAGATATAAGGTGAGGTTACAGGCTGTCCTCGCCCAGACTCTCCATCGAATAGATGTTCCTGAGGAACCTCTCCGCCTTCTCGTATCCTGGATACTGATGCTCCCAGCCGCGGAACTGCGCGTTGTGCGGCCTGCGCCTTTTGGATCTATCTTGCCTCAGATGCAGTATCTCATGATACACGACGAAATCCACCACGTGATCGGGCACATCCTCGAAATCCAATATCGGGTTGATCGATATCACACGGAACATCTGGTTGCACTGCCCGAACCTGTACCTGGCCATATTGGATGCCCATGAGATGTACGAGTTCTCGATGTCCGAAGGCAGCACCAGACCGGAATCCAGCAGCCTCTCGATCGAATCCATCAGATCCCTGCACCTGCCCTGCTGAGTGCACGTTATGCTCCTGGACCTCTGGATGTACTTGGGACGGTTCCTGACGACGAAGTCGTCTGTCATCACATATCTCGTGAAAGACTCCGGCAGAACGAACCTCTTCCCTCTGGACCACCCGGCTATCGCGGAGCACAGGTCCCTGAGGACCTGGTCGGGAGCGTCCAGGAGATAATCGGTCAGCTCGATGATGATGCGACCGCGGTCGATGCGGTAGGAGTAGCTCATGTGCATCTTGGGCTTCAGGATGACACTGTACTCCTCGTACGGGTACACGTCCTTCGAGGACACGCGATTGGAGACATCGATTCCGCGCATCGCCGGACCTCACCACATATTCCTTCTGCTTCCTCTTGCGCTGCACCGAGTGCTCGCTGAATATCCTCTTTCCGTCCATGTCCATCCCGGTGCAATACATGCAAGTGGACACCGTGGACGGCGTCGGGGTGAATATCTGCACCTGCTCCGGGTTCATCCTCAGTTTGGAATGGCAGAACCTGGACAGCTCCTGCATGTCCTCGTCATGGCAGCCCGGATGGGCCGCTATGAAGTAGTAGGTCAGGAAAAGGTCCTTCCCGCACCTCTCCGCGCAACTGTCGAAGTCGCTCTTGAATTCCAGGAGTTTGTCGGGGCCGGGCTTGCCCATTGCACGGAGTACTCTGCGGCTCACGTGCTCCGGGGCGATCTTCATCTGCCCGGAGACGTGGTACCTGATCAAAGTCTCCAGATAATCATCCCCGTTCCTGTCGGCGAGGATCATGTCGTACCTGATGCCGGAGTTGACGAACACCTTCCTCACGCCGGGCACGGCCCTTATCCTCTTCAGCAGGGCGATCTGCCTGCCGTGGTCGATATGCAGCGACGGACATGGGGAATCGCCGAGGCAGGACTTGTCCTGGCAGGCGCCGTGCTTCAGCTTGCGGGCGCACTCGATTCCGTACATGTTGGCGGTGGGTCCGCCGACGTCCTGTATGATGCCGTTGAAATGCGGGTCGGACGCCATGCGTTCGACCTCCCTGATGATGGAGTCTTCAGAACGTGAAACCACGGTGCTTCCCTGGTGCATCGCGATGGCACAGAAGGAGCACTCCCCGTAGCATCCGCGGTGCGTGGTGATCGAGTTCCTTACAGTCTCCATGGCCTTCACCTTCCCGTCCTTCAAATAGTAAGGGTGGACGGCGTTCTCGAAGTCCATCTCGTAGACCCCGTCCAGTTCCTCGGAGGTCAGCAGGCGCTGCGGAGGGTTTTGGATCAGGAACCTGCCCCCGTTGTCCTGTGCAAGGCCTTTAGCGGTGATCGGGTCGCAGTTGCGGTAGAACGTCCTGAACGCATCCAGATACTTCGAACGGTCGCTGCGGCACTCCTCGTACGACGGCAGCAGCAGATAGCCCTCTGGGAACTGCGATGAAGCGTAGCAGAGGCCGGGAGTGTCCTTCCAGTCGACGCCGTCGCGCATGCATTGCGCGAGGCGGAGATTGCTGAGCTCCGCCATGCCGTAGGTGATCGCATCCGCCTTGGAATCGAAAAGGACGGACCTGCGTATGGAGTCCGACCAGTAGTCGTAATGGGCCAGCCTCCTGAGGCTGGCCTCGATGCCGCCGAGGATGATCGGCTTCCCCTTGGCGTACTTCTTGATGAGGTTGGTGTATGCGATGCATGCCCTGTCCGGGCGCCTGTCGTTCACCCCTCCGGGGGTGAAATCATCGTCCTTCCTGAACTTGTTCGTCGCCGTGTAGTTGGCGACCATGGAATCCACGCATCCTGAGGACACCGACCAGAACAGCTCCGGCATCCCCAGCCTCGTTATGTCGTCGGGGACATCCGTCCTCGGCTGCGCAATGATCCCCACCCTGAACCCATTCTCCATTAGCCAATGGCCGATGACCGCCGTCCCGTTGTAAGAATTATCGGTGTACGTGTCGCCAGAAACCAGGATCACGTCGAGGGCCTTCCAGCCGCGGTCTGCGACCTCCCGTTTGGTCGTGGGGATGAACATATCGGTCTCGGATGGTGTACCCCATTATGTAATCATTCATCTCGAAGCCGTTGCCGATCGGGGTGTCGATCTCCTTCTCGATGACGAATCCCATGGTCTTGTAGGCCTGTATCGCAGGCAGATTGTTCCTGTTCACGGTGAGGTACATGCTTCCGACGCCCTTCCTGACGCACTGGTCCTTCAGAAGCTTCAGCATCCTGGATGTTATTCCTATTCCGCGCAGGCCGTTCTCCACGTACAGCTTGGATACGAACATCCTCTCCCCCTCCATGCGGTATGCCGCGAACGCCACATCCCTCTGACCGGATGTCAGAAGGATGAACACATACCCGTCCGCGATCTCCTGCTCTATCGCCTTGGGGCTCAGGTACTTCTCCAGCATGTAGTCTATCTGGTCCTGATCCACGATCCCCTTGTACGCTTCGTTCCAGACCCTGGACGCCAGCGCGGAGATCCTCGGTATGCCCATGCCCCTGGACACGGCATCCACGGACAGCCCCTTCTTCAGAACATCCACCTGCATGCTGTAGTCCTTCAGGCCGGGCTCGAAGTCCACCCCGTACCTAACATCCGCTCCGGAATCGTGCGTCCTCTTGATGGACCCCACGGTGAACTCCACCGCTATCCTCACCGAGTCCCTCAGCGACAGACCTGACTCCAGCGCCCCAACCAGAGACGATCCGAACACGTCCCCGGTACCATGGTAGTATCCCTCCACGGCATCCCTCATGACCTGCCCGGTCTCGCCGGTCTCGTAATCCTTGTAGACGACGCCGACCTTGCCCTCTTCGAGGCCGACCCCGGTTATGACTATCTTCTTCAGCCCGAACACCTCCGCCTCCTTGAAGACGGATTCCAGGTACTCCCTGGTGTACGGCCCCTTCCTGTACTCCAGGCCGAGCATGAAGCACAGCTCCGTGAGATTGGGCATCAGCACGTCGGCCATCTCGCACAGCCTGCGCATGCCCTTGGGGAAATCCGAATCGAAGACGGTGTACAGGTTCCCCTCGTCGCCCATGACCGGGTCGACGTATACCGTGGTGCCCTCGTTGGACATCTTTGTGATCAAGTCCTTCACGATGTCGATCTGCTCGAAGGACCCCAGGAACCCGGTGTAGAACGCATCGAACGTCAGGTCAAGCGAGGACCAGTGCTCCTGCACGGGAACTATGTCGGAGGTCAGGTCGCGGTATGTGAAGCCCTTGAACCCCCCGGTGTGCGTGGACAGCACCGCCGTCGGCAGTACCGAGCATTCCACCCCGACCGCCGATATTATCGGCAGGGCTACCGTAAGGGAGCATCTTCCTACGCACGATATGTCGTGCACGGCCAACAACCGTCTGTGATTCATCGTACCGACAGTCGCGGGCTGTCGTAAAAACGTTGGTATAAGTTCTAAGATGTGGTAACCGCCAGCGCTTTCCGAGGATTCGATTATCCCCAAGCATAGTTTATAACGGCGTCCGCATATCGAATATGCATGGACGTGTCTGACATCCATCTGGAGAAGGCCCTCAGGGAGAGCAACGCCACGGTCAACATGCTCGAGTCCAAGGGCGGAGGCCCTGAGCTCATGGAAGCCTATGTGAACCGCGGATGCATCCTCTACTTGATGGGATACTACACTTCCGCCATGGAGGACCTCACCGCCGCATGCGAGATGATGGATGAATACGAGTCGGAAGGCAAGGAAGTGGATGCGGGCACATACGTCAAGGCGCACGCGACCATGGGTTCCATCCTCTTCGACCAGAACTCCGAGCCCAGCGAGGAGTACGGCTACGCCATATCGAGACTTCCAGACCTCCATCCAGGCTCAAAGCATTTCGACAGAGAGGCGATCATCCGCATGTGTATAGAGTCCGCCGAGAACCTGCTGGACGGGCAGTCCCCCGAGGACGCTTCAGAATTCATCTCCAAAGGGATATCCATACTAGGCAGCTCTTCCGACCCCTGGTCCATGAACCGCCTGCTCCAGCTGCACACCCTGATGGGAGAATGCCAGCTGTCCATGGGCGACACCAGGAAAGCTATCGACAGCTACTCCGAGGCCATCGAGATCGGAACCATCTTAGTAGACAATTCGACCGTCGAGGACATGGAGGAGGTGGTCGTCCCCATCATCTCGAGGTCGCAGTGCGAGCTGGAGCTAGGATTGGATGACATGTACCTCTCCGACACCGAGCTCGCCATAGAGCTCATGGAGGAGATGCTGAAGGTCAACAAGCTCCAGGACGTCGAAGTGCTGGTGCACATGCATCAGGACGCCGCATCCGCGCTGATGTCGATGGGCAGGGTCGAGGAGGCCGAGAGGCATCTCATGAAGGCCATGACCATGGGTGTCCACGGCGCCAAGGACTATATCCGCGACCACGGCGGACAATCGTTCTAATGCAGCTTATCTTCGGTCCAAGGCCTGGATGTTGACGTTCGAGTTTTCTGTGTGTTATGATATGACCATCCTGATCCTATCATGACGTCAGAGGTGGGTGATTCCGATCCGCGAGCCGAAGGCGAGTCGGCCAATCGGGGCCTGAGGAGCGCAGCGACGAACGGCTCCGCCCTTCCCTTCTCGAGTAGGCGGAGGCCGCAGGCCGGAGCCTACTCCAACAATCTCATCACTATCATCATGATCAATATCCACTGACCTTTCACACCTATTCCCGGAATATCGGCACAGATGTTGCGTCCGATGGACACGCTTATATCGGCAGTGCGAATCAGGTCTGACATGAATGGGATGTTCTGCAGACGCTGCAAGAGCCTTATGCCCCCGGGCAGCAACAGGTGCAGGTCATGCGGAGCCACTCTGGGTCCGGAATCCATCAGCAACCAGTCCTCTCTGGACGGGATCGGCCCCAGGAAGCCCAAGGTCGAGCTGGTGCAGGAGTCCAGCTCCGACGCCCCTTATCTTCCCTACAAGCCCCGCGGCTGCCAGATGGACATCATCAGCGACATCCGCAACGCCCTGAACGAGGGCAGGCACATAATCATAGAATCAGGCACCGGCACCGGGAAGACCATAGTCTCCCTGTCCGCCGGACTGGAGCATGCCAAGTCCTGCGGGAAGAAGATAGTCTACCTCACCAGGACCATCTCCCAGAGCGACCAGGTCATGAGGGAGCTCAAGGCCATCTCCAGGATCAAGACCGTCTCCGGACTCACCATCACCGGGCGCAACAAATCCTGCCCCCTTTTCAGGGGCACGACCGGCTACGAGAGCCTGTCCCCTAAAGTATTATCCATGATGTGCGAGGAGAAGCGCTCCAAGAGCATCAAGGGCCAGGCCGGCGGCTGCAGGTACTACGACCGCATCAAGACCGAGATTGACAACGTGGAGAGCTTCGTCATCAACGACTTCCCCACATCCGACGAGCTGGACAGGTACTGCGAGAAGATCGGTGTCTGCCCTTACGAGATGAAGAAGCAGCTCATGAAGAAGGTCGACGTGGTCGCCGTCCCCTATGTGCACATACTTTCCAACGACATCCGCCAGAACCTGATGGCGAACCTGGGCATGGAGGACTCCCCGGAGGGGATCCTGCTCATCGTCGACGAGGCGCACAACCTGGTGGACGCCGCCAGGGACCAGGAGAGCTTCACCATCGACAGGGACCTGGTGGACAGGGCGATAGACGAATGCTCCACCATGAAGGGGGACCCCACGGTATGGATGGAGGTGTCCCTGAAGGACTTCCTCTCGTTCTTCAAGAACTCCATACGCAACGTCGCAACCGAGAAGCTGGGCCTCAACGAGAAGGAGGTCATCATCGACGACGACTACATCGAGCAGAGGATGATGGCCAAGTTCCAGATGAAATCGCAGGACCTGGATTCGGCCATCGAAAGGGTCATCGACATCGGGGAGGCGCGCACAGAGCTCCTGATGGAGAGCGGCGAGAACAGGGTGTCGGAGATACAGACGCTCGGCATATCCATGCGCGACTGGTGCTCGTCCGCTTCGTCCAGGTTCGTGAGGTCCCTGAAGATCGACCAGGACGGGGAGTACCTGAGCGCCAAATGCATCGATCCCAGGGAGATATCCGTGTTCCTGAACTCGGTGCCCGGAGCCATACACATGTCCGGGACGCTTCAGCCTTTGGACCAGTACGCTCGCGTGCTTGGGCTCCAGGGCAACCCCAGGTTCAGGATCTACCCCTCGCCGTTCCCGCCGGAGAACAGATCCGTCCTTTATGTGAACGACGTCACCACGCAGCAGAAGGAGATGCAGAAGGACCCCTCCATGCAGAACAGGCTAGAGAGGTATATCGCGAACCTATGCAACAGTGTGGACAAGAACACCCTGGTGTTCTTCACATCCTACTATTTCATGCGCATGATGCGCCCCTACCTGGAGACACACATCAACAAGAAACTCTACTGGGAGGAATCCCGCAACCAGCGCAGGACCATGGAGAACCTCACCGCCTTCCGCAACGGGCGCGACGGGGTGTTCTTCTCGGTCATGGGCGGGTCCGTCGCCGAGGGGATGGACTTCCCTGGCGACGAGCTGTGCTTCGCGATCATCGTCGGCATCCCCTATCCTCCTCCGTCCTCGGAGCAGAAGGCCATGTCCGCCATGTTCGACCAGAGGTACGGGGCGGGCAAGGGCTGGGTCTACACCAGCGAGGTCCCCGCGCTGAGGAAGATGAAGCAGGCGATAGGCCGTCTCATAAGGACGGAGACCGACAGGGGCATGGCAGTCATACTGGACAGCCGTGCCTCCAGATACGTCAAGCAGCTGGACGCTAAACTTACAGATGACCCGGCAGGGGATGCGGCGAGGTTCTTCAGATGAATCCGATATGGGACATCAAGGTGTGGATCATACTCGGTATAATCCTGGGTTTCGTGCTGGGGTTCGACCATCCCGACGCTCCGACAATGCTGATCATCACCCTGATGATCCAGATGACCCTGGCCCTCCAGGGCCTGAAGTTCGACTTCTCGGACATCGGCAGCAACAAGCGGCCCATGCTTGTGTGCCTGCTGCTGTGCTTCGGCCTGAACACCGGGATAACCCTTCTCACAGGACTGCTGTTCATCCAGGAGACCGCACTGTGGTACGGATGGATCATGCTGTCCGCCGTGCCGTGCGCCATATCGGTTATGACCATGACCTTCTACATGAAGGGGGACATGAAGCTCGGGATGCTGGGATTCTCGCTGATCTACATCGTGGCGCTCGTCCTGACCCCGGCCCTCACGCATGTGCTCATGGGAGAGGCCGCGAGCTGGGTAAAGATCCTCGAGTACGTGGTGCTCTTCGTCGTCGTGCCTGTTGTCATCGATATCCCTCTGAACAGGGTGACCATCCCGCCCAGGGTGAAGATCCTGGTCATGAACGCAGTCATCCTCGTGATGGTCTTCATCAGCGTCGGGTTCAGGAGGGACTACATCATAGACAACCCCGACATAGCGGTGCTCCTGCTGGCGGCCAACATCTTCAGGATCTTCGTCCCTAGCCTGATCCTGTTGTTCCTGCTCAAGAAGATGAACTACGACCGCGACAAGGGGGTTGTGTACATCGCAATCAGCGCCTGGAGGAACTCCGGGCTGGCGACCACGCTGTGCATCATCATGTTCTCCACGACATACCCCGATGCGCTGCTCCCCGCGGTCATGTCGCTGCTGGTGGAGAACCTGTGGTTCGTCATCATGCAGGGGTCCTTCGACAAGCTCTGGCCCAAGGCCGCGGCCGATGAAGAATGATCCTGCAGCGATATCCGCGTCGTTCTCTGTAGAAAAGTCGGTTTGAAATAGACTGATGGCAATTCCTTGCCGAAGGTATCAAAATGGGAATTTTGGACAAAGCGATCAACAAGACGAAATCGTCTATCAACACATCGAGCACCAAGGTGGCTGAGACCAAGGAGGTCAGCAAGCTCGAAGCCCAGATGAAGGAGGAGAAGAGCAAGGTCAGAGATCTGTACGAGGACCTCGGTCAGGAGTACTACCGCTTCACCGTCGACAAGGACGACGAGCACAAGAAGAACATGCTCACGCTGATCGACAAGATCAACGAATCCAGGAAGATCATCGAGGACTGCGAAGCGCAAATCGAGGACGTCAGGGACAAGTACAAGGAGGAGAGGGAGAACATCAAGGCCGAGGCCGAAGCCAGGGACAAGGAGATCGACGAGGCCAATGAGCAGGCGAGGGCCGAGAAGGAAGCCGCCAAGAAGGAGAAGGAAGACCTTTTCTGAACTCGATGCCTGAGGGCGGGGTCCCGCCCTCGGGCCATTTCCATCATTCCGGACGGCGATGACGGCCAGACCCGTTGCGGGCGGTCCCCGAACCCGTCGCCATAGAACGGTTTTATAATACGTCTACATTCGTGATTCCAAGCGGAGGTAGCCAAGTGGCCTACGGCGCCGGTCTTGAAAACCGGTGGAGCATCTCCTCGAGGGTTCAAATCCCTTCCTCCGCGCTTCTTCGAACAATTCATGGACCGAGGCATCCGAGCGGAACCACATACACCCCGTCGTCCCTCATGTAGGACAATTCTGTTCCTGTAAGAACCATCTTAAAACTGGGTGCTTTCATTTCATGCTCTTCCAGCAGCCTTTCCAATTTGCACAGATTCTCTGCACCGTCATCAATTTCCTTGCTTCCAAGCTTGATTTCTATGATACCATATCTACCATCATCAAGCCTAACGACGGCGTCTGCTTCCAAACCGTATTTATCGTGATAATACAGAACTTCCCCGGACAACACTGAAGAATACACTCTGAGATCCCTGATACATAACGATTCGAAAAGAAGACCGAATGTATTGAAATCCTCTATAAAGTTGTCAGGCGTTATACCGAGATAATATGCGGCAATGGATGGATCTATCAATTCTCTTTTTGGCCCTGCCCTTATTGCATCCTTCGATCTGATCTGCGGATTCCACGCAGGGACATCATTGATAAGGAAAACCCCCCTCAATGCTGCCAGATAGTCAGAGAACTTATCTGACGAGACGGCAACATCATTCTTCACCACATCGGCGATTAAGGTAGCCATCGTTGCCAAAGAGGATGTGTTCCTTGAGTATGATCTTATTATCTCCTTAGCGGTAGCAGGATCTTTTGCATACTTCTTCAAAGAGATGTCATCACTCTCGTATATCAGATCTAGATAGCTTTTGATTCTGATTGCACACTTACGGTAATCTAAACCACTGTTAGCAGGCCACCCTCCGCGACATAGGCACTCGGCGATTCTCTTGACTGAAAGATCGGATTTGGCCCCGCTTTGAAAATCCCCGTCGAATAGAGATTTCAATGAGACCTTTCCGTTTGAATCCTTAGATTCGAACAGACTCATCGGATACATATCGAGAACACCGATTCTTCCTGCTCCGCTATGTTGGGTGCTGTTTTCAGAAGGTATTCTGGAACCGGTTAGTATGTATTGGCCATTTCTTCCGTCTTCATCTACGCTACTGCGTACCGCATCCCAAATAACGGGAGACACCTGCCACTCGTCTATAAGCCTAGGCTGCTCCCCGTCCAAAATTAATGACACATCTGTTTCTGCCGCAGCGATATAGTCTCTGGATTTCTTCGGATCCTGCATTTTTATGACGCTGGCTGCGATATTGGATGCTGTTGTGGTTTTACCGCACCATTTTGGTCCTCTAAGAAGCACCGCTCCGAAAGTGTCCAGATAGAATTCAAGTTCACTGTCGATGATGCGCGGTATGTATCCATCCATGCTGGCAATAATGTCGTATTACTATTTATTGCTGCCTTTTTGACTAAAATTCTGCGGTCATTTAGTGCAGTTTTCTGCGGTCATTTAGTGCAGTTTTCTGCGGTCATTTAGTGGAGTTTTAGAATTGTCCGGTTGAGCACCTTCGTTCAGAGGCTCTCATTCGCATGCACGCCGAGGGAAGGACTTGAGTCACGAAAGGCAAATACTTTTTGCCGCAAGCCTTAACAGTAGCATCGTAAACCTCTTCAAAAGACTTGGAATGAGCCATGATGACACCTTCGCACATGCCTACGAATTCGCCCTCGTAAGGAGTCTTGTCAAGTTCCATGAAAGCATCTGCTGACTTGCTCATAGTGATAAGATATCTTATTTGTTGATAAACATGGCAATTATAGGTACTCTCTTCAATAAGTCGACTTCCCATCCCGATTCCATTGTCAGTGATCCCGCTAGGTTGGCCCACGTCTGTTTATGATGGTTGAAAGCTAGCCCCCTCTCCAATTGAGACTTATCATTTTTCTAAACAAATAGACTCTGATATCGTTCACCCTTTATTGTCATATGCATGCTTTTTATATTCTTTGACTATGAATTTAGACCTCATTTAAATGTCAAATTAATAATTATAAATGTCAATTTTAGATTTAATTCTAATAGATTATATTTTTTTAATATCACATTATAGTCATTTTAAAGTTTAAATGTTATAATTATATTTTAATATTCAGATGAAATCTGATATTCATGGTTGAATCCCTCATAGAGCACGGATACTGCACCCGGAAAGAATCAGCCACGTTTGAATCTAAGAGGTGCTACGATAGCCTTCCGAAGAGTTTCTGGGAGACATATTCCTCTTTCGCAAATACGCTCGGAGGTACGATCGTACTCGGTCTCGAAGAGGCGGATGGGCGCTTAAAACTTGCTGGCGTACAAAATCCGGACAAAGTCGTTAAGGACCTTTGGGACCTTCTGCATGATGGCCACAAGGTCAGTTCCAATCTCCTCGTCGAGGACGATGTCAGGATAGAAGAGTATGAGGGACTGAAATACATCACCGTAAAGATCCCTAGAGCCGACAGACACCAGAGACCGGTCTACATCAACAACGACCTGGACAACGGCACATACCGTCGCAACAACGAGAGCGACTACCATTGCTCCGTGCAGGAGATTCTGGAGATGGGAAGGGATTCCTCGGACAGTTCGATAGATCAAAGGACGATAGAGGAAACGGACATCGGCGATGTGAACACGGACACTTTGTCCAGATACAGGAACTTCCTGCGTTCCAACACCTCGACGCATCCTTGGCTGAAGGAGTCCGACGAGGAGTTCCTCAGACTGATAGGCGCTGCCGACCTGAACAAGGATGTCTTCCATCTGACTCAGGCCGGATTGCTGATGTTCGGAAACGACTACAGGATAACCCGCCTCATCCCCGATTACCACCTGGATTACAGAGCATACGTCGATGACGACCAGGAGTGGATAGACAGATTCAACTCTGATTCCGGACTCTGGTCCGGGAACCTCTTCGACTTCTATCTGGAAGTGTCCAGAAGGCTCATGTCCGCCTGTAGCCACCCGTTCAAATTAAGGAATGACAAGCGGATCGACGATACGGAACTAATGAAGGCCGTCAGGGAGATGGTACTCAACGGGATTGTCCATGCCGACTATCTCGGCAGGGGCGGGATCAACATAGTCCTGAAGGGGGACCGCCTCACCGTGGTCAATCCGGGGAATTTCCGTATACCTCCTGCAAAGGCCGCCAAGGGCGGGTACAGCGATGCCCGCAACCCCATGCTGATGAAGATGTTCACCCTACTGGGCTTCGTTGAGCGCTCCGGCAGCGGGATATACCGCATCTATCGCACCTGCAGGCAGGAAGGCCTGCCGGAACCGGATCTGATGGAGGAGTTCGATCCGAGCCGCGTGACGTTCGCCCTCGAACTGAAATCGGATGACGATGCGAGGTCCGCGATCATCAGACTGATCAGCGATGACAATAAGATCAGCATCGACGACCTGTCTGCCAGGATCGGCATCTCCAAGAGCACGGTCTCAAGGGAGATCCGCAAGATGAAGAACGAAGGGGTCATCAGCAGGGTGGGAGGCACCAAAGGGCATTGGAAGATAGTTTGAAAGAGCGTCGAAACCCTGCATCAATATGAGGATCCAACGACACCTACCAGCAAGAATCAAAAAGATCTGGCTGTCCAACTCGCTCACATAGATCGGCCGCTTGAGTTGATATCAATAGCAATTCTATACACACTCATTCAATCTATGGGGTGAACCTCATACACTTAGACTCAAAAGACAGATTCTCCGCATCATCAGTTGGTATTTGCTGCGAACGCAGGCAGATCTGCTCACCAATAGATTATGGCTGCTTTGAAATCATGCACATAGTGATAGAGGCCGTCATCCCCTTTCTTCAGATATCTCCTCATGATCCGGATAATATCCTCCATATCGTATTCCTCGGACAGGATCCTCTTAGATGCTATCCTGGCCGCCGCAGGGACGGACCTGTATGCATAATCCTTCTGGAGATCCACTATCCTGACGTTCACATCTATCCCGAGCTGATAAAGGATGTTCACCAGCACGATATAATCCAAACGCGTATATCTGATTCTCAAACCCAGTTCCTTTTCGAACACCGCGAGATACTCCTTCTCGGGCCCCGAAGTCATCCCTATTATGCGCCTACGTCCCATTTGATCTATCTTGGAAAGGCATGATTCGATCTCCGACATACGATAGAAGCAGTTGAAACCGAAGACTACATCCGAGACCTTCCCTCTGTAGTCCTCCCATTTGGAGCAGACCGTGTCGATGTTGAGATGGTACTGATGGGCCGTGCGGCCGATGTGGTCCAGTACATCCGGGGACATATCCACGCAGATTAGGTGCCGGCAATGCTCTACGAGATCGAACGTGTAGTTCCCCCATCCGGGGCCAATCTCCGTGATGGTATCGTAATACTCCTCCCCCAGGATGTCCGATATCGCATCCCAGATCCTCCTGCTGTACGCATCCGGACCTTCTGATTCCTTGTCCCTGAGGAAAGGTTTCCAGAAACTGAGCTCAACCTCATCATTTATGGTGCGGGGGACGTCATTGCCATTCCAATCTTTCTGAAGATCCCTCCATATATCCCCGAACGATTGCATCACCGTACCGCGGTTCATGGTCACCAGTTCTCCGCGGAATCCAGGATGACGTGGGGCCGGCCGTTGACCTGAATTATGGAAGAGTTCACCGAATAGACCTCTCTAATCATCTCCTCGCTTATGATGTCCTGCGGTGGTCCGAAGGAATCCACCACACCGGGCTCCTTCATCACCACAACATTGTCAGCGAATCTGGCAGCAATGTTGAGGTCATGGCTAATCATGATCACCAGGGAGCCTGTCCGATGGGAGAGCCTCTGAAGGAAATCCGCAACGAACAACTGGTGTTTCACATCAAGATTGGATGTGGGCTCATCCAATATCAGGATCTCCGAATCCCTGACCAGGCCTCTGCATATGTTGACCTTCTGCGTCTGACCTGCCGATAGGCTATTGCAGTTCCTCAGAGCCATGCTCTCCATCCTCATCACCCTCAGGGACCTGTATGCGAGGATCACATCGTCCGGATCCTGCCTCCATCTGTCGATCTGCTTCATCCCGATAAGGATGGAATCGATCACCGACATGGGGAAGCTGAGGGACGATGCTGCAGGGACATAGCCTATGAATTCAGAAAGCTCCTTCAGGGTGTACTCCGAGATCGGAGTACCGTTGATGATTATCTCCCCCGAGGTCGGTTTCAGCAGGCCGTTCATGCACTTGATAAGAGTGGACTTCCCTACACCATTGGGGCCTATTATGCATATGAGGCCGGCCCCCTCAAGCTCCAGATCTATGTCATGAAGGATGTGGTTCGAATCATAGCTAAAATTCAGGCCCCTGATGACGATGGATGAAATGCTTACCACCTCTGCTGCTTGCTCTTCATTATCAGATAGAGGAACATGGGCCCTCCGATGAAGGCTGTGACCACCCCGACCTGAAGCGTATTCGGTGCGATGATGATCCTGCCCACAACATCGGAGAACAACAGGAGCGCCGCACCGCATGAGGCAGAGGCGGGTATGAGGAGTCTGTTATCGGAACCGATGAAGATCCTGGCGATATGAGGGCAGACGAGACCTATGAATCCGATTAGACCTGTGAAGCATACGACCGATGCAGCCACCAATGAAGTGACGAGCAGGCAGAACAGTCTAAATCTCTCCACCTCCACACCTAAGGCTTTGGCGCTCTCATCGCCGAGCATCATCTTGTTCATCTGGTTGGAGATCACCTGTATTATCAAAATCCCGGGAATGACGAACAAAGCCATCGCAGCGACATCTGACCACGTCAGCCCTGTCAGAGAACCGACGGACCATGAATAGACGTTGGCCAGAGCCTCATCGGTCGCCCAGAGTTTTAGGACCGTATTGCATGCGTTGAAGAGATACATGACAGCAATGCCTGCCATGATGATCGTAGTGACTGATGCGTTGTTCATCTTGGAGATGGACAGGATCATCATCATCGGGATGAGAGAGAACAGGAACGCATTGACTATGATCCCGTATTCGCCGTTGACGAAAGTGAATCCGGCGCATATGGCCAGTGTAGCCCCCAGAGATGCTCCAGACGAAATTCCTGTGGTGTATGTATCGGCCAGGGGATTCTTGAGCATACTCTGCATCGCTACTCCACAGACCGCCAATGCGGAACCGGCCAAGAGGCCTCCCAGGACGCGGGGCAGACGAAGCTCCCATACCACATAATCATCCGTTGAATCAACGATGTTGCCAGTTATATGCTCCCAGATGCGTTCATATGTGGTGAAGAATGAGATTGTGTATTCACCGATCGATATTGCGTATCCTGAAACAATCACCGCTATGATAAGACATACGGCGATGAAGATTATCTTGGCAAGGGTGAACCTACGATACTGCTCCAGATCCTTCCTGTCTTCCTCGTGGTGCTCCCTGGTCAGCCAGTAGTCCACGGTGAGCTCGATCGGATCCTTATCCATATCGCAGGTCCACCCCGTTAAGGTTTCAGGCCTTCAGCCTGTTGTTGTATTCCTTGTATGCGCTTCCGGTGTAGAACCATCCGCCCTGCTTCTTGACATCGATCTTCGCTGTGGTGAAATTATCGAAGTATTCCTGAAGGGCTTTCCATCCGTCTTCCGCGCTGAACACAGCAGGATACAGGAGGTATGCAAGGTACATGAGATTGGCGAATCCTCCGAAGGAGTTGTATGAGAACGTTGTTCCAAGGATCTTTCCCTCGGTGTATGCGCTAGTCCTGTCGTAGTACGTGATCGCTTCCTCGAATCTGTCGTTGTACATCTGCGGAGTGTAGTAGGTCCCGTCGACCTTCTTCGTATCGGTGCCTTCCTGCTGGACTATGATGAAATCGAATTCCTTGCCATCGTTCTGGATGAACCAATCCTTCTCCACCTCCAGCCTGTTGTTGCTGGCGGATTTGGTCGACGAATCATAGACATCGCTGATCAGCCCGATCATGTCCGCCGCTCCGGTGCCCTCGCATTCGATGATGATATTGGCACGGGTGGACTGGTTGGCATACATGAGGGTTATGACCGAACTTGCCTTCTGCGAGACTTTCTTCATTCCGTTCTCGATCTTATCCAGGAGACCGTTGACGTAATTGGCATAGGCCTGCGCCTTTTCATTCTCGTTGATCAGAACACCCAGGGTGAGGACGGTGCTGACATAGGTCGAGCTCTTGGACACATCGACATAGAACGGTGTGACGGTTGATTTGGCCGCTGCCGCGGGATCGACGACGTTGCTCTTCCCCTGGCTTGCGATGACGAGATCGCAATCGCATTCGAGGATCAGCTCGGTGGTGATGTTGCTGCCTTTGAATGATTTCTGGATGTTGCTGGTATCATACCTGTGGGAGTTGGAATCCGTTGTAGACATGCTTGCAAGAACCACATTGGGCCAGCATCCGAGCAGTGTGGCCAATTCCGCCTGCTGCCAATAGGAGACTCCGATACGGCTGTGGGAAACGGGGTAATTGACGGTAGAGATCCTGTCATAGATGTCGATGTAACGGACCTGGCATGATTCACCCTTGATTATCTTCTGCACCAATGCGACATCGGCATCCGTGATGGAACCGTCGTTGTTGGCGTCTGCGTAGGGATATTTGGTCTTGTCCCAAGAACCGTCCTTTATGATCTTGTTGAGGAGCTTGACGTCTTCATCGTTGATGAAATCGTCGTTGTTGGCGTTACCAAGGACCTTGACATTCCCGGTAGGGGTGATGTCCTTGTAACCATCGTTATTATTCATCAGTAGTGTCGCACTGCAGATGATCGCTACAAGAGCTATGGCGACTATCGCAATCACGACATAAGTCTTGTTGACTGCCATGATATCGAGTTGGAATTATATGCCAATCATATAAACATATCTTTATATATGATTACGGAAAAACATTTTCATTACTTAAATATCAAAAATAATAATTTAGTAGTAACGTTAAAAAATATTGCTAATAATTATATTTTTATCATATTAAGAAAAGCAACTATTACCAGGTGTTCCAACAGTCTGCATCTCCAAATCTTGAGAATGGCCTGCCTGGATGCTGTCGTAGAATCTTCTTTGACACCCTCCCATGGATTGGAAACCGAGTACTCAATCCGATTCTATTGCCTCGAAGGAACACGGCATCTCAACGATTTCTATCCGCTTGTGCATTCAGCCCGCGCGAAGAATGTATATCGAAGACGATATTGCAGTTCAAGGCCCCATATCGTCGACATAGGTGTGGCTCCGGGTCTTTTCAAGAGGATGGATATCTCGAAAGGACAGTCGATCTACTACAATTGCGACATTATAGACGTCCTTCTCATGGATGATGACATCATCGTGGGGGCGCGTGAACGACGGAAGCGGATCGTACAAGGTTGCACTCTAGCGCGATATCGACGGCGAAGTCACAAGTTTCGATTCCTACGAGATCAGATCGCCGGCGGCATATGCGTATGCGCTCTTCCACCACATCCAAGTCGGCGGCGCCCTCCGAGATACCAGGGCCTCGTGCACACCGGATCTTATCAACAGGATCGTCGCCCACAAGGATTTCGATATCAGGTATGAGAACGAGAAATGGCACGGGGACGACAACTCGGTATGCTATGAGGAAGTCGTGGAAGACCATCTGTCAGGATACCCCGGCCCGGCATGCACACCATCAGAGAAGGATGCACCCACACCCCATTCGTAATTCACAGGCTTCTGTGTACGGTACACCCGGACCGTCGTTCACTCCAGTTCCGGAGGGGACTTCCTGCTTACGAGCACGTCCAGGTCGAACAGCATTATGCCTTCCTCTTCCGCATATTCCCTCAGGTCATCGGAGAATCCCGACAGCGAGAACAGGGTGTATCTGGCATTGAAATGGCCCTTCAGATACTCGACCCTGGCGACAAGGTTGTTCAGCGAGGAGAATCCCATCGGGGCCTTGGTGAACTTGCATTCACCGAACATGTCGATACGGTCGTTCCCCCTGCGGATAACAGCGACCAGATCGATATCCACGTCCTCCGTGACGACCTTGCCCTGCTCATCCTTGACTTTCCTGCCGTCCTTGATCAATGGAGCCTTCCCCCACCAGGAGCCTACCTCCGAGCAGGCGTAATGCTCCCTGACGAAGTTCCTGCAATAGTCCTCGAAGCCCTTTCCGAGCCATGCCGATATCACATGCTCCAGATTCCGGTATGCATCCCCCTCGGCGCTCTCCAGAACGGCCCTGTTGCGATCGATGATATCGTAATAGAAACTGGTCGTCGGATCGGAGATCGAATAGATCTTGGACTTCCTGCTCGTGATCATGGAGTCGGTCTTCCTCAGCAGGCCTGCCACCATCATGCTGTCGAGCACCCTCTTCAGAACGGGGTCGTCAAGGCCGGTCCTGTTGCGGATCTCACCGTATGTGCTGTCGCCGTCGGCAATCGCCTTGAAGACTGATATGGTGTTGGAGACGTTCCCGCCCATCTCCGAAACTATCCCCAATTGGACATCAGACTGTATGAATCCGAACCTGTTGAGGACGTATCTGTTCATGGCATCCCTGTACCCGCGGTCCCCGACCAGGCGATGGTATGCGGATATACCGCCCAGAGTCAGATACATCCTCATCAGGTCATCGTCGGATATGTTCGGGTGCAGTTCCCTCACATCGGTGATCCCGAGCGGACCGAGGTTGATCGTGAACATGAAGCGCTTGTACAGAGGCCTGTCCGCACCCATAACCTCATCCAGCATCAGGGAGACGGAGGATCCGGCGATTATCACCATGGAGTCCGTGTTCCTGGTCAGCCAATCTGTCAGATGCTGTATCTCCGATGCGCCGCCCGAGAAGTTGGATGTGAAGAAAGGGAGCTCATCGAAGACGACAACCATCTTCTCCTTGCAGCATATGGCCTTGATGGTATCCATGGACTCGCGTATCGTAGATGCCTTGACTTCGTTACCTGTATGGACCGATATGGCACGGTTGATGACATCCAGATTGACCTTGTATGTGGAATCGTCGAACTCTATGTTTATGCTGGGCTTATCGGAGATGAAATGCTCTATCAGCGTGGTCTTGCCGATACGGCGGCGGCCGTAGATCATGCAGGTCTTGACCGATTCCTCCTCGTAAATGGAATTGAGGAGATCCATCTCTGATTTGCGTCCGACGAACTGCTCCATATGGATAGGGATGGGATGTCTGTATTTTATTTTTACTTAATCAAATATTAAGTAAAAATTTTTACTTAATAAATCATTAAGTAAAATTGAAACAAAGAATCCGATTCACAAGCGACTTTTGAGATTCCTGCGAGGGGCGATCTGACACCTGTGAAGTTTGGTTCTCAAACCATTATTTAGGTATTAATTATCAAATATGCCTAAATAATAATAAAATTAATACTTAATTTAGGTATTAATCCATAAATACTACCTATATAATCCAAACTCATGCATCGGTTCGACTATTCCGAGATTCTAGGCGACATCCCCTCGGACATCGTATCGCTGATGCTGGAGATCACCAGGACCCAAGGAGCAGAGGGCATCCGCCGCTCGAACTACAGGCCCGATTACAGACGGTTGGAGGACATTGCAAGGGTGGCCTCGGTCAAGTATTCCAACGCCATCGAGGGGATCTATACCACCGACGAGCGCATAGAGGAGATGGTCCTCCGGGGCGGTACGCCGAGGAACCATTCCGAAAAGGAGATAGCCGGTTACAAGGAGGTGCTGGACCGCATCCACAGCCAATACAAGTCAATAGCATTCGACCGCGAGACCATCCTGAGCATCCACGGACCCCTCTCTTCCGACGGATCCGACGGCCGTTCCTTCAAAGACAGGGACAACGCAATAATAGGCGTGGACAGCCAGGGGAGGAGATACATCACATACGAGCCAGTGCCCGCCTCCGAGACCGAAGAGCACATGGAACAGCTCATCCTCGCCTACGATGAGCTCTCCACACAGGGCTACGAACCGCTGCTCTACATCCCCTGCATCATACTGGACTTCCTGTGCATACACCCGTTCACCGACGGCAACGGCAGGACATCCAGGCTCCTGACCGTGCTTCTCCTTCACAAGGAGGGCATCGACGTCTGCAGGTACATCTCCATGGACGAGCACATCGCCGCGACCAAGGACAGGTATTACAGGGCCCTCGAAGAATCGTCCTCCGGATGGCGGGAGAACAGGTGGTCGTACTTCCCATTCATCAGGTACTTCCTGCAGACCCTACTGGAATGCTATATCGACCTGGACACCAGGTTCTCCATCGTGGACGGCAGGAAGCTGGATCGGAAGCAGACCGTAGAGGACGTCATCAGAAAGAGCATCGTGCCCGTATCGAAGGCGCAGATCAAAGCTGTCCTGAAGGACGTCAGCGTCTACACCATCGAGAAATCGCTCAAACAGCTGCTGGCCGACGGCACCATAGAGAGGATCGGGGAGACCAAGGCGGCCAGATACCGCATCAGGAGACGAACCGATACAGGAGTCCGGTATATCTACGGCCTCCGCATAGCATGACCGTCACATGATATTCAAGGATGCATCCGGAAGGACGGTGATCTGCGCCGAGGACCGCAGGGAATGGCGCGGATGGCTGGAGGAGAACTACGAGGCCGCGGACGAGATATGGTTCGCCTACCCGCCCAAGGAATCCGGATAGCCTTCCGTACCATACAACGATTCCGTGGAAGAGGCCCTCTGCTTCGGATGGATAGACGGGATGCTCGACCATTATGACGAAACCACCTATCTCAGACGCTTCACCCCCAGAAGGAGGAGCAGCCCCTATTCGCGTCTGAACATCGAGCGGCTCATCTGGCTGGACTCGCAGGGGATGATCCATCCGAAAATCAGGGAGCAGGTGAAGAGCATCATCGAATCCGAATACATCTTTCCTGAGGACATCCTCGATGAGATCCGCAGGGATCCTGCGGCATGGTCCAACTACCAGTCCTTCCCGGCACCATACAGGAGGGTCAGGATCGCTCACATTGATGCTGCAAGGGACAGGCCCGATGAGTTCAGGAGACGCCTGGAGACGTTCATCGCCAAGACCCGTGCGAACAAGCTGATAGACACCTACGGATGCTTCGACAGGTATCGCCGATCTGCCTCCGGAGAATATGATATAACATGTGCCGTCGATACCGTTCGCATGAAGGAGGCCCTCGCCGATGTCGGACTTGACAGCTCCAGGCTGTCAGAGATACTCGGATATCCCGAATCCGATGTCCAACGCTACCTTGACCTCTATTAGGGCGAAGAACCCGACAGGATCCCCATGGGGATCCGTTCCCTCCTAGATTTCGTCGTCAACGGGTCGGACATCGACAGGGAGAAGGTCGATCTGTACATACTCTCCAACTTCTCGGACCAATACGAGCGATGCGGGGCAGTAGCAACCCTTATCTCTATAGTCACAATCACTCAGCCTGAACACGGACCGGAGGAACAACACGATGAGCAACATCCCGTACAACAGCCCCAAGGCCATATGCACCGCGAACCAGATCAGGTCCAAGCTGGACTCCAAGCTGAAGCTCATGCTCAATGAGCCCAGGATCGTCGGTCCGCAGGACCCGTACATCATCCGCGCCTACGAGGCCGGCTTCTTCGATGAGAAGACGAAGGATGAGCTGCTGAGGATCACCAAGTACTGCGACAACGTGCTCCTCACCTCCGACTTCACGGACATCGAACCCTTCGACACTCTTCTCGGATGGGCGAAGATGATCGATGAAATGAAGACCACCAAGTGATCTCACCCGAAACCGCTTCTCTCAAACACTCTTCCCTGCCCTATTTTCGGTAAAATCTGATTGACTTATTATGATGTATATTTTCGTACATTGTTTGACAGCCAGACAGTAATAGATACTATTTTTTGATTGAACGTTGGAGATAGATATATAATGTCCAATTTTTTAGTATGAAGTTATAAACCTAATTTATTTTTGATTATATTTAATATTTATTGTTTAAAACTGAACTCATTATCTTTTTATTTAAAAATTATCATTTTTAATGTCAAGTCAATATTCATAATATAAAAACAGCATACATCCAACGTGTTCTTTTAAATACCGACAAACAGAACATCGAATCATGACTAGAACTAACGGAGTCTCGGAAAGGTGCCGTGGTGTTCTAGCAGTGCTCAGCGCCTGCCCCGCAGGTGCGGAGAAGGATGAACTGAATGCGATAAAGGAGGACACGCTATGATGCTGATAGCAGCACTGGCGGGTATCGCTCTTCTGTTCTTCACCATCATATGCGTACCTAACATCCTGATCGAGGCGTTGGCAAGACGCAAGGCCAGGAAGGAGGGTGTCGAATATGAACCCCTATGCAGACCCATCAAATTCCACTGCCCGGAATGCGGATACATGGACGAGGAGAACTATGGATTCTGTTCCAGATGCGGCGGTATGTTTGCAAAGGAGGTCAGGAGAGAGGTTCCCGTCACCATGAATGTGACGCACGAAAGGCTCACCTGAAACCGGAAAGGGATGTTCGGGCCGATCAAATAAAGGAGGGGTCGGCCCAAGGACTGGAAAAGAAGATAGGCCTCCCGTCGCAGGCTATGGCGGCGAGCAGATGGCCTATCTTCGACCAGGTCCTGAACATAGCCAGCCTTTTAAAAAGAGTTAAGTATTTTTTTCTTAATTTCTACTCATGTGGTTCTTTGGGAATTCGAAATCACTTGGATTCATCTTTGAACTTGCCGGATTGATGATGCTGATAACATCCGTCCTCTACATCACAGAGGGTTATGCTGAGATCGGCATCAGCCTGCCTCCGACAGTGTCGGATGTCTCCAGCTACTGCCTCATCATCGGAGTGGGCGGTCTTGTGGCTTCGATAATCTATATAGTCAACGCGCACCGCATCATGACCGGTACGGTCAGCAAGAAGGTCGACGTGCTTTCGAAGTACATCGTCACCGTCGGAATCACCACCTTCTTCGCCAGCGGAGCGGAATACCTTGCAAGCTATCTGTACGACAGGGAGCCCTATGACATATGGACCCTCATCATACTCATCGTCGTGTGCATCATAGTGGTCGTCGTCGGCAGGAAGATCGGCAACGGGAAGCCCAGCCGTTTCAAGAATGCGCTGAGGTACATCCTCATGATCGCATTCATAATCATGCTGATCAACTCTCTACTACCGTCAGACAACTATCTCAACTTCTGCAGCGACATAACGCACATGATCATCTCGATCTTCATGCTGCTGTTCCTGCTGGATGCTGAAGTGAAGGCCGAACTGGGAGGATTGGTTGTGAATGATTGAGTGGTACGAGCAGATAATCATCCAGGTGGACATCATATTCTTCATACTGCTGTTCTTCTCCGAGAGGTCCAGCCCCACGAAGATCGCCGTCTGGGCACTGGCATTCATATTCATGCCCATAGTCGGACTGATCCTCTACCTGTTCATCGGACAATCGTTCTATTCCGAACGCCAGTTCAAGCTGAAGGAGATCAACGACAATCAGCTGGAGGAGACATTGAAGGCCGCCGCCAGCTACTCCGTAGAGGAGACCAATCCGGATTACAAGACCTTCATAGACGGTATAACGAACCTCGGAGGCGTGGGCTACACCAACAACAACGATGTTAAGCTCTACACCCTCGGAGAGGACAAGTTCAGGGACCTCTACAACGACCTCAGGAACGCCAAGAAGTGCATCCACCTCGAGTACTACATCATCCGTGACGACGAGCTCGGTAACGAGCTGATCGACATCCTCACCCAGAAGGTGAAGGAGGGTCTCGAGGTCAGGCTCCTCACCGACGACTTCGGAGTCGGAAAAGGTCCGATGAAGAACATCAAGAACTTCAAGAGGGCCGGCGGACAGTTCGCTGTGTTCCACCAGGTCCTCTGGCTGATGTTCAGCCCCAAGAAGAACAACCGTAACCACAGGAAGATCGCGGTCATCGACAACAAGATCGGCTACTGCGGAGGATTCAACGTCGGTGACGAGTACCTCGGAAAGGGTCCCCTCGGATTCTGGAGGGACACCGCGGTCAGGATCTCCGGAGATGCGGTCATGGCGCTCCAGCTCAGATTCCAGATGGACTGGGAGTATGCGACCAAGGAACCCCTCTGCGACAAGAAGGACTACCTCAAGTACTACGAGAACGATGGATATGACACCACCGGCGACTGCAGGATAACCGTCGCCTCCGGTGGACCCGATGTCTCGGACTTCAACCCCATCAGGCTGCAGTACCTGCAGCTCATCACGAATGCGAAGAAGTCCGTCTACCTTCACTCGCCGTACTTCATCCCCGATGACTCGCTGATCAACGCCCTCATCATGGCGGCCGCCAAGGGTGTGGACGTCAAGGTGATCATCCCCGACAAGCCCGACCACATGTTCGTGTTCTGGAACAACATCCGCAGCGCGAACATCGTCATGAGCAAGGGGGTCAGGGTGTTCATGTACAACCGCGGATTCGTCCACTCGAAGACGATGGTCGTCGACGGGGAGTACTGCTCTGTCGGATCGGCCAACTTCGACGACCGTTCGATGGTCCACAACTTCGAGACCAACGCCATCATCCTTTCCAAGGACATCGGAAAGCAGATGGACGACGCCTTCAACGAGGACCTGAAGTACTGCACCGAGTACACCCAGGAGGATTACAACTCCATCAACGGATACCAGATGCTCAAGGTCGTATTCTCGAAACTCTTCGGAGGACTGGCCTGAGAAGGCCTCCTCCCCAAAACACTTACAGACAGTCCCGGACACCTTCCATACGGGGGTTCCGGGACTTGCACCTCATATCCGGACCGGCGAAGGAACGGACCGGAGAACGAACTTTTATGGTGGCATCCGCATTAAGGGTCGGAACAGACCGTGTGATGATAATCTGTGGCTGATTCATGATGAGCCCTATGAGTTCTGACGGTGTTCCTCATTCGTCCGAGGAGTAATCGGACATGCCCACGTAGCTTATGAGATCGGACAGCTTCATCCCGTTCTCCCAGCGCATTATGTAATTCCCGTTGGACGACGTCTCGAACTTCGGTATGCGCCTGAACAGGATCGCGTTACGACCCTTGAACACATGGTCGGTGGGGATCGTGAATATCCTCCACGGGTCCCCTCTGAAAGACTTCAGCCTGTAGGCATAGAGGGGGACGAGATGGGATCCCGTGCAGACATCCAACATGTCGTTGGCCTGCTCGATGAGGCGGGCGTTCTTGCTGAAATGTATGACATCGTCGCTTGAACTCTTCACCTCTATCGGGAATGAGAAATCCCATCTCAGGGCCACCAGATCGATCCCTAGGGAACCTGCGGCGCGTGTGACGAGGAACGGATTGTCCAGCATGCTGTTGTAAGCGAAGGTCTCCGTGGGGCTGCAGGTCTTGACCATCTTTGCTATGACCTTCTCGTCCCCCGACAATAATCCCTTCAGTTCCCTCTCGTAAGGTTCGCCTGGTGCTGCCATCGTACATCCCGATAATTCCACCGCAGGTATCGTATTTAAAGAAAACAAGGGGGTGACCGAAAGTGGACCGAAAATAGGAATAGGAAGGGGTGGAACCCCTTCCGGTTTCAAGGTGATAGTCTGCTGGGGTCCCTGGGGAAGAGGATAGCTTCCCTGATGTTGGGGAGGTCCAGCATCTTCACGAGGAGCCTCTCGATACCGATACCCCATCCGCCGTGCGGGGGCATACCGTACCTGAAGGCATCCAGGTAGAATCCGAAGTCCTCGGGGTCGAGGCCCTTCTTCTCCATCCTTGCGACGAGCCTGTCGTACCTGTGCTCCCTCTGGCCTCCGGAGGAGATCTCCTGGCCCTTGTAATCGAGGTCGAACGCGTACGAGAACTCGGTGCCGTCCTTCTCCATGATGTAGAAGGGTTTGGCCTCCTCGGGGTACTCCACGATGAAGTACAGGTCCTTGCCCTGCATCGCCATGTAGTCTCCGACGATCTTCTCGCCCTCGGTCCCGAGGTCGTCGCCGTTCTTCAGGGGAAGGCCTCCGTCGTTGACGATCTTCAGGCACTCGCTGTAGGTGAGGATCGGGTAGGGGCGTGCGGGGACGGAGATCTCCTTGCCGAGGATCTCCAGCTGCTTCTTTCCCCTCTCCTTCAGGCCGTTGATCACGTAGTCGAGCACATCCTCGATCATAGCAAGGACGTCGTTCATGCTCTGGATCCATGCCATCTCGCCGTCGAACGAGATGAACTCGGTGACGTGGCGGTTCGTGTTGGACTGCTCCGCGCGGAACGCGGGGGCGATCTCGAACACCCTGTCCAGACCGGTGGACATGAGCACCTGCTTGTAGAGCTGGGGGGACTGCGAGAGGAACGCGTCCTTGTCGAAGTACTTGATCTTGAACAGCTCGGCCCCACCCTCCGCACCTGCGGCGGAGATCTTGGGGGTGTTGACCTGTATGAATCCGTTCTTGCGGACGGCCTCCTCGATGAGCCCGATCATGATGGACTTCAGCTCGAATATCGCCTTGACCTCGGGCTTCCTGAGGTCCATGAACCTGTTGTTGAGACGGGTGTCCATCTCCACGTTGACCTTGTCGATGACTCCCATGGGAAGGGGCACTCCGGCCTCGCTGTGGAGCTCGAATGCCGAGGGGATGACCTCCAGGCCCAGGGCGGTCTGGTTGCTCTCCTTGACCTCTCCGGTGATGGACACGACGGACTCCCTCGAGAGCGATGTGAGCTTCTCGAAGAGCTCGGGGTCGATCTTCTTCTTAGGCATCGTGACCTGGATCACACCGTGCCTGTCGCGGAGCTGGAGGAAGGCGATGCCGCCCATGTTCCTGATGTCCTGGACCCATCCGCTGATGGTGACGGTGCCGTCGCCGACGGCGATATTACCTGAATCTTTGAATGCTGTCATGATGTTCAACCCGATTGATTCCTCATTTATATGATGTTCATTTCTTCTTCGCCTGGTTGGCCACCGCGTTCATCTTAGCATTGACCGCGTCCTGGTCGCCCAGGTACCTCTTGAAGATGACCTTGAAGTCCTGGTCGAACTCGTACACCAGCGGAACACCGGTGGGGATGTTGACGCCGACGATGTCCTCGTCGGAGATGTCCTCGAAGTACTTCACGAGGGCGCGCAGGGAGTTGCCGTGGGCGGCGATGATGATCCTGTCCCCGGCGAGCATCCTGGGCCTGATGACGTCGTTGAAGAACGGCACGGCCCTTGCCACCGTGTCCTTGAGGCTCTCGGTCAGGGGGAGAGAGTCCTTGGGGACCCCTCTGTACTGCTCCTGGAGGGCGGGGTTGCGCTCGTCGTCCTCCTTGAGGGACGGCGGGGGGATGTCGTAGGATCTCCTCCACTTCTTGACCCGGTCCTCGCCGTACTTCTCGGCGGTCTCGGCCTTGTTGAGCCCCTGGAGGGCGCCGTAGTGCCTCTCGTTGAGCTTCCAGGTCTTGATCACAGGCAGCCACTCCCTGTCCATCTGGCAGAGGGCGATGTTCAGCGTGTGGATGGCGCGTTTGAGGTATGATGTGTAGCATACGTCGAAGTCGAATCCCTCATCCTTCATGAGCTTCCCCGCGGAAGCCGCCTCGGCCCTTCCGGTGTCGGAGAGGTCCACGTCGGTCCATCCCGTGAAGAGATTCTGCTTGTTCCATTCGCTCTCTCCGTGACGGAGTAGTACAAGAGTCATGTTGCCTGTCATTACCCATGCTATCGTGGGTCTGCTTATTAGGATTACCGATTTCAGAGATGGCGTCCGAATAGTAAGTAATCCGAATTATTAAATGTGACATCTTAATTTTTATCATCAAAAATCAATGCATCGGACTGGGATATGAAGAACATATAACACACGCATCCGATAAGAACTGGCTGATATGCTGGAACTGCCGTACGGAAGCCATTCGTCGAACAAAACCAATTTAATACCATGCCCACTATCCTCTGATTATACAGGTTGTTAACATGTCTGCAGAGAAAGTCACAGTCTCAATCATCAAGGCGGATGTGGGATCGGTCGTCGGACACGCCAGGCCCCACCCCTCGATGCTCGATGCTGCAAGGAACGTCCTCAAGGACGCTCAGAAGGCAGGAACCATAGAGGATTTCTACGTAACACGTGTCGGAGACGACATCAACCTCTACATGACCCACTACAAGGGAGAGAACAACAGCGACGTCCACGGAGCCGCCTGGGAATGCTTCCAGGAAGCGACAAAGATCGCCAAGAAGATGAAGCTGTACGCTGCAGGACAGGACATCCTCACAGATGCTTTCTCCGGTAACGTCAAGGGAGCGGGACCCGGTTCCGCCGAGATGACGTTCGAGGAGAGGGGATCCGAGCCTCTGCTGTTCTTCATGGCGGACAAGACGGAGCCCTCCGCATACTCGCTGCCCCTCACTAGGATCTTCATGGACCCCTTCACGACCACCGGACTGGTCATCGACAAGAGGGCCAAGCAGGGATTCGACTTCGAGATCCAGGACGTCATGGCCAACAAGAAGGTCGTCATGTCCGCTCCTGAGGAGTCATGGAGCATCCTCTCGCTGCTCGGAGACACATCCAGATACGCTATCAAGAGGGTCATCTCCAGGTCCGGTATCGGTCCCGCGGCCGTCGTCTCCACCGACAAGCTGAACATGACCGCCGGAAGGTACGTCGGAAAGGACGACCCCGTCTGCATCTGCAGGTGCCAGAGCGGTCTGCCCTCCGTCGGAGAGTACACCCAGCCCTTCATCAACACCACGATGCTCGTGGCCGGATGGATGAGGGGATCGCACATCGGTGCGTTCTACCCCTGCTCGCCCGAAGACTCCGACCCCACATACTACGACGGACCCCCAAGAATCTGCTGTCTCGGATTCCAGCTCAACAACGGAAAGCTCCAGGGTCTCGAGCCCTACGGAGCCAAGAACGGAGAGCACATCCCCGTGGACTTCTTCGGAACCTCCACTTTCGACGAGGCACGCAGGAACGCCATCAGGGCTAGCAAGTTCATGAGGTCCCAGGGACCCTTCGTGCCCTCGATCCTCGGAGCCGAGGAGATGGAGTACACCTCCAGGCCCGACGTGCTCAAGGAGCTGACCGACAGGTTCATCTCCCTCGACGAGGCAGAGAAGCCCAAGAAGAAGACCGCTTCCAAGAAAAAGAAGACCGAAGTTGAGTGAGCGAGATGAGCGGTAGCGATCCGGCAGTGATAATCAACTTCAAGGTGTACTCGGAGATCGAGGGCGAGAAGGCCCTCAAGCTGGCCAGCATATGCGGCTCCATCGTCGACGAGACGGGCGCGAACATCATCGTTTGCCCTCCGATGACCGAGCTGTCGTACGTCGCCGACCAGGTGGACATCCCCGTCTACTCCCAGAACGTAGATCCCCGCAAGCCCGGATCCGGGACCGGATTCACTACCCCCTCGCTTGTCAAATCGGCGGGTGCCTCAGGCACCCTCATAAACCATTCGGAGCACAAGCAGCCCGCGGAGGACGTGGGCGCTTGTGTCCAGATGTGCAAGGACCTGGACCTTGTCACCTGCGTCTGCGCGGACACGGTGGACATCGCCAAGGACCTTGCCAGATTCTCCCCCTGCTACATAGCCGTGGAACCCCCCGAACTCATCGGCGGGGACATCTCCGTGACCACCGCGAATCCCAAGATCGTCTCCGATACGGTGGAGTCGGTGAAATCCGTGGACAAGTCCATCAAGGTCCTCTGCGGAGCCGGTGTCAAGAACGGCAGGGATGTGAAGGCGGCCGTGGACCTCGGAGCCGAGGGCGTACTCCTGGCGTCGGGCGTCGTCAAGGCGAAGAACCCCGACGAGGTAATCAGGGACCTCATCAGTTGCATCTGAGCGTCATATCTAAATCAAAGGGCTGAATCCTCCGATTCATGAGGTCGGTCTACGTCATCCCAGTCATCCTTCTGCTGCTGATTCCAGCCATCGTGCTGATGCCCGGAGCTGATGCGGCGGAGGGCGGACTCTCACTGTACGAAGTCAACCCGTACGGGGAAGATGAAGGTATATCGATCCACAATTACAGCAACGCGAGGATCAACCTGTCCGGCTATTCCATCACGGACAATCCGACAGGCTCCTCCGAAGGAAGGATAACATTCTCTCAGGACCTTTACATAGCGCCCGGAGAGACCGTCACCGTCTGCAAGACGGCGGTGTCCGGATCCGCGTTCCAGGGACGCCATACGACATATTGCAACGGTTCCGACGGCGTCACGGTCACCAACAACTTCGCTCTGAACAACAGCGGCGACGACGTCTATCTCTTCAGAGGACAGACCGTCATCGACGGCTTCTGCTACGGCAACATAACAATATCGGACAGGACGGTCTGGACAGGCAATCCCTTCAAGATGACCAACAACTGGTTCGCAATTAGGATCGTTCTAGGAAACGATGCGTCATGTTGGCATAGCACCAAGGTAGGGCTGACCGACAACTTCTTCGACCCCGAACTGAAGATGGATGCCATGGTTACCCCCTTCGTCTTCCCGGACGACAGGGGCGTGCCGATATACAGGGCGTTGGAAGATGCACATGATACCGTGTACCTCGCGATATACATCCTCTCGTCCCCCAACCTCATCGCCCTCCTCTGCGAGCTGGAGAAGAGGGGCGTGGACGTCACCGTGATGCTCGAGAGGTACCCTCTCGGGGACTACAAGCCGATCCAGGATTCCTCTATGCTCAAGACACTGGCGGACGCGGGAGGGGAGATCCTCTTCATCGGGGACAGCGGCGACAGATTCTCCTACCACCACGCCAAATACTGCGTGATCGACGGGGAGAAGGTCATCATCACCTCCGAGAACTGGACCAAGGCCAACATGAACGACGACAACCTCTCCGGCACAAAGGCTGCCAATGGCAACCGCGGATGGGGCGCCATAGTGGAATCAAAGGACTATGCGAGATTCATGACGGATGTCTTCATGAACGATTCGGACAGATCGTACGGCGACGTGTTCGCATTCGAGGAGATAGTCGTCAACGCCAAGGCCAAGAGGCTCACATACACATCCCCTTCCGGCGAGTACAGCAGCACATCCTACCCCGCGAAGATCACACCGATGCTTTCCCCGGACAGCTCTTGGGACGGCACCCTGTACTACATGGACAACGCGAAGGAGAGGATCTATTCTCAGCAGCAGGATGTGGCCTCGAACTTCCTCAACCGCGACTACGAGTCCCCTCTGTCGACCATGGCCAAGAAGGCATGGTCCGGACTGGACACCAGACTCATAATCGGCGACCCGTCCTCGGCATCGGACATAGACACGATCAATGCGACCTTCGGAGTGAAAGCGGCCGAGATGAGCAACCCCTATGTTCACAACAAGGGCGTCATATGCGACGACACGGTCATCGTTACCTCGGTCAACTGGACCGACAACTCGTTCAAGAACAACAGGGAGACCATGGTGGCCATCCATTCCAAGGAGGTCTCCGATTATTACGCGGACGTGTTCCTGCTGGACTTCGAGAGGAACTACAAGTACTCCGGGCTGAACGTATGGTTCGAAGAGATCAAGGACACCTACTCCTCTGACGAGACCATCACGGTGACCGTCGGCGTAGAACAATCAGGGAGCTTCACATACACCTGGATCCTGGATTCGGAGACCAAGGTGACCGATTCCCCCAGGACGGTGCTCACAGCATCAGAAGGAGGGCACACTCTGAGGGTCACCGTATCCGACGGCGGCAACAACACAGGGTATGCGGAAGCATACTTCACCGTTAAGGGGAATTCCATCCTCCCGGACATCGACCTCGGATCCATGGAGAAGTACAAGCAATACATCGTGCCGATAATTGTCATCCTGATCGCACTGATCGTTGCGGCGATCAAAATCTCAAGGGGCGGAAGATGACCATCTGCCGCAGGATGGAGCTGACCGATTCGATATCGGTCTTCTCCCTCATGAACCGCAATCTGGACGGGAGCTTCTCCTTGGACGTGATCGAATACTTCATCATGATGTGGCCAGAGGGACAGTTTGTGGCCACGGACCCTGTCGGGAACATAATAGGTGCCCTTTGCAGCACCCCGATCGACAAGAGGAGGGCATCCATCACCCTGTTCGCAGTCGATGAGAGGTACAGGGACAGAGGCATCGGCACATCCCTGTTCGAGAAGTTCCGCGTGTGCTGCTTCATGCAGGGTTATTCCGAGATCCAGCTTGAGCTCCGCACCAGCAACCGCAGGGCCCATGGCCTCTACACCAGATGGGGGTTCGTCGACAAGGAGGAGGTCCGCGACCTCTACGGCCCGGGACAGGACGGCATCAGGATGCTGCTGAGGCTGGACGGCCTCAGGGGCGCCTCATCGTGACCAGCGCATAGACGGTCACCGCCAGCACCGCTATGATCGCGGCGAACAGCCAATAATCGAGAGGCTTGATCTCCGCGTTGATCGCTATCGGGGAATAATCCGGAAGGACCGGCCTGTCCGTCGTATAGGTGTACATGAAGAACTGGTTATCCGAACCCGCATCGAACGTTATCGACGATTCGTACTCCGCCGTGGCCAGGAGGTCGTACTTCTGGGTTTCGGAGTTGTAGACGTACACAGCCGTGCACTCGTTGGGGTTCACAGGCAGCTTGACATCCACCGTACAAAGTCCAAGGAGGGTCCTGTCGATGCCTTTGATCTCCAGCCTGTACGAATCCACGAAATCGCCTGACGGGCCGATGTCCTGCAGAGATATGGAGATCTGGTCGGAGAAGATACGCTGCGTACCGCCGATGGCGATGGTCACCGATATGGTGTCCTCGAAGAGGCTGGCGGAGATCTTCTCGATCGGATACTGCGTGTTCTGCGCCACGACTATCGCGGCCGTGTGGGAGATCACATCGATGTTCGATGTCGGCTCCGAATAGTAGACGTAATCCGCTATCGCACCGATTCCGGAGGTGTTCCCTGTGATGGTGGAACCGGGCCTGGATTGGATGAACGAGTTGTTCACCAGGGTGCCGTCGATCGTCAGCGTTCCGCAGATGATGAAATCGTCCGAGTTGTACATCGTTGCGCCTTTGGACACGGTGAAGGTGGCATCCGACGTGATGTAGTAATCCGCGTTGATCGAGAACACCGATCCCACCGGCAAGATGGTCGAGGACATCGAGGTCCACACACCGCTCTCCGAATAGACGCGCTCGGACTTGTTGTTGTACTTGAAATAATCCATTATGACCGTGGGATAGGGCATCTGCCCGATCTTGTAGTCGTAGAAGTGATACGCGGTGTTCCTCCTCTCGCTGAGGAATGCCATGTCGTTGTTGATGGTCGTTCCCGGTGCATCGATGACCACCATGTGGACGACATCATCGGTTATGACCTCGCCATTGCACAGGACATGGGGGATGTTCAGGATCCCCGCACCTATGATGCATTGCGTGAACTCCGTCTCCTCCCCGATGTGGACTGAGACGTCCCCGCTAACGTACGATGTTGCCATCGACGACAGGTTCCTGCTCGAATTGTGCTCGGAGTTGGCCCCTATGGCGAAGTAGTCGATGCTCCCGGACAGGATCTCGTACTCCAGATTGCCTATCTTCGAGGCGATGTTCGCCATGTATCCGATGGTCGCACCGTGCATGGCGACATAGACGTTGGAGTACCTGCCGTTCTCGCCGGTGGTGAACACCCTGTTGACCGTCATGCGGTACTCCATGGTCAGCGAGTAATCGCTTATGGAGACCATGTCGGTCGTAGGGTTGATGAGGTCTATCTTTCCGGAGATCAGATTGATGTCGGCGGACCTCAGCGGCATCGGGGCGGAATCATAGGAAGATGGAAGATAGCCCTTCACATCCTTGGACACGGTCAGCACCGAAAGGGTCTGGATGGTTCCGCCGTACATGGTGAAGCTCAGATCCATACCTGCGTTGAGCCCCTGCCTGTAATCGACGTTCAGCAGCGTCAGCCTCTTCACCGTGGCCCCGTCGAATACGATCTTCATGGTCCCGGGGGCCTCCGACATGTTACGGACCGTGAGGTCCAGGTTGGGCCTGTAAGTCTCCGTGAACCATATGGACGGATGCTCCTCGGTCACGACATAATCGCCGTAGGCCTTGAAAGTGACCAAAGTGTATCCTCTATCGTCCGCTGTTATGATGACATCCGCATCGGGATAAGTGTCCTGCGGAAGGATGATGATCGGGCCTTCGTCCGCCGCGGCAGAATCCGCCTGCTGCATGGATACGGAGATAGCGACGGCTGACACCATAAGAAGAATGGCCAACGCCGCTAGGACCGTCCTGTATCTCATCACAGGCGAATAGACTGGGATGGATATATGACTGTTATCGAGGAATGCTCGAAGAATATGCAAGGGGGAGGACCCCCCTGTAAAGGATTTCAGGAGAACATGGAGTCGTCCAGGTGCTCCGTCTCGAAGTAGTAACTGGACCTCTCCTTCTGAGCGGACGAGACGTCCTTGGAGAGTCCCTTGTTGTAGGATCCGTAGCGGTCCTTGATCTGCTCCTCGACGCTGCGGGATCTCCTCAGGGCCCTCTCGATGTGGTCGCCGGTGATGTACTTGGAGTTCTCCATCACGGCGATGTCCCCGGCGGAGCGGATGAGTCCGCCCAGCTCCCTCAGCCTGAGGGTGAGCGCGTTGTTCTGGTTGTCCAGCTTGGCGCGCCTCTTTCCTTCGGCGATGATCTTCTCCACGGCATCGATGGTCGCGTGCGGAATGTGACCGTCCAGCTGGACCTCCTGAGCCACGAACTGCGCGTATCTGGCGCGGTTGTGGGGGGTGTCCGGCATGGCGATGTCCACCAGGATCTCATAACCGTTTCCGATGATCCTCGACCTGAGGGGCGAGAGGATGTTCTCGAGGTCCTGGATGTTGCATGCCGCGACGAGGATGAAGTCGCAAGGCACCGCATCTACCTTGACACTGGCTCCGGCGGACTGGGGGTTCCTTCCCGTGATGGGGAAGACCTTGTCCTGCATCGCTGTGAGGATGTACCTCTGCAGGTCCTTGAGATGGGAGATCTCGTCGATGAACAGCACACCTTCGTGCGCCTCGTGGACGGCTCCGGCGACGACCCTCTCGTAAGCGGGGGACCCGAGCTTCTCATGGCCTCCGTAGGGGTCGTGGCGGACGTCTCCCAGCAGCTCGGTCTCGGATGCACCGGTGGCGAGCACGAAGGGGTTCCTCCTGAGATTGACCAGCGTCTTCTCGTTGCTGGTGCTCTGGAGCTCCGCCCTCTTCTCGATTGCTGCCCTGTCGAGCTTGCGGATCTTGTCGCCTGCACGCTCGAAGATGACCTGCTCGTCATTCCTGTCGCGGGTGGTGACCTTCTCCTTCCCGGCGGTGAGCTCGGGCATGTTGACCTCCAGCACACCGCTGAGGTTGTTAAGGATGTCCTGGAACGGGTTGGATTTGTTGACCGCCTGGTCCATCTTGCTCTGATTGCAGTGGGGGCAGGTCAGGTCGGTGGGGAGGGAGTACCCTCCGCAGTTCTTGCACTTGTATCCGAGGTGCTCCGCGACGTTGTTGGGGGCCTCCTCGGGAGTCAGCAGGATGCCGACGGATGCGGCCTTGATGTCCTCTTCCTTGAGGACCTCCTCCTCGTCCAGCACGGACAACAGCGGCCTCTCCGGGTTCTCCGGGTTCTTGACCACGCGGACCTCGTGCTTGGGAGCGGGAAGGTTCATGGAGAGGGCACGGGCTATCATCGACTTTCCGGTCCCGGGGGGACCGACCAAGAGGAGGTGCCTGCGCTGCTTCGCCGCAATCTTGGCGAGCTCGATGGCCTCTTCCTGACCGAGCACCCTGTCGAGGGGATCGGAGGGCAGGAGGATATCCGCCGTCGATTTGAGGGCTTCTACATCCTCCCAGGTTTCTACATGCACTTGTTTCGTCATGGGTATCAAACGAGATCTTCCTTGGTCCAGATCGTGACGTCGGCAGGCATCTTGGAGATGTTCCCCTTGCGGGTTCCGACGACGATCTTGATTCCCTTGTCCGATGAGACGTCGATGATCCTCTGGGAGATCACTCCGTCGAACACGATGGCGGACACCTCATCGCCGTCCTCCTTCAGGGAGTTGACGAGGCTCTTGACTGCCACCTGCTTGATGACCTTGTTGTCTGCATCGAGGACGTTGGCGTTGTGTGTGGTGGAGAGCTCGAGCAGCATGTCGCGATACGCCTCCTGCTCGGGGGTCAGCACCTTGTCGCTGATGATCTTCTTGCCGCGGAGCGACCTTGCTTTGGGCTTGGGCTTCTCGACGACGGTCTCTTCCTCAGCAGGCTCCTCTTTCGGTTCCTCTGCAGGTTCTTCAGCGGGTTCCTCAGCGGGTTCCTCAGCAGCAGGCTCCTCTGGGGCTTCCTCTACGGCCTTGGACTTCCTCTTGGTGGACTTCTTGGGCTTCTCCTCAGCGTCCTTCTTCCTCTTGGTGGACTTCTTGGGCTTCTCTTCCTCCACAGGCTCTTCGGCGGGTTCCTCTGCCGCATCCTTTGCAGCCTGCTCGAACTCCGTCTCCTCAGGGGTGAGCTCCTGTGCCTCGGGCTCCTCCTCGAGGAACTCCTCCAGGGTCTCCTTGGCGGGTTCAGGGGTCACTTCGAGCTCCTTCTCCTCCCTCTCCTGGCGCTCCTCGCGCTTCTTCCTGTACTTGTCGAGGGCCTCGTTGTTGAAACGCTCCTTGCGGCGCTCATCGCGGTCCCTTGAACGCTCCTCGCGCCTGTCGTCACGGTCCCTCCTGTCGCGGCGCTCCTCGCGCCTGTCGTCACGGTCCCTCCTGTCGCGGCGCTCCTCGCGCCTGTCGTCACGGTCCCTCCTGTCGCGCCTGTAGTCTCCCTCGGGCTCGAACTTGTCGAGCTCGTCGAAGGACCTCTCTTCGAAGCTGAGGTTGTTCATCTCCATGTACTGGTCGCCAGGCACCTTGTTGCGGAGGCACTTGACGATCTGCTTAGCGGACAGCTCCTCGACCTCGTGGGCGCGGGGTGCACGGGCGACGAAGTCGACCTCTGCGACCTGGAAGAGCTCCCTGAGGATGAGCTCTCCTCCCCTGTCGCCGTCGGTGAATGCCGTAACGACCCTCTCTCTGGAGAGGTCCTGGACGGTCTTGGGGATGTTGGTACCCTCTACTGCGATGGCGTTCTTGATACCGGCCTTGAGAAGGTTGAGGACATCGGACCTGCCCTCGACGATGATGATCGCCTCGGAATCCCTGACGTTGGGTCCGGCGGGGCATCTGTCGGGTCCGTAGGTGGTGATCTCCTCTACCTGGACGCTCTGCTTGACGCTGTTGAGCAGGTTGGTGCTTGAGCCCTCGGACTGCTTCATGAGCTCGTTGAGCAGCTCCTTGGCACGCTCGACGACCTTCTCCCTCTTGGTGACACGGACATCCTCGATTCCTAAAACATGAACGGATGCCTTGCAGGGCCCTACGCGGTCGACGGTCTCGAGAGCGGATGCGAGGATGACGGTCTCGACCTGGTCCAGGCTCGATGACATGTAGATGATTCCCTCGGACTTCCCGCCCTTGGTGACGGTCTCCACCTCGATCCTTCCGATCCTTCCGGATTTCTGCAGGTCCCTGAGGTCCAGTTCGTCTCCGAGGAGTCCTTCCGTCTGTCCGAAGATCGCTCCGACGACATCGGGTCTGTCAATGACGCCGTCAGCGCTGATCTTCGCCTTCACCATATACTTCGTTGCATTGGGATCAATGTTCATTTATACCCTCCATGGGGTTTTTCGGAGAACTATCGTCCCTGCTCTGCGCATCCCTACGCGGCCCGCTTCCATCCGGCCGCGCCCAATTTTAACCAAATCCCGATGGACCTCATCTTTGTCGGGTCGGCGCTCCGTTGCCCGGATCCTCAGGATGTTCGTCATATGACGAGTGATGATCGTGATATTGTATGTGTGAACAGGGAACTCAGTGCTCCCTGCTCCCACATTTTCTAATTAATATATAAAAAGAGTGTAACATCGTTCAGGCCGCATGCGAATGATGCTGACGTCCTCCGAACCGCCCAATTTGCTGGCGATGCGTTCGTCGCATGTGAACAGGAGGATCTGCATCTCCTTCGAGACCTGCACCAGCGCACGGCATGCCCCGTCCTTGCGTTCCGAATCGAACGGGAGCAGCACGTCGTCCAGCAGCACCGGGACCTCGCCGGAGCCCAGTTCCTTGGCCACGGCCAACTTTATCGACAGCATCACCTGCGCGCGGAGCCCTGTGCTCCATTGCTTGGGGCCTTTGATCACGCCGCCGGACACGACCTGGATGGTCTTGCTGCGAGGATCGGTGTCCAGATGATAAGAGTCCATCGTCATCATGCCCAGATACCTGTCAGCGGTGCTGACCACGCCCGGACGCACCTCGGAGTACTGCCCGTCGCATGCCTCCTGGACGATGGCCGATGAAAGCATCGCCACGGCACCCCTGCGAAGTATGTTCTGCTGGTCCCTGCGGAGCATGTAGCACCTGTCTATGCAGGAGTCCAGCTCGTCGGTGTCCAGGACCGCCTTCATCCTCTCGCGCAGAGCTCCGAGCTCTCTGCCGGTGTCGGCCCCACGGGCCTGGTCCACATCTACCCTGCTGACCTCCGGAAGAGGACTGTCGGGGTCGAAACCCGAATCGGATATCCCCTTGCGCACCGAGTATATTGCAGAATCCACCCTGGCCAACTCCTCCGAATCCCTGACAGCCTTGCGATAGCCTTCCTCCCCGCCGAACCTGGTCAGGAACCCGAGCAGCCTGTTCTCGGCGGACATCTTCTCCATCCTGCACTCGTTCAGACTGCCCTTCAGCGCATCCAATCCACTCATGGAGGATTCCATATCGGACAGGACCTCGAGCTGACGCTCTGTGGAGGACGGCTGGATGCCGCATCTGCCTGCCACTGAGGAGACCTCAGATTCATACCTTTGGAGCCATGCGGCGTTACCCGAGTCGGACGTATGGCCACCTTTGAGCAGCAGGAACGCACCTGCCGCAGCTGCCACCAGAACCGCAGATGCCGTCGCCCTGACGATGACGTCCCCCGGGATCAGGACGAAGGAGGCCACAGCAGCCGCCAGGAGGATTACGGTGAGCGGAAGGCGGATCTTGGAAGGCGGCTGCTTTACCTCCAGCGGCCTGCTGCGCCTGCTCATGTACTCCGACCTGCGGTCGAGGACTCCCCTGACCGCATCCCTGTTGGATCTTGCTATAGAATCATCCCCGCCGGGGAACTTCTTAAGAAGGTCCTTCCTGGATTCGTTCACCGCGTTGTAGGATGAGCTCCTCTCGGCGACATCCCCGGAGAGACGGGAGTAGGTCTCCTTCTCCTCCTGGCTGACGGTGACGCCTGATGACAGCTGGGCACGTCTGGATTTCAGGTCTGCCAGCTGCGCGAAGGCGGGCCTCTGTGATTCCACCCTCGCATACAACTCGTTGTTCTCCTGTGCGGAGCCGTTGGATTCCGAGATGGACCTCAGCTCCTCCTCCAGCTCCGCCTCCTTCGCTTTGAGCTCCGAATACGATTCCGCTTTGGAGCGCAGCTCGGCTATCCTTGAATAAAGTGAATTCAGCTCGCCGCGGTTGGCATTGAGCTCCGATTTTGATGCAGCGGTCTTGCCTGCTATGCCGGAAACGTCGTCCTCGATCGACTCCAACAGAGCGGGGACCCTATCCCCGCCGGGGACCGTGAGGAATCTGGACCTGATCTCGTCATCGGCCACTGGGGCCATGTCGTTCAGCCCGTTCAGGTCCATGGCGAAAACGGAACGGTACAGTTCCGGGTCCAGCCCGCTTACGCAATCCGGGACCTCGCCGGACACCGAACCACGGTCGAGCACCAGGGTCTTCTGGGATCCGCCGTCCTCATAGGTGATCGACCCGGAGTCCTTCTTGCTGCGCTCCGGGTACAGGTTGCGCTTGTTGGATGGGACCAGGACCGTCCTGACGAACTCCATGACCGTGGTCTTCCCAGACTCGTTCGGGCCGTAGAAGACGTTCAGTCCAGGGCCGAGCTCGAGATCCCTCTCCCTGAGCCCGCCGAAGACGTCGATATGGATGCCTCTGATCCTCATTCCGACGCCTCCAGCCTTGCGATGCAGCCCTTCAGGGCGTCGGTGACCAATGAACGAATGTCCTCTTCGGTCATGCCCTCGAACACGTCCCTATATTGGGCCAGATTCCTATTGCGGCAGATGATGTCTATGATCTCCCCCGTGGGCATGCTCTCTATCCTGCGCCCGCTGGCGATCATCGACGACACCACATCCCCGCGTCCCGCCATCGATTCCAGGTCGATCTCCGGCGATGTCTGGACGACCATCTCGGACACGACTGCGCCGGTGGAATCCGCGATCGCCTTCCGGACCTCCTCGGGGCTTGTCCTGAGCATCCTGTCCAGCGGGCCGGATCCCTTGAAGGTGATCCTGCATACGGTCTTCCCGTGTACCGATCTGGACAAGGTCTGCACCACATCGGTCAGGGATCTGCCCGTGATGTCCACCACGGGATTCTCCCAGACGTACGTCTGAGTGGGAATGAACTCCATCGCTGACACCCTCCCCGAGGCCACCGTCACCAGGTATGCGCCCTTCTGGCCGGACTCCTTGAAGCTCCTGCCCTGGATGTTCCCCGGGTAGACGATGTACGGGTTCGACGAGACGACGTTCCTCTTGTGGATGTGCCCGAGCGCCCAATAGTCGACTCCTTTCCCGACAAGGTCGCCCACGGAGCATGGGGCGTACGAGTATCCCTCCGATACGGAATCTATGTCGCAGTGCACGCAGCCGATCGTGAAGCGGTCCGGAGAACCCGTAAGCATCGCGGCCAGGTTCCTCTGCTCATGCGGTGTTGAATAGCTGATCCCCACGACCTCCGCCCTGTCCCCTACGGGGAACCTCTCCGGCTCGGTTCCGAACTCATGTACATTGTCCGGATAGGGGATGGCGTCGTCCCACGAGGTGCGGCTGTCGTGGTTCCCCCTGCAGATGAATACCGGGATGCCCAGCCTCCTGAGCTGCTCCGAGAACCACATGCGTGTGGACGGCAGCTCATTGCTGTCATCGAATATGTCCCCGGATATGACCATCGCATCGGCATGCCTCTTCAGCGCGATGTCCACGATGCGTCCGAAGGACTCCATGACCGAACGCCTCATTGACTCGGCCAAGGCCCTGTCGGTCGTCCCGAGGCCCTTGAAGCGGGACCCCAGATGGAGGTCCGCGCAGTGAATGAAAGTGAATTCGTTTCCCATCGATGAACCACCGCTGAGTGAGTATATTAAGCGAACAAGGGGGTGGCCGAAAGTGGATGCCCTCCGGGCAATGCATGCGAAGCGACCCAGGGCGCCCGCAGACGGCCGACATAACCGTTTTTAGCATGTTCGCAGATACATCCATCCGATAGAATGGAGAAGATCGTCAAGAAGGTGAACGAAGAGATACAGAGGGGCTGGCTCGGACCGGACAGGAACTGTCCGTACCATCCTGCGCACTTCAGCGGACAGGACTGCTCCTTCTGCTACTGCCCATTCTTCCCATGCAACGACACCACCTTCGGCTGGGAGCTCCAGGGGAGGCACGGACCGGTCTGGAACTGCTCCGACTGCCTGTTCATCCACAGGACCCCCGTCGTGAAGTTCATCTATTCGGAGATAGAGCGCCTGGGCATCAAGGACGCCAAGGACCCCAGGTTCGACGACATCTTCATCGAGGCCAAGAAGAGGTTCTGGAAGAAGGGGAAGGCCATGATGGTGGTCGGCGCGACATCCGATGCAGGCAAATCGGTCACCGTCGCTGCCATATGCAGGATCCTTCACAGGAAGGGATACCTGGTAGCGCCGTTCAAATCCCAGAACATGAGCCTCAACTCCAAGGTCACCCGCCACGGCGCTGAGATCGCCATGATACAGGTGCTACAGGCCAAGGCCGCCGGGCTCACCAACCCGGATGCGCACATGAACCCCATCCTTCTGAAACCCAAAGGGGACACCATATCGCAGGTCATGGTCTGCGGAAAGCCCTTCGCCGACTACGACGTCGACGGATACTACAACGAGTTCGTGCCCGGCCCCGGGATCGGCATCGTCAAGGAGCATGTCGAATTCCTGAAGGACAGGTACGACTGCGTCGTCATGGAGGGGGCGGGATCCCCTGCGGAGATCAACATCTACGACAAGGATATTGCCAACATGCGCGCAGCGGACATAGCCGACGCCAACGTGATTCTTGTGGTCAACGTGGAATGGGGAGGATCCTTCGCATACGCCATCGGCACTGTGGAGCTGATCCCCGAGAAGGACAGGAAGCGCATCAAAGGGATCATACTGAACAACGTCAGGGGCAACACCGAGAACCTCCGTCCCGGAGCGGACAAGCTGGAGGAACTCACAGGGATACCGGTCATAGGAATCATTCCGCATGCCGACGTCGTCCTCCCCAGCGAGGATTCGGAGGCCCTCCGCGGAGTGCGCTCCAAGGGAGAGGGCCAGTCGCGCATCGGAGCGATAAGGTTCCCCCGCATGGCGAACTTCACTGACCTGGACCCGCTCCTTTTGGAGAATGTGTCGGTGGTCTATGTGGAGAAGCCCGAGGACCTGGCAGGCGTGGACGCGATAGTCATGCCCGGAACGAAGAACACCGTGTCCGACCTGATCTGGATGAAGGAGAACGGCCTGTTCGATGCGATCAAGGGGCTGTGGAAGAAAATCCCGATCGCAGGTATCTGCGGAGGCTACCAGATGATGGGCAGGACCCTGGACGATTCCAACGGGATAGAGAACGGCAAGCCTGCGGTGCACGAGGGATTGGGATTCTTCGACAACACCACATCCTTCGGGGAGTACACCAAGCGCATCATCCAGAACGAAGGAAAGCTTGCTGTCGGCGACGGCGGGGCCATAACAGGATACGAGCTGCACATGGGCATGTCCGAGGTCAACGAGAAGCCATTGGTCATGCTTGACAGATTCCATGCGGATCCCGAGCCGGAAGGCTCCGTCCGCGAGGACGAGCTCACTTTCGGTACCTACCAGCACGGGATATTCGACAAGCCCGCGTTCAGGAGATACTTCCTGTCCTTCGTCAAGCACGACGGTAAGCCAATCGATGCCGAGGCCGGCTGCGACTACGACGAGGTCCTGGAAGAGAACCTCGACAAACTTGCGGACGTGTTCGGGAGCAACATGGACGTGGAGAAGCTGCTGGACATCGCGGGGGTGAGGGAATGAGCATACTCTTCCTGGGAACCTCCTCCGGAGCAGGCAAGACCACAGTGTGCGCCATGATGTGCAGATACTTCAGCAACGAGGGGATAGACGTCGCGCCCTTCAAAGGATCCAACCTCTCGCTGAACTCCATCGCCACGAAGGACGGCGGCGAGATAGGCATAGGCCAGGCGTTCCAGGCCAGGGCTGCAGGGATCGAGCCGGAGACGGATATGAACCCCGTGCTCCTGAAACCCTCCGGGAAAGGTGTGATGCAGCTGGTCCTCAACGGCAAGCCCGCCATGGACATCACCAAAGATCATCCGATGGACCGCACCAAGGTCATGGAGGACGTGAAGGCCGCCTACGCGAGGATGTCCGAAAGGCATCAGATGCTCCTGTGCGAGGGTTCCGGCTCCCCGGTAGAGCTCAACCTCATGGCGACGGACATCGCCAACGTCGGTCTGATGAGAGCGACCGGCGTACCCGCCGTTCTGGTGGGAGACATAGAGAGGGGCGGCGTGTTCGCAGCGATATACGGGACATGGAGGCTCATACCCGACGAGCTGAAGCCTCAGCTCAAGGGGTTCATCATCAACAGGTTCAGGGGAGACGGTTCCATTCTAGCCCCCGCATTGAAGAGGATCGAGGATCTGACAGGCATGAAGTGCCTCGGAGTCCTCAGGTACGAGTACCTCAGGTTCCCCGAAGAGGATTCCCTGTCGTCGAGCGAGGGCAAGCTGGAGGGCGATGACATCCATTCCGCGTTCCTCGCCAACCTGGACGAGATGATTTCTCACGCGAAGGACGACGGGTTCGACTTCGGGATGCTGAAGAAGATGGCCGGACTCTGATCATCCGCCGGAAGCCACCCTGACCGCGGTGACCTTCATCGGATCGGTTATCACCGTGTCCATGGGCACGGGTCTGCCGTCCACCATGTAGAGGTACGAGTCGGGATGGTAGCCGTTGTCGGAGATGACCTGCTGTATGGTCCTCCCCGATTCCGCCGGGAGCTCCTTTCCGGATATGATTATCATTCCCATGAGTACATGACCGCGTCCTCCGTATATACGGTAGGCGTCTCGATCGTCTCCTCTGCGCCAAGAGCAGGCATGGTGCCGATGCCGCAGCAGGATTCGATGGCCATGTAGACGGTGTCCAGGTAGCTGGGGACCGGAGGCTGATCGAGGTAGAAGTCGCGGATGAGCTCGTTGCTGATCGTGAGCATTCCGGTTCCCTGGGTGTAGACCTGCTCCCACGGCCCTCCTTTGACGAAGGTCATGATCTGGAGCTGGGATGTGGAGTATGCGTTGTAATGGGTCGCCACGTCCATCAGGAGGTTTATGTCCTGGCTCGAGAACTTGGACCTGTCGAAATCCTTGTACACCTTGATAGGCTCGTTCCCGCACCCCTCGTAGTAGGAGTTCAGCCTGGTGACGCCGGGGCCGGTCGAATACGCCCTGATCTCATCGTTGAAGAGGGGCATGCCTGTGCGGCGGAGACTCTCGGCCTGCGCGAAGTAGACGAACATCTGCACACGGGGCAGTGTCATAGGGTCCACTGAGCGGGCGAAATAGTCGATGAAGAAATTCGATACATCGGTGACAGCGTAACGAGCCATGTAAGTCGTACAATCCGTGGATAGTTTATAAATTATTGGATGATATATCCAATTACCAATGAACCTTTTTGTTGATTTTGTATCATAAATGATGATTACTCAACATTCCGCCCGATGCATCCGAGCGGACGGATGCTGGCTGACCGCCGATGGGGCCGGATGGCAAGAGGATGGCGGATCGTCAGATTCCTCTCATAACTGCGTATTCGGTACCGAGTCCGTCGAAAACCGCTTCGATCGACGATCATCCTACCCATCTTTTGCCAATGGTGAATTGTGTCCACTTTACGTTTTTGGCGCAAATCAAAAGTTTTTATTAGACTCCTTTGATACCCAGACTGAAACCATAGAGGTGCCCGTATGAAGAAGGTCTACGAATCATTCATTGAATCCAAATGCAATCTTTGTCAGGAGAGCGATTCGTTCGAGCCTTCGGAATACTCCAGGTACGATGTGAAGAAAGGGCTCCGCGACTCCAACGGGAACGGGGTCATAGTGGGCCTGACCGAGATCTCCCAGGTCGACGGCACCGTCATGGTGGACGGTGCGAAGACGGAATGCGAGGGGATCCTCCGCTACCGCGGATACAGCATCGAGGACCTCACCAGGGGATTCCTCAACAAGAGGTTCGGCTTCGAGGAGATATCCTATCTGGTCCTCTTCGGTAAGCTCCCCAACAAGGAGGAACTGGAGGAGTACATCAGCATCATCAACAGCAACCGCGAGCTGCCCAAGACCTTCACCAGGGATGTCATCATGAAGGCCGCCAACAAGGACCTGATGAACGCCATCTCCAGGGAGGTGCTATTCCTCGCATCATACGACGACGAAGCCCTTGACAACTCGCTCGACAACGTCCTCAGGCAGTGCCTGTACCTCATCACGGTCTTCCCCATGCTCTCGGTGTACAGCTACCACGCGTACAACCACTACATCAACAACCAGAGCATGTACATCCACAACCCGGACCCCAGCCTCTCGTCCGCGGAGAACTTCCTCAGGATGCTCCGCCCGGACATGCAGTACACCAAGTTGGAGGCAACCGTCCTGGACCTCGCCCTCGTGATCCACATGGAGCACGGCGGAGGGAACAACTCGACATTCACCACCAGGGTCACCACATCCAGCGGATCCGATACCTACGCGGTCATCGCCGCCGCCATGTCCTCCCTGAAAGGACCCAAGCACGGAGGGGCCAACCTGAAGGTGATCGACATGATGGTCGACATATAGGCCCACGTCAAGGACCCCGATGACGAGGAGGCCCTCACCGCCTATCTCAACAAGATACTCAACAAAGAGGCCTTCGACAGGACCGGTCTGATCTACGGCATGGGACACGCGATCTACACCAAATCCGACCCCAGGGCGAACGTTTTCAAGTCCTTCGTCGAGGATCTGGCAAGGGAGAAGGGCCGTCTCGACGACTTCAAGTATTACCGCAACATCGAGCGCATCGCGCCCGGCCTCGTCATGGCACACAAGCACAACAACAAGAGCGTGTGCGCCAACGTGGACTTCTACAGCGGATTCGTGTACAACATGCTGGGCATACCCAAGGAGCTCTACACCCCTCTCTTCGCCACCGCGAGGATAGTCGGATGGAGCGCGCACAGGATCGAAGAGCTGATCACTTCCAACAAGATCGTCAGACCCGCCTATGTGAACATCCAGGCTCCCAGGCAATATGAGGATCTCGATAAGAGATGAATCCCAAAGGCACTGTTACGGTACATGGTTCGCGTTAAATACGCAGCATGTGTCGATTGCATGTGTTCCGCATGTTCCTGAGCAATCTAGAGAACGATATCGTAGTGGATGATCCTGCATCGCTGTCAGAACTGATGTCATTGGTGTCTGAGGATGCGTCCGACGACACCCCCGAGAGAGGGCTGTACCCATTCATAGTGCCCCTAGGCCCCCTGCTGGATTGGTTCCCGGTGGAACGTGCGGAATCCCTTCTTGCGACATTCGCATCTGATGCCGATGACGATGAGAGGTTCCTGAAAACGTACGCCATCGGACTCGAAGAGGAATCGATAGCGTACACGTTCCTGTTCCTCGACCCGTGCGGGCACGGCACGGTCTGCGGATACATCACCCTGGGAAACAGCCATCTTTTCGTATCCGACCGCTCCTGCTCAGAGCACCGCGGACTGTGCCCAGTCCCCTGCGACCGCCCGGTGCCGACGTTCGCGATTTGGAGGATATGCCGCGGAAGGTCCTGTCCAATCCCTTTTGAGGACCTGTTGCAGGCCGCTAAGACGATATTGAGATCCAGGTCCCGCCTGACCGGATGCAGGCTCGTAAGAACCGATTGCAGACCCTCGGAATCGTCCGCATACGAGGATGCGGGCTTCAGACCCGTCGGACCCGTGACCGGGGAGGGACTGGAGCATATGCTACTATTCCTATGATATACGCAAAAGGCATGACTATGGGTATGAACAATAGGGAGCAGGCGGCCGACGAGAGGTTCTCGTGCACGAGAAGGGAGCGCGCCGCATTCGAGGCAGGAATCAAGATGGCGACGATCTACCACCAGTTCGTCGGAACCCCCGTGAACGCATCCTCCGTGGAGGCGCTGGAGGAGTCCATCAGCAGATCGATCCTCGTCCAGCCCTATGTGATGTCCTGCAGCGTCAGCATCGACAGGTCCCAATTCGTCGCCGACGGGGACACCTACTCATACTTCTCCCTGACCGGCGACATGATCGACGCGGTCGTCGTCATCGACATAGACGGCACCAGCGTCCGCGCGGAGATGAGGTACGACGAGGAGCTTCAGTATCCCCTCATGTACATCTCGGACATCCAAGAGTGATCGAGGCCATCGGAATTCCACACCGTTCACACCGAGCAACAGCGTAGCCACTATCTTTCCCCTGGCGCCGTACCGATCGTTGAGATACTCGGCGGACATCACTGACGGATAGAAGAGCCTCATCTCTATACCCTCCGCACCGTCCACGCGGAACGGGAACGAGTGTATCACCGTCCTCAGCGGATGATCCGACATTGCGGTGAGGTTCAGCACTATGTTGTCCGCCAGCCATATGTAGTCATCCGATTCGTACAGATGCCTGTCCTGGCCCAGCACGTCGTGGCCGACCAGCTCCCCCCTGGTGTCGATGATGTCTATGAAGGTCTGATCGAACATCTGGAACTCGGCGCTGCAGAACATTATCAGACGGAGCGGCATCGAGCAGACCTCGTTGAGACCGGCCGGATCTATGGGCGTGAACCCCACGTTGTTCGGAGAGTATTCGATCTCGCCGACCGCCTCCTGCACGTCGTCGGAGAGGTACTCGAGACGGACCACCCCCGGGTGTGTGAGCAGTGCCTTGGAGAGCTCCGAGTAGTGCATGAGCCTGTATGGCGTAACTCATTCAAAAACAATGATGGTGGATGTAATTGTGCATAATGACCTGTTTATGTACATTTATATCCGAAGCATCCAACACCGTGCGGTTTGCGGTACCGCCACTTCGGAATGGACATAAAATACCATGTCAATTGTCGAAATAAGCCAGACCGAGAACGCAATATGTCTGGACTGCTTTAATCACGTTAAAATCAGTCCAGAGGTAATAAATATCGTGTTAACGATATTTGAGTAGCCAGTCTAATGACTAACAATTATCGAGGTTAAGATGATAACTGATATCAAAATCGGTATAACAGGGCTCCCGGGCTCAGGGAAGACCTACGCCCTGCTGAGGGTCATCGAGATGCTCAAGGAGGAGGAACTCCTCATCGGAGGTATGATCGATGAACCCATCGAGGAAGGGCGCAAGAAAACCGGTTTCACAGTGAGAAACCTTTTGACTGGTGAAAAACAGGTTTTTGCGAGCACCGAGATCGAGAGCAAACTGGTCATCGGCAAGATAGGTGTGGACCTCGCCAAGATGGAGGAGGTCGGTGTGAAGGCGATCAAGGAGGCCGTCGAGAAGTGCGACATCATCGTCATCGACGAGGTCGGCAAGATGGAGGTCGAGAGCGAGGCCTTCGTGGAGGCCGTCAAGGAATCCCTGGAAGCCGACAAGCCCATGATCATCACGCTCCACAAGAAGTCAAGGAATCCCCTGCTGCAGGACATCAGGAGGAGGGATGACGTCAGGATCCTCGAGGTGACGCCTACTAACAGGAACATCCTTCCCTACAAGATCGTCCGCCTGATGCACGGAGAGAATGTTTGATGCCTCAGGGCGTCATCATACGCGAGGGGTCGACGGACATCCTGGTGCCGGAGCTGCATTCCTCCGGAGGCCCTGGAAAGATCCAGGGCGGAGTTTTCTTCAACGAGCAGATGGCCTTCAACCGCGACATCAGCGTCATGCTGCTGCGTGCGGTCGGCCGCGACCTCACCGTCGCGGACGCCATGACCGCCACCGGTTCCAGGGCCGTAAGGATAGCCAACGAGGTCAAGGGGACGGAAGTCGTCGCCAACGACATCAGCCCTGATGCGATCCCGTACATAGAGGAGAACATCAGGATAAACTCCCTGGAGAACTGCAGGGCGTCCAATCGGAACCTTCATAATCTGTTCACGGACGAGGCATTCGACTACGTCGACCTGGACCCGTTCGGTTCACCGGCCCCGTTCGTGCAATCGGCCATCAGGGGATGCAGGAAGAACGGCATCCTAGCAGTGACGGCCACGGACACCGCACCGCTGGCAGGCGCCCATGCGCCCAAATGCAGACGCAGGTATCAGTCGGAACCTGTCAGGGGATACATGTGCCATGAAGGAGGGCTGCGCATCCTCATGTGCTTCGTCGCACGCGAGCTGGCCAAGTTCGACAGGGGCATGAAGCCTCTGCTGTCATTCTATGCGGACCACTACCTCCGCACGTACATACAGATAGAGGAGGGCGCCGAGAAGGCCGATAGGATGCTGGACCAGCTCGGATACATGCAGTACGACATGGACACCATGGAGCGCTCCCTTTCCCAGCACTACGACCCCCAGCACAAACTGGGGCCCTTTTGGCTCGGTCCCCTGCACGACCAGGAGTTCATCGGCAGGATGGACGCCTCCGGCATGGCGACGGAGAAGAGATGCAACAAGTACCTCGACCTCTGGAGGAACGAGATCGACACGGAGGTGTTCGTCTACGACATGAGCGAGCTGTCCTCCCACATCAAGATGTCCCCTCCGAAGATCGCGGATTTCATCGAGGTGCTGCGCACCAACGGGAAAGCAGCCCTCACCCACATGTCTCCCACATCCTTCAAGACCGACCTCCCGCTGGATCAGATAGTGTCGCTTTACAAAGAGGCCAGTCCCGACAACCGCGCCTGATGCATCAGTCATCGTTATATGCTGAATCCCCTTACTTCGGTACAGGTGCCTACAAATGCCTAGTCTTGCTATCATCGGTTCCCAATGGGGAGATGAAGGAAAAGGAAAGCTTACAGATTATCTGGACGAGAAATCGGATATGATCGTCCGTTTCCAGGGAGGCAACAACGCGGGGCACACCATCATCGTCGATGACAAGGTGTTCAAGCTCCACGGACTCCCGTCAGGGGTCGTGAGGCCCGGAAAGCTCGCCGTCATCGGCAACGGCGTCGTCGTGAACCTGGAGGAGCTCAGCGAGGAGATCGACCAGGTCATCGCCAACGGAGGATCCGTCGACGGGCTCAGGATCTCCGACAGGGCCCATCTCATCATGGGATACCACAAGAAGCTGGACGGCGCAGAGGAGAAGTACCGCGGCAAGAACAGCGTCGGTACCACCAAGAAGGGTATCGGACCGACCTATCAGGACAAGATCGCAAGGATCGGGTTCAGGGCAGGGGACCTTCTGGAGGAGGACCTCCTCAAGGAGAAGATCTCTTTCATCCTCCCGTACAAGAAGGATCTCATGGATATGATGGACGCAGAGAAGTGCAACTGCACCGAGGAGTCCCTGCTGTCCAAGATGCTCGGATGGAAGGACCAGATCGGCAAGTACATCTGCGACACGTCCGTGCTCATCAACGAAGCCCTCGACGAGGGAAAGAACGTGGTCTTCGAGGGAGCGCAGGGCGCCATGCTCGACATAGATCACGGTACATATCCCTATGTCACCTCATCTGCAACATGCGGCGGAGGCGTCTGCACCGGTGCCGGAGTCGCCCCCAGCAGGATCGACAAGATGGTCGGTATCGTCAAGGCCTACACCACCCGTGTAGGAGAGGGACCCTTCGTGTCCGAGCTCAGCGGCGAGGAGGGGAAGGCCCTCCAGCAGAAGGGAGGAGAGTTCGGAGTCACCACCGGAAGGGGAAGGAGATGCGGATGGCTGGACCTCGTTGTAGTGGAGCACTCCTCTAGGCTATGCGGATTCACATCACTCGGAATTACGAAGATCGATGTCCTGAACGACATCCCTGAGCTCCCCGTGTGCGTCGCATACGAGATCGACGGAGAGGAGGTCAAGCACTTCCCTGCATCCATCGCCAAGCTCAACAGGGCGAAGCCCGTCTACGAGACCTTCAAGGGCTGGAAGGGATGGGACAACACCATGGATGTCGTGAAGGCAGGATACGACAACCTCCCCGGAGAGATGAGGGAGTACATCGAGTTCATCGAGAAGTACCTGAAGGTCCCCGCGGACCTGATCAGCCTCGGACCCGACAGGGACGAGACCATCGACCGCAAGAAGGACTGGTGGAGCTGATACCATGTGCCCCACCGTATGCAACGTCAAGGCCGGCGTCTGCGGCATGAGCTCCAAGATCATCGCCACGGCATCAGACGACATGATGACTGTCGATGTGGTCATCGAGAGCGACTGCCCCATGGTCCAGAAGATGAGCCCCATCGAAAAGGTGAACCCGTATGATGCGATCGCACAGCCGTTCAACGGTTCCGTGATCTACGACAAGGCCTCCCAGTGCATCCGTCACACCGCATGCCCCGTGCCCTGCGGCATCGTGAAGTGCATAGAGGCGGAATCCGGAATGGGACTCAAAAGGTCTGTAAGCATCGATTTCGAATGAGAAACCAGGCGGGGAGACCCGCCTATTTTTGATGTTTTGTTAAGAAGAGCCCCCGAAGGGGCCCGATTATCTGCGATCACTGGTTGGATTTCCAGAGGCCGTGCTTGTTGCAGTACTCCCAGGCCTTGATCTCCTTGGCATCCGTCTTGAAGAACGCCTCGGGAGCGTCGCCGGGCTTGAGGTACTTCCTCATCATGATTCCGTCGGCGCAGATCTGGATGTAGACGATGTAATGGTCCTCTGCCATGGGGTGGGCCGTTTCCTTTCCGACCTTGACGAGGACTCCTCCGTCCTGCTTCTCGATGTAGGGGACGTGCTTCTCGTTCTTGAAGTCGTCAGTCTTGGGCTCCAGGGAGACCATGGGCTCTCCGCAGCAGGAGGGTGTGCATCCTGCCTTGTAGATGAGGTCCACTGTCGTCGCACATTTCGCGCATTTGTAGATTACCATATCGTTACCTCGCAAGGGAATCGTGCAGTGCAGATATTATGGTTGCTGATGGCCCTTCGGATATTATGACGGACCTGCGGCCATCAAAGCTCGAAGAACATCTCGGACCTGTCCCTCTTCTTGGAATGCCATCCGAGAGGCTTGGATTCCGGCGAGATGTGGCCAATCTGGAGCATGGCCACCAGCTCCGTCCCCTTCATCTCCGGGAATATCTCGTCCTGGAGATTCGTATCGAAATCGCTCACCCATACGGCACCGAGTCCGATATCCTCGGCCATCAGCCAGGCCTGCATGGTCGCGGCTGCCGCATCCACCACGCTGTGGTTGCTGCCATCGCTCTTCCTGACCCATCCTTCCTCTGGCACCGCACAGATGGCTATCGTGAGAGGGGCGTTGTAGTGGTATTTGGTGATCCTCTTCACACCTTCAAGACGGTCCTTGCTCCTGATCGTCCATACTCTGAGAGGCTGCTTGTTCTGTCCGCTGGGAGCGACATATATCGAATCGAGGATCTTCTGGATCTCCTCATCGGAGACGGGTTCCTCTGTGAATTTCCTTACGGAGTAGCGCTCGTTGACCAACCTGTCGAATTGCATAATAACACCTGATCGCATTGCGGAACCGCACTGATGCGCTTCCGCTGCCTTTGTTCATGCCATGTAATCGCCGTTAATATGTATTTGCTAGATCTATGAGGCATCACTGGACCCTGTGCCGGACCCGACTGGCGATACCACTCTTCGTTCTTTCTATGAGAAAGGCGAGATGATCGAGCCAAGTGTATTATACCGCCGGGCCGATGGCCACCGCATGGAGATACCTGCATTCTTTACCACCTACGATGACGATGGCATGCACGTCTCCAACGGACATTTCACACCGACGAACCTGAGAGCGGATGACAGGGCCAAGCCGTTCTCCGAAGTGGTCCCCGAAGCGATCAACAGAGAGATCAGGCAGCCGGTCGTCGTCATGGACTGCAACAGCTTCGCCCAGAGGGGGTTCTCGGAGAAGGTCATGAAGCACCTCAGGATCCCCGGAGCGGACGTGTGGTTCATGACATGCATCAACACCGTCGACGACGTCTTCGATGCGTTCAACAGGGATGCCACGTTCGTGCTCGCCCCTTACCACATGATCTACAACGATTACGAACTCAAGGACATCATCGATGTGTCGGATTCGGTCGTGCCCGTGATATTCGTCAGCAAAGGGAAGGCGGTCATACGCGGACGCAGGAGGACCGATGTCACCGCGGTTTTGGACAAGCTCGTGGACCTCGGCTATTACCGCAACTGCGTGCTGGACACTGACGACAGCGTTGACGCGTACACGTGGTCCATCATAGCCTCCGACTACCCCTCGACCATCCCGTTCGTGGACAACCCCTCCCGTCTGGAAGGGCACAAGCACGTCATAACCCCATATCTTCTCTGACAGATGCCATAAGGTCGCTCACAGCGGACCCTACATCCACATCGCCCGAATCCGTATCCGGGATCTTCGCGGAGCCCAGGTACCTCATGCCTATCGTCAGGCACATGGAACGGAGGATCCTCTCGGTCACCTCGAAGAACGGTTCTTTGCTTCCTCCGCACAGCAGCCCTATGCAGAATCTCGGATGCGGCAGGGCAGCATCGTACCAATACGGCTGCAGACGGTCCATGGCGGTCTTCAGAAGGGATGACGGCGCACTGAAATGCAGCGGTGTCGCGAGCACGAGCAGGTCGGATGACGAGATCGAATCGTAGATCTGCGACATATCGTCCTCGATGACGCATCTCCCGTCGGAGCATCCCCTGCAGTCCCTGCAGTGCCCAATGTCCATGCGCGAGACGATGAACGTCCTGACATCGCAACCGCGGTCGGACAGGATCCGGCCAGCATGATTGCACATCCTGATGGTGACTCCATCGACATCCGCCGAACCGCATATGATTGTCACAGACACCATGCATGAGGAATCGGCGGGCCGATATAATAGATGTCTGACACATCCCTCATGACCGCCAGGATGCCCGTTTTGGATGTATGGGCTTTATAACTTGTCGCCTATACGTTGTCGAAGAGGTGGAGCAATGCACAAAGATTTCCTTAAAGCGAAGATGGTGGAATTCCCGAGGAACATCATCGCCGGGCACGATGTTCTCGAAGAGGTGAAGAACATCTGCATCAACATCCACAGCGGAAGCACCGGCACCATCATAACCGGGGAGACCACGGACAAGGCCGCAGGGAAGGCCGTCCAGGAATACCTTGACGGATACGACATCGACACGTGCATCACAGGCAACGCCACCGTTGAGAACATCGAGAAGGCAGAGGAACGCATCAAGGAATTCGGCTCCACATTCATACTTGCGGTCGGCGGCGGCAGCAAGATCGACATCGCCAAGATCGCATCGATGCATCTCAACCTCCCGTTCATCAGCATCCCCACGTCCGCGGCCCATGACGGCATAGCATCCAACAGGGCCTCGATCAAGTCCGACAATGGGAGCAAATCCATCGAGGGCGCATCACCAATGGGAGTGATCGCCGACACCAGCATCATCTTCAAGGCCCCCTACCGCTTCCTGGCATCCGGGTGCGCGGATGTGCTTTCCAACTTCAGCGCGCTCCGCGACTGGAAGCTCGCCTCCAACCTGAGGGATGAGAGCTTCAGCAGGTCTGCATACTCCTTCTCGCTGTTCGCGGCGGAATCCATGATGGATGCCGCGGACTTCATCAGGCCCAACCTGGAGGAGAGCGTCTGGCTGGCCATCAAGCCGATCATCGTATCGGGGATATCCATGTCGGTCGCCAGGAGCTCCAGGCCGACCAGCGGTTCGGAGCACATGATCTCCCACACCATCGACCTCATGTATCCCGGAAGGGCCATGCACGGGGAGCAGTGCGGCGTCGCATCCATCGTGACATCGTACCTGCAGAAGGGCGACTGGGAGGAGCTCAAGCACGCGCTGCTGAACATCGGTGCGCCCACACAGGTATCGGAGCTCGGACTCACCGAGGATGAGTTCATCGAGGCCGTTGCAAACGCGCACAAGATACGCTCAGACAGGTACACGATACTGGGTGACAACGGAGTGCCCAGGGATGTCATCGAGGACGTATGCATAAGGACGGGGGTGTTCTGATGCAGATAACGCTTGTAGGGAAGGACAGCGCCAAGGTCGGATACGAGTTCTATTATCTTGGCCCGATCGAGGAATGCTCCGACTGCAAATTCCAGAAGGTGTGCTTCAACCTCGAGGAGGGTGCAAAATACACCGTGACGGCGATAAGGCTCCAGGAGCACGAATGCCACGAGTACGACGGCGATTCCGTTTCTGTGGTCGAAGTGGAGAAGATCCCCACCAGGGCCACCGTCGGCAAGAGGCAGGCGCTGGAAGGCAGCAGGATCACGTACAAGGGCTCGGAATGCAAGAACATCTCATGCGAGCACTACGGTGAATGCCACCCTATAGGAAAGACCGCAGGGAGCAAGTACCTCGTCCAGAAAGTAGACGGGGACGTCGACTGCCCCCTGGGTGAGAGATTGGTTTACGTCGATCTGCTCTGATCAGAACTTCTCGCCGGTGATCCTCTCGAACATGTCGACATACAGCTTGCTGACACGGTCGACTATGTCCTGGGGAAGCGCGGGTATGTCGGGCTCGGCCTGACCGGCGTCGCGGGCCGCATACAGCTTCTCGTGGTATCCGGTCTCGCGGTAGTACTGGCGCACGAACTCCTTCGACAGCTGGACAATCCTGCCCTTGGCGAACTCGTCGGCGTCCCACCAGCGGTCTTCGTCGAGGGTACCGAAGGTGTCGATGACCATCAGCTTCCTGTCCTTGTCGAAGGCGAACTCCTTCTTTCCGTCGCAGTGGATGAGTCCTCTCTTGCCGGCCTCCCTGTCGATGATCTCGTCGATCCTAAGGACGGTCCTCTTGATGTTCTCAAACTCCTCGTCGGTGAGTCCGGCCATCTTCTTGGCCTCCTCGTCGGTGAGGTTCTCGTCGTGGGCCTCCAGCTTCGTGGTGCACTCGATGAACGGCTTGGGGAGCTTCTCTCCCTCCTTGACCACATGGCCCGCAGGGAATCCGAGGTCCTCGGCCTTGACCTTGCCGGACTTGATCCTGTCCATGAGGGAGCCTGCGGCGTAATACCTGCAGATGACCTCGAGGGGGATCAGGTAGTTCTTGGTGGTCGTGTCGATCTTGCTGTAGTCCCTGATGATATCCACTCTCTTGACCCTCATCCTATCGGGGGAGGGCTCGCTGATGAAGTGGTTGTTGATTCCTTCCTTGGTGAGCAGTCCGAACCAGTACTTGGCGGTCCTGCACAGCGTCTCGCCCTTGTGGGGGATCTGGGACGGGATGATCTTGTCGAAAACCGAGATGTTGTCCGTGTAGGCGAACTCCAGCGTGTCCGCATCCACCTCGTAGACTTCCTTGACTTTCCCAGTCATGAGCTTCTTCATGATGCTGGGAACTGACAGCGCATAGATAAGGGTTTAGAACGTCTCCGTGCCGATGGTCCAGGACCTCATATCGACCGTTATGAGCTTGCCCTCGTTGTCGGTGCCGATGCCCGAGATGATCTTCAGGACTTCCAGCGCCTGCATGGAGGCTATGTTGGCGGTAGCTGCGCCTACCGAGGGGACTATGATGTCCTGATCGGCCTTGTCCCCGACGACCTCCCTGAGGCTCTTCGTCCTTCCGGGAACGCATACTGCGATCTGTCCTACCAGCCCGTTGACCCCGCCGTGCACAACGGGGACACCCATCCTCTCCGCCAGGTCGGACAGTATCAGTTTGGATTCGTTGGAATCCAGGCAGTCCACGAGGATGTCGCATCCGCTGAACAGGTCGCCGTTCAACTCTGTGAGGGGCTCCGCGTTGGACTGCACCTCGGCACTGGGGTTGAGAGCTAGGATCCATTCGGCCGAGATGACCGACTTAGGCCTGTAGTCCCCCGCGGCATAGATGAACTGCCTGTTCAGATCGGGAAGCTCCGGAGTCCTATGGTCGCACAGGATGAAATGGGTGACGCCGGCAGCGCAGAGCTGCGTGATGACGTTCACCCCCAGACCTCCGCATCCGACCACGCCCACCACAGCGGACATGATCCTATTCTGACCTTCCTCTCCGAATACAGGCAACTGACGTTCGAACCTCATAATCTTCCCTCCACCATATCCTTGAGCATCGACAGCGCCTCCGACACCGTCTGGGAACGCACGGATGCCCTGTCCCCTTTGAAGATGTTGCGTGCGACTACGGTGCGCGGGCCGTCCGCCACCGCTATGTACACCAGGCCGACAGGCTTGGTGTCTGTGGCCCCGCCCGGTCCGGCTATGCCGGTGACCGCCACCGAATAGTCGCTGCGGTATGCCCTGATCGCACCGAGGGCCATCTCCCTCGCCGTCTCCTCGCTCACCGCTCCGTGGGCCAGGAGCGTATCATGCGAAACTCCGAGGACCCTCTCCTTGGCATCGTTGGAATAGGTCACCGCCGAGCCCATGAACACGTCCGATGCGCCAGGGATGTCGGTTATGGTCGAACCTATCATCCCTCCGGTGCACGATTCTGCTGCGGACATGGTCCTGCCCTTGGCCCTCAGGGCCTCGAGGAGCGATACGGGATCGCAGCGGGAATCCATCGGAACCACTGCTTATCTGCTTGATCCTGTTCACGCCGTCGATGTCCTCTATGACCTTGGCCACAGGCTTGGGCACCAGGGAGCGCCATTCCTCGTCGTTGCAGATCCTCTTCCTGATCTCCGTGCCGGAGAAGATGTCCCTGTTGTACAGCGGGGATGCCCTGACATCGAAACCTGCTTCCTCGAACAGGCGCCTGGTCAGGGGGTTGTTGGAATAGACCCTCCTGAACGGCGGTACCAGGGACACCACATGGGCCACCCAGATGGGATACCTGTTGAGGTCCTCGATGGGCACGATGCTGTAGTTGTCGATCCCGGCCTCCCTCAGGGACTTGTTGATCATCATGTACCTCTCACCGGCGGTGAACGGGTTCTCCGCAGTGTGGGAGCATTGCGCGCTTCCAATACCGATAGTAATATGCTCGGACTCTGCGGCACACTTGCTGATGACATCCATGTGACCCTTGTGCAGCGGCTGGAACCTTCCAACCACCAAAGAACAGTTGTCGTAATCGGAGTTCATTCGTATCATTCTCTGACGGCAGTACGATCGGTTCGTCCATGAAGCCGATCTCGTCAGCCGAATATCCTTCGAATACATATAACGCCTTTATCAGACCGCTCTCGAAAGCGTACGAACATACGATGCACAATGCCTGCATGACCTCCAGACCGTGCACGATATCGACGGCCAACTCCCTGATGAGCTGATGGAAGTCCTCCTTGTATGCGCTCCTGTCTATGACGCTGTCGCACTCGCGGACCCCTTTGAGGTACTGGGAAACGGCAGCGCTAGTAACACCGAAAAGCTTGGCGACTTGGACCTGCGTCATACCATGCGTCATCACGAGCTCCTTGGCGATGGCCCCTTTGGCCACCGGAAGCACGTGTGAAACTATAATTTCGCATGGTATTTTCAATTCGCCAACTCCATTTTCACAATTACCTCATGTCATATAAAGAGAACTAAAAAGGAGTGTTAATATTGACTGTATGAAGACACTAACAAAATCGTGTTACCGAAGGAATCGCTCAAACATGCCACGGAGTGTCCCAAGTCCAAGGTCTTATGACGTCCGTGTACACCGCGAGGCCGACGACGGCGGATTCCGCTCCAGCCGACGAGAGTATCCTCGCATCCTCCTGCGACGTGACCCCTCCGGAAGCGATGACCTTGCACGGGCATCTGCCAATGAAGTCCCTCGCCTGCTTCTCATCGATCCCCTTGCGCTGACCTTCGACGTCGACGTTGGTGTTGAGGACCGCGGCAAGAGGGAGGTCCCTGATCCTGTCGAACATGTCCTCGATGCTCATGCCCGCTGATTCCTGCCAGCCCTTGATGGCGATCTTGCCGGCCTTGGTGTCCATGGACAGGACGATCTTTCCCGGATGCAGGTCGGCCATCTCCTCGAGCCACTCGGGCTCCTTGACCGCCTTGGTCCCGACTATGATCCTGTCCACTCCTGCGGACACCAGATCGTCGATGGTCTCCCTGTCCCTGATGCCCCCTCCGATCTCGGTAGGGACTCCGAGCTCCTTCGTTATCCTCTTGAAGACCTCGAGGTTGTTCGACTTGCCGAACGCGGCATCCAGATCTACAAGGTGGAGGTAATCCGCGCCCTTCTCGATCCATGAGGATGCGACCTTCATCGGATCGGGTATGACAATCTGCTGACTTCCGGGTTTTCCCCCTACCAGCTGGACCACCTGATGGTCCATGACATCGACAGCGGGGATGATCCTCACAGCTGACCCTCCGCGAAGGTGATGAAGTTCTGGAGGAACCTCCTGCCGGAGACGCTGCTCTTCTCCGGGTGGAACTGGGTACCGTAGGTGTTGCCCTTCCTGAAGAAGGACTGGAATGTCTTGCCCTCGTACTCGGTGGTGCCGATCGTGAGGGAATCGTCCTCTGGCTTCCCGTAGTAGGAGTGCACGAAGTAGAAGTTGTTGTCAGCGATGCCGTCGAACAGAGGATCGTCGGTGACGACCTGGTTCCATCCCATGTGGGGGATCATCCTGCAGTCGAGCTTCCTGACACGGCCGTCGTAGAATCCGAGACCGGGCGATGTGCCCTCGTCACTGCCTTTGAACAGGATCTGCATCCCTATGCATATCCCCAATGCGGGCGTTCCGTCGGCCAGCATCCTGCAGATCTCCTCCCTGTAGGGTATGAGCTTCTCCATCGTCCTGTCGAACGCTCCGACCCCGGGGAAAACGATGCATTCCGCATCCAGCACGTCGCGGATGTCATCGACGATGGTGACATTGGCTCCGCAGTTCATCAGGGAGTGCTTGATGGAGTAGAGGTTCCCCACTCCGTAGTCGGTGATGGAGATGTTCAGCGGCATCCTGAGATCACCTCTTCAGCCTTCTCCAGAAGAAGCCTGTTGTCCTTCTCGGTGCCGACTGTCGTCCTGACGCAGTTCTCTGTCCTGCGCTTCGCGCCGAAGTCCCTGATGAGGACGCCGCGCTGCTTGAGACCGTCCACCAGGACCTTGTGGTCCACTGGCGATCTGGCGAGTATGAAATTGGAATCCGATGGGAACGTCTCGAAGCCCAGCTTCCTCAGACCTGCATCGAGCTTGGGCCTCTGCTCCTTGACCATGGCCACGCTGCGCCTGATGAACTCCTGATCCTTCACCGCCGCGATGGCCGCTCCCTCGCTCACCATATTGAGCGAGTAGGGGATCTTCACGCAGAGCATCATGTCCGCCAGGGACTTGTTGGTCACCGCGTATCCTATGCGGAGGGCGGCCATGGCGTATGCCTTGGAGAACGTCCTCAGAACGATGAGGTTGTCGAACTCCTCCACGCGCCTGACGAAGGATTCGTCCGCATACTCGGTGTACGCCTCATCCACGACGACGATGCCGTCGAACCTGGAGAGGATCTCCTCTATGTCCTTCCTCCTGAAGCAGTTCCCGGTGGGGTTGTTGGGCGACGGCATGATGGCCACCTTGGCATCGCTCCTGACGATGCCGTCCACATCCAGCTGGAAGTCCTCGGTCAGATCGACCTCGTTGACCTTCCCGCCGTTGAGCTTTACGAAATAATCGTACAGGGTGTACGAGGGAACGGGGACGACGGAGTTGTCCCCCATGTTGGTGAACGTCTTGAATACGACATCCAGCATCTCGTCAGATCCGTTGCCGGCGATGATATTGTCCGTCTCCAGCCCGTACAGTTCAGCCAGCGCCTGCCTGAGACCGTCGGAGTACGTGTTGGGGTATCCGTTGAGGTTCCACGAGTTCTCGCGCAGGTACTTCTCCGCAGCTGGGTTGGAACCGAGGACGTTCGTGTTGGTGTCCAGCCTCAGCTCACCGTGGAGTTCCGGGTTGTAGTACCTGGTGAAGTCCCTGGTCGTCTCCCTCATGACGCTCCTGTCCATGTCAGTTCACCAGCCTCTCGATGGGCGTGGTGAGGATGCCTTTCGCACCCAGCCTCTTCAGGTCCGCTATGGCCCTGAACACGTCCTTGCCGTCGATAACGGCGTGGACTGCCAGATATCCGGGGTTGCCGGCGATCTCGAGCACTGTGGGTCCGCCTATTCCAGGCAGGATGCTCTCGACCTCCTTCAGCTTGTCCTTGGGGATGTCCGCCATAAGGTACTTCTTGTCCTCGGCGATGATGACGCTCTCGAACGAGTCGACAACATCCTGGATGAATTGACCCTTCGACTCGATGGCCGCATCGGAGGCGATGACGACGGCCTGCGACTCGATGATGGACCCGACCTCGACCAGCCTGTTGGTCTTGAGCGTGGATCCGGTGGACACCAGGTCCACGATGAAATCAGCGACACCGAGGTAGGGCATGATCTCGCATGCGCCCGTGACAGTGATGATCCTCATTTCCTTGCCCATCTCCTGGAAGTACTTCCTGGTGAGGTTGGGGAAGGATGTTGCAACCTTGGAACCGTTCTTGATCTGGGATGCATCGGTTATGCCCGACTTCTCCGGAACAGCGACGGCGAGATGACAGAATCCGAACTGCAGGTCGAGCAGCTTCCTGAGATCCTTGCCCGATTCGGCGGTCTCGTCTATGCCCGTGATTCCCATGTCGATGGCCCCCTCCGCCACGAACACGGGAACGTCCTGCGCCCTGACGAATATGACCTCGATATCCTGATTCTTGGCCTTCAGGTAGAGCCTCCTTCCGATGTCGTCCCCGAGATCGATCCCCGATCTGGCGAGAAGCTCGATGGCCCTCTCATTCAGCCTGCCTTTGTTCGGAACACCTAGTCTGAGTGTCATTTCTGTCCTCACTCGTACTATTAAAAATAATATAAAAAGGGTAGCGAAGCAACCAGCCCTCGTTGGAAACGGTCATTCGGTGACCAGATTCAGTCCGATGACGCCCGCCAGGAGCACCCCTATGGAGATGAAGCCGAATATGTTCGGGACATCGCCCATGGCTATGCTCACGATGACCGCCCCTATGGCGCCGATGCCCACCCATACCGCGTAGGAAGGTCCGGTGGGGAGCCCTTTGTCGAGCGCTTTGTAGAGGAATATGACGCTGACAGGCATCACAGCAAGCGTGACGATGGTCCAGAACGGGTCGGTGAACGTCTTTGAGAAGCTCATGGTCGTCGCCCATACGGTCTCGAAGATGCCTCCGATGAAGATGTAGATCCACAGCTTGTTCATGCTACCACCGTCGATAGTTCTAGTCCGACCACGCCGGCGATGATCATCAGCACCAGTAGGATCTTGATGCGTTCGACCTTCTCCTTGAACAGGATGATCCCGACCAGCATGGCGAACACGGCGCCCAGCCCGGTCCAGATGGAGTAGGCGACACCGACGGACATGTCGTCCGCCATGGCAAATGCCAGGCACATGGGGCTGGCGTACATCATGATGACCGTGAAGATGAACCAGAATACCGAGTGCTTCTCGCTGTACTTCTTCAGGCCGATGACCCACATCGGTTCAAGCATGCCGCCGAATATGACCCATGCCAGACCTACCAATCCCATGGCGACCACCTAGACGCAACCAGTATTAACGCCGTTCGGTCCCTGTCGGACGGGTGTTCCGCCCAAGGGAATTCATTGCTTCATTGTGAACAATGCGCTGTTGACGGCCATCATCGCAGTTCCGATCTCCAGCGGGTCGTGTATGATCGCCTTGGCCTTCTTCCTGCCCTCCTCGTCAAAGTAATGGGGGACTCCGGGGGTGGAGACGACCGCGCCTTCCATGATCAACCTTCCGGGGAATATCGCGGGTGCGGCGTTCAGTATGTATTTGTGGGACGACAGTGCGGACTCCACATCCTGCAGGGCCTTCACACCGAACTTCTCCTCCAGGGCCTTGGCCTTCTCGAACTTGATGTCCGTGACGGATACGTTGGCTCCCCAGGACTTGAGGATCTGCACCGCCTCTGTACCGACGAGGCCGGCGCCGATGACCAGGACATCCTTCCCCTTGACCCCGCCTGCGGCGTTCTTCAACGCCACCGCATATCCCATCGCGGTCCCCCAGGAGTTGTTGGTGCTCCTGGCGGCATGGACGTTGTAGGCGACGAACATCGCATCGTCAGCCATCATGATCATGTCCACGCCGTCGTTGATCGCCTGGGAGAATCCGTTGACATCCGTGCCCTTTGTGACGTAGCTCTGCATGCCGAGCCTCTTGACGATGGCATCCACCGACTGCGAGAATCCGCCGATGACACCCATACCGGATGTGATGGGGATCACGGCGACCCTGACCTTGGAGAAATCGACGTCGTGGTCGACGCCTGCCCCCTCCAGGGCGATCTGCTTCACGGTCTTCCCGCACATCTTCATGAGCTTCGAATCAAGGTCTATGGTGTCATCAGGCACCCCTTCTATGAGATCGGGCGTTAGTCTTGTCATCAGATCATCTCCGGCGTTCCGTCGAGGAACTCATCCAGCGAGCATTCATCCAGGGCCTTGGATATGCATGCGGCCGCCTTCTCGTCGGCCTCCTGCTCCGTCCTTCCCGTGCTTATGAGGGTGGCGTGCCACTCATCCTTCCCGGGCTCGTAATCGGTGATGGAGTTCTCGGAACCGAACAGCCCGGGCTCGAATCTCGGCCTCACGACATGTCCGAACTCCTTCTCTCCGCTGGAACGCAATTCGCCGTTCTTCAGGTATATATGGCGGTAAACGGCGCATCCGCCTGTAGATCCCCTTCCTGCAGGCTTCCCCAGGGCCGTGGTGACAAGCTCCTCAAGAAGGTTTATCCCCGTGGCCGCCTGGATGGCGGCAGGTGTCTGGCTGGGGATGCGTGCATCGATCTCCAGGACCCTCAGGCCCCTGGGCGTGAGTATGGCCTCTACGTCCATCAGGGCGTTGAGCCCGATGGCCTCGGCCACATCGATGCCTATCTTCCCGAACAGGTCGCAGTCATCCTGCGACATGATGTTGGGGTTGCATCTGACCATCTTGCAATCGTAATTGAAATCCAGACATACCTCGGTGGTGACGTAGGAAGTGGCCTTGGTACCGTTGCCTATGACCTCTATGGACACGCTCTTGCCGTGCACGAACTCCTGGATGACAGGTTCGTCATGCAACGCCTTCACCGTCTCCAGCCCCCTCTTCACATCGTCCTCGTTGTAGGCGACGCTGACGCCTATGCTCCCGCTCTGGGAGGCGGGCTTCACTATGGCGGGGAACCCGCAATCCGGCCACGGCCGCGGCAGGGGGACCCCTACGGATGCCATGATCTCGTTGGACCTGTTCTTGGAACTTGAGATGTTGTACGATGCCAGGTCGAAGAGCAGCGGCACGCCCATCCTGTCCTTCATGCCGTCCAGCACCTTCAGGAGATCCATCTCCTCGCATGCGGGTATGACGGCGTCGCATCCCTGGAAGATCCTCAACGCCCCTTCGGGATCCTTGGTGGGATCCAGGTTGATCGGTTCGTCGCACAGCGACATCGCCGGCGCCCCGGGTTTCCTGTCAAGGACGATGGTCTCGTACCCGGCGGCCTTGGCCAGCAGCACGGCCTCCATTCCCTGGAGCGCCCCGCCGACGATGGCGATCCTCATCAGGCCACCCTCTTGGGCCTGTGCTCGTTGAGAAACGATCTGTACTCCGCCGAGGATGCGTGGTGGTGGCCCATGTCCTCGAGCATCTCGAACACATGCTCGACGGAACGGTTGCCGTTCTCGATGTCCAGCTCGTGCTGCGCCACTCCGGCCAGATGCTTGCTGGGAGGGACGATGGATGTGACCACGTTGGCCCCGGCGTTGATTCTCGTCTTCAATCCTGCGATGCCCTCGACATCGAGGCTGCACGGGATCAGCTTGTCCTGGTTGAGGAGCCTCATGATGGCGATGGCCTTCAGCTCCTCCGTCGAATCGTAAGGTGTGAAATCCTGCATAGGGGTGCCGACCTGCGGCACGAACGTCATCGCACGCACCTGGCCGCAACCCAGCGAGCTCATCTCCTGGATGGTCTCCGCCCTGTCCCTGACCGACTCCCCGAGACCGATCATCATACCGTCCTCCGCCAGAAGCCCGGCCTCCATGGCCCAGACCTTCTGGTTGCGGCGGTCGTCGTAACTCTGGTTCAGCCTCAGCTTCTCGAACAGGGGCCTGTTGTACGTCTCCTGATAGCAGGCGTACCAATCCGCACCGGCATCCCTAACTATCGAGAACATCTCCTGCGGCAGCGCACCCGGGGACGCCATGATGTTGATGCCGACCTCGTCGTGCACGGAGGAGATTATGTCGAGGAGCTTGGAGTAGCCGTCGGCATACATCGTGGGGTCCTCGCCCATCGTCAGGTCGGACAGGTTTATCCCTGCATCCTGCAGGCTCGCGGAGAGCTCCACGATCTCCTCCTTCGTCTTCCTGTAACGGTCGATGCCGTTGTTGGTTGCCCTGTAGTAGCAGAACGTGCAGTTGTTCTTGCAGTATGTGGAGAAGTATACGAAACCGTATGTGAAGATCTTCTTCCCGAACTCCCTGTCCCTGACCCTTCTCGCGGCGGCGTAAAGCTGCTCGAGGTCCGCAGGGTCTTTGGCGGACATCAGCTCGAAGATCTCGTCGGTGGTCAGCTTCCCTGTCCTTTCGGCCTTGGCGACGGTCTCTGCTATCATGGCGATCAGTCCATCTTGTATCCGTTGAGGTATGTGATGCTCTTGCCGGTCTTCTTCGCGTTGCTCTTGCCGTTCTTCAGCATGAGCAGGCGCTCGAGACCGAATCCTATTCCTGCCCAGGGCTCGTGGATGTCGTGAGCGGGGTCGAGCTTGTGCGGGCCTATTGCGCCGGAAGCGACCTCAGTGCCGTCGATCTCCACGTCCAGCGTCTCCACGTAAACGTCAGATTCCTCGCGGGATGTGGTGTACTCCACGCCTACGGCGGACATGATGTCGTCGATGTACATCTTCAGGTGGTCCATGGCATCCCCGTCGGGTCCGAGCTCGACCAGGTTGAGCATCGTGAACTCCTCCAGATGCGTGGAGCTCTTGGACTCCTTCCTGAAGCACGATCCGATTTCGAATATCTTCACCGGACCGTCGGTGTGGTCCCTGAGCTCCCTCATGACCCTGTACAGGTTCATGGCGTGCATGGGCCTGAGGGCCCTCTTGTCATCTATCCAGAAGACCTGCTTGAAGAGCGGGTGGTCCTCCGTGATGGTCATCTTGGCGAGAGCCGCCTTTGAAACGAAGATGGGTGTGTGCACCTCGATGAAACCGCGGGATCTAAGCTTGTCCCTGATTCTGTTCTCCAGGTCGGTCAGGTCGTTGCGGGGATTGGCGATCACATCCTTGAGGCCTTTGTCGTTGGCCGATTTGAGCTTTGAGAACTGGCTCGAGAACTCCTTGTCCCTGGCCGCAGCATCCTCGAACTCAGCATCCGACCAATCGTTGTCCCCGTATTCCATCAGATGCTGTATCTGAGAATCTGTGAACTTGACACCCATGTTATCTACCGTAATGATGGCGAAAGGCCGGGGGGTCGAACCCCGCTTACAGGTTTTAGAGACCCGTTTGCTCGCCGGAGCGCCCTCCAACGTGGGGTAAAGTTTGATGTTCATATATAAAGATTTCGCAAAAATCCCGCTTTCTTTATATATTTCACATTTAGCATGTAGACTGGGCAACGATCACAGATTGGAATTGACAGTATAGAGTGCGCACTGTCCGATAACCTCAAAGCAGCTCGTCTACGCCTACATGGTGCGACGTATCGGCTTTCAACTATAAAACCGATTCAGAAATCTATACCGCAGTTGGACAGGATGTTCAGAGCGCTGTCGTAGACGGAGATGTACTCAGCGTTCGGCTTAATGCTCTCCACATCGTACGATTCCTGGAAGGTCTTGCTCTTGGGAGGCTGGTAATAGGATTTCTCATACCAGTTCAGGACCCTCTCCACGATGTCGTTCACCTCGGACACCTCCATGCCGCATGCGGCCATGGACGCCTCGCCCATCATCCTGGCCTCCATTCCGGTGACCATATCGATCCTGACCCCTTTGGCGGATGCCACTCCCGAGAGCAGCTCCCTTCCGGATGCGGTGTCGCACATGGCCTGGGCGGCGATCTCAAGAAGGTTCATCTCCGTACAGGGTCCGGCCATGGTGTAGTACTGGTTGGCCAACAGAAGATCAGTGTTAGTGTCCAGGGCCATGGCCGTGTGGGCCGCGACCTGCAGGGACTGCCTGTTGGTCGTGGTACCCCACCTCACATGGATCGGTCCGCCCAGGTGTATGTCCGCGTTGAGAAGCGCGAAGGAAGCTATCGATGTGGCGACATCGCAGATGGCGGTCTCCTCGACGCCTCCGCAGTACCCTCCGACGATAGGCATCTGCTCGATGAGGATGTTGTCACCCGACATATGCCATGCGGCGATCATGTTCAGCATCGACATGTCGATCTTCAGCTCGTTCAGCTGGGAGCATTCATGGAGATCGGAATGCTTCATACCCGTCTGGTCGTGCAGGTCGGCGACGATGCGTCCCTGCGGAGTCAGAGGGGTCTGGGGGCCCTAGATGGCAAGACCCGGCCTTCCCGCGGAGTACAGTGCATTATGGACATAGCTCAGCTCCGCCAGAGTGGCCCTGACCTCCCACGGGGTGTTCTTCACGGCCGTGTGGCCCTTGACCGTGCTTAGCACACCGGTCACGATGGAATCGACGACAGGCTCCTGCGCGTACGACTCTATTACAGTAGAATATATCTCCTCGGAAAGAGGGGCTCCGGTGGGTCCGCCCTCTATCACGGGCTTGTTGATGACGTTGCCCCTGCGGGCCGCGCACTCGACAGAATCCTTGCCCTCTCCGAGAGTAAGCTTCTTGGGGGCCATCTTCAGACCCTCGTAGATCTCATCCTCTGTGATCTTCATGCGTGTCCCTGTATCTATATTGTAGATACCTGTAGTGATGAGGAGGTCGATACCCGCGACGAACAGGCGGTCGATGAGATCCTGATCCTCAGGGATGATCTTGTTGCCGAACTTGATCCCGTAGCGCTTCTTCATCAGAGCTACCGCATTGGGGACGATGTAGCTGTCCCAATCCTTCTCCAGGATCCTGTCTCCGTCCACGAAGCGGTTGTACGTATCGAAAACATCGACATATCTGCGTGCGGTCATGATGTTGCCTCCCTAGATGCCTCGCGGAACGGACGGACGGGGACGTACTCCGTTGTTAAAGTACCATTAAGACTGCTGTCCCCCGTCCTGTGTTGCATACTGGTCCATTACAATCCCAATTAATAACCTTGCTTTTGCTTGTTTTACTTGTAATGTTACACTTAGACGGCCATCACAGCGAAAATGATTTAAACGTCCAAACTCGGGATATACTATACGCGAAAAAATGAGGAAGCGTTAAATAAAATTATTGACAAAATCAATATTTTAGGGGATAATCACTCAATTTTAGCATTTTTTGATAATATTTTGATGATTTAATCAATAAAAATAATGTATATTTAAGTACATTTTTTATTGATTTTATTTAATATTTATCTTGTTGGATTAATCAACCAAAATAAAATTTATATATTTTGTAATGAACATTTAACAATGAAAACGAGGTTTTTTATACATGGTTTTTTCAATTTTGTAAAGGACCAAAATTATTAAATATCTACCAGCTTTTACTTACTATTAGACAGCAAAGAACCGGCTTGAACGGCGGCTGTAAAAAGGAGGAAATTAAAATGGCAAACGAGGACATCCTGGCGGACCTGAAGAAGTCCGTCGAGACTTGGAACATCAAGCTTGCCCAGGAGGCAACCCAGAAAGCAATCGATGCGAAGATGGACATCGGAACCATCATCGGTGAGGGACTCGGAAAAGGAATGGAGACCATCGGAGTAAGGTTCGACAAGGCAGAGATCTACCTACCCCAGGTCGTTGCGGCATCCAAGACCATGGAAGCTGCGCTCAACATCCTCAAACCGCTGATGGAGGCTGGTGAGGGAAACTTGAAGGGTACCGTTGTCATGGGTACTGTTGAAGGAGACATCCATGAGATCGGTAAGAACGTCTGCTGTGCCATGCTCAGGGGAGCAGGCTACAACGTCATCGACCTTGGACCCGACGCATCCGCTATGGACTTCATGGATGCGGCAGAGGAGAACAACGCGCAGGTGTGCGGAGGATCTGCTCTGATGACCACCACTCTGGAATCCCAGAGGGAGATCGTCGAGACCATCAAGGAGATGGAGGCACCCTACAAGGCCATCTTCGGAGGAGCACCCTGCTCGAAAGAGTGGTGCGACGAGATCGGAGCTGACGGCTACTCAGAGACTGCGAACGAAATCATCACCCTGGTGGACCAGCTCACCGGAAACTGAAAAGGAGGGTTTCACGATGGCTGCAACTAGGTTCCTGACCGTAACTGACGTCTACGAGAGATTCCTCAAGGGAAAGAAGGTCCCTGAGGAGGACTGGGATTACAAGATCATCCCCGAGACCGCTACGGCGATGAAAGAGAAGTACAACCTCAACTTCGAGGGCAAGTTCGTACCTGAGGACAACGAGACGAAGAACAAC
>JAEEOP010000033.1 GCA_016284295.1 Methanomassiliicoccaceae archaeon | reverse complement strand
GTGTGTTCCTTTGCCTTCTCAGAGCCATGTTCCGCGGTCCTTTCTCTTCCTATTGACCCGATCCCTCGCTGCGGTACGCTCTGCTCTTGAAAAATTAGCGATTATAATCGGGCTTTGCCCGATATATATCGCTAAAAATATTTATAGACGGCGGATCATCCATTGTCTGGTACGCTCGATTGAGATAGCGGCAGCTATGCGCCGGCTCTAAGGAAATCGGAGAAAATGTTGGGTCCAGCACCATGTTTTTGCACAGGATCTGGACCAAATCGATGTTTTTGCACGAGATAATAATTCATTTGAGATGTGCCGAATCCACGAATGAAGAACTGAAATGACCAGCAACAAAAACGAGCGGCAAATTCCTCGAGAATGGAACGCAAGACATGAAAAGTGCGACATTCATTCTCGATTGCCTAAACAGAGGAATGCCGCATGAGATACATTGGTTTGGATGTACATAAGGATAATATCACGGCTTGCGTGCTCACGAGCACTGGCAAGCCGAAGTTTGAGAAGAACTTCACCAAGGATTCAGAATCCTGGAATCTTGACGAGCTGATGGAATATGGTGATAAAGACGGATTCTGTGTCCTGATGGAGTCAGGGACCTACGCATATCCGCCGTACAGGTTCTTCAAGGACAGAGGCGTGGACGTGGACGCAGTCCACGCCCAAGGCTTGAAGGTCATCACGCAATCCGACAAGAAGACGGACAAGAGGGATGCATACACGATCGCCAGAATGCTCAGGCTTTACAAGCGTGGCGAGATCGAACTTCCGATAGCGTACATGCCCACACGCGAGCAGTGCGAGCTCAAGGACATCTGCAGATACCGCGAGGAGATCACGAAGAAGATCAGTGATGAGACCAGGAGGATCAAATCGCATATGACTAGGAATCTCGAACCTCTCCCGAAGTCATACGACAACTTCCAGACCAAGAGGGCGAGGAACTATGTGAGGTTCAATTTCTCATCGGACCTGACGCTGATGTACAGGATCAATGAGTTGGAGAGGCTGTTCGCCGATAGGGATGCCGTACAGAAGGATGTAGAGTCCAGACTTCCGGATTCGAGGGAGGTGGAGATCCTGATGACCATCCCAGGCGTCGCCAGGCAGACAGCGGTCCAGATCATGTCCATGATCGTGGATATCGACAGATTCGAAGATGCGGAGAAGCTTTGCGCATACTTCGGCCTTGTCCCGAGGGTCAGGGATTCCGGCGGCAAGGAACACCACGGACGCATGACTAAGAAGGGCGACAGGATGATGAGGGCGATCATGGAACGTGTGACTGAGTCGCACGTTCGCAACTGCGATTCGTGGATCACCCAATATTACAATAGGAAGTGCTCGGAGATGGGCACCAAGAAGGCTCTCATAACGGCATCCAGGAAGATGCTGTCGGTCATATTCGCGATGCTGAAGTCCGGTTCGGACTTCAGGCTCGCAGCTTGAATCGATATTCGATCCAAGCCTAACTCCCGACATCCGATGCCGTTCATGGGATGCGAGGTCCGAGGAATTCTACCGTCTTTTCCTTTTGCGGCTTTGACCGCCTTCTGAAATTACGGAGTCAACTGACGACCAAGCGCGAAAAGTCATCTTACGGCCATCCGGACCGTCTATAGTAAAATGCGTTGGCATAGCAGGATCGGTGGGTCGGATGCGGGAATCTCCCAGCGTAAGCTATAAACAACAAGTAAAAACATGCGGTTTTAACGCTCGTTTTTGTCAAGTAAAGGAAGAAAAGGTGGACCGGCGGCATCATTCGATGCTTGCCAGCCCTTTGTAGTAGACTTTGATGACCGCCTCACCCATCTCGGTGGGCAGGTACTTGTTGCGCTTCTTCTGATCCTCCACCAGCCAGCCTCTCCTGACCAGCGGCTCGATGTAGTTGCGCTTGAGATACATGCGCTCCTTCTGGAACTCGTCGGTGCGGGTCTTCTTGATCTCCGGGGTGTAATCCCAGATGCCTTCCTCCTTCAGCCTGTCTATGATCATCCTGAAAGACTGGTTGTTGGACCTCGAATCGGGCTCCCCGAATATGGCCAGACAATCGACCAGCTTGTCATCCGGCGTCTCCGAGCCGAATGTCATGACCATGACCGGATCGGATACCTCTATCGCCCTTCCTGTGGGCTTGCCGTCCACAGACAACGGCTCTAATGCCTTTTCTATGTTGTCGTTCCAGTTGGTGGTCCCCACGGAGAACGCCACGATGTCCGGCTGCTGCATCGACACCATTATGGCGGATGCGACGAACTCTGGCGTGCCCGAGGATACATTCACATAGATATCGACGAAGTCGCCGCAGCGGTTCCTCTCCTCTGTTATGATCTGGAGGATCGTCCTCAGTACATCTTGTTGATTCGTGGTATCGGTGTAATCCACCATCAGCTCCGTGCGGCCCATCCACTCGATCCTAGAGCAGGCCTCCTTCAGGAAGCTGCCGAAGAACCGTCCCATGCGGTCATCCTCGCCCTTGCTCCTGTATGCGATTATATGGGTGCGCGTGGCCTCATAGAACCTTACAGGTTCGACCACCTTCATGACCTCGGTGGTCAGGCAGCACAACACCACCCTTTCCTTCTTTCCAGACAGGCTCATCTCGCTCACCTCTTCCTTTCATATGTATGGCAGGATGCTTATCCCGATAGGATATGCAAACCGTTCAGACATACACTATTAAAGACCACTTAATGAAATAAAAAATTTTAGATGCCTATATATACTGATGGAGTAAACAGTCACCAGATTAATTGTGAATACAACTGCTCTTTACACCACTAAAACATGCATTAATAACCATTAACATCGGTAAAACAGGCATACATCGACCCATTATCCTTTCAATGGCCGCCAGGAATTCGAGGCATGATGCGTGCCTGTCGCCGCCAATGGCGCCGCGGATCCGCTTCCTCGGAGAGACCACGGACCATACGGAATAGTCGGGATCCCCCATGAAAGTGAGCTTGGCACGGATGTCCCCTACATCCCATATGAAATCCAGCTCATAGGGCTCCTCCGCATAGAACGTGAACTCGGCATCACTGAAGAACGCCATATGGCCCGGCACCAGCTCCTTCAGAGCCTCGCAGAACATCCCCGCCTGCTCGGCAAGATTGTAGCATTCCAGATCGATGATGTACGACCTCATGATCTCGGACGGATCGGTTGCCATGTATCGTTCCTCCGGACAGCGGACATGCGGCTTCCGACTGGATTGCATGGAGAGTGTGAAGTTCGCTTCTGCTCGCTGACATCACACATGGAATGCAGTCTGCCTATAAAATCGGCAACAGGTCGATCGAGGGCAGATCCAGAACTCTGGGAATGCGATCACCAGGTCTTGTTCGGTTCAAAGTACGTATGATGGCCTTCGTTCGGATTGAAGCCGTTATGCAATCCCATCTGTGCCGTTCTCTGTTGCATTCACCGATACATGGAACATTTGACCGTAACTCTTCGTAACGTCATCATCTGAATATGAAGTGATGGAACGCATCGAAAGCCAGCAGCGGTCATCGAACATTATGATCAGGAAGTCCAGGACTATTCTGCTATGATCGTCCGACCCGCCGGATTTGACGAAAACAGTAGCGAATCCAGTCGCCCTGTGCATGAAGGGGTCCTCGTTCGTGCCGTATTGGACACCACCGATCAGTTCTTTCTTTGTATTGGCCATCGAACTCTCCGAGCTTATCTTGAGCCCATCCATCCTAACGTCGCCGTTGCAGTTTATTATCGCTCTGTCCAGCGACATCTCCGATTCGGCTTCGACTTCTACAACAAGAGATACGCACCTGTGCCCCTGGATCGGCTCCCTCTCCAATATGGAGAAGGCGTATGTGATCGTACCGGCATCCGTTGTCACCTCCTCTCTCCATTCATCCCCGAAGGACACGGATACATCTACAGGATCTATGACACTGTCTTCCGGGTCGACACCATCATACGTCACCAGCAGCAGGACGGCGAACAGTATCACACCTACGGAGATGCATACAATACCTGTCATCGTCCTCGTCATCATGGTATCACAAGTCCAGACGCGTTATCGCCCTAAACGACAGCATGTTCATCGCAAGTATGCCGGCACAAGCGATCAGCAGGATATACGGTTCGATTGTCAGCAGACGGGCCACGGACAGATACAAGATGATCCCGCCGTATATGGCCAACACCGGCACAGCTACTATGAATGCGGAATGCGCACCGAAAGACGAATACGCCAGCAAGGCAGCCGAGAACACCAGTGCGACACCTATCAATGAGACTACCAGTGCTGGAGCCACATGTGCAAGAATGCGGGAATCGAACAGCATGAGTATTAATATGGCGATGATGCAGCTGATCGCCACCTCCAGGTAGAACGTCGCCATGATCGAACAGATCATCCCCTTGCGATCGTTACGATACGATACGACGAAGGAGCACCATCTGCTCTGCACGTCGTTGTATGCGCCGATCAGAGCGAATGAGGATGCCACGAGAAGGGAGCAGATCAGCGGGAAGGAGAAGTACTGATAGTTCCTGTCTCCGCCAATCCACGCTGCTATCATGAGCAGGGATGACAGTACGGGCACCAGGGTCACCACGTAACGGGATGCACGCAGATTGCCGGATACGAGCGACCTCACGACATCGTTCATGGACTCGGCCCTCCGTGTACAACGCCAGGACCTCCCTGACGGATGCTTTCTCCACCACCGTGTTACCTACGGCCTCCGGCATCCTGCCGCTATTCCTGACCAGGTATACCGACCCGTATCCTTCCTTCCTGACCTTCACCAGATCGTCCGTACAGATGGCGATGTTCGGGTCGGTGGTCCTTACGATCATGAAAGAATCCTGCAATGTGGGGACGTCGGTGTCTAGTACTACCATTCCGTCCCTGAGGATAACGATGCGGTCTGCGAACCTTTCCAGGTCCGAGGTGTCGTTCGTGGACATGACCACGGCGTTATCATCATCGAGATTGGCCTTCACCGCCTCCATCACAATCCTTTTGGAACGGTCGTCGAGACCGGAAGTGAACTCGTCCAACAAGAGCAGATCCACCTTATGCGACAGATTCACGGCGACCTGCAGCTTCATCTTCGAGCCTTTGGACAGTTCCTCGATCCGCCGGCCATCTTCAAGACCGAAACGGGAGCACAGGTCCGAAAAGCACCTCTGATCCCAATCCGGATAGAGGCCGGACAGCAATTTGGTCAATCTCTGTATGGTGTGCGACCCTGGGTAAGGGCATTCATCAAAGACGAAGCCCACCCTCAACTGACCGTTCTCCTCCTGATAGCTTCCGTATCCCCTGTCGCAGACGTACTGCCTTCCCAGGCACTTCAGAAAGGTGGTCTTCCCGGATGCATTGCTTCCGAGCACAGCGGTCACAGCGCCCTTGTGGATCTTCATGTCGATAGGGCCCAGCACGAAATCCTTGAATGATTTCCTGAGGCCGTTGACCTCGATGACCTCGCTCATCGGCATCCTCCTCGTACAGCATCCTCAGGACCTCTATCATGTCATCCAGGGACATGTCGCACATCCTCGACTGCTCGATGGCCTTCCTGAGGGACTGCTCCACCTCCTTGTACTTGTATTCTGACAGGAACTCCAGATTGTTCTCGGATACGAAGCTTCCCTTTCCGACCATGGAGACTATGAAACCCTGTTCCTCCAGGTCCTTGTAGGTGCGCTTGGTGGTGATCAGGCTTATACCCAGGTCCTTGGCAAGGTCCCTCATGCTGGGCAGGGGGTCCCCTGGAAGCAGCCTCTTCGTGATGATCAGATTCTTGATCTGCTCCTCCAGCTGCTCGTAAATCGGTTTTCCGGACGTGGGGCTGATTACAAGGTCCATAATACACTCATTATTAGGCAAAACTACTATTTATAGTGTATATTGTAATTATTGAACATACACAATATATACTAGTTGATCGATGTTATATCAGACCTAAGGAGGTCGAAGAAATGACAATATACGACATACAGGAGGGAGAATCGTGAATCCTAGGGCACTCTACATTGTGTTTGCGACCGTTCTGATCGTCGGTTCCGCGTGCATCGCCATAGCGACGATAGAAGCCTCCGAGCAGGGGGAGTTCCGCGAAGCGACCGGTACCGACATACCGGTGCTGATCCTGTCAGACGAAGCCTCGGACATCTCGGAGAAGATATCCTTCGGGACCAGCGATATCCGTACCAGCACCGAGCTGACAGATGCGGCGGATGCCAAGGCGGTCATCATCGATGATGATTGGGCGAAGTCGCAGAATACGTCGAAGATGGATGTGTACGTGAAATCTCTACTGGATTCCGGCGTTATAGTGACGGTCCTGGACTCGCCGGACCTGTTCCTCAGGAACCCCGTACTGAACTTCAAGGCCTTCATGGAGGATTGCGACACATACAGCGCGTTCAAGGCCTCCGATGGCTCGAGCTTCAAATGCAGCAGCATAGACGACGGCGGAACCGGGAAAGCGATGGCCAAGACATACTGCTGGATATACGAACAGGTCAAGAAGGGAGGGTATCTGCAATGAACTCCTTCGAGACCGGCATGGACCAGAGGGAAATGTACAGGGGGCGGATGCAAGGATGGACGGCAACAAGGTGAATGTCTACTGCACATTGTTCATAAGCGGATGGATCATGTTCCTCGGATCCTTATTCTTCGAGATCATGGGCGGTAATTTTCTGATCAGTACCGGGCGCATCAGCAAGATATTCTATGTCGCGGACGTACTGCCCTATCTCGGATTGTTGCTAGTCGCGATACCGACAGTGGCGTTCGTAATCAGGTATTTCCGCAACCGGCAATCACATCGCGATGCTTGACGGAACTGCCTTCCAACGACCAACCATAAACAGGTGTCCGTGACCGTTCAGACGCGGACACCGGATTTCAAATACATCCGTTCATGAAACAGTCCATTCAACGCAACACACCCGTCCAAATACGGCTGGATGCAATAGACGAAAGAAACCATACTGGATCGTAGCTATCAGAGACGACTCAACGAGACGAACCTGTCAAGAACAAGTGGGTTGGTTTTTCGAAGGGATCGAACCCACAACCTCATCAGATCACATACTTGAGCGATTATTAACGGTAAGATTGGCATCCAGAATCCACGCTGATAGCTCAATTGCAGGGAAAATCCAGTAGAAATGAGTGGGCCCGCCCGGATTTGAACCGGAGTCAATGGCTCCCGAAGCCACAAGGATACCAAGCTACCCCACGGGCCCACAAAATCTGACAGATAATCGTCTGATAAATACTTAACGTGGACCTGACGGTCGGCCTGCCACACCGCATCGGACCATCCAGATAGAACTGTCTGGCTGGGTTCTTCATTGTCCGTGCTGAAACATTCATGTACAAAGAGCATGAAATATCTATTATATGCAATGATTATAATGCATGTTCATGAAATGTTGCATGAAATATGTCCATATTTCATGTCCAGACAATTCGGACAACGGAAAGGCCTCTTCCCACATGATCGACACCGCCGTTCCGGCTCCGGATCGTCTTTGCCGCATTTCCATGGAGGGATGACAACATGGAGGAAACCAAGACAGTCAGCGTCAAGATAGGGGAGAGTCTCGACACCCGTAAGAACGTCAACAAGGAGCCCCATTCGTACGACGAGCTGCCGGAGGAGGTCAAGAAATATATCAAGGACAGGAGGCGCAACGGCGGGGACAGGGGCACAGTCATCCATAAGCTCGAGGGCAAGCACATGCTCTCCCTCATAATCTATCTGGACAAGATGTCCCCCGTTATCAAGAGCGACATCTACAACGACGTCGCCAGGACCGGCACCATCCTGGACAAGATCAAGGACCTCGAGGATTACGGCATCATCCGCATCTACACCACGGGCAAGACGAACAACAATGTGATAGTCATGACCGAGAAGGGCCATGCGGTGGCCGAGAAGCTGAGGGAGTTAGTGGGTCTGGTAGAATCTGATTTCTGATCCCCGGGATCACATCTTCTTCGAGGAGCCGATACCGATCGTCTCCTCGGCGATCTTTATGCAGGCCAGAAGGTCATCCGCCGTGTTCCTCAGCGAACCGGCGTTGTCCGCTTCCATAAAGAATCTGAGAACATTATCCTCACGGACGGTCTCGACGTATCCCCCGTTGTCGGGCTCGAGCGACTTCATGACGGCCTCAGCGACCTTCGCATCGGGATATTCGAACCTGAGCTCCAAAGACAGCATGATGACTCCGTAGGCTACGTCCTAATTAATAGTATGGCCGGGGAAGGCCCCGGCCTTGAATCATTTCAGCAGGCGAAGTACCCGTACTTCCCGAGCATCCTCTTCTTGACCAAATGACTCCCGAAAAAGTAGATGCATGCGATCAGTGGCATCCACAGCATCGCCACGGGAGCGATGTCGTTGAAGAACACACTCTGGAATATCTCGGCCGGGAACTCCGAGATGTACTCCCAGAGGCCTCCGGTGAAGGGCAGCAGCGTCCCTACAGCCAAAGCAAGGAGCGCGGATACCACCAGGGCCTTGCATGACCAGGTCTGGAAGAACGGCAGCTTGTTCGTACGGACGATGTGGATGGACCATACCTGCATCCAGTACTGCTCTATCACCCATATCGCCTGGAACCATGCCTCAACGCTGGTGCCGCTCAGGTCCTGTCCGGACAGTATGAGCGCACCTATGTTCTCGTACGAGCCTGCGGCGAACGCGACGTTCCCGTCCGCATCCAGGATGTCCATCATGGACATCGACCCGAATATGACGAATATCATGAAACCCCAGGTCATCAGATCCGTCAGCGGGCACATCGGACCGTAATGGAACATGACGTTCTTCAGATTGACCGCATCCCACTTCCTCGGCTCCCTGACGAACTCGTCCTCCACCTTGTCCCACGGGATGATGAGGCAGGCGAAGTCGTTGATCAGATTGAATATCAGGATCATCACGGCGCCGATCGGGCTAAAGTTGAACAGGATCGTGGCCATGATCAGCGAGAACATGTATCCGAAGTTGATCGAACCGATCATCTTGACGTACTTGATGGAATTGACGTAGACCTTCCTTCCCTCGATGGCCCCGTCCTTGAGGATGCCCAGGTCCTTCTCCAGCAGAATCATGCTAGCCGTTTCCTTTGCGATGTCCGTTCCGGTGTCCACGGATATGCTCACATCGGCGTTCTTCATCGCCAGCACATCGTTGATACCGTCGCCCATGAGTCCGACGCAGTGGCCGTTGTCGCGCAGTGCGACGACTATGCGGGACTTGTTGTCCGGAGTCAGCCTCACGAACACGTCGTTGACCTCGACCACCTTCCTGAGCATATCGTCGGACATCCTGTCGATCTGCGGGCCGGTGATGATCGATGATCTCATCTTCTCCAGATCCGCATCCTCGATCATGGAGATGTCCTTCTCACCGACATGGCAGTTGATGCCGATCTCGTCGCAGACGTAACGGGACACGTACTCGTTGTCGCCGGTGAGGACCTTCACCCTGATGCCGTAGTCGTTGAGGTCCTTGATCGCCTTCCTGGCGGTCCTCTTCACCGGATCGGTGAACACGACGAACCCGGCGAATATCTGCTCGGTCTCGTCTGAGGGCGAGAACTCGCCCTTCCCGTGGGGGAAGTACTTGTGGGTGACCCCCAATACGCGCATCCCCTTGTTGCTGTACCATTCCACCAGACCGAGAATCTTGCTGACGGTGGCATCGTCCAGGTCGGTGATCTCCCCCGCCTCGTTGAGGTATCTTGTCGATATGGCGAGGATCTCGGGCACGGCACCCTTGGTGACCATCAGGTCTATCTCCCCGTCCTTGGTGACAACGACCGTGGCCCTCCTCCTGACGAAGTCGAACGGCACGTCGCCGACCCATTTGTATTCATCCAGCCCCTCCATAAGGTATTCGTCCTCGGCGTGCTCCTGGATGGCCCAGTCGATCTGGTTGGTGGCGGATGTGAGCTTCGTGCTGTTCAGGCAGACAAGCCTCTCCACCAGCGTGCTCTGGGTCCCGTAGATGTCGTTGCTGGACTGGACGAAGATCCTGTTCTCCGTCAGGGTACCGGTCTTGTCTGAACATAGGACGTCCATCGCTCCGAAGTTCTGGATGGCGTTCACGTCCTTGACGATGACCTTCCTCTTGGACATGTCCACGGCGCCCTTCGCAAGATTTGTAGAGACTATCGTGGCCAGCATCTCGGGCATCAGGCCTATCGCCAGAGATACGGTGAACTGGATCGCTCCCCTTATGTCCTCCTCTAGGAAGGCCCCGCTGTTGAGGTATCCCTTGAGGATCATGATGATGAATACCGGAGGGATGGTGTAGAGCATGAGCTTCACCAGGACCTTCACGATCGCTGTGCTTCCCTTGTCGTACGTGGTCTTGACGGACCTGGCCGAGAGCTTCTCCGCCATGGATCCTATGACAGTGTCGTCGCCGACGGCGATGACCACGGCCTCGGCGGAACCTTCCATCACGCTCGTTCCCATGAAGGCCATGTTGTTGCAGTCCAGGATGCTCCCGTCGCATACGACCGGCTCCGAATACTTGGTTGCCGCCTCCGACTCCCCGGTGAGCGCGGACTGGTCCACCTTCAGATGATTGGATTTGATTATCCTGACATCGGCGGGTATGATGTCCCCGGTGTCCAGGATCAGGATGTCCCCGACGACAAGGTCGCAGGAGTCCACCTCTATCTCCACGTTCTCACGGCGGACCGTGATGATCGTGGTCACCATGTTCACCAGTTTGGCCGCTGCCTTGCTGCTGCGGGTCTCCTGGATGAAGGTCATCGTACCGCTGACGAGGATCAGCGTGGTCAGGATGTAGAAGTATATCATATCGGGCTCCCCGCCGACCTCGTATCCTATGCCGGGGGTGAGCCAGAGTATGTCTATGACGACAAGGGCGATGATGAAGATGTTCACGAATGAGTGGTACAGCCTTCTGAGGATCACATGGGTGTTGTGGTTGGAGACCACGTTCTCGCCGTACCTGATACGCGATGTCGTGAGCTCCTCGTTGTAGTGACCCTCGATCCTGCTGTTGTACTGCTCGATGACGGTCTCCACATCCGTAGATGCGGCCACCTTCATCCTCTGTTCCGGGGTAAGCGAATCCGTTGCCACAAAACGCTGCGTATCAATCCCTGTTCTTAAAACTGTCCTTCGCCGAAAACCCGTCGATTGTCCCCCAGGGATACCTGCTGTCTCTGAAGGGACAAACAAGATACGGTAGGGACAGATTCACTCCGAGAGACCATCGGAATCGTGGGCCTGCATCTCGTACATCTCGATGATCTCGCCGACGGTGGTGCACTGCTCGGGGGACTTGTCGTCCCTCACACGGCCGGTGAACCTGGGGAACCTTATGCCCAGCCCGGCGTCCTCCTTCAGGACCCCTCTGGCAGCCGTGTGGATCGGGCTCAAGGTTATCTCTGCGGCCACGACCTCCAGGACCACGGACGGCTCGAACCATACGTCGGGGACCATCTCGGCATCGACGGAGCGGGGCCTGCTCTCGGAGAGACCGGAGTTAAGCAGCTCGGGCATGGAGTCCAGGAACGCGTCGTCGAATCCCGTTCCAAGCTTGCAGACGGTCTCGAACCTTCCGGAATCCTCGTTGAACGCGGCCATGAGGAGCGCACCGTACTTCCCGGCCCTCTTCCCCATGCCGTAGAACGCTCCCACGACGGAGAGGTCGAAGGAGTCGGTCAAGGCCTGCTGGTAGTCCTTCTTGTACTTGATCCACAGGAATCCCCTGGAACCCGCCCTGTATATCGATTCGGGCGCGACGGACTTGGCCATTATCCCCTCGCACCTCGCTGCAATGGCATTGGCGAAGAAGTCCTCGCCCTCCTCGGGGCTGTTGACCAGGCGCATGGTGGTCATCTGCACCTTGTCGCCGATCTCGAACGACGATTCCAACTCCGACCTGCGCTGCAGATACGGAACATTGGTCATGTCCTCCCCATCGCGGAAGAGGATGTCGAACATGAATATCCTGACGCTGACCTCCTTTACGGCCTCGTCCATGCCGTGCTTCTTCCTGCGGTGGGTGACCGCCTGGAACGGGAGCATGAACCCGGTCTCCGGATCCACGGCCACGCACTCTCCCTCGATGATGACCTCCCCGTACCTGCACCTCTCCCTCAGCGCCTTGGCGATGTCGGGGAAGTTGCTCGTGAGATCCTCCAGCCTGCGGGAGTACAGCTTGACAGAATCCCTGCCGATATGGGCCTGGACCCTTATACCGTCGTACTTGTACTCTATGGCGCACTTGCCGCCCATCTTGGCGACCACCTCGGACACCGACGGCAGACGCTCCGCGAGCATGACCTTGATGGGGTTGTTTATCGTGACCTGCACGGCCCTTATGGCGTCCATTCCGCCTTCTGCTATGGTCTCCGCAACGAAACCTATGTCGCATGTGATGTTGAACGCCCTCTCGATGGCGGGCCTGTCCTCCTTGGAGGCGAACGCCTCGGCCAGGGCGTCGAGTATCGTCATGTCCCCTGCGCCGACCCTCATCCTGCCGGTGACTATCCTGCAGAGGTAGCGTGCCTCGACAGGGCCGGAATCGTGGAGCATGTTGGACAGGAGCTTCATCTTCTTGTCCTGGGAGTCCTTCCCCTCGGCATCCTGGATGGCCGTCAGGCCGTTGTACACCCTGTCCACGGTGAGCTCCTCGGCGAAGAGCGTCATCTGCTTCTTCTTCGAGATCAGCTTCTCCGCCACCTCCCCGGGATCGCCGGTCTTTATCCACAGCTCCTCGGCCACGGACTCCTGAGTACCGGACGTGAATGATATCGCCTTCAGGACCAGCCTGTCGGCCATCCCGAGCTCCTTGGCGACGAAATCCGGATGCAGCTTCCCCTGGGATAGGTACACGATCCTCCTGAGCTCCTTCCTGTCGACCTTGGCCAGGAAATCCGCCAGGATCGAGGTCATCTCGAGACGGCTGCCGGTGGCCTCCAGTCTGTCGAACATTTCAGCGAGCTCGGAATACAACATGGGACCTCAATCGCAAGGCTCCGTAAAATGGTTTACTGTCCGTCGATGCGGCGGTAGCTGTCCAGTCCGGTCTGGGCGGTATCCTGTATCCAGGGCTTCCCGCGGCTGAGATCCTCGTTGAGCTTGGCTATGTTGGCCCTCATGGCCTCCTCCTTGCGCTTGCTGGATGCCTCCGTTCCCTCGTCCATTGTACCGTTGGCGATGAGGACGTACACGTCGCCGTCGTTCTTCCTGCCTGTACGGCCCCTCCTCTGGATCGTGCGGATCTCCGACGGCACCGGCTCATAGAACACGACGGCGTTGGTGCTCGAGATGTCCAGACCCTCCTCCCCGACGGATGTTGCCACGATTACGTTGACCTCTCCGGAACGGAGCCTCTCGAGGAGCTCCACCTGTTCCTTCTGCGACATCCCGTCCTTGGACTGGCCCACCAGCTTGGCCACCCTGGCCCCGCTTACTGCGGAAAGCTTGGACACCAGCATGTCGCACGTGTCCCTCAGCTCTGTGAATATCATCACCTTGGAGCCGGGATCGTCGTTGAGCGTCCTGCTCACGATGGACAGCGCCTTGGACACCTTGGGATGCTCCACGTTGGTGGAGTCCAAGACCTTCCTCATGTCCTTGTACTCCTGGCGCCCGATGATCTCCCTGGCCGTCCTCCCGCCCTTGTCCTGGGCGGCCTCCGCCTCCAGCTTGTCGATGTACAGCCTGAGCGGCGTTATGCCCTGCGTCTCCGCCAGCTTGATGGCATGGAGGATCTTGTTCCCCTTGGCCGTCAAAGACAGTCCCCTGTAGATAAGCGCGGTCTTCTCCCCGCTGTTCAGCCTCACCTGCAGCATCCTCTGGATGTCCAGGAAGTGCCCCCTGGTCGGAGGCCTGGCGGGATTCATCAGCCTCAGGCTGGTCAGCTCGCTCACGTAATGGCTCAGGAGCGTCTTGAGGAAGTGGTCTATCGCCACGATATCGTCCGGGAGGTTCACCCTGACCTCGGTCACGTAGGTGTCGTGGACATATGGCGATACATCGCGGTCGTCCTCGGACTTGGCCTCTATGCGGCGCAGGTCCAGGTTCACGCACACCTGCTTGATCTTCTCCATGTTCGCACCGGGGGACGCGGTCATTCCGATGGAGCGCATCCTGCGGTTGCAGTACTGGGCGATGGTGACGTATGCGTAATCCCCCACGCCCCTGTGTGCCTCGTCGTAGATTATCAGGGAGAACGGGTCCAGATTGTACCTCCCCTCCTGGAGGTCATTTGAAATTGTCTGGGGGGTGGCGATGACAACGTCGTACTGCGCGATGACCTCCGCCCTCTTCTTCGGCGTGATGGATCCGTTGAGGACGGTGACGGTATGCCCGACCATCAGCGTACTAAAGGTGTCCAGATGCTGGTCCAGCAGCGGCTTGGTCGGGGCGAGGATAAGGATCTTGCCCGAACCGATGTACTCCGCAGCGACACGCAGGGCTATGATGGTCTTGCCCAGACCGGTGGGCAGGATCACCAGCGTGTTGGCCCTGATGCAGCTGGCCACGACGTTGGTCTGGTAGCTGCGCTCCTCGACCTTGTCCGGAGCGATGCAGGGGTGGACTACGGAACTCATCGTCTGACGGTATAGGGAACAATCAAAAATAGATTATGAGAGAAAGTCTGGAAGAAAGGTTTGACGGGGCGCTTGGCCCCTGGATAGGTTTAGTGGCATCCGCCGCCGCAGGAGGCGCAACCGTTGAAGTTGGGGTTGCGGATGGTGAGACCCGTTCCGAAGTTGGGGTCGTCGATGAATTCGATGACGCACTCGTCGAGCTCCTTCTTGGTCTCGTCGTCGTAGTACATCTTGAATCCCTTTGCGGTGTCGTCGATGATGTCTCCCTCGGCCTCCTTCTCCTGGAAGGACATACCGAACTGGGGTCCGGAGCATGCGAATCCCGCGACGTAGATCTTGATTCCATATCCAGTCTTCTGGTTCTTCTCGAGCAGATCGGTTATGAACTTCTCTGCGTCCTCAGTGATGGTTACCATTGGTATCGTCCCTCTTAACAACGACGATAATATAAAACATGGCCCCGGATTCTTCGGGACTTCGGTAGGGTCGGAGAAAGAGCCAGCACGTGGCTGGCTGTTTGGATGGATGCGCCAATGATTACTTGTACTCGATATCGAAGGCATCGGCGTAGGCCCTTAGAGCATAGGACTCGGAGCGCGTCATGGACATCATGGAGCCGATCATAATGCTCTCGAGGATCTCGTCCTTGGATGCACCTGCGTCCTTGGCGTGCTGGATCTGCACCTTCAGGCAGTACTCCCCTCCGACCGCCGCCGCTGCCGAGATGGCGCAGAGGTACCTTTCCTTCTTGCCGATGGCTCCGTTCTTGTTCTCGAGGACCGTCTGGCTGAATGCCACCGACGGGAGGAAGATATCAGGACGGTCACTCAGGACCTGGTTCACCACGGGGATGAAACCATATTCGTTCTCGATGGCCTTCAATATCATATCAGTCTTCTTGCGCTGCTCGGAATCTTCCTGCATGGGTGGCCGACGATGTTGATTCCGTTTAAGCCTTATCATCGCCGCCCCGTGGAAACCACATGGGCGATGGTGCATCATAGAGAAGCGTCTAAGAGACCTCATACGGTGCGCTGGCTTTCCTCTATCCCCTTCAACGCCGAGATGGTCTCGGCCAGGTCGCCGTCTATGCAGATGGATCTGTCCGAGATACCCTTGGGACAGAACGTCTCGCCGAGGTTCAGACACGCATATGTCGCCTTCGGGTTCTTCCACGTGCGGTACCAGAACGGGAATTTGATGATCACCGGGGTGTTCGAACCCACCCCCAGTTCCATGTAAAGGACCTTCTGACCGTCATGCCTTCTCAGGAAATCTGAGTATGCGGCAGATGCCCTGACCCAGCCGTCGTCCTCGGAAAAGGAATCGTCGCTGCGCAGGTTCATCACGAGCGGCTCGCCCGTCGTTTCATCCCTTGGTATGAGTTCGGTGGAAACCCTCATCCTCACACCTCCCTCCGGGATGGCGAACTCGCCGTTCCCGCCCCTGACGAATCCCTGAGATTCCATCATCCTGATGACCATGTCCTCGTTGTCATACGTCCTGCGGTTCCTCCCGTCCTTCGTCTGGAGAAGGCCGTAATCCCCCTGGGTGTAGAAGAGACGTCTCTTGTCGATGCCGGCCCTTTGGAACTGGTGGTCGACATTCGTGGTGATAACGAAGTATTCCCTGCCCTCAAGGAGCCCGAGCAGGTCCCTGTACACCGGTTTGGGAGCGTCCACGTACCGGTTGAAGTAAATGTGCCTGCTCCACCATGCCCATTGAATCTCCGGCTCCGGGAACGGATAGAATCCGCCGGAGTACATGTCCGTGATCCCGTAAGCGACGAAGAAATCCCCGAAGTACCTCATGAACCGTGGTCCGCTGTAGGTGAAACCGGCGGATGTGCTCAATCCTGCGCCGGCCCCGACGACTATGGCGTCGGCGGAATCGATCGCCTCCCTGAGCCTCCTCATATTCCCCTCCTTGGTGCCCGGCCCCCTCATGAGACTCCTGTCGAGGAACCCGATCGCCTTCTGACCTTCGGATATGGTCTCACGGTAGCCGTCCGGGACCTCGAGAAAGAAGTCCCTTGTAGATGCTCCAGTCCTTTTCGAGGAATACATTGAATATCACCCTGTCCATCGAATCCCTGTTGTTCTCGAGCCACCCGCCCACTGCTGATACCGCGATCTCCGCCGCCCGCTTGTTAGGGAAGTGGAACACGCCCGTGGATATGCAACAGAGGGCCACGGATCTGATCCCGTTGTCCCTGCACATGTCGAGGACGTTCCTGTAGCAATCGCCCAGATCCCTCTCCAGATCAGGGGTGAGCGTTTCCTGCACGATCGGTCCGACAACGTGGATGACTTTCCTGCACGGGAGGTTGTATGCATCCGTGAGCATCGGTATAGCAGTAGGCTGCTCGTAGCCGCCCCCGAATCTTGCCCTCAGCTCCCGCATCCTGGCATCACACTCCATCCTCATCTGCATGCCCGCATACGTGTGTATGCAGTTGTCGATGCAGGCATGGCATGGCTGGAAGCACCCCAGCATCTGCGAATTCGCCGCGTTTACGATGGCGTCGCAGTCCAGTGTAGTGATGTCACCCCGCCAGAGGCAGATCCTGTCCGAGAAGGGACGTGTGCTCCCCAGCGACCTGTCGATCGTGGGGATGCCCGCGGAATCCACGACACCTCTCTCCGATCTCCGTGCCGACAGGTACAGGTCCTGTATCCTGAGCAGTTCCTCCGTAGCGGGGGCCGGCCGCCTTATGTTCATGTAGGCGCGGATCAGCATCCTCTGCAAATCGGCGCCGGATATGTCGCCGGTCCGGAATCTTACGTCGGTCTCCGACATGAGCCCTTCCAGCAGCCCCTCCCTGTAATCATCTGATGAACTCATCGATTCTCCTTATTGATGTTCCGATACTCCGCTCCCCAATCCCTCATGGAATCGAGGATCGGTCTGAGCGTCTCGCCCAGATCGGTAAGGGTGTACTCCACCCTCGGAGGGACTTCGGGGAACACCTCGCGGGTTAGCAACCCGTCGGATTCCATCTCGCGGAGCTTCTGCGTGAGCACCTTCTGCGATACCCCCGATACTGCCGCCTTGATCTCACTGAAACGCTTGGTCCCCGTGAGCAGCTCCCGCAGTATCAGCACTTTCCATTTCTCCCCTATCATGAGCAGAGTGGTCTCGACAGGGCATGCTGGAAGTTCTCTCATGTTCCCCGTATCTCCCTTCGACGGTTTATCCTTGTCCCTCAGTCCCTGAAGAGGAAACCGGCCGTCATGTCGAGATAGTTGGAACCAGAATACCCCGGGAACATCGCGTTGACCCTGGCCTTGAAGTCCTCCCTGTCCTCGCTGCCGGCGGCGATGTCCTTGAGCTCCTGGAGGTATGCGATCTTTGCCTCCACATCCTCCCTGGTCTCGGGGCCGTAGTGGGACGAGAGGAAGATCTGCGTCCCCCTGTCAAGGTATCCTCTGAGGTTCCTGATGATCGAATCGGCGTGTGCAGGACTCCCCACGATGGAATGGCAGTCGTGTCCGATCATGTGCACATAGACCGCCTTGGCGGCAGGGATGTACACCTCGAATGCGTCCCCGTTAGGGATGATCTCGAGCTCTATTCCCCCGATGCCGATCGTGCCGGCGCCGATCCTCTCTCCGCTGTTGACCGTTCCCGAATCGAATCCGGAGCCGAATGCACCTGTGAAACCCTTGATTAACTGCGCCCCCTCGCCGTCCGTATTGTAGGCTACCGACGAATCCGTCATGTAGCTCTTGACATCCGGGAGGAATGAGGATCCCGCCGCGTGATATGAGACGAGCTTTCCCTCGATGGAGATGTCCTTCCCCTTGATGTAAGCTGTCATCTCCTCGATGCTGTCGCGGAAGCAGGGGAGCTCTATGACCACTCCCTTCCCTGCACGATCCAGAAGGATCACCTGGTCGTTGATCGCATCGTTCGTGCTGTAGACGCGGACGTTAAGGTCCCCGCATTCGATCGTCGTGACTTTCCCTTTCGAGAGCTGTTCTGTTGTGGTTGTCATTTGTTTCAACTCCGACACTGCATTCACATCGGGATATAAGTATGAAAAAGATACTTACATGTAATAAAGTAACTAATGAGTAACAGCGTTACTTGCAGGTAACCTTTGTACACCGTCGGTACCTTGATGATACTGGAACGAATTCTTTCACTTACACCCTGTAATCGCTGATAAAACGAAAGGCACTGTTACCGTACAGGTCACCTTTATAATCTGCACGCCGAGAGTCCTGGTCCGCTCTACGGCAGAGCAGGAAAAGACAGATGACAGACAATAAGATGCTGACGAGGGTCTTCACCGAGAAGGGCCTGGATTACGGATTCACCCATGTGACCGCCGGCTACTCCCAGGAGACCGACCTCAAGGTCGCCTGGAGGCGCATGAACGGGTCCATAGACTTCTGGGTGAGCGACTACATCGAGGATGCCCCGGAGGACGTCCTCAAGTCGCTGGCGACCACGATCTACTCCAGGATCACCGATGATTCCCAGGTGCCCTACTCCGACAAGGCACTGGAATACCTGAAATCGGACGATTTCGTGAAGAGGAACCAGCCGATCTACCTGGGCAGGCTGGACGGGATGACCCGTGCGGAGGACTTCCGCTACAAGAACGTCCTCGAATCGTACGAGAGGCTTATCGGCCAGAAGCTCGTGGAGAGGGTCCCGAACCTCTCCATCGGCTGGCTTCCGCTGGTCAGAGAAGGCACGGTGGGCCACTCCAGCGCGCTCATGAGGTCCGTGTGCCTCAGCCGCAGGCTGGACGCGCCGATCATCGAAAGCGAACTGCTGGACTTCGGGCTCTACACGCAGGTGACCTTCGTATCTCTGGAGTACGGGGCAGATCCGCTGATCCGCAACAGGCAGTTCATGAGGAAGATCGATGCGTACCCGGACAGCGACAGGCTCATGGAGCAGATGGACTGCCTCGGTATGTCTGTGCTGAAGAACTTGTCCCCCGAATGCTAACACACTCTTTCACGGTAACGACGATGACGCCGATCTCGGAGCACTGACTTACACCGGGGGTATGTGTCGGACCCCACGTTGACCCCCGGTCATTGCTGTGACGACACGTCACCGACTCCCGCGGGAGCCCAAACTAAGTTGGGATAGGGCCACTGTATGCCGTCCCGTGCACATGACGATCACGATATCACGCCCCTTCGCCGGTACGACAGCGCGATGACCCTTTCCGACTATTTAAACAGATTAGTGCAAGGCTTAGTCCCCTCGATATCGGTGACCGCGGATGGTTCGCGATCCCAGCATTTCTCCTCGATACTTGTTTATCTGCGTACGGACAGTCGTCCGTGGAATGAACCACCTCATAATCGATACGGAGAAGTGCATCGGCTGCGGGAAATGCGCGCGCATGTGCATGAAGAACAACATCGTCATAGAGAACCGCAAGGCGAAGGAGACCGGGAACGGCTGCCTGGAATGCTCCCATTGCGTATCCTCATGCCCCAAAGGGGCCATCCAATTGGCGCCGAAGGAGGCGAAGGACGAGGGCCTCTTCGATACGATCAAGAAGGGCAAGATGTTCGATGGCAGGGTGGTCTCGGAAGAGGATCTTCAGGATCTGTTCTACGCGATGGACCACGGCAAAAGGAGGTGCGAGTTCTTCGTCCTCCAGGGCGAGGAGCTCAACAGCTTCATGGAGACCGTCTGGCAGATCGTGAAGGACAAGGAGGCGGACACCCCGATCGTCAGGGAATGGGGCGAATGGAGGGACAAGAGGGACATCCTGCAGCCCAACCCGGTGCTCTGGGAAGGAAGCCAGGTCCTCTTCATCTTCGCAGACAGCGCGGACAGGGCGGTGATCGCATCCAACAGGATGATAGCCAAAGGCCTGGACCTCGGCATCAGGGGATTCCACTCGAACATCATCATGACCGCGGCAAAGCTGGACCGCAACAGGGTGCTATCATACTTCCCCAGGTCCACCAAGGAACTTTACATGGCGTTCGTGATCGGGCATGCCAGACGTCTCCTGGAGCCTGCGTTCAAGCCCCTCGGGAAGATCAAGGGCATCTTCGACAGGATATGATATCGACGTTGTTTAAAATCGTCAATCGTCGAACTAACATCAAAAGAATCGTATGAAAACCATGATTTTTGTTAGACGTATGACGAATTCTACTGATTTCATAATATTTTCACAGAAATTCTACGAAAATCGAATAGAAACTATCGTAATCAGCCAAATTCTTCAATACAGTTCCGTATGTTTTTTAATAAAAGGTTTCTGATTACCAAGCATGAATGGATTACTGACACCCAACTCTGTCGCAATCATTGGTGCCTCCAATGATGAGTCGAAGCTAGGTGGAATGCTTCTCAAGAACATGATCAACGCAGGCTTCAAGGGACACCTCTACCCCGTCAACCCCAAGGGAGGAGAGATACAGGGTCTGAAGGCCTACACATCCATCACCGAGATCCCCGAGCCCGTGGACCTCGCTGTCATCTCCATCAAGGCCAACCTCGTCCCCGACGAGATGGCGAACCTGAAGAAGAACGGATGCCACTGCGCCACAATCCTCACAGCAGGATTCAAAGAGGACAGCCCCGAAGGCAAGATCCTCGAGCAGAAGCTGGTAGCCGCCGCAAAGGAGGCGGGTGTCAAGTTCTTCGGACCCAACTGTTTCGGTAACATGAACCCCTGGGCCGGCGTCAACGCGACCTTCGCGCACCTCCTGCCCCGCAAAGGACACATCTCCATCTTCTCGCAGTCCGGAGCGGTCGGATCCTCGATCATAGACTGGGCATACTTCAACAAGATCGGAATCGCGAACTTCGTCACATTCGGTAACAAGGCCGACCTGGACGAGGCGGACATCATCCCCGAGATCTCCGAGGACCCCAACACGAAGGTCATCGGAATGTACTGCGAGGGAATCTCCCACGGACACAGGTTCGTATCCGCCATCGAGGACATGCCCATCGAAAAGCCCATCGTCGTCTACAAGTCAGGAAGGACACAGGCCGGGGCAGCAGCCGCATCCTCACACACGGGATCCCTGGCCGGGGCCGATGCGGTCAACAACGTCATCTTCAAGAAGCTCAACGTCTACAGGGCCAGCAGCCTGGACGACATGTTCGACGTACTCAACGTGTTCAGCGGCTGCGACGAGATGAAGAAGGGCGGACTCGGAATCATCACCAACGCCGGAGGACTCGGAGTCATGTCCGCCGATGCGGCATACGATGCGAAGAACGTCTACGCGGTCAAGTTCTCCGACGAGACGATCAAGGAGATCAGGACGAGGGTCCCCACCGTCGCCGGTGTCACCAACCCCATCGACATCCGCGGAGATGCGAAGCCCGAGTACTTCAAGGAGGTCATCGACATCCTGTCGCACGACCCCGAGGTCGGTGCGCTGGTCATCATGGGATCGCCCCTCGACACGGCCGATCTGGAATCTGTCGCGCAGTCCATCGTCCAGATCAAGGACGAGATCCCCGTGCCCTTCGTAGTCTGCTTCGCCGGAGGCCACAAGTGCGACAAGGCCAACAACTACCTGAAGGAGGCCGGCATCCCGACGTACCCCACCCCTGACAGGGCCATCCACGCACTGGACGTCCTCAGGACATACACGATCAACAAGGAGAAGACCCACACGCCCATGTCCTACCCCGCCCCCGCCGGCGGAGGAAGGGATGCAGCCAAGAAAGTCATCGACAAGGCCAAGGCCGAGGGAAGGGACTCCCTCTCCGAGGCGGAAGGAAAGGAGATCCTCAAGGCATACGGAGTGCCCACTCCCGGAGAGGCTACCGTGACATCCGCGGATGAGGCCGTCAAGGAGAGCGACAGGATCGGCTACCCCGTCGTCATGAAGATCGTCTCCCCCGACATCAAGCACAAGACGGATGTCGGAGGTGTCGTGGTCGGCGTCAAGGACTCCGCAGCGGCACGCGAGGCATACAACAAGATCATGGACTCATGCACCAAGAACGTGCCCGGCGCCAAGATCGACGGCGTCTCCATCCAGCAGATGGTCTCCGGACAGGAGGTCATCCTCTCCATGATCAGGGATGCGCAGTTCGGACCCGTCGTGTCCTTCGGACTCGGAGGAATCTACGTCGAGATCCTGAGGGAGATCTCCCAGGCGCATGTGCCCATGACCGAGGAGCAGCTCGACGAGATGATCACATCCACCAAGGCATACAAGCTCATGTCCGGTGCAAGGGGTCTTGCCAAGTCCGACATCCCGGCGATGAAGGAGGCCATCAAGAGGATCGCCCTCATCGCGGTGGAGAACCCTGAGATCCACGAGCTGGAGATCAACCCCGTCATCGTCCAGGTCGAGGGCAAGGGAGCCTACGCCGTGGATGCGCTCGTGACATTGGTCAAAGAATGAACTTAAAACCCGGGGGGACCCGGGCCCTTATTATTTAGGAGTGTGAGGGCCGCCGGCTCACTTGGAGATCGACACCGGCTGACCCCCGGGTCGTAAAGTGACCCGGACTTCACCATTCCGATGGTTTTATAACCAATCTATTACGATTGTTATGTCGCCAATCGTAATGGTTAGCCGAAATCCTCCTTGCGGAAGAGGCCGACAATTCATTTGCAGAAGCGCTTAAATCACCTCCTGTCGAGGTCTTGGATCCCTGATTGAACCTCTGCGTCCGCTGTTATCGGACCAGAGGCCCGAACTTCGGCAGGAGACCTTCCCCCACGTCCTGGTTCGAGCGCATCGACGGAATGCTCATGGCATCATGGAACCAGACTGAGCACGTTTTATAATACGATAACATAGACGCGGACAATGACCTCTGAACTCATCTTCGTAGGACTTGGCCTCAGCGGCACGGACGGCATGACAGTTAAAGCGCTCAACGCCTTGAAGGAATGCGACAAGATCTATGCAGAATTCTACACATCGTTCCTGATCGGGACGAAGGTCGAGGAACTCGAAGAGGTCATCGGCAAGAAGATCAAGGTCCTCTACAGGGCCCAGGTCGAAGAATGCGACGACATAATCAAGGATGCCATGGAGATGAGGGTGGGTTTCGTGACCGCCGGCGACACCATGTCCGCAACCACGCATGTGGACCTCAGGATACAGGCCACGGAGCTTGGGATACCTGTAAGGCTGTACAACGGCATTACAATATTCTCAGCTTGCCCGACGGTGTTCGGACTCCAGAACTACAAGTTCGGAAGAGCGGTGACTCTGCCTTTCATCGAGCAGGGATACCACCCCAAGTCGCCTTACGACCACATCATGCAGAACAAGAAGATGGGCCTCCACACCATGATCCTGCTCGACATCCATGCTGACGAGATGCGCTACATGACTGCCCATGAGGCCATCGAATGGCTCATCCTCGGAGAGGAGAAATGGCAGGAAGGCCTCATCGACGACAAGACAATCCTGTGCGTCGCATCTCAGGTGGGATCCCCCAACGAGAAGATCTTCGCCGGATATCCTCAGGACCTCCTGAAGATGGATCTGGGAGAACCGCTGTTCACACTTGTCCTTCCCGGCAACCTGCATTTCATGGAGCAGTACGCCCTCGTGAAATTCGCTGGAGCACCTGAAGAGATAATCGAGGACGAGTGAGTTCACCCGGCTCTGAAAAACTTCGCTAATGTTTGCGACGGGTCAGGCCCCTCCTGACCCTCTTCACCTTCTCATCCATAAGTTATCCAGATCGTCCAGGGGGTGATTGGACCGCTCCGGTAACGACATCCAGTTCTCCGATTTATTTGGAGACGTGCCTTAATTCTGTATCGCCAGTTTGAGTAGTCAAAAAGATAAGGTGATGGTTGCGGAAACCGCAACCATCGTTTATATTCAGGCTGCGAAGGGACTGCCGTTGGCGGTCGCCCAGAGCTTACACTCGGTAGGATCGGCGATTTCGTATGTTGCCGCATCGTACTTTGCGAAGTAGAACACTTCAGACATGGACTGGTGCACTTTCTTCGCTTCGGTTCCATATCCCGAGAAGGAATCCCATCCGTTGGACTTGACAAATGATTTGTAGGCGTCATACTGAGGGTAGACGATACTCTCGGTCGCAGTCGTGGGGTTGGTCAGGAACCAGGTGTAGTTGAAGATTCCCCACGTGCCGTCGTCAAAGTTGGGGTATCCATACTTTCCGTAGTCGACTGTTATTCCCTTGTCCTTGATGGCTGCTGCAAGCGCATCGTCTGCGTTCTTCGCCTTGGCGGTGTACCATCCAGTCTTCGCGTTGTTATCACCGAAGTTGATGTAGAAGTAGTAGTCCGTCTCGGTGGTGTTGTCCACTTTCTTCTGGAAGGGGCTGCCGTTGGCGGTCGCCCAGAGCTTGCACTCGGTGGGATCGGCGATTTCGTATGTTGCCGCATCGTACTTCGCGAAATAGAACACATTGGAATCGCTCTGCTGGAGCTTCTTCCCATCGCTTCCGTATCCCGAGAAGGAATCCCATCCGTTGGACTTGACAAATGATTTGTAGGAGTCATACTGAGGGTAGACGATACTCTCGGTCGCAGTCGTAGAATCGCAAATGTTCCATGTGTAGTTGAAAACTCCCCACGTGCCGTCGTCAAAGTTGGGGTATCCATACTTTCCGTAGTCGACTGTTATTCCCTTATCCTTGACTGCCTTCGCGAGGGCGTCATCGGGGTTGGCTCCAGCCGCTGAATACCAACCGGTCTTCGTATCGTTGTCGCCGTAATTGATGTAGAAGTAATATGTCTCATCCGTGTTCTGGTTGTTATTGTTGTTCATCAGCATAAATGCTGCAACAGCCACAACAACAACTACAGCCACTACTACGACAGCGATAATGATCTTCTTATCTGCCATATTTCCACCTTATTCAGATGTTTTAGTGAACCCAAGCTCATCTGACTCTTCGGATATCCTTTAGGTAAGGAACACCCGCAGAGCCATTAGTTGGATGATATGTAATATTCATCCTATATTATAAAGATGGCCACAATTCACTTGACTATCTTCATCTGTAATACGTTGCCGATGAACATGCTCGCCCCTATAGCCAGACTGGTGAAACAACCAAATTAGTCCAACTTTCCAACTTTTTTAAGTATGAAAATGGTTATTGGATAAAGTATCCAATTGATTGGGACAGGAATGAATGGAGCGTTCCCGAATGGTTGACAATTCATGGATAAAAACGGATAGGGCAAGCAACGGTTCCGGTCCTACCAACGCGACTAGGACCAAGGTAATACTCACCCTGGCGATCATCGTTATCTGCTTCATAGCGACAGTTGCCTGCAACGGGTTGGGATCTAATGCGACTCAGTACAAGTCCGAGGGCATCTTGGTCGATTTCGGAGATTACAACACTGCATGGACCAACGCCGATCTGAACAAGGATGACGACCCCGTGTCCCTGCTCGATGCCGTGAAGGCGGAGCACATGTCAGCGAGCTTCGACTACGTCATCACGGACGGAAAGCTCACCTCAGTCTCCTACAGCGGAACGGTGTATGCTAACGACGCTGACCATTCATGGGACCTATGGTACATCCAAGAGAAGGAATTCGATGCTGTGAAATCCGGCACGTACTCCATCAAGGTATCGGATTATTCTGTCGTCATCTGGGCGTACACCTCCACGGGTGACAAACCTATGCCAGCAGTCGATGCCACCGCGACTTCCATCTACGGTTACGCGGAGCCTGAAAGGATCGTATCCCTGTCGCCCGTATGTACCGAGAACGTCAATGCGGCCCTAGCCATCCAGAAGGTCGTCGGAACCGATTCGTACAGCAACTACCCCCAGTACATCGACGAGGGTCACAAGGACGGTTCCATATCCATCGTGGGCTCCTACACCGATCCCAGCTATGAAGCTATCATGAACACGACCCCTGACATGGTATACTGCGATGCATCCACCTACAACGATGTCCAGATGGCAGGGATGCTCAGGGCCTCCAACGTGAACGCCGTCGTCCTGTACAACGGCGAGGACATCAACACCATCATCAAGAACGTCTTCATTACCGGGGCCTCCATGGGTCACACCCTTGCCGCCCAGGCATACATCCTGAAGCTCAACTACTCCGTCGAGGAGATCAAGAAGACGGTTAACGGCCAGGACGGCCGCAGGGTGATGCTGACTCTCAGCAACGACCCTTCGCCGTGGATCGCAGGAAACTACACCTACATCAACGACCTCATAGGGAACCTGGGAGGGGAGAACGTGTTCGCGGATGTTCCCGGCTGGACCAACGTCACAGCGGAATCCGTCGCACAGAAGAACCCTGACTGCATAATCGTCCTTGACAGCTACAAGTACGGAGCCGACAAATACGACGAGATGATGAAGATCCTCTCCAACGAATGGAAATCAACGGATGCGTACAAGAACGGCGACATCTATCTTTTCGCGGAGGGCCTGGGAGAGATGGGCAGCAGGGCCGGACCGAGGTTCGTCCAGCTGATGGAGATCATGGGAATGGCCATCGACCCCGGCGCATACAGGGAGAAACCGCTTCCCAAAGCGGTCGGAGACGACTACACCGATTACCTTGACATAACCAAAAGGATCAGTGAGTGAGATGGACCGCCGCATCATCCTGGCAATCCTAGTTGCGGCTATAGCCGTATTCCCGCTCCAGTTCCTGTCCGATGAGACGTCTGCCGCAGAAGGCGATGTCTACGGAGGGGACTTCCTGGTCGATTACGGGAACGGTAGAACAACCTGGATAGCACTGGAGAAGGGCGAGGACCTATCATCCACCATCGCATCGTCGCTGAAGGCTGCATCGATCCCGTATTCCGAGGACCTGAAGACCATCGACGGCATATCCGAGGTCACCATCGGTACCGAATCCACCGGCGGATCCCTGTCCCTCCCCGGTGCCACCGGAGTCAAGCAGACCAGCGGATGGAACTTCTACATCTGGTCCGGATCGGAGTGGGTGAAGAGCGACCTCTCATCCTCTTACGACGGATCGCCGGTCGCCGTCGGTTTCTATCCTGAGGACCTCATCCCCGTAGAGACCCCCGACCGCAAGTCCTCCTGGACGGCCATCGAGGGAGATTCCTGGAACAGCGCGAACCAGACCACCGAGTACAAGACCGACAAGTCCGGAAGGTCCTGGGAGGTCATGCCCAAATTCGGCGGACCCGACCCGGCCGGACTGTACGGAGGGGTCCTGGTCACCAGGGACATGGTCATCGCCAAATTCGGAGCGGCATCGGGTACCACCGGGAACGCGGGCGTCAAGGCATTCGATATAGAGACCGGGGAAGAGATCTGGTCCTTCGAGTTCTACGCCAAGATGATGGACACCACCTCCGCCTGCGTCATGGGCCAGTACGTGTATGTCGGAAGCAATAACGGGCATATCTACAAGTTCGATTGGAGGGAAGGGCCTGGCGACAACTACTGCAACGTGACCACCATCGGCGGTGCACCCTACGATGACGAGAAGGCTGTCATCCCCGAGAAGACCATAGACATCGATTGGTACGTCTCCTACACCAGCATCATCACCTCCATGGTAGCGGATTCCGGTTCCATCTACGTCAAGGGATACAACGGTATGTGCTACTGCTTCGACAGCGACCTGAACCTCGTATGGTCCTACCAGATGGGCGGGCACACCTACTATTCCACTCCGACCGTCTTCGACGGATACGTCTTCGCAGGATGCTACGACGGAACCCTGTACATCATCGATCAGGCCACTGGTGAACTTATCACCAGCCAGGTCGTCTATCAGACCGAGGACTTCAAGGGCAAGTGCGGATCCGCGAACGTCTCCCAGGTCTACAAGGATGGAGACGATCTATACACCGTATTCATCACATGCTCCGACGGTCTCGGAATGGATTCCAAATACAGCAGCCTGGTGATCTACACCTTCGATGCAAAGGAGAAGATAACCAAGCTCGTTAAGGACTTCAAGACCACCCTCGGGAACACCGGTACATACTCCACAAGATACGAGACCGACAGTTTCAAAGGGATCATAATAGGATTCTACAAAGGACTCTACAAGGTGGATGAGAACGGTGACGCAACTCTTCTCACGGATTTCATCTCAGGATACCACAGCCTCCACAGCACGCCCGTGCTGGTCAACGGCGAGATCCTGTACATGACCACCTACGGCTCCAAGAGCACGGTGTCGTACGACCTGTCCACCGGCAGGATCGGACTGAATTCCGGCATCAGCAACTACGCGATGGTCGGACCCGTTGTCATTGACGGACTTGTCCTGGTATCAGATGATACCGGCCTTCAAACGTTCTACGCCAACTATCCGGAGTATGCGCCCCCAACGCCCGTTCCGACGGACGACGGACTGTGGAAGATCATAATGTACGTCCTGATTGGGCTGGTCATCTTCCTGATCGCGCTCTGGATCGTCCTGAGATTCGCGCTGAAGTGGGAGCATCCGTTCAGCGACCTCCGTGCGCACATCATGCACTTCTTCTTCGGGGCCGAATACACGCACAACAAAAAGAGCAAGCGCAAGGTGCGTGCAGTGGTGCTCTTCGGAGTGGTGATCACCGTGGCCATCTCGCTTGTATCGCTGTGCGTCGGGTCGGAGACCACCATGAGCATAGGCGATGCCGTCAACGCGGCGATATCCGCTATAAGCAAGGGCGGGCACAATCTGACGTATGAGGAGATGCTGATCTACAACCAGCGTCTGCCCCGTGTCCTCGCCGCCATCGGAGTCGGTATCGGATTATCTGTTGCAGGTGCGATGTATCAGGCGGTCATCAAGAACCCTCTGGTGGAGCCTTACATCATGGGAGTGTCCTCGGGAGCGGGAACGTTCGCCGTGGCAGTCCTTACATTCAATTTCACGTTCTTCGGCCTCTTCGCGGCCAACAGCATCTACCTCACCGCATTCTCTGCGATCTTCGGAGGTCTCCTGGCCTTCGGACTGACGATGCTGCTGGCGATGAAGACCGGAGGCAAATCGATCAACTACGTCCTAGCCGGAATAGTCATAGGACTGGTGTTCTCTGCCGTGCAGTCGCTGCTGATGATAGGTGCGGGGACCAAGGTGTCCAGCGCCCTGTCCTGGCTGTACGGATCGTTCAGCACCATGACATGGGACAAGGTGTGGCTGGTGCTAATCCCCGCCATGTTCCTGTCCATGATCCCGCTGATTTGGGCAAAGGAGTTCAACCTGATCCTCTTGGGAGAGGACCAGGCCAAGCAGATGGGTCTGAACGCCAAGCGCTTCGATGCGGTCATGCTGATCATAGCATCCGTGCTCACGTCGTTCTGCGTGGCATTCTGCGGAGTCATAGGATTCGTGGGACTGGTCATTCCCCACCTCAGCAGGATGATCCTGGGCGGTGACCACCGCCTGATGCTCCCTGCGACGATGGCCTTCGGAGGATTCCTGATGGTAGCGGCCGACCTATTGTCCAGGGTGCTGCTATCTGGTTACGAGCTCCCCGTGGGGGCGATAACGACCGCGATAGGAGTGCCCGTGTTCGCATATCTCCTGATCAAGAGAGGGAGGAGTTACGATGTCTGACGAGGAAAGGAGCTTCAGGGCATCCGCCAAGCGCTTCCTGGACGGAGGCGGCGATACCCACATGCAGAGGAAGAGGCACAGGATGAAGATGATAGTGCTCCTGGGGACCGTCCTCTCCGTGATAATGTTCCTGGCGATGCTATGCATCGGACCCACGAAGATCGTGGATCCGATAACGGCGCTGACGAGCCTGTTCTCGGCCATAGGGAAGGACGGCTCGGTCATGAGCCCGGACGAGATCCTGATCTACAGCTCGCGCACGCCCAGGGCGATAGCGGCCCTGGCCGTCGGATTGGGACTGTCCGTAGCCGGTGCGGCCTATCAGGCCGTCATCAGGAACCCGCTCGTGGACCCGTACATCATGGGAGTGTCCTCGGGAGCGGGCACCCTGGCGATAGCCGTGATCGCATTCGACTTCACGTTCTTCGGACTGATGTCCGCATACTCGATCTACCTGATCGCCGTGGCGGCGATCGTGGGAGGACTGGTCGCGTTCCTGCTCACCATGGCCCTGGCCCTCCGCGCCGGAGGAACGACCAACGCCTACGTCCTGTCGGGAGTCGTCATCGGACTGGTGTTCGGTGCCGCCCAGACAATAATGATCGTGTTCTCGGGGAACAAGGTCTCCAACGTCATGCTGTGGCTGTTCGGATCCTTCTCTAACATCACCTGGGAGAAGGCGATCTTCATCCTGATCCCTGTGATCATAATCAGCCTGTTCATCTTCAGGTACGCCAAGGAGATGAACCTGGTGCTTCTGGGAGAGGGACAGGCGAGGCAGATGGGCCTGAACGTGAAGAGGTTCAACGCCATGATCCTTACCCTGGCGTCCATAATGACGGCCTTCTGCGTCGCGTTCTGCGGTATCATCGGTTTCGTCGGACTGGTGGTGCCCCACCTGTGCCGTATGCTGTTCGGAGGCGACCACCGCCTGGTGCTCCCGGGATCGATAGCCCTGGGAGGCGTGCTGATGATGGCCGCAGACCTGGCGGCGAGAATGATAATTCCTGGAAACGAGCTCCCTGTGGGAGCCATTACTACTTTGATAGGCGTGCCTGTGTTCGCCTACCTTCTGTTCATAAGGGGGAAGATGTACAATGGATGATGAGGTTCCGTTATTAGAGATCCGTCATTTGGATAAGATATACGAAAACGGCTACCATGCCGACAGGGATGTAAGCTTCTCGATCCCATCGGGAAAGCTCGTAGGCCTCATCGGGCCCAACGGCTGCGGGAAGACCACGATGATGAGATGCATCAACAAGATGCACATGCTCACCAGCGGGGACATCCTCATCGACGGGGAATCGGTCATACCGAAGACCCCCACGGAGGTCGCCAAGCTGGTGTCCAACGTGCCGGCGGAGATGACCGCATCCTTCGGACTGACCGTGTTCGAGACCGTCATGCTCGGAAGATATCCCTATCTGCAGAACATGTGGTGGGAGACCGACGAGGACGAGACCCTCGTGGAGGAGACGCTGGAGAAGTTCGGTGTCCATCATCTTCAGGACCGCGCCCTCAACATGCTCTCCTCCGGAGAGCAGCAGCGTGTGCTGATCGCCAAGGCCTACGTGCAGGAGCCCAGGTTGATGCTGGTCGACGAGCCCACGTCCCACCTTGACATGAAGTTCAAGCTCGAGGTCATGGAGTACCTGAAGGCCATGGTCAAGAAGGACATGACGATCCTTGTCGCGGAGCACGACATCTCCCTGATGGCGAGGTACTGCGACCTGTGCGTGATCATGAAGAAAGGGGAGCTGGTGGCCGTCGGAGAGCCGAAGAAGGTCATCACCCCGGAACTGATCAAGGACGTGTACGGCGTCGAGGCCTCCGTCGGTATTGATTCCGAAGGGGACCTGTACGTGCTGCCCAAGAGGGTCAGCATCACCCAATGAGACCGTGGCCGGGCGACCGGCCATGGTATTTTTATCCGTATTCGCATTGGTCGGATCATGACCAGATGCATCAGGGTCCCGAAGAAGGAAGGGGAGAGGGTACGCGCCGCTCTCTTCGACGAAGGACATCTGGACCTCGATGCTAAGATCCGCTCGGACGGCGACTGCCTTCTCATCCCCATCACCTGCGGCTCCTTCGAGGATTACGAGGTCGTGGATGCCGAGCTCGCCGTCCAGGAGCACAAGGTCTCGGATTACACAGAGATAGCCGATGTTCCCGAGAATCTGAGGAAGGACCTCCCCAGCTCGTTCGACGTGGTCGGCGATGTCGCGATGATCAAGATCCCTGATGAGCTCTGGGAGTACAGGACGCAGATAGGAGAGGCCCTCATCAAAGTGAACAAGAACATCCGCGTGGTGTTCCATGACTACGGGGTCAAGGGCGACTTCAGGATAAGGGACCTGGAGAAGATCGCCGGAGAAGGGACCTCGGAGACCGTCCATAAGGAGTTCGGGGTCAACCTCTATACAGACCCTTCCAAGGTGTACTTCAATCCCAGGCTGTCATCGGAGAGGTCCAGGATAGCGCAGATGGTCAAGGACGGGGATGTCGTCATAGACATGTTTGCCGGCGTAGCGCCGTTCGGCACGGTCATCGGGAAACTCTCACATCCTAAAGTGGTCTATTCGATAGACCTCAACCCTGAGGCCGAGCACTTCGCCAGGATCAATGCGGAAAAGAACCATGTCGACTGCATAGTGCCGATGACCGGCGACTCCTCCAAGCTGATCTACGACCTGCCGGAGGCCGATCATGTGATCATGAACCTCCCCCAGATAGCCGATAGGTTCCTGAGATATGCGCTGGACAGGATGCATGCCGGCTCGATCGCCCACATGTACAAGATCATCGAGAGGGCCGAGTTCCCTGGATTCTGCGAAAAGCTGGAAAAGGACATGGGAGAGCTGGGCCACAGCATAGCCATCGACAGCTACGAGCTGAAGACCTACTCCCCCACGATGAGCGTCTATTCTATGAGGATAACTAAGCTCTGATCAGTCCTTCCTTATCTGCTCGAGGGTCACGCCGGTCTGCCCCTGGTAGTGTCCGCTCCTTTCGGAATAATCCTTGATGGTACCGCTGTTCAGCGTCTCGAAGACCATCTGGCAGAACCTCTCGCCTATCGGCAGCTCTATCGGATCGTCGGTCGCGTTGTACGCTCCGAGGGTCAATGTTCCCTCGAATCCCGCATCTATCTTCCCGAAGGAGCCTATGACACCCTTCCTGATCCATGTGGTCCTCAGCCACAGCTGCGCGCAGACATCCTTGGGCATCCTCACCCTCTCGATGGTGGACACGTAGAACATGGTCCTCGGAGGGATCGTGACATTCCCTTCGGTCTTGAGGTCCAGGTCCCCTCTTACCATGATCTCCTTGATGCGGAGGTCGTAGCCGTTGGGGGTCAGTCCCCTCTCGTGGTAGTCGCTGATCCCCAGATATCCGGTCTCCATTCCTTCCAAGATGTCCTTGTCCGACAGTATCGCCATGCCACCGTCATCGGTGCGGGCCGATAAAGATTATCTCTTATCTTCCGATTCATGGCATCATGATAATCCCGAAATTCCTCAAGGAAGGCGACCTGATAGGCGTGACCGCACCCTCGTTCGGCGTGGTCGACCCGGTGGATATCGCACGCTTCGACCACGGCAAGGAGAAGCTCCTTGAGAGAGGGTACCGCGTCCTTGAGACACCCAACGTCCACACTGCGGACGAGACCGGCAGGAGCTCGCCCATGATGCAGCGCGTGATGGAGCTCGGGAGCCTTCTGGAAGATGACAGGGTCGGCGTGGTGATCTCCGCCAGCGGAGGGGACTACCAGTGCGAGATGCTGATGGGCATGGACTGGGATTTCATAGAGAGGCATCCCAAGTGGATACAGGGGTTCTCGGACAACACCGTCCTCCTGTTCAAGATAACCGCGGAGCATGACATCGCCACCATATACGGCAGCAACTTCGGCGACTTCGGGATGGAGCCGTGGCATCGCGCCGTGGAGGAGAACCTCGAGTTCCTCGAAGGGAAGAGGACGGAGCAGGAATCGTTCCTGATGTATCAGGACGGATTCTCCGAGAGGGAGACCGGGCTGGAGCCTTACAACGAGGAGAAGGTCGTCATCTGGGAGTGTCCGGACGGCGATGCCGAGTTCTCCGGAAGGCTGATCGGCGGATGCATGGACGTCCTCGAATGGTATCAGAGAAAGGGCATCGTCGACATGTCAGGGTTCACCGGCAGGTATGCCAAGGATGGCATCATATGGTACATGGAGACCTACGACATGGACGAGGCCAGGGTCAGGAAGATGTTCGAGGGCATGTCCGATGACGGGTGGTTCGAGGGTGTGAGCGGATTCGTTTTCGGCAGACCGCTGTTCTACAAGGGCGGGGACTACAGGGAAGTCATCCTAGACTGTCTGAAGGATTACGACGTGCCCAAGGTCTTCGATGCCGATATCGGCCACAAGGCACCTAGGATGACCTTCATAAACGGTGCCAAGGCCACGTTCACAGTGACGGGCGCGAAGGGCAGGATTTCGTACGACCTATCCGGATGATCATTCGACGGTCACGGTGTACGTCTCGGTCTCTATGGGATGGCCCTCCCACTGACGGGCATAGTCGAGCACGATCCTGTACGTGCCCGCCTCATCGGCTGAGAACACGAACGTGTGCTTGCCTCCGACACCGCATCTGGGCGGGCCGTCGACCACATCCGTCGCGTACCAGTCCCTGACGAGCCTGAGACCGTCGTACGAGGTGGCGAACCAATGGAAGCCGGTAGTGACGTTCCCTCTGAGCGTTATTCTGAACTCCTCTCCTGCCTTGACATTGATAACTCCTTCATCCATGATATCCGACTCCGCAGGGTCCGCCGTTTCTAAGACCGCATCGTCTGCGGCCCTGACGGCATCCGGCTGTCCGAGCTGCACGGCCACTGCTATCGAGACCGCTATAATCACAGCCGCAATGACCAACATTGAAGGTTTCGACGACATATCCGTGCTCCGATGGATGGACGCATGTAAGGGTACAAAAACCAAACTGTCAGAGTATCAGTTTTATTGTAAGAAACACATACCGTCAACATGGGTCTAATCAAGGCGATAACCGGCGCGGTAGGAGGTACCTTGGCCGACCAGTGGAAGGAATTCTTCTACTGCGAGTCCATGCCTCCGGACGTGCTGATGGTAAAAGGGGTAAAGCGTACAGGACCCCGCTCCACGAACACGAGCGGAAATGACAACATCATCTCCAACGGATCCGGAATCGCTGTTGCGGACGGTCAGTGCATGCTGATCGTCGAGCAGGGAAGGATCGTTGAGGTCTGTGCCGAACCCGGACAGTACACATTCGATAAGTCCACCGAGCCCAGCGTCTTCGCAGGTAGCCTCGGAAAGAGCATCATCAACACATTCAAGACGATGTTCGGACGTTTCGCCTACGGCGGGGACACCGGCAAGGACCAGCGCGTCTACTACATCAACACCAAAGAGATCATCGACAACAAGTTCAAGACAACCAACCCCATACCGTTCCGTGTCGTCGATATGAACATCAACCTCGATATCGACGTCGCAGTCACTTGCTCGGGAACGTTCTCGTATAAGATTGCGGACCCGATTCTGTTCTATGTCAACGTGTGCGGTAACGTATCCGAGAAGTACACGAGAGGCGAGATCGACGGCCAGCTCAAGACGGAGTTCGCCGCGGCCCTCCAGCCGGGATTCGGAAAGATGTCGGACATGGGGCTCCGTCCCAACCAGATCGTCGCCCATGTGGACGATCTCCAGTTGGCAATGAACGACGCCCTCTCCGATAAATGGTCCCAGCTTCGCGGAATCGTCGTGGTATCCATAGCCATCGGATCCCTGACCCTGCCCGAAGAGGACGCCCAGATGATCAAGGAGGCGCAGAAGACCGCTATCCTCCGTGACCCCAGTATGGCTGGTGCGACCCTTGTGGGAGCCCAGGCCGAGGCCCTCAAGGCCGCTGCCAGCAACGAGGCCGGTGCGGTCACCGGACTCATGGGTATCGGTATGCTGGGCCAGATGGGCGGAGGAAGCATGAACGCACAAGGATACTACAACATGGCGAACCAGCAGCAGGGCTATCAGCAACAGCAGGGATACTCCCAACAGCAGGGATACGCTCCCAGACAGGGGACCTCTCAGCAGCAGGGGACCCAGCAGATGTCCGCAGACATGTGGAAATGCTCGTGCGGTGCCATGGCTGCCGGAAAGTTCTGTCCCGAGTGCGGCTCCAAGAGGCCGGAGGAAGGATGGAAGTGCTCGTGCGGTGCGGTGAACAAAGGCAAATTCTGTCAGGAGTGCGGTGCCAAGAGACCCGAGGCAGCTCCTGCAAAATGCGACAATTGCGGATGGACCCCCGAGGATCCGACCAAGGTCCCCAAGTTCTGTCCCGAGTGTGGCAGTCCGTTCGGAAACAAGAGTTGAGTGATAATATGTCTGATACTTTCGATCACAAATGCCCGTGCTGCGGTGCAACGCTGCAGTTCGACGCCGGGTCGCAGATGGTCAAATGTCCGTACTGCGACAGCGAGTTCGATGTGTCCACTACGATGAAGAACGAGGGGGACCTGTCCGTAGCTGCGGACAACGTGGATCTCGCATCCGACGGAGGAATGGAGTGGTCCGAGAAGGAGCTGTACGGTATGACAGAGTACCAGTGCAACTCCTGCGGAGGAAACATCTACTCGGAAGAGACCACATCGGCCACGATCTGCCCGTACTGCGGCAACGCGGTCATCCTGAAGGGACGTCTCAGCGGTGTGCTGAAGCCCGACAAGGTCATGCCGTTCAAGCAGACGAAGGAGCAGGCCATAGAGGGTCTGAAGAAGCACTGCGGAGGACAGAGGTTCGTCCCCAAGAAGTTCATCGAGAACAACAGGCTCGAGGAGATCAAGGGCCTGTATGTCCCGTTCTGGGTGTACGATGCGGACCTCGATGCGGACGTCACATACAGGTGCACCACCGTGCACAAGTGGACCTCCGGTGACACCGAGTACACGGAGACGAAGTACTACGATGTCAAGAGGTCCGGACAGATCTCGTTCGACCATGTCCCCGTGGACGGATCGACAAAGATGCCCGACGACCTCATGGAATCCATCGAGCCCTTCGACTACGACCAGGCCGCGGACTTCACGACCGGATACCTGTCCGGATACGTGGCCGACAAGTACGACCTGGACCAGGACCAGCAGCGTCCCCGTGCCAGACAGAGGATGGCCGACGGCGCCGCCGAGCAGTTCCAGACCACCGTCAACGGATACGATACGGTCAGCGTGGAGAGAAGCGACATCTCCGCCAGATCATCCACCGTCAACTACGTCCTGTACCCCGTGTGGCTCATGAACACGGATTGGAACGGACGGAAATTCATCTTCGCAATGAACGGTCAGACCGGCAAGATGGTCGGCAACCTCCCGGCGGACATGCTCAAGCTGGGCGGAGCGACCGCAGGGATATTCGCGCTGGTGTTCGCGGTATTCTTTGGAATAATGTTCCTGTCCTCCGAGGGAGACCTCATCTCTGGACTCGTCATGGGTCTGATATTCGGAGGTATCGCGGCAGCGATCTTCTACTCGCACTTCAAGTCCAAACTGAAGTCCGTCGAGTTCCAGCACGGCGCCAGGAACTACTACCGTAGCGGAAGCATGAAGATCGAGCGTCAGAGCGATACCTTCCTCTACAAACGCACCACCAGCAGGCGCATAAACAACAATTGAAACCCGGGCCCCGGAAGGGGCCCCCTATTCCCACTTTTATATCATGACCCCCATCGGAATGGCATGTATGATGTCCTGACATCCCAGAGGAGGCCCTGATATGGGCTGCAGCGGAGGGTCCTGCTCCACGTGCTCGTCATGCTCTACCGGCGACGGCCGCGACGACAACGAGCTCCCGCCGGGGATGCTGGACAGATACGATCTGGACCAGTCCACCGCGGACGGAGTCCTAGTATGGCTGGAGGTGCTGCACTGCCCCGAAGGACCTAGGATATCCGATTGCAGCATGCAGGCGCTGTCCAGAGCCACCGGGATCAACGAGGGGCGCACATACGCAGTGATATTCGGAGGTCAGGACCTGAAGCCCCTTTACCCGTCAGTCTTCGGATGCGGTGCCGGGACCATCTACCATGTGAGGGACAAAGGTTCCGAATGCTACGACTCCAACGTGTATTCGATCACCATATGCGATATAATCGACCGTGTGGTCCCTTCAGCAGTCATACTTCCCGCATCGGAGAGGGGCACGCAGTTGGCCGAGAAGATATCGGAGATACTCGGGGTGGAATTCAATCCGGACTGCACATCTATCGACATGGACGGAAGGATCCTGAGCACGGTCCCGGCTCCGCTGTCGCAGTTCATGATGTCCAATCGCAAGACGTTCCCCAAGGTGGCTACGTTGATTGCCGACACCTATCCGACCCCCGAAACCAAGGAAGGACAGGGGACCGCGATCTATTGGCAGACGTGGAAAAAAGCCTAAGATGAGCCTAAAACAGACTGATAATAGGGACTTTTTAACACGGGTATAGAAGACTAGGAACAGAAAGCGCTGTTTTTATAGAAAAATGTGCAATGATGATTTTTATTGACGAATCTTCATAAAAAATGCCCACTGACCGACACTATTTTTATATGCTAAGTCGATGAGATTTTATGGAACAGGTTACTGCTCTGCTGAAGAGGTATCCTTCTCAGAGGAAGGTGGCGAAGAAGCTGCTCGAGTATGGGATCAGGGTACAGAACGGCGTCGCCTATTGCGGGGATGTCGAACAGACCGATGCAGGCATAGCCCGCGCCTGCGAGGTGGACAGACGTGTCGTACGTACGACACTCGAACACATCTCGTCCATACCGGAGCTCGACCGCATATTCTCCAAGCTCAGGCCCATGCTGTCCATGATAGACATGGCCGATGAGATAGGATGCTCCGCATTGGTCATCATCCCGACCGATTCCAGGATCCCCGGCATCATAGCGGATGTCACGACCGTCCTCTACAATTCAGGCATCACCCTCAAGCAGGCCGTCGTCAGCAACAGCGGCGAATGGGACAGGTCCACGCTGGAGATCGTCGTCGAGGGCAAGCTGCAGGAGAACGTCATCATGATGCTCAAGTCCTGCCGCGGCGTCGCCAGCGTTCTGATCAAGTGACCGTATCGGATGCCATCAGGATCGTCCGTAATCCACGATCCATTCGAACAGTCTCATTGCATCCTCGTAGCTCATGTAATCATCCTTGTTGGGAAGATCGTCGAGGATCTTGCAGACCGCGGCCTCTGGATGGTACTGGACTCCGAACGCACACGTTTTGTCGGTTCTCTCAACGGATTCGATGATTCTGATGCCGTCGGTCTCGGTGTATCCCGTGACCTTCAGCTACGTGTTGTCGACGTTCAGAACAGCCTGATGGTGCCATGAAGGACATCCTGTCAGTAGCTCCTTGCCCATAATGCCATGGATGCAGGATCCCGTCTCCAGAACGACGTCATGAAAAGAGTAGTCCCTGTACCCTCCCTGCGAGGGCATAGGATTCCTGTGCGTATCCCTATCATCGGACAAATGCTCCCTGAAATATGCGGGAATGTCCTGAGCCATCTCCGCACCGGAGACCACGAATAGGAACTGCATCCCCCTGCATATTCCGACCAGCGGGATGTCCTTCTCCAAGCAATATTTCATCGCCAAGTAGTCAGAGACGTCCCTCTCCGGGTCGAAAGCCCTGTCCTCTCCGCTGTCCACCCATTCCTGTGGAATCTTGTACAGGGAGGGGCTGATATCGTCCCCGCCAGGGAACACTACGAAATCCACCCCTGCTAGCGCCTCCTCGATGTTAGAGCGATGCCAATCTGCGCCTTTCACCTTGTCGGCCGTTTCCTGATCGAGATAACCTATCTCGTTGATGCCGCTCACCAGCTTTCCGTTGCCGTCATACTCCAGGTCGTCGAAGAATATCTGTCCGACTTTGACCACGCTGCCGCCGGCCGCCTCGATGGCCCTGCATGTATACACATACGACTCAGACGACTGGTTGGTGCGCCACATGACGCCCACCGTCCAATCATCATTCTCATCGTGACTGTAGCAGTTCTGCGACACTACAAGACCTGCGATGACGAATATCGCCGCGACTATGGCTGTGAGCACCCTGTTCCGGTCGTCCATGTTAACGGGCGATGAATCCCATCGCCGATAATAATCATACTGATGCCGATTCACATAGGGGCCTTCCGATGGCAACATTTATCGTGGGTGCGTGGATTCAAGGAGCAGGCGTATAGAATGCCGATGTCCAAGAAACAGCTCGAAAAGAAGCAACAGGCCAAGAAAGCTGAACTTGCTGAGCTCCAGAAGCAGGCAGATGCCGGCGATGGAGAAGCAAAGAAGAAGATCGCTAAGCTGAAGAAGAAGATGAAATGAGCTGGGGCCTGAGGACCTCCACCCATGTTTTAAACGCCTTCACCCATTACTTTTCTCAGGTGCGAAGATGGTCAACTCCTGTCCCCCTGAGTCGGACCCGCGTCCGAAGGTATCCGAATTCATATCCAATGATGACGCCAAGGCCCTTGCAGGCCTTGTGGCCGAAGGCACGGAAGCCCTGATGCAAATCGTCGTCGACGAGCTGAGCAGACAGCAGCCCGGATCCAACATAGTCATAATGGACAGGGACCTGATGTCCGACGAGGACATCACGTTCGCAAGGGACTTCTCCGGTTACATTGAGAAGAGGCTGTCCGAAGGGAAGAGGCTGAACCTCATCATCGCAGGGGACATTCCCGTCTCCGGATGGAACCTGGAGCTGCAGAAGTTCAAAGGAAGGGACCTGCAGGTCTTCTACTGCGCCGCGGCCTGCCGTCAGGTGCCGCTTTGCACCAAGCTCACCATATGATGTGATACCATGGTTTTCGCCACACCGCCCGAGACCGACCCAAGACCGCTGGTGGCAGGATTCGTTGCCACCAAGGAGCCCACCGCCATATCCGGAATAAAGACCGAAGGGATGGAGACTCTCATCCAGATAGTCCTGGACGAAATCGCAAGGCAGGAGCCTGACTCCATAATCCTGAAGGTGGACCGCGAGTTCCTGGCCGACAACAGGATAACCTTCCCCAGGGAGTTGGAGGCCTTCATCGGCGACAGGCTATCGGAGGGGAAGAAGGTGAACGCCGTCATATGCGGCAACATACCCGTCCAGAACTGGCATCTGGTCTTCGAGAAGTACAAGGGGCAGAATATAGAGGTCTACTTCTGCGAGTACAACTACAAAGTGGTGCCTAACTGCACCAAGCTGCCGATCTGATCAGTCCATCCCGGCCTCTGAATCGTCGTCAATGAACCTGATGGACACGTCGCGCTTCAGGCCTAGATCCCCGGCGTACTCTATTGCTTTGATGATCGCTGAAGGCACAGGGCATGCCGTATGGGGTATAGGGGTCTCCTGGGCCCACTTGTATACCTCGGACTTGTAGAACTCGGACTCGACCTCCGCATACGGGCTGACAGGCTCCATCCTCCACGACATCTTCAAGATGTTCGGGCAATCGCTCTTGATATGGAGATCGACCAGGCCCATGTCATTGGTAGTGGCCGTGATGATGGTCTTCATCTTGCAGACACCCGCATCCACGCATACTTTGCAATCGGTCATTTGGATCAGTATTCGAATCGGCATCCGACATTATAAGACTGATGCGGTCCGAATCTTCAAGGATAAAACATAGCCAGTATCCAGGAGGATACCATGTGGATGGATGAAACGGGGCGTGGGCCCCAAATGTGTTTCACTCCCTCTTGGAGGGCACCAGGAGCTCGGCGATTCCGAAACCGGTGCGGCCGTCCATGACGGTCTGCGAGATGGTCTCAATGAGCATCATGTCCTTGCTGCCCTGCATCGGAAGCTGGGCGTACTTGAGGATCTTGGCCTCCACATCGTAGGACTTGCCGCTCTTGCCATGCATGGTCATCCTGTAGGACTTGGGTATAGCACCGTCGTAGTCCAGGTCGATATCGATCTTGACGACGGGATCGTTGCAGTCCTTGGTCCCGACGAATCCAGCATCGACATCCCCCATCTGCGTGGACAGCTTGGTGGCGTTCCATCCGAGATCCGCGCCGTAGACGGAGTTGAGCCAGAGCCACATCTTGGGGGATCCCCAGTCGCGGACGCCCTCGCTCTTGTCCCTCTCTCCCGTCGCTTCGACCTGGAATGAGGAATCACCGACGACGACCTTTCCGGTGGCGACTCCGAACTGCTCGAAGTGCTCCGAGGCGGTCTTCGCGGACAGGGCCTCCCCGGCGGCATCCACGCAGTCGTGGTAGTCCATCTCGGGGTTGACGGGTCTCCAGTCGATGTCCAGCGAGGACATGATGGGCACAGGCTCCTTGGACATGTCGAACAGGGGGCCGTTGTAGGTGATCTTCCAGACATCGCCCTTGTTCTCGAACCTGAGTCCGGAGCAGAGGGTCTTGTTCTCGTCGCAGGGCTCGGTGTTCCTGATGCCGAACACGCCGTCCTTGTTCATCACGAATAGGAACACGGATTTCTCGTTCCTGTTAGGCTTGTTGCCGATGCGCATGAAGGCCGTGAGGGCCTGCTTCGCATCGAAGAAGTTGAAGTAATAGCTCTCGTTCCAATCCAATTCTCCGCTCATTCCTTTTCCTCCAGTATCGTTACCTCTCCCTTGCTGCCGTCCACGGAGACCAAGTCCCCTGTGTGCAGCACGGAGGTCGCTGATTTGACCGCTGTGACCGCAGGTATCCTGTACTCGCGGGATATGACGGCACCGTGACATAAGATTCCTCCTGTCTCGGTGATGAGCCCGCCCAGCTTCGAGAACACCACCGTCCACCCGGGATCGGTGTTGCTCGTGACAAGTATCTCGCCCTTCTCGACCTGGCCCAGATCCCTGACGTCGCTGATGACGCGGACCCTTCCCCTGTACGTTCCAGGGCTGGACGCCGCACCCACCAGGGTGTCCCCCTGGGAGATGGGGTCGTCGTCGAAGTCGACCCCGTTCAGCAGGAACTTCGGCGGGAGCCTGTCGCGGTACTTCATGAACTCCGCCTTCCTGGGGGCGATGACCGCCCTCGCATCGGACGCGTCCCCTCCGTTGAGGATCGCCAGGGCCTCGGTGTCCTCCAGGAAGAATATGTCCTCCCTGTCATCGATCAGGCCCATGTCCTTCATCCTCCTTCCCTGCTCGAGGAAGATCAGCCTGTTCCTGTACATCATATGGTCGAGGTAGAACCTCTGGTTCTCCCTGAATATGAGGTATGTGCGCGCATACTGCAGCACCTTGAACAGTATGGCTCTCTTGAAGAAACCCAGCTCCTTGCGAACCATCTCCTCCGTGTCCTTCCTGCGCTGGATACCGTTCTCGAACTCCTTCCTGAGATCTACACCGGAATCGCACATCTGCAAGGCCATGGACATCACGTAATCGGGATCCTCTGCCCACCTGAGGGCGTTCAATTCTCTTGTACCGGACCTGTGCCCGAACTCCTTTATGAATCCGTTATAGACATCCTTGAAGGGGACGTCGGATGTCTGGAGCCACTCGACGAACTCCTCGGCATCCATGGACTCCGCCTTCTTCCTGACATCCTCGTCGGCCCTGAGCGCCACGCCCAGGTCGGAGAATCCCTTGTTGGTCTCGACGGTCTTGTTGTCCTCCAGCCCGGACATCAGTCCGGCATAGACGGAACCGTCATCCTTGAACCATTTGATGGACCAGTTCTTGACCAGCAGATTGGTCATGATCGAATGCGACACCATACCGTAGCGGATCAGCTGGTAGTGCTTGGTGGATCCCACGCGAATCCTGCCGTACCACTCGGCCAGCTCCTTGTCGGATACTCTGGTCAAATCGGTGGCATCGAACTCGTCGCACAGCTTGAGGAATCCCTCTGCCCACTTCCTGTAGACCTTGTCCGTCCTCCAGATCATCCCGTCCCTGTCGCGGATGAGCAGACAGAGCTGCGACTTGATCATTCCGAGGAAATCGTTGGGGTACTTCGAGATCCTCTCCTGCTCGCTGCGGGGGAAGTACTCGAGCAGTTCCTTCGAACGTATGAACTTGGGATAGTGGGCGAAGATCCTCTCCAACACGACGGCGGAGAAGTACACCCTCGACTTGTGGAGCTTCGTGAGCGGTCCGGACTCCAGATCCTTGTAGCCCATCATGTGCGCTCCCTCGTGGTTCACGTAATCGGTCAGGAGCTTTCCCATGACCGTATAGAACATCGGTGTGGTGGCATCCGCCCAGTACTCGTCGCCGTATCCCCTGGACCAGAGGATGTCGTCCTTCTCGGACATGTCCGGCAGGGTCGTGATCGCCCTCGACTGGAGTATGTACACCTTGCCGGCCTCGACGGCCCATTCGATGTCCTGGGGGCATCCGAAGTGGTCCCTGAGCTTGAGTCCCTCGGCTGCGATCGCTTTCAGCACAGTATCGTCCGCACAGCGCACCGAGACCTTGTCGGGATCGATGGGGACCTGCCTGTTCTCCCCGTCGACGAGGAAGAACCCGATCTCCTTGTTGTGGACCTCGGCGGACAGGACCTTCCCGTCGTACGAGACCTTGTAGCTGTCGGGGGTGACGAGCCCGGACACTATCGATTCTCCGAGACCCCATGACGCCTCTATTATGACATGCTCCTCACCGGTGACCGGATCGGATGTGAACATGACCCCGCTGATGTCGGATTTGACCATCTTCTGTACGACGACTGCCATACCCTGCGAGAGATGGTCCTTCGATGCATCATGCCTGTATTTCATCGCCCTTGCGTTCCAATACGACGCCCAGCAGGCCAGGACCCTGGAGATGATGTCATGCTTCCTCACGTTCAGATAGGTGTCCTGCTGACCTGCGAAGCTGGCATCGGCCAGGTCCTCCGCCACGGCGGAAGAGCGGACCGCGAAGTACTCGCCTTCGAGGTTGAAGAAGTTCTTCTTGAGGTCTGAGATCTCCTCCTCCGGAAGGGGCACCTCGGTGAAGAGCGAACGTATCCTGTCGGATGATGCGTTGAGATCCGCATCGTCATCGAAATCCGTCCTAGCCAGTATCTCGGCGATCCTGCCCCTGAGACCGGTTATGTCCAGGAACATGTCGTATGCGTCCACGGTGACAGAGAGCGCCGGTGGCACGCTGAATCCGCTCGAGATCATCTTGGCTATGTTGATCCCCTTGCCTCCGACCAGACCGATATCGAGTTCGGAAGAATCCAGAGGGACCACTGGACGTGGATTTGATGATGTCATCTGAGAACCGTAAAGCGGACTCTATTTATTGGCTTGTTGCCAGCATGTACGACGTATGTCGAATTATCGGAAAAATCATCGACCATCGCCGTGGATGACGGGGCCGCATGCCGACGGCCCCTTCTGAACAAGGAGAAGGAGGTCCCATGAAGGGACCTGTTTGAGGGACGGGATCAGAAGACCTTGATCTTACCGTCCATTGCAAGTGCGAACGACAGATAGATGTTGAAGATGAAGTTCAACAGCGCCGCGATTCCTATCAACCAATGCCAATAGTCCCCTCCGACTATGCCGGAGAGACCTACGGTCAGGAAGACCAAGGCGGTGGTAAAACAGATTATCGTCAATGCTTTCGGAGCCTTCACATTCAAGGACCATATGATGGCCAGCAGGAAGGTCAGCGTGAACGCTATGTCCTCCCAGGGTCCGATCCCCAGTCCGGTCAGCAGCACGGCCGCCCCGACCAATGTGAACACCGTGAATCCGAAATTGCTCTCCGCTCTGTAGGCCAGGAGCGCCACGACAAGGATCAGTGCGCCTATTATCGTGAAGAAATCGCTCGAAGGTCCGACCTGCCCATCGATCAGATTGACGATCGCGAGAGGGAATGACACCACTGCCACCAGGAACAATCCGCATGCCGTTGGATCCAATGGCTTGAATTCAGACATATCAGTCTACCTCCTCTGATGAAGTCGTCCGGCGGGGGTTCCCGCCGGATCTGAAGTTTAGACCTTCTATCAAAGACCGTAGTTCTTCAGGTTGAAGTTGGGCACGTCCGCGTACTTCTTGCAGCAGTACTCGAAGAACTTGTCCTCATCATCCGGAAGAGCTTCGAGGTCCTTGATGATAGAGTCGAGGACTTCCCTCTGCTTCCTGGTCAGCTGGAGCTCCTTGGAGTCGTTGTGGTCCTTGATGAGCTTCGCGGCGGTGAGTCCGGCGGCCTTGGCCCTGAGGTAGTAGTTGTTGCCCTCAGAGACGATAGCCTCTCCGATCTTATATGCGTTGTCGTATGCGAGGATGTGTCCCTCGGGTCCCCTCTCACGGTCGGTGATCATGTAGAGGTCTCTGAGGTCCTTCTGCTTGCCGGTCTGGATGGCGGTGTTCATCAGGGCCACCTCGTATCCGAGGCTTCCCATCCAGCACTGGACGGAGGTTCCTCCGAACTCGGGGTGGTACTCGATGGACTCGTTGGACCAGAGGTCGCAGACCTGTGCCATCAGGTTACCCTGAAGATCGGCGTGGGCGCACTGACAGTTCTTTCCCTCCTGTGCGCAGGGCTTTCCTGCGATAGCCTTACAGATGGGTCCCTCGTAACCGCAGTCCTTGTCGGGTCCGGATGCACCCTGCTCCCATGCCACAAGGGTCCTTGCGGCGGAGATCGCACGGGTGACCGCGGAGTAGGTCCTCTGGACATCCTGGTCCAGCATTCCGCCGGCCATGAACATCGAGGTGTTGGCTCCGGAACAGTTGGTGTCTCCTCCGGCGATGACCTTGTTCTTCTTGGCGATATCGACGAACTGCTTCCAGACGTACTCCATGTCGATGGAACCGAGGTATCCGATTCCGAACAGGAATGCGACGATGTCTCCGTTCGTGGTCGCGTAGTCTCCGAGCTCCTTTCCTCCGAGGGTCTCGCACGAGAGGACATCCGCTCCGTTCTCACAGGCGACCTCAGCACACTGGAACAGGTGCTCGGGGTAGCTGTGCTTTCCGCCCATTCCGGGCCTGTATCCCTCTTCCGCCTCACGCTGGTCGGGGATTGTCTGCCTCACGGCGCAGTTCAGTCCGTACTCCTCGTAGTACTTCTCGCAGATTGCCTTCTGGCCCTCGACCACGGGTGTGGCCATCTTGGGGTCTCCCATCTGGGAGATCCACTCGGTCTCCAGCTGGACGTCGGGGAATCCGAGGGTGACGCATCTGTTGAGGACATCCTTGGAGATGTAGTCGACGTACTCCTTCCTGAGTTTCTCGGGTGTCGCCTCGGATCCGGGCCTGGGTCCGTAGTTCAGCTCGGGGATGACCCTGCCTGCTCCGACCTTGATTCCGAAACCGTAAGAGACGGGCTCCTTCGCGTGTCCGAATACCATCTCTTCCGCACTGCCGTATGCCATCTTTGTGTACTTTGCCATAACAATCACTCTCCTACGATGTGGTCCCACTCTTCCCTGATCTTTCTCCAGTCGTATCCCTCAAGGATCTTGTCCGCAATGGGCGGGGTCTGAGGCGCCTTCTCGGAATAGATTCCGAGGTCGAAGGACTCCGAGAAGTCCCTGTTGACTGCTCCTCCGGCTGCCATGAACGGGATGTTGATTCCGGCTGCGACGAGCTTCGCTGCGGCGCGGGGGAATGCTGTCATGGTGGTCGTCATGAGCGCGGTTCCGGTCACCATGAAGGGCTTGATCTCCTTCACCTTGGCGACGACATCGTCCACTGCGACATCCTTTCCCATGTCGACGACGGTGTATCCGGAAGACCTCATCATGACGGCGGCGATGTTCTTACCGATGTCGTGGGGGTCTCCTTCGGCGGCATGCATGACGACGGTTCCCTTTGTCGTCCTTCCACCGGGGATCTGCTTCTCTGCGAGTGCGATTCCGATCTCCATAGTCTTTGCGGCCATCATGATCTCGGGCAGGTAGTAGATGTGCTCTGCGTACAGTTTCGCGACACACTCCATTCCGACGACGAGTCCGTTGTTGATGATATCAAGAGCATCTTTCGTCTTCAGCGCCTCGGCGGTCGCGGGTCCCACGTCCTTGAACTTCATGTACAGGACGCACTCGGCGACCTTGTACAGGACGGGGTCCTTCGGCAGCATTGCCTTGGCCACGGACTCAGGTGTCATTTCGTTCTGACCCTCAACGTCGTAACGCTTGAGGATCTTAGAAAAGTCTACTTTAGAGTAGTCTATCATTGATTTTCCTCCTTATTATCTAGGGGGCTGCCGTGAACTCCCTATGGTTAGTTGGATGTATTTCTAAACTATTTAATGGAATGGTTGGTTGGATGAAATATCCCAGTAACTTTAAATACTTTGGATATAAGTTTTATATAGTATTGACAATGACAACAAAAAAATTGACTAAACATCAGGTAAAAGTTGCCTTGTCTAACATACCATTTTTATGTTAGGTTCTATTACAAAAACATAAGAAAGACCAGATAGGTCAGGTGGTAACGATGAGTATAGGAATTTCTTTGGATATCGGTACGAGCGGTACAAGAGGGCACGCCGTCGACCTCTCGAACGGCAAGATACTATCAACCTCCGTCACGGAATGTCATCCGCTGCCCGGAGCGAACATCATGGATCATCTAACGTTCTGCATAAACGCAGGGACGGACACGGCGCACAAGATCCTGATCGACACCGTCAACAAGCTCATTGCCACCCTCGGCGTGGACCTGAACAAGGTCGAGAGGGTCAGCATCTGCGGTAACCCGATACAGCTGTCGCTCTTCCAAGGGATCCCGGTGGACGACCTGGCCTTCGCGGGCGAGAACGCGCACAAGGCCAGAGGCATAGTGGCGCAGAAAAGGGATGCCGGGGTCTTCTCGGCAGTGGATGTCGGACTGAATGTCAGGGATGGATGCGAGCTCTGCGTTCCCCCGGCGATCAGGCACGAGATCGGCGCCGATGCGCTGGCCATGATGTACAAGAGCGGATTCCTCGAGCAGAAGGAGAACTGCCTCGTCACGGATTACGGTACCAACGCCGAGATGGCCCTGAAGATAGGGGACGACATCTACACGGGATCCGCGGCGGCGGGACCGGCCATGGAAGGGCAGTCCATCAAATACGGTATGCTCGCTGGACCCGGCGCCATATCCGATCTCGAATATGATTTCCAATACATATGCAAGGTCCTGAACGACGACATCATCCCCGAGAACGGGGCCAGATGTGACTTCGGCCTGGAGTCCGTCACCCCCGAAGGGCCGATGAGCGGCAAGGCCACCGGTATCACCGGTACCGGAGTCATCGCCGCCGTCGCCGCGGCACTGGACTGCCACCTCTGGAAGAAGGGGAAGCTCACGACCTCCGACGGACTGCTCCACCTGCAGGACGGCATCTACATCGACTCGCATGACATCTCCGAGGCCATGAAGGCGATCGGAGCGATGAGGGCGGGACACTTCACCCTCCTGGAGCATGCGGGCATCAAGTTCAGCGACCTCGACATCATGTACATGGCCGGGGCATCCGGAACCTATGTGGATGCTGTGAAGGCAAGGGAGGTCGGTCTCCTGCCGCCGTCATGCAACACCATCTACCAGTACGGTAACACCTCGCTGGCCATGGCCACCGACATCCTCAGGAACCCCGAGCTCCTGGACACCCTCCAGGACATCGCCAACGGAATCAGGGCCAACCACATCATGTTCGCAGGCGACAAGATCTTCGAGCAGATCTACACCCAGGAGCTGGCCGTGTGTGACGAGGGCATGAGCATGGAGATGTACAACAGGAACAACGCCATCGCAGGCATCCAGGAGCTCCCCAGGCCGAAAGGCGTGCCCACGGTCCACAGAATCGTACAGCGTGACATTCCCGACCTGGGAGAGAGGGGACTGTACATCCTCCACGACATCGGTACCGAGCTCACCGGATACATGGAAGGCTGCACCGGGTGCAAGAAGTGCGAGAAGGAGTGCCCCGAGCACGCGCTCACCGTCCAGGAGGACAAGAAGATCGTGGTCAAGACCAAGAACTGCCTCGGTACCGCATGCTACAGATGCCAGTTCAGCTGCCCCCAGAAAGTGTACAAGTACGACGACCTCAGGCTGTCGTTCTGAGGCGGTACGATGGATGTATTCATAATCGGAGGATTCCTCGGAAGCGGAAAGACCACCATGCTCCTGGACCTGGCCAAGGTCTATACCGGCAAGGGACTGAAGACGGCTATCATCGTCAACGAATCCGGAGAGGTCGGGGTCGACGGAGCGACGATCAAAGCCGAAGGGTACAGCGCGACGGAGCTGCCCGAGGGGTGCATCTGCTGCACCCTGGTCGGCACCCTCCAGGCCACGCTCAGGAACATCAAGAGGGACCTGGACCCCGATGTGCTCATCATCGAGCCCACCGGTCTGGCGCTCCCCCACAAGGTGAAGCAGTTCGTGCACAACGCCATGATCGACGAGGATTCGTGTTCGATCATCGGACTTGCCGACGTGGAGAGGTTCGACACGCTCCTGGAGAAGAAGGAGGCGTTCTACAAGATGCAGATGTCCGGGTCGGACCTGATCCTCATCAACAAGATGGACCTGGCGAAGCCCGGTCAGATAGAGCACATCAAAGCGTGGTTCGAACAGAACTTCCCCGGAAAGCCCGTCCAGGAGGTCTCGGCCAAGACCGGCGAGAACATGGACAAACTCTACGACTTCACACTATCGAAGAGGCCACGAGATAGGTCTTCGTGACGAAGCCGATCAGGGAACCGACTATTATGCCGAGTATGAGCCCCAGGCTTATGCTCGGCCTCCCCACCGGCATCAGCAGCGGGATGAGGAACAGGAACACCGAGAACCTCCAGAAGTAGGTGACGGAGAACGAAGCCGCGAAACCTATCGCGAACACGATGTAGAACACCTTGTCCCTGAATATGTCTCTGATGTCCAATCTGCCCGCCCTGTTCCCGGAGTACATCATGTTGATCTCGGGCGCTACCTGATCGCGGATGGGCAGCTCACGCACAATGTTACCGCATTCCGGGCATTGGAACTCCTCATCCTTGAGGTACCTACCGCATCTGGGGCAGAAATCCATAATGTTACGAGGATTGCCCTGTTTATAATCCTGATTACGGATGTATCGGACTTTTCGTCATGATGACCAGTTCGGATGATCCATCCATCTGTTCCCTCACGAGCATCGACATGCCCAGACCGATCAGTTTGTCGATGTAGGCCTCCGCCGTGGGTAGCCATGAGCCCCCGTAGTTCTTCTTGCCCTTCCCGTCCCAGGTCCTGAGGCTCCACTCCAAGTTCCGGATGCTGTCCTGCGATGTCGCTGGCAGATGACGGCGGAGAATCAGAAGGCCTCCGTCTGCCACCGCCCCGTGGACACGGTCGGCCATCCTGATGTCCGATGTGGAAAGATTGAACGATGAGTACACCACATCGTAAGGGCCACCGAGATCGTCCTTATAGAAGTCGCCTGCGATCGTACGCAGGGGCACGCCGTACCTCTCCGAGTTCTTCATGGCTATCGGGCACATCATCGGCACATCGAACACGGTTGCCTCCAGATTCGGATGCCTGTGGACCAGGCCTATCGAGTGCAGACCGTGACCTCCTCCGAGATCGAGAAGGGTCCTGTATCCTGACAGATCCACGCGGGAATCTATCTCGTCGACGATTGCACCGACGCTCCCATCGAGACACGACTCGGCTATCGCCCGGAGCCACTTCTCCCCGAACATCTCCTCCCTGTGGACATATCTTGGACCCATTACGAGGCGTTCCTCCAAGTGCATCCATTCATCCATGTTGTCGAACATCCCGTTGAGCGTGTTGCCCTGATAGGTGTCTGAATCGCGGCAGAGATATGCCGATGCAGCGTCCGAATCCACGTATCCTCCTTCCACCCCGTCCAGCAGGCCCATCTGCACCAGGCTGTCGCAGAGCATCACGGTCAGATCGGCATCCAGACCTGCCTTTCCGGAGATCTCTTTAGCGGATACCGGGCTGGCGGCAATGTCGAACAGCCCCAAACGGAAGGACGTCCTCAGTATCATCGCGTTTGCGAACCCCGTCATATATCCGCCGAACTTTCCGCGGATCACTGCGTCGCGGTCGTTCCTTACAGGGTGCATAAGCCTCTCCGGGTCCTCTGCCATCGTATCGTTCTCCATCATCATGATCGTCATATTTTATCGAATATCTGGGGACCACCATGGGAACCCCTCTGTGGCGGATGACATCGGCCTCGACGCCGTACACATCCTCTATCAGCTCCCGGGTGACGATCTCCTGTCCTCCGTAGGCCGCGACCTTGCCGTCCTTAAGGAACAGGAGTCTGTCCGAGTAATGCACCGCCAGGTTGATGTCGTGCATGGTCATGATCGTGCACATCCCCCGCGAACGGACTATGTCCATGATCATCCCCATTGTGCGATGCTGGTTGGAGATGTCGAGATTGTTCGTCGGTTCGTCCAAGATCAGGACCGACGGCTCCTGCACGATCGCTCTGGCGATCTGGGCCTTCTGGAACTCCCCGCCGCTAATCTCGTCCATGTACTTCAGGGAGATGTGCGACATCCCCAGGGCGTCGATTATCTCTGATACGCGGTCCAAGTCCTTCTTGGTCGCGCTCCATTCGATGTACGGCCTCCTGCCGACCAGTATGGTGTCGAACACGGACATCCTGGATGCGGGGACGCTTTGGGGAACGTATGCGATCTTCCTCGCCAATTCGCGTCCCGACAAGGCGAAGATGTCCGTGCCATCCACGGTGATCTACCCGGAGCTGGGCCTGCGGGCCCCTGTGATGCATCTCAGGAAGGTAGTCTTACCGGTACCGTTCGGGCCGAGTATCGATATCACAGTGTTGGGCTCCGACTGGAAGGATATCCCCTTCAGCACCTCGTTCTTCCCGTACGAGAACCTGATGTCCTTCACATCGATCATCTTCTTCTGCGCCTCCCTATGAGGATGAGGATGAACAGGGGTCCGCCTATCGCCGATGTGATTATGCCCACCGGTATGACCGTGTAGAATGCGTACGACCCTATTATGTACGCCAACAGCAGGACAAGCGCCCCGATCAGCATGGAGCCTATCAGGACGTACCTGCTGTCGTTGCCGATCAGCCTCTTGACTATATGGGGGCCGATCAGCCCTATGAACCCGATCACGCCCATGAACGATACCACAACGGCTGTCAGAACCGCGGACAGGACCAATCCGATGATGCGGGTCCTCTCAACGTTCACACCCACGCCGGCGGCCACGTCCTCCCCGGACTCCAGTGCGTTGTAATCCCAGCGCTTGTGGATGAAGTACAGTGCGACGAGGACCAGCACGGCACCTACCAGGTACAGGTTGGACCAGCTTACCTTGCTCAGGCTTCCGAACTGCCAGAAAACGATGGCGGACAATGCGACATCGTTTGCCATGTATTGCAGGAACGCCAGTCCCGCGGAGAATATCGAGCTGATCGCCAACCCTGCCAAGACGATGGATTCCGGGGTGCATTCGGTCATCTTGACAAGGAGGAGCATGATGCCGGTGGCGATCATGGCCATGGCGAACGCCATGACGGTGACAAGGATGGGGTTGTTGACGTTCGCATAGGCGGCCGTCTGCCCCACGATGGTACCGCCCTCCATGAAGAGGATGGCCAGTGCCGCGCCGAACGCCGAAGCGTTCGACAGGCCTAAGGTGAACGGGGAGGCCAGCGGGTTCCTCAGGATGCTCTGCATCACGGTTCCCGCGATACCGAGTGCCGCTCCGGCGAATATGGCCGCCACGATCATCTTGAAGCGGAGATCCCAGACCACCGTGCTGTCCCACGAATCGTCCGGGAAGAACAGGTATCTCAGGATGTCCAAGTACGAGAGATCGGTGGCACCGAGACCTATCGTGTATACCGAAAGGATCGCCAGCAGAACGGCCGTTCCGATGAGGAACAGCCATTTGCTGCGGGCGTACCTCAGATATCCATCCTTGGTACTGTCTTCCGTCCCCGTCCTGTCCATCAGCACCCTATCAATCCCTTTATCGAAGTTGTCATGCGGCTGCAAGCGCGTACATGTCGCCGTTCTTGACGACCTCTACTTCCTGGAAGATCGGCATCTCCTGTCCGTTCGATGAGGATTTGCCCTCAAAGAAGGTCTTCATGTCCTTCAGGACATTATCACCGTGGGTTCCGTAGAACGTCTTGAAAACGTTCACGACCTTCTGCTCCAGCTGCTCGAGGGTCAGCGACCCCTGGTAATTGAGGTACGTCACAACAAATGCGCTGGCCAGGGCGCAGTCGTAGTTGATACTGTCCCACACTATGGGCACGGTGATGTACATGTCCGGCCTCTCACTCTCATCGAGACCGTAGAGGTACGATAGGACCGCCTGGCTGTCCTGCTCCTTCACCTTGTCCGAGGATGACGGGTCGATGATGATCATGTCGATGTCCATCTTCGCCACCTCCTCGGGGCTCAGGACCACTTTACTGTCGGTGGACCCGCCGGCGTATGCGTTCTTGGAACCGGTGAGGTCGAAGGGGATGTATCTGGGGAAGGTCGTGTTCAGCGTGTTGCTGCCGCTGATGGTGACGCCTGCGACGTAGATGCTCCTGTCCGATGTCCCCTTCAGAGACGCTATGTCTGCGATTATTCCGTTGATGCCGTCGATGACCTCCGTGGCACGGGACTCCTTCTTCAGGACCTTTCCAAGGAGCTCGATGTTGAACGTGATGAATTCAGCGAGCTTGCCGTCCTCGGTCATGTACTGCATCTGCTGATCCTTTAGCACCATAACGGTGACCTTCTTGGCCAGGGTCTGGAAGTTCTCGGCATAGTTGTTCCACACACCGGCGGAGGTTATGACCAGGCTGGGATTCTTCTTCCCTATAGATTCCACCGTCGCCGATTCCAGCTTGTTGTCGGCATGGGATTGGGTCTCGACATCGAGCTTGTCGTAGGGATATGCATAGGAGTACGCCCTTCCGTTCTTGTTGTCGGTTATGTCGCCCTTGTCGACCTCGATGATCCTGTCATACACATCGAAGATGGAAGCGAATCTGAGAGGCCCGGTGCTGCCTATCGTCACGATACCGTTGTCCAGGTCGGACGGGATCTTGATGGTGCGGCCGAGAGCGTCGGTCACCTCTCCGGTCGGGGAATCATTGTTGCCGTTGTTGTTCAGGAACATGAATGCGCCGATGCCCACTATGATGACAACTACCGCAACTGCGATTGCTAGAACAGCTTTGGATTGCATGGTTTTAGCATTCAGTTTGGTAATATTTATTACTAATTCGTGTTACTATTGGAGTTAGAAAACAATGTGTCCAGTACCGAATTCCATGGATGGTATCTGGTCACAATTCACTAGCAAATCCGCACCGCGGAGATAAATGTTTACGCTGGGCGGATCGCAGCGGCGGACCCATACATGACATCGGTCGCACGACTTTCTTACAATCATATCTCCCGGAATCGGGATTTATTGCCTTTTCAAAAAAATAATATCTAAAATATGAGCTATTAACCCTATAAAAATACTTTAATATCTCACATTTAATCTATTGAATGTCAATGAAAATCACCACAACCTCTGACCCGACAGAGATCGCATCCGAATTATCGAAAAGGTTCAAACAGTACAGGATATCCTATCCCATGACACAAACCGATCTTGCCGAGAAATCGATGGTGTCGCTCAGTACCATCAAGAGGTTCGAGAACGGTTATGACATAGGCCTCTCCAACCTGTTGAAACTTATGGAAGCTTTGGACCTGCAGGGCAATTTCGAGATACTGATCCCCGATCAGTCCATCCGCCCGTCCGCGTTCGTCGAGAACACGAAACCTAGACAGCGCGCCAGGAAGAGAACGACCAAGACCAGGCAATGGAAATGGGGAGATGAGGAATGATCAGCACCGTCGAGGTCCATCTGTGGGGCAGGAGGATAGGCATACTGCATCAGGGTGAGGATGATCCCGTCCCCACGTTCGAATACGACAGGGATTTCATCGGCAGTGGCATCGAGCCCGCACCGCTCATGATGCCTCTGTCCGACAGGGTCTACGCATTTCCCGCACTCGGGAATTCAGCATCCTTCCACGGCCTTCCTGGGCTTGTGGCGGATTCCCTTCCGGACAGGTTCGGCAATGCGGTCATAGACCTCTGGCTGAAGCAGAACGGGAGACCGGTCGGGAGCATGTCGCCGTTGGAAAGACTTAGCTACACCGGAAGACGCGGGATGGGAGCCCTGGAGTATGTGCCCGCCGCCGACATGGATTTCCCGGATTCGGAAGTCGATGTGACCAAACTGACAGAACTGGCGTCGATGGTGCTGTCCGGTAAGGAAAGCGCCTCATACGACATCGACCGGATCACGATGGCGCAGATGCTGGAGATCGGCTCATCCGCCGGGGGTGCCAGGGCGAAGGCCGTGATCGCATTGAATGAGGAGACCGGCGAGATCAGGTCGGGTCAGACCCTTGCCGCCCCGGGATCGGATCATTGGCTCGTCAAGTTCGATGAGGTCAGGGGTAACGGGGACCACGGGGAGAAGGATCCCAAACAGTACACCCTCATCGAATATGCGTATCATCTCATGGCCAAGGATGCCGGGATCGATATGAGCGAATGCAGGATATTGAAGAAGGACGGGATGTCCCACTTCATGACCAGGCGTTTCGACCGCGAAGGCGCGAAGAAGCTGTTCGTGCAGACGCTAGGTGCTATCGGACATTACGACTACAATGAGCCGTGCCTATGCGGATACGAGACCTGCGCATCCGTCGCCAGGAGATTGGGGATTCACAGGAGCGGGATGGAGGAGATCTACAGAAGGACGGTGTTCAACGTCGGGGCCATGAACTGCGACGACCATGTGAAGAACATATCCTTCATCATGGACAGGGATGGTGTATGGGACCTTGCGCCGGCGTATGACCTGACCTTCGCCTACAACCCTGGCAACAGATGGCTACGCGGCCATCAGATGACAGTCTGCGGCAAATCCGAAGGCATCACCGAGGATGATCTCCTGTCATTCGGGAAGTCCATAGGATTGAGCGGACGCTTCTGCAGGAATGTGCTTCAGAAGACCGGACGGGTTGTGGGGGATTGGCGGCAGTACGCAGAACAGTGTGGGATAGAGGAGACGACTATTGCGGCCATCGATTCGATCCTGAACCGCGGATGAACCGGTCTGCCGCAACGCATCATTCCAGGAATCTCAGGTCACCCTCTCTGACCATCTTCTTATAGAACAGCGCCACGGCCTCAGAGTGGGTGAGACCGTTCCTTTCGAGCAATTCCTCGGCATCATGCAGCAGGATCGGGTCCATGCGGACATCCACAGCCGCGTCGCGCAAGAGGTTGGCGTTCCTCAGCCCGAGGCCCTCGTAGATGTCTGAGATGAACCTGTTGTACCTCACACCCTTCTTCCTGGCCGCTCCGCGGATCAGGTCGGTAGTGCTGGAACCATATTGAGATGCCTTCTTGGTGCGATGGGCCAGAACGGGATATCCGAGATCCGAGACCACCGTCTTGAGCACCGATTTCCTGTCCTCGAGGGACTTCGGCCTGAGCTCGTCGGGATCCAGCCTTCCGACCTCCTCCACCACAGCAGGGTCCAGATAGGGATAGTAGAGTTTCTTCTTGAAATGGGCGGCAGCGGACATCTCGCAGGGGATCGAGACCTTCTCCAGCCTCTCCAGGCCCCAGTCGGTGAACTCCCTGTACTGCGAATCGTCCTCGTTGACGGAGTTGGCGCATCCCCCGAAGTACTCGTCGCTGCCCTGGCCGGTAATGATGACCCTCTCTTCCGCCTCGCGGCACACGCAGAACAGCTGGAGGTCGTATGAGATGGTGAAAGGGTCGGAGACCTTCGTGGCGAATATCATCTCGCGGACGGTGTCCTCGATGTTCTCCTCGGAGATCCTGCACTGTACCCAAGGAAGACCGAGGATGTCCGCCAGCTCCCTGCCGGCCGCCACGTCGAAGGAGTCGTCCGAACCGCAGGTGTAGCATGTGACCGACTTGGCGTACTTGGATGCCAATGCGGCCATAAGACCGGAGTCCATGCCGCCGGAGAAGGCTATGCCCACACGTTTGCCCTCGCAGGCCCTGCGGACCGCATCCTCTATCGCGTTGCCGAGCGCTTCGTATCTCATCTGTTCATCTCCGTTCAAGGCCTATGCTATTCCGACATCCAGATATATAACGGCATAGTGGCGGAAAGTTGGTTCCTATCCAGCCTTATGCCGACCCGTTCTCAGATCGATGACACCGGGAGAGCGTAGATCCCTTTCTCTATCGGATACAGCTTCTCCGTGAGGCACAGGACCCCTTTCGCCGTTATCGGATATTGGGTTGGGATCCCCCTGGCCATCGCCCGCTCGTCCTTGTCCCTGAGGGACACGTGTCCGAATCCCTTCTCGTCCCTGAGCTTGAGGCATAGTGTGGTCTTTCCTACCTGGCGGGCACCTGTTATGAGAGTGACCGGCCTGACAGAGATGCTGTGGAGTATCTGCTTGTAGATGGTTCTCTCGATCATCGTTCCAACATCATCGTCGAACTTTTTTATGATTTATCGGAATTGTATTCCGAATTTTCATAACTATGACCTATGGGCCGGACCGGCCCCCAATTCATTGAATCGGGCATCGGATGGAGAACGGTCCTTCTCACCTCATCATCGTTTAGATGGTCTCCCGAGCAGCCAATCGATGACGTTGACCACCCCTATCCCTTCATCGGACCCCATTCCGAACCTGTCGAGCGTCAGAACGGTCTTGTGGTAATTGTCCTTCACGCCCTTCAGCGGCCTCATCTCCCTCTCTAGATGTCCCTTGCCATCATGGTCGGGCATTGTCATCGCTCCGATATGCCCGTGGCAAACTGGCTAAAGTTATATGTATGGCGAAACAATGGATTATTACATAATAAAGGTGAACAGATGCCGAAGACATACGAGCAAATCAACGAGAAGATCCGTTCCGGTAAAGCGGTGGTCTACACCGCCGAGGAAGTAATCGACCTCGTAAGATCCAATGGAGCGGAGAAGGCAGCGGAAGAAGTGGACGTCGTGACGACCGGGACTTTCGGAGCCATGTGTTCCTCTGGAGCGTTCGTCAACTTCGGACATTCGTCCCCTCCGATCCGTATGACAGACATCAGGCTGAACGATGTCCCCGTGGACGGAGGACTGGCCGCCGTGGACACCTACATCGGTGCGACTGCGCTCACCACCAATTCCAAAGGCGGCTACGGAGGCGCCCACGTCATCGAGGACCTCATTGCAGGGAAGAAGATCCATCTCCACGCCTGGGGTCCGGGTACGGACTGCTACGTCAGGAAGGACATCGACACCTACATCACACTCGACGACATCAACGACGCATACCTTTACAACCCCCGCAACTGCTATCAGAACTACTCGATAGCGACCAACACGTCCGACAGGACCATCTACACCTACATGGGAAAGCTCCTGCCCAGGATGAAGAACGCCACATACAGCTCCGCAGGACAGCTCTCACCGCTCCTGAACGACCCCCATCTCGAGACCATCGGTATGGGCACCAGGATCTTCCTCGGAGGAGGAGAGGGATACGTCGCATGGCCGGGCACACAGTTCAAGACCAATGTTGAGGAGGTCAACGGGGTCCCCGTCGCAGGGGCCAGGACACTCGCCCTCATCGGAGACATGAAGCAGATGGACGCCAAGTACGTCCGCGGACTGGACATCACCGGATACGGGATCTCCATGGCGGTCGGTATCGGGATTCCCATCCCAATCCTCAACAAGGAGATCATGGAGAGGTGCGCCATATCCGACGACCAGATCTTCGCGGACATGGTGGACTACAGCCAGCCGGTGGACAGACCGCCCATGGCCAGGTACAGCTACGCCCAGCTCAGGACAGGAAAGGTGGAGTACAACGGGAAGCACATCAGGACCTCGTCCATGTCATCCTACTCCGGAGCCAGGGACGTCGCCAACAGGCTCAAGGACTGGATCGAGCACGGGGAGTTCATGCTGAACAAACCCGCTGATGTGCCGTTCCCCAAGGAGAGGAAGCTCAACAAGCTCGAGGAGAGGAGGTGCTGATGATGACCGAGAAGAAGTTCAAGATCAATTTCACGGAATCCAACGTCCAGGATTCGGTAGCGTACATCCTCGTATCGGAGTTCGACCTCAGGCCCAACATCCTGAAGGCGGAGATCTCCGGCGACGGATCAGGAGTCATGATCCTCTCGCTTGTCGGCGACGAGGAGAAGCTGGTCAAGGCCGAGGAGAGGCTGGAGGAGGCCGGTTTCGACATCAAGGAGCTGGAGAAGCGCATCCACCGCGACGAGTGTCTCTGCTGGAATTGCGGAGCATGCACCTCGATCTGCCCCACCGGATGCATCAGCATGGATCCCAAGACCTTCCTCATCAACTTCGACGACAGCAAGTGCATCGCATGCGGCGCATGCCTGAACAGCTGCGCCGTCCACGCCCTCGGCCTGCACATATGAGGACGCGCTTCCAATACAAGGAGACCATCGTCAGCATTGTCTGCGAGGAACCCTTCGCGAAGGTCGCCGAACAGGCGATATTCGAGGCCAGGGACATCATCGAGAGAAAAGTAGCAGAGGACCCTTTCTTCAGGATCACCTACGAACCCTATCCAGCCAGTTCCGATGACGACACCCTCATCCAACGCATGTGCAATGCATCCGAGATCTCCGGCGTAGGCCCGTTCGCCGGAGTCGCCGGCGCCGTTGCCGTGCATGCGGTTGAAAGGACGAAGGAAGCGGGCGCCAGGGAGGCCATCGTGGAGAACGGCGGGGACATCGCGTTCCTTTCCGACCGTCAGGTCCCTGTGGGGCTGTTCGCGGACCACCCCGTCCTCAAGGACGTGGCCTTCATGGTATCGTCCGACGGCATCACCGGGATATGTTCTTCATCGGCAAAGATAGGACCTTCGGTATCGCTGGGCTCCAGCAATGTGTGCACCGTGTTCTCCGACGATGTCATCCTCGCAGATTGCTGCGCCACGGCGCTCGGGAACCTCGTGACCGACGAGGACTCCCTGTCGGAAGCCCTGGAGAAAGTAGGATCGCTCCAAGGGGTCAAAGGATGCATGGCCTGCATCGGCGGCAAGGTAGCGTTCTACGGAGACGTCCCTGAGATGGTCGAGGCCGATGTGCAGAGGATAATCTGAACCAGGATCGAGCGATTCAACTCTGATGGACCTCATCCGAAACAAATCTCGATACATTTTTCAACGTGTAGATTTACCGATGAACCGAGGTTACCAACATGGGAAAAATAGTAGCAGTGATCTCCAGTCCTAGGAAGGACGGGAACTCCGAGACCATCGTCAAAGCGATGGTCGACGCAGCAAAGGGCAAGGGACACGACGTCCAGGTCTTCAACGTCGCCACACTCAAGGACAGAAGGGGATGCATCGCATGCATGGGATGCAAGAAGGCAGGCAAGTGCGTACTGAAGGACGAGCTCACCCCCGTGCTCGATGCCATCAGGGAAGCGGACGGGGTCATCCTCTCCACGGCGGTCTACTTCGGACAGCCCACAGGACAGTACAGGCTCCTCGAGGACAGGTTCTTCAGCTTCATCGACGGATCGTTCACACCCAACATCCCTACGGGAAAGAAGGTCGCGGTCGTCGTCAGCGCAGGATCCGCCGGTGCGGACGAGCTTGCGGCGCAGATCGCCGGAAGGATGGTCTCGTACTTCAAGATGGAGCCCATCGGCAACATCACCATGGTGGACGGGAACAACCCGCACACCGCCGAACAGAACCCCCAGCTCCTCGCTCAGGCAGCTGAGATCGGATCCAAGTTCTGAACACCACTTACCGGCCCTCGGGCCGGGCATCTTCTCAAAGCAATACCGCGAATATGATCGCGGTGATGATGAAACCGACCACAGCACCCATCAGCAGCTGCATCGGAGTGTGCTTCTTCAGCACATAACGGCTCCAGACCACCGGCGGAAGGATCAGGAAGTATGCGAGGCCGACAGGCCAGAAGCATATTGCAAGACCCATCGAGGGACCGACCACTCCGCATGAATGGATGCTGATCTTCCAATAGGGCGTGATCAGCGTAATCACTCCGGTGACGACCGCGTAGCATATCATCAACACCGTCGCCAGCCATGGCGCGTTCAGAAGGAACAGAAGGACCACACCCACGACGTATCCCAGAACGCCTGCGATGAGGGGGAGCATCCTGTCCTCCTTGTTGACGACGTCCAGCTTGTCGGTGTTGTTGAACTTCTTGGAGAAGAACATGATGTTCACTATCGGGAGGATAGTAGCGGCGAAGATCGATGCCGCAGAGCAGATGATGCCGAACGTCGTGTCCTCGCACATCGTCATGCATATCGCAACGAAGGGAACTATCGCCAGGAACGGCGGCTGCCCAATGAGCGATACGATCTTGGCGACCTTCTCGGTGCGCGGCGATATATCGCCTTCGAATCTGTGCGTGGGATCATGCATGCTTCCTCACCTCCTCGAGAATGCGTTTGGTCTGCTCGCGGGTCTGCTCCGGCGTGCCGGAGTTGTCTATCTTGATCCATGAGTCAGTGATCATCCCCATGCGGCGGCGGGTCTTCTCAAGGCTTTCCGCCGTCTCAAACGTCTCCAGCTCCTCCCCCCTCTCGTAGATACGCTCCAGTGCGATCTTCGGGTCGATGTCCACGTAGATCTTGACATCGGGGATAGGAAGCACGAATTCGATTATCTTGTATATGGGCTTGCAAAGGGATTCGGGCATGTAGGCGGCGGCTAGGCTGTATCTGACAAATATGACGTCGTCGTACTCCTTGCCATGCTTCCTCTTGTATCTGAGGGAATGGAGCACGTCCAGGATGTAGAACAGTGTGGAGATCATGACTGCACCCTTGCCCTTCCTGCACAGGTATTTGGCAGAGGTCCTCCCATAAGAGGTCTCCGAATTGGGATGGGTGATCTCCAGCACCTTGCGGCCCTCCGCCATCAGCTGCTCCCTGAGGAAATCGGAAGACGTCGTCTTCCCGGAACCGTCCATGCCGTCGACCGCGTACCATGTCATGAGATCACAGTCCTAGGAGTATCATCACGCCGGTCACAGCGAGGCAGTTGACGATGTTGTCTATCCAGCCAGGGGAGAACGTCTCCGTCACCGCCACGACGCATCCGGCCACTATGCAGCACGCCCACAGGGGGATGCTTGCGACCAACGATATCCCGGTAAGATCGGGCAGAGGCATGTATCCCAGGAAGACCACCAGTATCATCGATACTATCGCCGTGGCCACGAAAACGGCCAGGGTACCCTCGACGGATTTGCCGTTGAAGGACTTGTGCTTCCCGAACCTCTTGCCGATTATGCTTCCGCAACCGTCACCCCAGGTCATGGCGACTATTCCGATGGATGCCGCCGTCCAGTGGTCGTTGAAGCAGAGCGCTACAAGGATGACGATGCTGACCACATACAGGAACAGGCCCTGCCTGTGGCCCATATCCTTGGAGATCTCCCCCAGGGACGACCTGGCTATGGCGTTGTCCTTGAGCATGGCGGCGAACAGGATTATCGCGAACGGTATCGCGAAGAAGGCCTCCATCACCCATGCGTGCTCGAACATCCACCAGATGAAGACGAAATTTCCTATCCCTATGTGGATGATCTTGCGTATGTCGAACCTGTCGGCGAAACCCTTGCGAACGAGCAGGGCGACCGCTAGGACGACAACAATCAGTATGTAGACCAGCACAAGGGCGACGATATCATTTGTCGAAATCTGGAAAATATCGCCCAAACCCATGTGCCACACCCAATTTTTACATGCCGTATGTAGTCTTAGAGATAAAGATAGCGTTCGACTATCCGTAGATTCCCGTAGCCAACAGAATTATAGACCTTATCCCATGGTACGGTCATGAACAAGTACCTTCGGCTGTTCAGGCTGAACAACGCACTCATAGGATCCGTGGCGATCCTGATAGCCGCCTTCATGGCTGCCGGGACCTCCATGGTCGACCATTGGGTGAACCTCGTCATAGGTTTCGCCGTAGTGTTCACCTTCATCGCCGGAGGCAATTCCCTTAACGACTACATCGATGTGGACATCGACCGCACTGCACATCCAGACCGCCCGGTGCCATCCGGGGAGATGACCCCGGTCCAGGCCAGGAACGTTGGCCTTGTGATGCTGGCATTGTCCGCGGTGCTGTCGCTCCTTACGATGGACGTGGCATGCATAGCGATCGTCATCATCGCCGTGATCCTGATGTTCCTGTACGAGGTCGCGCTCAAGCAGAGGGGATTCATAGGGAATCTCACCATTGCACTGCTCACCGGCATGGTGTTCCTGCTCGCAGGCGCACTTGTCGGGGATTGGACCGCGAACATCGCCGTCGGTGGGATGGCTGCGCTGGTCTCCGTCGGAAGGGAGATCTCCAAGGACATCGAGGACATGGAGTCCGACGTCGGCAGGAAGACCCTCCCCATGTCCATCGGGGTCAGGAACGCATCCATCGTCGCGGCCATATTCTACATCGCAGGCCCGATCCTCAGCTGGTACCCGATATACCTGGATCCGAACAACTACCTGTACTACTCGGTCATCCTGGCGGACATCACGTTCTTCTACTGCGCCTACAAGGTCTTCTCGGACCCCCATGCGGCGGAGAAGAAGGCCAAGATCGGTATGCTGTTCGGTCTGCTCGCATTCATCCTGAGCGCCGTGTACTACAGTTTCCTCGCGTGATAACGTGAAGCTGAAGAGCGACCCCTCCGTGCCGAGACCGATGGAGGTCTGGAACGCGAAGGTCGACTTCGACAACCTCACGGGAGCGAAGAACCGCCCGGTCATCGTGCTGGACAAGAAGGGGGACGACCTGATAGTATTCATGGTCACATCCCACGGCCACCATCCGGAGACGGATATCAAACTGGTCGATCCATATGAGGTGATGCTCGACAAGACGTCCACGGTCAGGACCGACCGCACGTTCAAGCTTTCCAAGAGCAGATTCAACTACAAGCTCGGGGACCTGACGCCCGACGACTGCGTGATGGTCGCGATGTTCTACGGCAGGGTCAGGAACGGGAAACGCCTGAAGAGCGCGTACGTCCGATCAGGAGTACAGCCTGATTACCTTGCCCATGTTGATCAGGTGGTCCGCCACCCTCTCGGAATCCGAGGTCATCGCAAGGAACTCCGAACCGACATCCAGGGTGCACACGCCTTCGTTGAGCCTCTTGACATGGTTCTCCGCCATCTCCTCGGTCACGACGTCTATGTTCTCCTCGATGTCGTACGCCTGCTCCAAAGCGGTCTCGTTGGATTCGCTGTATGCCTGCTCGATCTTGTCGTAGAGCTGATCGATCAGCCCCTCCATGACCATGGTCTCCTGGAGTGCGACCTCTGAGAACTTGAATCCGAGCTCATCCATCTTCTTGGCGTACTCCATGATGTTCTTGGAATAATCTCCTATGCGCTCCATGTCCGAGATGGTGTGGTACACCGTGGAGATGTATATCTGGTCCCTCTCGCTGAGCTTGTTCTCTGACAGCTTGACCAGGAACCTGGCGATCTCCTTGTTGAGGAAGTTCAGCTCCTATTCGTTGTTGCAGAATTCGTTCTCCTTCGAGAAGTCCATAGTGCGGATCATGTGGCATGCCTTGCGGTAGTTGTCCATGGCTATGACGGACATGTTGAGTACCTCTTTCATCACCTGCTGGACCGCAAGAGGCGGGGTCCTGAGCATGTACTCGTTCAGGAAGTGGAGCTTTGGAATGAACTCGGTCTCCTCGGGCTCCCCTTTGTCGGGGACCAGCCTGACGACGAGGTTGATCAGCTTGTTGGTCAGCGGGAGCATGATTATGACGGTCACCACGTTGAAGAACGTGTGGAACATGGCCAGCTGGGTGGACGGCGCTCCGGGGAACAGGGATTCGAAGAGACCCGAGTACTGGACCCCGAACGTTCCCATGACGAATCCGGCGATGACGAATATCACCACTCCGAACACGTTGAAGAGAAGATGTATGACGGATGTCCTCTTGGCGTTGAGCCCTCCGGAGAATCCGGCAATGATGGCGACGACACACGATCCGATGTTGGATCCCAATGTCAGATAGATACCCTGCTCGAGATTGATGAGCCCGGTGACCACCATGGTGATGGCCAACGTGGTCACGACCGACGAGCTCTGGACGAGCGCGGTCAGACCGATACCGATCAGCAGGAGAAGGATGATATTGTCTATCGAAGAGAGGAACTCGACGACCTCAGGCAGCTCCGCGAACTCCGACATGGAGGATGCCATCATGGTGAGTCCAACGAAAAGCAGACCGAAACCTGTGATGACACCGGCCCAGAGCTTGGTGGAATCATTCTTGGCGAAGGTCATCGCGAAGGCGCCGATACCGGCGAATGCGGAGAAGATGAGGGCAAGGGATATCGAATTGCCGCTGAACATACCGATGGCGGCAAGCTGGGCGGTTATCGTAGTACCGATGTTCGCTCCGTAGATGATCGTGGCCGCCAGAGGCAGGGCCATGATCCCCGCGTTGACGAATCCGATGACCATGACGGTCATGGCTCCGGAACTCTGGATGGCCGCCGTACCTACGGCACCGATACCGACACCATACAGTTTGCTCTTGGAAGCCTTCGTGAACATCTTCTTGAGACGTCCGCTGCTCATGGACTCCAAATTGGAACTCAGCATGATGCAGGCTGTAAGGAAAACCCCTATGCCTGCAAGTAGCGTCAAAATGGCTGATGCGATTACAAGATCGTCCAATTCAGAACTCCCCCAGACCTTTACCTTCCGTTCTGATTGCTCGTATTCTTTGATTATTAAAAAACCTTACAAGTGATGGCTGATGTGTGCTACCAGCGATATAGTTATTAGGCACCTGTCGTTCAGCACGGTATGGACATCTTAGAGCACGTGAAGAAGGACTATCTACTGGTCATCTCAGCGATCCTCGCGCTCGTGTCCCTTTTCATCGTGCCGTTCGACACCGTCCTCTCCTATGACTATCCGAGGATCGTCGAAACGATCTGCACGCTGCTGTTCTTCCTGCTCATCGTGGCCGGTCTGAAGGAGTGCAACGCTCTGAAGAAGGTCGCCCAGAGGATCGTCGGCAACCTGAAGAGCGCCACCGCCCTGTGCCTGGCACTGGTGCTGCTCCCGTTCTTCTGCGCCATGCTGTTCTCCAACGATGTGGCGTTGCTGACATTCGTCCCGCTGGCGATCACGATACTGAGGATGGCGAACATGGACCTCACCATGGTCGCGGTCATAATCCTGCAGACCGTGGCGGCCAACACCGGGAGCTATCTGACCCCGTTCGGGAACCCCCACAACCTCTACATGTACAACCTCAACGGATACTACGGATTCTCCCTGCTGGAGTACGAATCCGCACTGGTGCCGATCGTGGCCGTGGGGACGCTGGCTCTGATGGCGATGGTCCTGATCGTCCCCAAGCAGAAGCTGGATGTCAGCCTCGTGGAGGATGTGGAGATCAAGGACAGGCGCCTCCTGCCGTTCATCATGGCATTGTTCCTGCTAGCGATAGTGACCGTCCTCGACGTGGTGCCGTTCTACGTCACTCTGATAGTATTCGTCGTCGCATTCCTGATAATGATGCCACAGGTGTTCAGGAAGGTAGATTACAGCATCCTCTTCGTGTTCTTCTTCCTGTTCGTCTTCGCGAACGGGATGACCAACATAGAATCCATCCACGACGGGCTGATAGACCTCATGTCCCGGGATCCGATGCTGACCACTGTAATGGTGTCGCAGTTCGCCAACAATGTGCCCACAACGATCCTGCTCCAGCCTTTCACGGACGACTGGGCTGCCGTCCTGGTCGGTGCGGACATCGGCGGTTTCGGAACGCCGATAGCCTCGATGGCGAGCATAATCACCCTGAAGCTCTACCTTCAGGAGGAAAACTCCTCAGTCAGGAGGTACTTCAGGATATTCATCCCGATCAACCTCGCCATGCTGGCTGTGCTGATCCCGACGTACTATCTGTTCGTCTGAGGGGCCTCATCTTCTCTTGGGCTTGTACGCCTTGAGGTACTTCAGGACCTCCTCGTCCTTGTCGGTCCATTCGGGCGTGTATCCGCCCTTGATGTACTCGTTGTACCAGTCCTCGCACTGCTTCATGTACCCGGACATCTCCAATTTGGGCTTCACTATGACCTTGGTGTTGTCGGGGTTGGGCACCCACTGCTTGGGGCGGTCGTAGTCCGGTTCTTCCAAAAATCCCACGAGGAACACGATCCTGTCCAGGTTGGACAGCTCCGCGTACAGCGATGCCTGCAGCATGTAGCTCATGGGGACGTTGGTGTAGCCGCCGTCCTCGTCCTTCCACTTCTCCATGTCGTGGGAGGTCTTGATCTCCAGGATGGTGTCCCTTTTGCCGTCGACCTGGATGTAGCCGTCGACCAGTCCGCCGAAGACCTTCTCGTTGTGGAAGTGGTCGTATCCGCACTGCTCCTTGGGGACGGGCTCCTCCACACCGACCTTCTGCCCTTCTTCAAGGCACAATGCATCCCTGAGCAGGGAGGGCCTCTCGGCCAGATAATCCCTGAGGACCGGTTCGAGGATGTTTCCCGCGTCGATGTACTTGTTGGCCTTGTCTCCGGGGTACAGACCTGCGAGCTCGCAGGCGACCTTGAAGGGCGTCGAGAATTCGCTCATGCCGAGGATCGGGCCCACCTTGGTGCCCGTGATCTTCTTGAACCTGTAGATGTCGAAAATGACCGTCTTCTCTTCCTCGTCGATCTCGACGATGCTCGCCCTTCCGTCGAATGCCATGACGGGCGGATTCTGCCGCGGATTAAAGATACTTTGTCCGGGATACTCGGCGATGTTACGCACCGATGAAATACGCGGAGCGCCTCATGCGGTCCATGAGGAGCCTAGGCACGATGAGGATCGAGACGGAACGTCTCATGCTTCGCCGTTTCTACGAAGAGGATGCGGAGATGTTCTTCCGGAACTACGGCGCCGATCCGCTGGTGCACAGGTATGTGAGCTTCGCACCCTGCAAGACCATCGGAGGGACCAGACTGTTCATCCACAAGCACATGAGGATGTATCAATCCAATGACGATTTCTACGGCTGGGCCATCGTGCTTGACAGCATCCCGATAGGGTCGATAGGGCTGTTCGATGTTGATAGAGAATCCGAATCCGCTGAGATAGGCTACAGCCTCGGCAGCGCATGGTGGGGCAAGGGCTACGCCACGGAGGCGGTGGATGCCGTTCTGAGATTCGCCTTCGGGGAGATCGGATTGCACCGCGTACAGGCCACCTGCCATCCGGAGAACACCGCTTCCGAGAGGGTTCTGGAGAAATGCGGGATGGTCTTCGAGGGCATCATGAGGGAGGCTCAGCTGAACCCAGACGGCTCCCGCTCGGACCTGAAGCTCTATGCGGTTCTGGCCACGGATCGGAGACGATACTTCCTTCCGTTGTGGATGTCCTCGTACAGCCCTATGACGGAGACCATCTCCTCTTCCGACAGTTCCCCTTGCACGAACATCGTGTCGAACCAGGCATCGTCCGATATCACCCTGACGCCGGTGTCCTTGCAGCCGTTCCTGCGGTAGAAGTCCTGACGCCTTCTTCTGATATCGATGTCGGGCGCATCCTGGTCCAGTGGCTCCGTGACCAGGAACATCCTGTGTCCCTGGAACTCCGAACGGAGCATGTCAAGGATGCGCGATCCGTACCCCTTGCCGCGGATCTCCGGCCTCGTGGCGAAATAGATCAGAAAGATCCTGTCCCCGTCTATGAAGCCCATCGTGAAGCCGATGAAGACCCCTGATTCCTCGTACCTGTCCAGGAAAGCCCCGGACGACAGTGCGCGGGAGATGTTCTCCTGGGGGATCTTCTCTATGTCGCTGAAGGATGTCTCGTAGAGGCTGCGGACCTCGCCGTCCATCGACGGCATCCGGACCGTTTCCATCATTCCATCCCCAGCTGCCTGAGGAGCTCCTCGCGCTCCTGCTTGGTGATGTTCCTGTAGCGGCCTTCCTTGAGCTTCCCGAGCTCTATGTTCATGACCCTGACCCTCTTCAGCGTGACCACGTCATATCCGAAATACTCGCACATGCGGCGGATCTGCCTGTTCAGACCCTGCTTCAGGATTATCCTGAACTCGCATTCGCCTGTCATCTCGACGGTGCACTTCTTGGTCACCCTGCCGTCCAGGATCGGGACGCCGTTGGACATCCCCTTGATGAACGCTTTGGTCACAGGCCTGTCCACGGTGACGATGTACTCCTTCTCATGCTCCCCCCTGGAGCGCATGACCTGGTTGGCCAGCTCCCCGTTATTCGTCATGAGCAGGAGGCCCTGCGAATCCTTGTCAAGCCTGCCGATGGAGTATATCCTCTTCGGATAACCGATGAAATCGATGACGTTGTCCTTGTCCTCTGGGTTGGAGGTGCAGGTTATGCCCCTGGGCTTGTTGAAGGCGAGGATGATGTCCTCCTCTTCCTTCTCGATCCTCTTGCCGTTCACTGCTACGATGTCGTCCTCGAACACCCTGTCCCCGACCACTGCCCGCTTCCCGTTGATTGTTACTTTACCTTCCTCGATCAGCCTGTCGGCCGCACGGCGGGAGGCCACACCGGCCTCGCTGATGTACTTGTTCAGACGGGTGCCTTCGGACAATCGGATCAGTCCCTTACTGTGGCCTCTGCGGACTGGATGCACTTGGTGAGGACGCTGTAGGCGTTGATCATGTCATCCTCGCCGACGATGAAGATTGTGTCGGTGTGGCAGCTGACCGTCTCCTCGATGTTTATGCCTGCATCCGAGAGGTTGGTGATCAGGTACGCGATGACTCCGCTGGTGTCCACGATCTTCTCGGGGGACTTCACGGCGATCTCCACGAGGTTCTCCCTAACCTTGATGATGTTGAACCTGCCGACCGTGTCGGTGATCCTGTCCTTGAGCATGCGGTCCGCGATGATCGTGACCGCCGAAGCGGACTGGACGCACTGCATGATGGAGTTCTCGTTCCAGAGGTCCTTGAAGAGGTTGTCCATCTTGTGCAGGACAGACCAGTCGTTCTTCGCGGTGACGATGCAGGTCTTGGTCCTCATCTCGAGCCTGCTGTCCTTGAGGATCCTGAGGATGTTCAGCTCATGGTCGGTGGTGACGTTGAGCTTGGACGCGTAGCGGCGGCATGCGATCATCACGGCCTCCTCGTTGTCGACATTGATGTCCTTCATGATCATCCTCGCCAGGGAGGAGTAGTTGATGAGTCCTTTCGCGACGCAGTCCTTGATGCTGGGATGCGCGTCGATGTACATCCTTGTCTTCTCCGCAAGACTCTCCTTCATCTCGCTCTTTGCCATGGCATAAGGATATGCCGACATAGTATATTATGTCTGTTTTGCGACAATACATAATCAGTATGTGTTCGAATGCAGACAGTATGTCACCGAATAAGATGACATGTCACTGCTCGGACTATGTATCGGATGCCATACCGTCCGCACTACCCGGCACTTATCCTTTATATCGTGTGTGCAATTGAGGGGCGGTTTCGAAAATGTCGAAGATCTGCATCAATATCGCTTGGCCGTATGCGAACGGCCCAATACATCTCGGACACGTTGCGGGATCCCTCCTGCCTCCGGACATATTCAGGAGATACAACCTCCTCCTCGGCAACGAGGTCCTCATGGTCGGCGGTTCCGACCAGCACGGTACCCCGATCACCATCTCCGCTGAGAAATGCGGTATGACCCCCGAGGAATATGCGGACAAGTACCACGAGATCAACAAGAAGGCGATCGAGGATCTGAACATTCACTACTTCTTCAACAAGACACACTGCCCCACCCACTTCGAGGTCACGCAGTGCATCTTCAACAAGCTGAGGGAGAACGGGTACGTGTACGTCAAGGAGACGGACCAGTACTTCTGTCCCAAGTGCGACCGCTTCCTCCCCGACAGGTACGTCGAGGGGGTGTGTCCCAAATGCGGAGCGGAGAAGACCCGTTCCGACCAGTGCGACAGCTGCGGCACCACTTTCGAACCCGGGGACCTCAAGGAGCCCTACTGCACGCTGTGCGGATCCACGCCCGAGGTCAGGCCCTCCAAGCACTTCTTCCTCAAGCTGAGCGCGTTCACAGACAGACTCATCGACTACGTCAAGGACAAGGACTACTGGAGATCCAACGTCAAGACGTTCACGCAGAACTGGCTCCAGGACGAGGGCCTCACGGACAGGGCCATCACCAGGGACATGTCCTGGGGAGTGCCCATACCCGTGGAAGGCTGGGACGACAAGGTCATCTACGTCTGGTTCGAGGCCGTCATCGGATACCTTTCCGCATCCATCGAGTACTCCAGGCAGATCGGCCAGCCTGACTACTGGAAGGAGTTCTGGAAGAACCCCGAGTGCAAGCACTACTACTTCATCGGGAAGGACAACATCCCGTTCCACTCGATCATCTGGCCCGCCATACTCATGGGAGTGGGCGGACTGGAGCTGCCGTACGACATCCCCGCCAACGAGTACCTCATGATCGGCGGAGGCAAGCTCTCCAAGAGCAGGGGCGGGGCGATCGACATCCCCTCGGTGCTGCAGAAGTACGATGCAGACGTCATCAGATACTACCTGTCCGCGGTCATGCCGGACACCCACGATTCCGAGTTCACCTGGGAGGACTTCCAGACCAAGGTCAACACCGAGCTGGTGGCCAACCTGGGCAACTTCTTCCACAGGTCCCTGGACTTCTCCAAGAAGAACTTCGGCACCGTCCCCGCCGGAGAGGACGACCCCGAGGTCACCAAGGCGATAGAGGAGGCCCTCGCCGAGTACAGGGCATGCCTCGACCGCTGCGACTTCAAGAAGGGTCTGAAGGCGGTCATGAACCTGTCCTCCTTCGGCAACAAGTACTTCAACGACGCGGCGCCCTGGAAACTGGTGAAAGAGGACAAGGACGCCTGCGGAAAGGTCATCTACAACGTCCTGAGGATCGTGCAGGCGCTGGCCGTCCTCGCATGGCCCTACGTGCCTGCAGCGACGGAGAAGGTCTGGGGATTCCTAGGCAACGCCGGCACCGTCCAGGACGCCGGACTGGATGCGGCATGCAAGGCCCCTGCCGTCGGACAGACCCTCAACGACTCTGTCCCCGTGTTCAAGAAGCTGAACATCCCCGAACTCAAGGAGGCCAAGAAGGAGAAGGAGCAGCCCCAGCAGCCCGCCAACTTCACCGGCCCGTTCGCGGACTTCAGGAAGCTGGACATCCGCGTCGGCACGATCGTGTCCGTGGAGGACCACCCCGAGGCAGAGAAGCTGTATGTGCTGAAGGTGAACCTCGGAGAGGAGGAGCCCAGGCAGCTGGTCACCAACATCAAATCCATCTTCCCCAAGGACTACATGATGGGAAGGAGGCTGCTCGTCATCTCCAACCTCAAGAAGGCCAAGTTCCGCGGAGTGGAATCCTTCGGAATGCTCATGGCCGCGGACGACGAGGGTGTGGGAGGCGACCACCTCGCACTGCTGAAGCCCAACATCGACGTGCCCGACGGAACGAAGCTGAACTGCGGAATGGAGAACTCGTCCTCCAGGATCGAGCTGAAGCAATTCGAGGCCGTTACGATCAAGGTGTCGTCCATCAAGGACGGGAAGTTCATGGGCAAGGACATCAAACTGCCCGCCAACGCCCCCAGGATGGTCACGGCCATCGTCGACGGGGACAATGTCATCCCGTTCGGGGACGGCAAGGACTGCGTCATCACGGTCGATGACGATTCCGGCATCCTTGACGGAGCAGACGTGAGATGAAGGCCGACCTTCATGTCCACACGATGTTCTCCCTCGACGGAAAGACTACGATGGAGCAGCTTGTAGAATCGGCCAAGGCGCACGGCGTCGGATGCATCGCCGTCACGGACCATAACGAGTTCAAGGCCTACGAACTGCTAAAGGACAACAAGGACGTCATAATCATACCTGCGGAGGAGGTCTCCTCGAAGGAGGGGCACATTGTCGCCCTGGGCATCGACAGGCTCATCCCCCGTGGGCTCTCCATCCAGGAGACCATCGACAGGATCCATGAGGCCGGCGGGTACGCTTTCGCCGCCCATCCCTACAGATGGTGGTCCGGCCTGGGTGAGGAGAACACCCTGGCCTACCCGTTCGACGGGATCGAGGCCAGGAACGGCCGTTCGATCCCTTCCGCCAACAGGAAGTCGGAGGAGCTGGCCAAGAGGATCGGGAAGCCGGTCTCGGCAGGATCCGATGCGCACATCCCCCGGCTCATCGGCGACGGTTACGTGGAGATACCGGACTCCGTGTCCAACTGGCAGGAGGCCGTGGAGGCCATAATGTCTGGCAACATCATGGGGGTCCACAGCAACAGCCGCAACTTCATCGGCACGCTGAGATACGGGTTCAAGTCCATCGGCGAATGGATGTTCCGCGGTTTCCACAAGATGTGACCATCTGTATAGATCGCCATTTCATCAACGGTCGGTTCTTTATCGTTAGGTTCGTCATGTTGGATATTAATGAGATATTAAGGACAGCGTCTTGTTTTTGTTTCCAACATTTTAAGGATAGCGTAACTTTCTTCCATAATTGAAAAACTCGTTTATCTTAAGTTGAAAAAGTGGTCCTTGTTCAGAAAAGGACATTTTCGATATTTTAAATCGAGTGCCATATTGAGAGCATTCGCTAGGATGTAGAGGAAAACCGATGCTGTATCGGCCGTTTCTGAGGATGATTTTCAT
>JAEEOP010000032.1 GCA_016284295.1 Methanomassiliicoccaceae archaeon | reverse complement strand
GATAGGGAATCGATCGCGGCAACTCTGAAAAGACGGTTTTCGGAAATCTGCTTCAATGGACAGTTGCGACGGATACGGAAGGATGGAGGACGATCATTCGTGTGATCTGAGCTGAAAACCGCCGAGAATGGGCATCCTTCATAGAATGTCAAGTGTGATCGGGTCCCTTTTTACATTTCGAACGAGGCTGAAGACCTGACAAACCGGCAACTGTCCAATGACCTCATTTTTTTCGAATCCTTCGGAAATGCCGGAAACGACCGCCGTACGGTCATTTCCGGATAGGTATGTTCGAAAAGCATATTTTGAGGGCAAATCCGGCTGATCCATCAAAAAGCGGCTAAAGAGGAAAAGTCAACTGCCCAAGTCAAGCTGAAGGAAGGGTTCTGGATTGTGATTTCAGATCTTTTTATAGAGTTTAAAATCACAATGAATTGAACATCGGGATCATGATGGAAGTATGGTCAACCTGCTCTAGGATAATGGTTCGAGGGGCAGGGGGGCCCTATGCGCCGTTTATCACGGGTTCAAGTCCCCAGGCCCAAAGTCCTTATCGGATTCAGGAAGAAGACGTCCTTTCCTTATCCTTCAACCCCATTCCAACGACGAACGCGAGCAACGAGATGATTATCGCAACGAAGAACGCATGTCTGAAGCCGGGGATCAGGTCGATATCGGGAACGGTCACGACGAATCCCATGAACACGGCGTTCAGGATGGCGACACCCGCAGAGCTACCTGCCTGCCTGAAGGTGTTCGTTATGCCGGACAGCTGTCCGTTCTGCCCCTCAGCGATGTATTCGAACGACAGGTTGGTGCAGGCCACCATGGCCATCCCTATCCCAGCTCCCATGACGAACAGGGAGATCAGTATCCATCCCAGCCCGGTGCCTTCGTCGTAGAGCATCATCATGTAGAATCCCAGGGCACAGACCAGCGCTCCGGCGACTATGAACCTCTTGTTCTTTCCCGTGCGGTCAGCCAGCTTCCCGACGATCGGCCCCATCACCATCATTCCCACGGAGTTGGCGATGAGGATGAAACCGTACTCCATCGTTTCATATCCCTGGACGAACTGCAGATAGTACGGCAGCAGGAGATAGCTCCCTGCCATGGCCATGAACAGCAGCATGGTGGCCGTGACGCTCCTGAGGATCATGGGATCCCTTATCATGCCCATGTCAACCAGCGGATCCTTAGTCCTCTGCTCCCAGCAGAACACCAGTCCTGCGGCGATCATCATCAGGAATATTAGCCCGATGCCGAGTTCCGAGGTCCATCCGATCTCAGGACCCTTGTTCAGATAATATATCAGCGTGAACAGCATGACGAACAACAGAGCGGCCCCGGTGTAGTCCAATCTGTTACCGGTATCCTCCAGGTCCTCCTTCACGTGCATGTACCTGAAGCACAGGAACAGGCACAGCAGTCCGATGGGGACGTTTATGAAGAAGATGTAGGACCAGTGGAATGTGGTGAGGATCCCTCCGATGGCAGGTCCGAACGCCGTGCCTGCGGAAGCGGCCAGTGTGACCGCTCCGATGGACGACCCCCTGATCTCTTTGGGGAGATACGAGGACACCATGGCCAGGGACATTGCGGTCACCATTCCGGCCCCGAGCCCCTGGACTGCACGCAGGAGGATGATCGCATTCAGCCCCAATCCCGGGAAGAACCCGCATAGGCCAATCATGAGCGAAGATGCGGCGAACACTCCCACACCGGTCATGAAGACCTTCTTGTACCCTTTGGTGGAGCCGAGCTTGGACCATAGCAGGATGAAGCAGCACAGCATCAGTGTGTAGATCAGCAACACCCAGGAGATGTTGGAGGTATCATGACCCGCCTCGAGAAGCTCCTCCGCCATAGTCGGTAATGCGACCGAGACGATGGTGGCATCCAGAGCGGTCATGAACGTTCCCAGGACGAGGGCGAAAAGGATGATCTTCGGGTTCGGTTGGCCATCTGTCACGGACATGTGAATTCTTTATAAGGATATAAAATGGCAATTGTACAAGTGTCCCATTAAACCTTCGTTAAGTCCATAGCTTTCCGACGACCGAAGAATGGTGCCAAGAGGCTGGCAAGTGACCCCGAACGGTCAACCGATTTGAGACCATTAAATGTTTAGAACAGATTCCTGTCCTCATAATCCGAGCAATCCCGGAAGGAGGGGGAGGCATTTGGCCACGCAGAGGAATTACGCAATCATCATCGTCATTGCCGCCATAGCCATCATCGCGGCACTGGCCATCGCTATGTATCAGGACAGTCAGGATCCCAAGGAAGAACTTCCTGAGTTCAAGATCACCGGATGCACAGACTTGGACGGGAACTTCTTCGTATCCTTCGTCTACACCAAGAACATCATGATGTTCGACGGCAAGGGCGATCTCGTATGGCACAAGCACGAGGATCTGCCCCAGGGGGTCCAAGCAGGCTATTGGGACTTCAAGAAGCATGTGATAGACGGCAAGGTCTACTACAGCTACCATGACCAGAACATCAATGCCGACCAATACGGCCTTCCGGGATACGCCCCCGGGGAGAGGGTCATACTGGATTCCGCTTTCAGGGAGGTCAAGCGCATAACCTTCGAGAAGTCAGACATCGTCGACAAGGGTCACTTCCTGGACGGACATGATTTCCTACTGATAGACCTTGACCACTACATCATGTCAGGCTACATCAAGGACACCGTGACCAACGTTCCCGGATATGAGAGCTCATCCGTCGTGTACTCCTATCTGCAGGAGGTCGATGACGGAAAGGTCGTGTGGGACTGGAGGAGCGTCGATTACCCTGAGCTGTACTCCCTCACGGTCACCGATGCCGTCGACACCGCCAACGATTTCGGTAACACGAAGACGGACGCACCCGACTACGTCCATTTCAACGCCATGCGCCTCAACGACGACGGGGACCTTGTGTGCTCATTCCGTCACCTGAGCACCATCTTGTGCCTAGACCGTACCAAGGATACCGATCAGATCAAATGGAAGCTCTCTGGCAACGCGGATGAGTTCGGTCTGACGGACGATCAGAGGACCTCCTGCCAGCATTACGTCACCGTGGACGGCGACACCATCAGGGCGTTCGACAACCACAACATATCCGAGAGGACCCGCATCGTCGAGTACAAGGTGGATATGGACTCCCAGGAGCTGAAGGCATTCAAGGAGAGGGTTGTGCCTGGCAAGTTCTCATCCGCATGCGGATGCCAGCAGCAGATTGACGGCGAGACCTTCATGATCGGCTGGGGGTGCACCGAGAACGATGCGGTATGCTTCTCCGTGTATGACTTCACATCCGGGAAGGAACTGATGTCGATGGAGCTGGCGAAGCCTGAGAACTTCACCTACCGTTGTGTGTATTACGCATGAACCGGCCGGTCCCCGCCATGTTGCATGTGTGGCGGGGGCCGGACCGACCTTTCCCATTCTCCCTTCTCGCTTTGATTCGTCCGCTGTACAAGTCGCAGATTCGGGATTCAGAAACCGCAGATCGGATTGTTAAGAAAACAGAAAAATTGTATCCAAATCCAGTTTAAATTACCGACAGGCCGCACAGGATCCATATGCTCGTGGATCCGAACGTCCACGACATCATCCTGGGCTTTGAGGGATGCTCTTCCGTCTATCCTCCGGACAACTGCGCTCTGCAACCACTGTTCGGAAAGCCTATCCACGCATTCTTCCTGAAGGACATCCAAGATTGCGCAGAGGTCGAAATGGTCTGCATCTATGAGGGAAAATGACTGTATTATGAGGGCGGATGTCGGAGCTGTCTGATCTCATTCGATACCCGTTTGACATTGCGGAGAATCGCTCGCTTAGCTTCTTCAGCAGTCCGGAATGCATATCCGCATAGACCTTCAGCCTTGCCTCAGGACTGAAACCAGAGATATCCTGCATGATACCAACAGCGTTCTCCCTGATGAAAACGGCCACTTCCTTCCCCGAATGCATACCAGAGGCAGTCTCGCGCACATAGAAGTTGTAGTCCTCGTCTCTGCCCTCGGTTACAAGATAACAGTTGTGCAGAGCGTACTGCATCATCAGCCATGCCGTGCGCTTGTTACCTTCCATGAACGGATGCCAGTTCGATATGCTCCATAGGAGGCTGGCGGCCCGATCAAATGCATTTTCGCAACGCATGGTCCTGTCGATGATGTGCTCCAAAGTCCCTTCGTCGCGGACGGCATCCGAAAGGAAGGATTCATCGTTGACCGCATAGCCTATGACAATCCTGTGGGCGGTCATCATCAGTTCCCTGTCTATCGGTGCGAGGTTCTCGTCCATGATGATGAAGACTGCCGAAAGTATTTCAATGATGACAAACTCCTAACCATCCTGAACTGGGCTATCCGACCTTGCGGTTCGGGATATGCTGGAAGCATGTCTGTCGGAGTAGCTATAGGTATGCAGATCTAAGGGCTGATAACATGGTGTAACCGCAGCAAGATGATCTCATCCAAAAGACCATCGATGATAATGCCGACCTTAGTTCATTATTCTAAAACTTTTTAGGCTGAATAGCCCATTGCGTCGCATCCCCATGCGTGTCAACTTCATCCAGGACAAGGAAGCCGATGACATCAGTGTCATTGTGCACGCTCCCTCCCGCACTAAAGATGTGGACGAGTTGATGGAGGCCATAAAGGGCTTTGTTCCCTCACCGCTCTCCGGTTATTCTGAAGGGATCGTCACCAAGCTGAACAAGGATACCATCATCCGCATCTACTCCAAGGACAAGAGGGTGTATGCCGATACCCTGGACGACTCGTATCTGATTAAAAGCACGCTCTATCAGCTGGAGGATGACCTTCCCAGGCAGTTCGTGAGGATCTCCAACTCAGAGATAGTGAACACGGACAAGATCATCAGATTGGATCTGAATCTGGCAGGGACCATAATGGTATATCTCCAGGGAGACATCCGGACACGCGTTTCCAGGAGATACATCTCGAAGGTGAAGGAGGTGTTGATGTGACGGCCATCAAGGATCTTATCAGGCTAGCGGCCGTCGGATTCGTTCTAGGGATGATCATCGGCGATATTATGGTGGTTGCTTTCACCGCTTCCGAAGGCATATCTTTGGCAGCACCCGAACTCATCGAAGAGTTCGGATATGTTCCAGCTGTGATCTTACAGACTCTGCTCTCAGGGGTCCTGGGATGCATATGCTTCGGTGCTACGATCGTGTACTACAAGGACGAATACAACCTACTTGAGGCTACATGCATCCATATGGTGATCGCATTCTTCACCCTGATCCCGATCTCCAATTTCCTGTGGTGGACCGGACGTGTGATGGAGGGTAACATCGTCGTCCTGGCGATGGGGATCTGCGCGTACGTGATGATCTGGTTCTCCGTCTACATGTCCTACCGCATCCAGATTCAGAAGATCAATGAGGCTTTGGAAAGAAGGAATTCTGGCAAGAAATGATGCCGCTCATTCCCTAAGGATGCCGTCCGTCTTTGTGTCGGAACAGACCTTCGTCTCATTTCATTAGAGCGAGGAATGTTACATAAGATGCAATCGATGCATCTGTCGCAGGGAAGAACTTGGGGTGCATGATGTCGCATGAGGTTCGCGGAGATCATCATCACGCCGATGCATCCTGTCCGAGATATCTCTTCGATATGACTTTGAAATCGCTGTCGAACTCGTAGATCAGAGGAACCCCGTTGGGGATGTTCAATTCGACGATGTCCTTGTCGGATATGCCCTCAAGGTACTTCACCATGGCACGGAGCGAGTTCCCGTGTGCGACGATGAAGACATTGTCGCCAGCAAGCATCCGGGGCTTGATGACCTCGTTGAAATACGGCATGGTCCTGGCGATGGTGTCCTTCAGGCTCTCCGTCAGGGGGAGTTCCTCCGCCGGGATCCCTCTGTACTGCTCCTGATTGGCCGGGTTCCTCTCGTCATCGGGCTCCAGCGCCGGCGGGGGAACGTCGTAGGACCTGCGCCATATCTTGACCTGGTCTGCCCCGTACTTCTCCGCCGTCTCCGCCTTGTTGAGCCCCTGTAGGGCGCCGTAATGCCTCTCGTTGAGCTTCCATGACTTGATGACAGGGAGCCACTCGAGATCCATCTCGTCGAGCACGATGTCCAGGGTGTGGATGGAGCGCTTCAGATACGATGTGTAGCAGACATCGAAGTCGAACCCCTCCTGCTTCAGTAGCTCGCCGGCGGTCTTGGCCTCGGCCCTGCCGTTGTCGGAAAGGTCCACATCCGTCCAACCGGTGAAGAGGTTCAGCTTGTTCCATTCGCTCTCGCCGTGGCGGAGCAGAACCAAGGTCATCTTCTCGGGCGGGACGGGGTCATCCTCCGGCTGGGAAGGCGACGTCAGCGGAACGACGGATATGACGAGGATAGCGGCCGCTGCAATGATGCATATCACCACTAATGCCTTAAGCCAGGTAGGGATGCCGCCGTTCATCGCGTCTATCATCCATGTAAGCGTATTTATGGATGGGCCTGAACCGCAGCGCTGTGATCCATGTCAGATATTGAATGATGGAAGTAATCATCTTCCACACCGTCGTGCCCTCGGAAGAGGGCTCTGTGAGCGTCAGCGAGCATGGATTGTTCAAAAAGCAAGATTCCCGCGATACTAGCCGATATCGTCACGTAACTGGAGTATCGCCGCCCCGTCTATAATTCGTCAAATAGTTTAGATTATGCGCAGTTTTCCTGAGCCATGCTTATTTATCCCCTGTTTAATCAAGGCGTATGTTCCTTCTGTTCGTATGCCTCGGTCTCCTCGCTGTGGGGTACCTAGTGTACGGCAGATTCGTCGAGGGGATACTGCTCCCCTACCGTGAGCCCACCCCCGCCTATACGTTGGCGGACGGTGTCGATTACGTGCCGATGTCAAGGGCCAAGACCCACCTCATCCAGCTGCTCAACATCGCCGGTACCGGTCCGATATTCGGGGCGCTGATGGGAGCCAAGTGGGGTCCAGTAGTTTTGGTGTGGATAGTCGCAGGGACGATCCTTGGCGGTGCCGTGCACGATTACATGTGCGGCATGATGTCCGAACGCAACAAGGGGAAATCGGCCACCTATCTCATCCGCCTCTTCATGGGCGAGAAATGGAGGTATCCGATCCTCCTGCTGGTGCTGTTCGCTATGTTAATGGTGACAGCCACCTTCACCAGAAGCGCCAGCGACCTCCTCACAGCAATCACTGGCATACCGTCCCTGGCCTGGGTCGTCCTGATCCTCATATACTTCGTGACATCGACCATCCTGCCCATTAATAAGCTCATCGGCAGGATCTACCCGGTCTTCGGGGTCCTTCTGATCCTGATGGTGGTCGCCGTTATCGGAGGGCTGATCGTCGGAGGATATGCATTACCTGAATTCACCTTGGAGAACCTCCATCCCAACGGTCAGGACATCTTCCCGGACATGTTCATCACCGTCGCCTGCGGTGCGATCTCAGGATTCCATGCCACCCAGTCGCCGATGGCATCCAGGTGCCTCAAGGACGAGAAGGACGGCCGCATGGTCTTCTACGGCGCCATGGTCGTCGAATCCGCCATCGCCCTCATGTGGGCCCTGGCAGGCTTGGCGTTCTATCACGACACGGTCGGGCTGGCCCAGGCGCTGGATGCGGGCGGTGCGTCCGGAGTCGTCTACGACATCGCCATGGGTGTTGCCGGACCTCTCGGAGGCGTCCTTGCCGTCATAGGAGTGATAATCTGTCCGATCACATCGGGAGATACAGCTCTGAGGGCCGCCAGGCTGATGGTGCAGGACAACACCAACAAGGAGGAGTCCAAGATGAACAACAGGATCCTGGTGACCCTGGTCCTGATGGTGCCCATCCTGATCCTATGCTCGCTTGATTTCTCTGTGCTGTGGAACTACTTCTCGTGGCTGAACCAGACGCTTGCCTGCATGATCCTGTGGACCGCAACGGTGTTCATCTTCAGGACCACGAGCCGTCCGAAATACGCCCTGGTGACTGCGATCCCCGCGGTATTCATGACCATGGTGGTGACATCGTTCATCCTGTGCTCCGACCTCGGCTTCGGACTGGACCGCACCCTCTCGACGGCCATCGCGGCGGTGTTCACCATCATCGCCTCGCTGCTGTTCGTCAGGGGATACATGAAGAAGAGCGACGCAACGGCCTCCTGCTGATCGTCGAAGGATGTCCTGCAGAAACATCCGTCAGTAACAGTTGGTTACGGTTTTAGGTGGAGCACCGGATCCTCTCATTCCTTGTTCCTGACTCCGGAATTGTTGATCTTCCTGACCTCTTCGTGATAGAAGTAATCCACGATGACAGGAGGTCCGGGCTCCGCCCTGCCGTAGGGCGTCTAGTTGTCGGTGAAGGGGCACCCCAGCTCCTTCGCCATACAGTACGGCAAGAAGATGAAGACCCGCGAGCACGGACAGTACCGCAATCCGTACACCAAGGTCTGAGCCGCAGCGCTTTCGGCATCCTCAAGAACGGGTTGAATTGAAAGTTGCGGCGGGCCAGGAAGAAGAGATCCTGGCCCTTGGGAACCTATGCCTAGCTAATCAAACTGGAGTGGAAAAGAGGGGGTCGACCTCCCTGCGAGAGCGACCCGTGGGTTTCAGTTGTCCCACTCGGTCACTCCAGACGGATCTGACAGCGCACTCTTGTGGAATACAGGGTCATCTATACCTTCGGCTTTCTGCCTGCGATAGTCGTTGAACGCCTCTATCGCATACTTGGAGAGTTTGAACATCACGAAGCAGTTCACGATACCGCATACCCCCAGCAAGACATCCATTATCGCAAGCAGACCTTCCGATCCGTAGTATGCCGAAAAGAACACGATAAAGACCGAGATGATTATCAGCGCGAACCTGACCTTCCTGTCCTTGGTAATGAAGGACAGGTTGTTCATGCCGATGACATAGTCGCTCATGACGCATGTGATAGCGAACAGGAACACGAAGATGAACACCAGCGTCGGCGCGATGCCACCGAGCGTATCGCTCATCACGAACTGCAGCAGCGGCATCGAACCGTTGCCGAAGGAGGCCACAGCTGCTATCAAGGCCTCGTAATCGCCGCTGAAGAAGCTCAGGACCACCAGTGCGGTCATGGTGCTGATGATCGTGTCGAAGAAGACGCCTAGGGACTGCGAGAGCCCCTGTTTCACAGGGTGGGAAACGGCGGCCGAGGACGAGATGTTGGTGATGGTTCCTTCACCAGCCTCGTTGGACCACACGCCCCTTCTCAGCGCCCATATGATCATTGCACCTACACCTCCGCCAACGGCCGAGGGCACGTTGAACGCACAGGCGAATATGGATGCTATGGCATCCGGCAGACCTCCGATGTTCATGACGATGATGGCTATCGAGAGGATGACCCATCCTAATGCCATGATGGGGACGATCAGGACGGACGCTTTGGCGACACCTTTGAAACCGCCGATGGCGACCACAACGGCGATCGCCGCCAATACGAGTGCGATGACCAATGTGTTGTACTCGAAATCATAGGCGCCCTTGAACGATGATGATATGGACGTCACTGCAGAGAGGTTGTAGCCTCCGAAATACACGGCGATCATAAGGGCGGCGATGATGACCCCGAGCTTCCTCGAATTCATTCCCTTGGCCACATTGTAGGCGGGACCTCCGATATAGCCATCCTTATCGTCCTTGCTCTTGAATATCTGACCGACGATGGTCTCGACAAAACTTGTCGCACCTCCCAATGTGGCGAAGATCCACATCCACAGGATGGCTCCCGGGCCACCGAAGATTATTGCGGTGATCGGCCCGACGATGTTCCCTACGCCGATACGGTTCCCCATACTGACGCAGAATAAAGGGGGTGATATCGCTCTTGGCACCTTTCTCCAACGAGAATGTGACCTTGAGCATCTCCTTGATCCCGGTGAACTGCACCGCCCTGAACCTTACCGTAGAATACAGGCCCAGAGCTACGATCAGTACTAGCGGGATGAACCAAAAGACATCGTCGAACTCCCAGACCATGGCTATGAACGAATCGAAATCGAGCGCCATTGGAAATCGTACCGAGGTACGGATATAAACAACAGATTAGTAAACAGTACATTTTTATTTACTACTCGACAGCTATTGTGCGACTGTCGTTACTGAGGACAGTCCGGATCAGAAGAAAGGCATCTTGAAAATGACCGGTCAAGGTCTACATGTCAGATGAAACGTTTCCCTGTACTGTTCGGATGGACAGGACAGTTTATTTATCGTCCTTCTCGGATTGATTTCACGGACCGGTCTTGACATCCTATATACGGATACTATACGGTCCAGAAATCGTCTGTCGGGTGAGGAAGAGGGGGGTTTCGTTTTCAAAAATGAACCGTCCTAAGGGCATCAAACAGTATTCGGGACCTCCCGATAAGGTCATGGCAGCGTAGCTGTCGAATGATCTCGAAACTCAGATATGCTTCTCTTCAGCGGAAGCTATGCGGTTTCGCACGTTTGCGCGTGCGTACTAAGAAGAAAAGGTTATTTTCCTGACGAGGTTAAGTTGTAATTAGAAATGACACAAATCATGAACAAATTACCATCAACGGACCATATTTCAAGGAAAAGATAAGGGTGGAGTGACAGATCCAAAAAAGCAAAGATTCGAAAACGCTTGTACCTGTACCCTGAGTCCGAATTCACTGTAATCGATTATTGTTATTAGTCAGATGTGCTATACCCAATTTATGTCTGAGATTGAAACGTCACAGCACCTTATGTCTATGGACGTCCTTAAAGGAATAATCTTGGTGGTTATCGTCCTTGGTCACATGTTTCTGCTAGACGGAGGCGGTGATGGCGGTGGCGGAGGTGCCTGTCTCGTCGGAGGTGGATCACCTGTAATTCTCCAGAGCATATATCTTGGTCTGATGGGATATCTCATCCTTTCAGGTTATTTCTACCGTCCCAGAGGGTTCAAGACCAACATGGGCAAAAGATTGAAGCAGATCGCCGTTCCTTTGGCGATCGGATCCCTTACCCTGCCGTTGATCCTCTGGATATACCTCAATGCTTTGGGATACAATCTTCCGTTTATGCAGTACATCGCCGGTGCCTTGGGCTTTGTTGATTTGAACTACACGGGTATTAAGTCCGGAGAGTTAGCCATCAACTTTGGATCCTACTTCCTTGCAGGAATGCTATGGGGATTCCTGATATTCTATGCTATAGCACCGTATATCCTCAAAGATTGGAAGATAACGATCGTTATGATCGTGTTGCTTCTGCTTCTGCAGATTGCCTTGATAGAATGTCTCAATAACGAACTTCTGCCGAAACTTCCTTTGAACATGTGGTTGGGACCGATCAATGCAGCATTCATGTTTTCCGGTGCCCTGTTGGCCAAAAAACAAGTGTTGGAGAGTGTTGAATACGGCAATAAGAGATCGTTGAAGTACTGGCTCATACCGATTGTGTGCCTTGTAGCGGGAGTGGGATTATGCAGTCTCCTGCCTCCGGGTGTCGGATACCACGGAATGATCTATGGTGAATACGGAACCATTTCACTGTTCTCGTATTACGCCGAGTCGATGCTGATGTTCATACCGATCGCCTACGTCGGACTCATCTTCTCGAAGATCCCGCTGGTATCGAAAATGCTCGATTCGTTGGGACACCATACAATGGGGATAATCCTTCTCCATGCCGTGGTAGGGAAGATTCTGGTCGCGGCATTCGGATACACAGTTATTACTGTCATTTTGCCCAGCACTGTTCCAATTGGGATAGGATTGGTGATCACCGTCCTGACGATGGCGATATGCCTTATCATCTGTTATCTGATACCCTTGGTCCTCGCTAGGATCAAGAGGACGAAGGATACTCAGCAAACTGCTTGAATCGAAGATAGGGGCGGAGGTTCTCCTCCGTCCCCGTCGGGTTCTGCTATATGGAATGGCATTAACACATATTGGTGATCCAATCCGATACTGAAAAGCCACAGCATCTAAAGTCGATGGTTACGGAGAAGTCGGAATCAGACAATTAATCCAGAATTCACTGGAAGATGGCGGATAAGTGGGGGGATTACGACCCCGATGCGATATTCCTGAACTCGTACGGGATGCCCATGAGCGGCGATGCCGTCTACACAAGGCTGAAGGACCTGGCGAAGAAATCTGGCGTGAAGGAATTCACACCGCACAGCCTGAGGAGGTTCGGGGCCACGAACATGAGGCACAACGGTGCGGAGCTCGGAGACATCGCAATAGCGTTGAGGCACGAGGACCCCGTCACCACGGTAAGGTGCTATCTGAGGGATGATCCCGAACTGAAGAAAGCCACCCTGAAGATGGCTGGAAAAGGCCTATTGGCCGGATGAAACGCTTCCTGCCCTGCCCTGTTCTGACCAACAGGGTAGGTTATTTATTGTGCTTTTTTGATTCAATTATCGAACTAAGCGCGATATCAACACTTGTTGATGTTCGATGTGTTTGGGAAATCGTATGTCGGATGAAGAGAAGAGAGGCTTCGTTTTTCACTCCTCGAATGGAGAATCGGAGCTTTCGATCGAAGAGGTAAAGGAGCTGGCCAGCAGAAAGGACCCTGATGGTCTCTATGCTTTGGGAATGGCATATCTCTACGGTTGGGATATCGAGGCCGACGAGAAGCTCGGTTACGAATACCTCGAGATGGCCTCGGACAGGGGTCAAACGGAGGCCATGACGCTCTTGGTTCACATGTTCATGGAAGGGGAGTACGAAGGTATCAACCCGTACGAGGCTGCAACATTATCCATCAAGGCCGCCAAGGACGGCATCCCCGAGGCACAGCTCTACGCCGGTCTCGCCTACATGGACGGCGTATCGGTACGGCAGGACTACGAGGAAGCGGCCAGGTACTTCCGCCTTGCGGCCAACCAGGGCAACGATGAGGCGAGGGTGGATCTCGCTTACCTCATCCAGGAAGGCCTCGGCGCCCCCAAGGACGAGAAGAAGGCCTTCATGATGTTCCGCACCTCGGCCAAGAACGGGAACGTCAACGGGATGTTCCATTTAGGCATATGCTATGAGTTCGGCATCGGGACAAAAACGGATCTGGCCAAATGCATGGAGATATACAGGAAGGCATCCGACATGGGCGATCCGTATTCGTCAGAAAGACTCGGATTCATCCTCTACGAGGGCAGGGACGGCATCGAACAGGATGTGAACGAATCGTTCGAGCTCTTCATCAAAGCAGCCAACATGGGCATTCCCACATCGATGCACATAGTCGGACTGTTCTATCTCGAGGGCATAAGCGTGGAGAAGAACGAGTCCGAGGCGAGGAAATGGCTCAAGATGGCCGCTGACAGCGGCATCGAGGATGCCAAAGAGGTATTATCCCAGTTAGACGATACCCCATCGCAACCCAGGTGTTAACATGGCAGGCGAAAATCTGAAGACGTTGGCTCAGGAAGGAGATGCGGAGGCCCAGTACAAGATCGGTCTCAACTACATTTACGGCAACGATGTGCCCAAAGATGCGTCGAAGGCCGCGGAATGCTTCGGGATGGCCGCGGAACAGGGATACCTTCCCGCCCGCAGGGAGCTGGGGATACTGCTCGCATCCGGAGAGGGCGTGGAGCAGGACATGGACAAGGCCGTGCAGTACCTTTCAGAGGCGGCTGATAACCTCGATCCCAGCGCGCTGTACCATCTGGGCATCATGTACGAGCACGGCATAGGCGTCCCCAAGGACATGCAGAAATGCGTCCGCATGCTCGCATACGCGGCTGAGATGGGCTACCCCGGTGCGGAGATAGATGCGGAGCGCGTCGATAAGATCCTCTACGAGGAGAGGAGGGCGAAGCTGCGTGCGAGACCTCTCCTTCACCTGCAGATATCCGACGTGGATGTTGAGGCCGCTTGCTGCAAACCGATGCTCGACAAGCTCCTGAATGAGGAGATAGTCTTCATAGATTCATACAAGGGCCCCGCCCTGCTCGGAGAGGACGAGGACGGAATGGATGCTGTATTGGATGCATGCCCGTTCTGCGGAAAGCCCGTGCAGATCATCCCCCGCGACACCAAGTTCTGATACCATGAACGGAATCCAGCAGCAGATCGATATCCTGAAGGAGAAGCTCTCGATACTCCGCGACCAGATGCCGGAGACTCCTCTGGATGCTGAGAAGAAGGCCATGGAGATCGGTCTGATCGAGGAGCAGCTGGCCGAGCTGTACGAGAAGCAGGGCACCCAGACCGTCCGCAAGGAGGTCGACGGCCTCACCGAGGAGATCAGGGCCATAACCGACGAGCTGATGCAGATCGAGATAAGGATGCTCAAGGCCGAGATCGATGACGACGAGAGCGAGAAGGTCAAGCTGCAGCTGTCCGCCAACGCGCTGAAGGCCAGGAGGCAGACCCTCATCGAGGAGATGAAGAGCTCCGGATCCAAAGGCAGGACCGAGTCACTTGAAGATAGGGTCACCGCCTTGGAGAAGGAGGTCGCGGACCTCAAGAGCCTGGTCTACAGGCTCCTTACGGAGTGATAACATGTCTAAGACGAACCTGGAGAAGGCATATCTGGGATCCAAAGTGGTCATGAAAGGCGATTACCCGTACTTCGTGAACCCCATATCCGATGGCAATCCCGCGATTACCAAAGAGCTCCTGGACGAGGTCACGGATCTGATCGTGGAGAACGTCGATCTGGATTGCGATGTGTTCCTCGCGCCGGAGGCCATGGCCATCCCATACGGTGCCGCGTTGACAATCAGGACAGGCATCCCGTTCCAGATCATACGCAAGAGAGGCTACGGCCTGCCGGGAGAGATCACCATCGAACAGAGGACCGGCTACGGCGGTTCCACGATGCACCTCAACTCCATCGAAAAGGGCACCAAGGCCATTCTCATCGACGACGTCATAAGCACCGGAGGCACCCTCGTCGCCACGGTGAAGACCCTCAGGGAAGCCGGCATCATCGTGGACAAGGCCGTAATCGTCCTGAACAAGTCTGAGGACATCAGCGCTCTGGCCGAGAAGGCAGGGATAGAGATATTCACCCTCATAGACGTCGACGTTCGCGACGGGAAGCCAGTTCTCAAATGATGGGCATCGAACGCCCGCATCGCATCGTGCGAAATGGGAACCGTTCGCAACCTTACGGAACAACTATCGCCAAATCTTATCTATGACTATCAAATTCTCTGACTCATGTTCGCAGACGCCTGTCAGAAGGTCATGAAGTTCACGCATCCCGTCGCCATATCGACACGTACCTATGACGGGACGTTGCGCACCGACATCGGTGCGATGATCGTCATCAACTCTGACGGCTGGGCAATGACCGCCGGGCACGTCTTCGACAGCTTCATGAAGTTCCGCGAGGACACCAAGAAGATGCAGGAGATCGACAGCCTCAACGCATCCAAGATGCAGCATCCCAACGCTCCCTCCACCCCGGTCAGGATGGAGAAGGACTACCTCACCAACCATTCCTTCTGGTGGGGCTGGGACGGCGTCAGGCTGAACAACGTGATGGTCAACAGGCAGATCGATGTCGCCATCGGGAAGCTGGAGCCCTTCGACCCCTCGTGGGTCACCGAGTACCCCACGTTCGCGGACCCCCGCCACATGCGCATCGGGACCAGCGTCTGCCGCGGAGGTTTCCCTTTCATCAACATCAAGCCCGAGTTCTTGGAGCAGCAGAAGGCTTTCCGCATCCCCAAGATCAACGCCGAGCAGTACTTCTACCCCATAGACGGGATCTACACCCACACGGAGAACAAGGGCAAGTCCCACGACGGATCTTGCGACCTCAGGTACATCGAGACCTCCTCGATCGGTCTGAAGGGACAGTCCGGAGGACCCATCTTCGATGCCAAGGGCCACATCTACGGCATGCAGACGTTCACCGACCACCGCAACACCGGATTCCATCCCTCGGTCGAACTGGACGGTCACAAGATGATCGAGAACCAGATCATGAACATCGGAGTCGGCGTGCACGTGGCCACCCTCATGGAGCTCATGGACAAGAGGAATGTCCGCTACTCCATGGAAGGGGACGAATCCGGGTTCAGGATCATCGAGTGATCGGTCACTCCATGGTGTTCCTGACGACCTCTCCCCCTCGAAGAGGATCACACCCCTCCCCAGATCGGGAACCATGAGATTTTCATTGTACCCCGATACGGAGAAAAGACGGTAGACCAGCTCGTTCCTTCGAAAGAATGGCGTTGGTCGGGATCATGTTTCAACCTTGGATGAGAGAAAACAGGAACCCGTCACAGAACATCCAGGAGCCCTTTCGGATCTCTGACATATCTGAGCCCATGCTCCTCGCAGAATCCGGGATCGAGTTCGTAACCGTATCCTGCAGCGATGAAATCCATGCCCATGCCTTTGGCGGACAGATAATCGTCGACCCCGTCCCCTATCATTATCGTATCTTTCACGGAAACGCCGGTTGAATCCAGGCACTTTTCGAGTAGGTCCCTCTTGGTGTATTCCACCTCGAAGCTGGCGCCATGCACGGTTTCGAAGAGGTCGTAGATCGACTCCTTCTTCAGAGTCATGACTGCATACTTCTCTGCCATCAAAGTAGCAATGGCCAGGCGGTATCCGGAATCCTTCAGGGTGCGTATCACATCGCTGATATCAGGGAACAACCTTGCCATGGCCTGACCTTCGGAAGCGTAATGCTTCACATAGAAATCCACGGCCTCGGGTATCTGGGAGTCGTTGATACCGACGATAGATTTCAGGTTGTCCGTGAAAGGTCCGCAGAGTCCGGTGCGGAGAAGCTCATCGCTGACATCGGTCTTCCCGTAATGCTCGCAGGTCTTGCGGAAGCAGTAAGTTATACCGGGGGACGAGTCGTTTATAGTCCCATCCATATCGAAAATGATAAGCTTCTTCATCGCCAGGCCTTGCCAATGCACGCATCTTAAAAAATGTGACGTAGTTACGGACGGCGGAAGGGAGGTCGGATTAATTAACTGATAATAATTACGCTAGTTAAGTAATCAGCTTAATTAAATGCACACCATGAATAACAAGCCCGTAACGAAGGAGAGATTGGTCGAATTATTCGACAAAGGCGCCACAAGGAAGCTGGAGGAGCATGAGATATTCGCGATGCGTGCGGTCAACGACCCCTCCCGCGAGAAGGTCTACAGGGAGCTACAGACCTATGTGGATATCGAGTGGCGCTACTACGACCTCGCCAAGCATTACTATGCAGAGGACTTCACCTACTTCGAGAACGGACTCAACGAGGATCTCCTGGTCCTTACGAAGGATAGCGAGCTCCCTCCGAAGCTCTATGCCGAATACCTGAGGGAGATCGACCCCTCGGAGCGGCTGAACGAGAAGATAACCCATTCTTACATCACCAACCTGAAGAAGAACATCGGCAAAGTGAGGGATGAGTTCAGATGATATATTCTATAGAGGAATGCGACCTTATCGCCAAGATATGTGAGCGCAAGAGGATGGACAAGACGATCTATGCGGCCCTGGATGCCCTTCCGGAATCTATCAGATCCGCTGCCGACTGCCAGTTCTCACAGGATATCATGAGATGCCTGGCAATGTAGCGCATCTCCGAGAACGACTTCTCGAATTTCGATGAGGACATACAGTCCCTCTCCCCTCAGCCGAACTAGCTTCCGCTGGATGTCTACCAGGAGTACCTGGGAGATCTGGACGAGGAGGACCTAAACCTTGAGACCGCGTTCATATTCTTCTGCAATCTAGGTATTGATCTGTTCATCCATGCAAGCCATGGCAAGGCCATCGCCAACGAGATGCTGAAAGGAAGCAATCCGATCTCATACAATGAATTCATGAAGGTCCAGAAGCTCAAGGGAATCTTCGAGGGTGCGAAGGAGAGATGCGAGCTTCTGCGCGACGAGACCGACCTTCCCTATGCCGAAGCGGAGAGGTACGTGGACTCGATGCTAATGGAGTGCAGCATAATGATCAGGATCTATCTTTCCAAGACCATACAGGTCGAGGACCTCGTGTATCATTATGATGAGAGGATGCGCTGCAACTGCGAAGCGTTCAACAAGCTGTTCCTTCCGGACCTGGATCCGCATGACCGTGCCGATATAGTGTCCTTCCAATCCAAGACCGGTATGAGGGCGGAGCTCATCCTTGCTCAGCTGTTCGTCTCTTTGGAGCTCGGTGTGTGATGTTTCTCTCTTTTCTGAGTTGGTCTATTATTAATTTAGCTAGTTGCTTAACTAACTATAATTATTGCACACTAAGTCTATAATTAGAATTGGTATTCAATTAGTTAAGGTAGTTACTTTACTATTTAGAAAAATAAATGTCATGCACTTGGTGTAAGTGATATTTATCTAAGTCTGTAATTATTCAATGTGTTAAGTTAATTGCATTATTTTTAATGATGAAACTAAAATGCAATTTACAAAAGCTGTAGGATTGCATTTAATTTAGCTGATTACTTTATTAGCGTTATTAATTGTAATAATGCTCTTGATCGATGATTTTTCGTTAAAATGCATATAAACATACATTTTATTGAATTCTGAGTAAAATCTGAGCATTTTGCGCGATTTATGCCGATTTTTAGTTCCAATTCTGTCAACGACGGTCTCCCGAATATCAACTTAATTAGGCCTCTTTGGAGTTGATTAGGGTGTACTTTTCGTGCATTTCAGAGCATCTTTGCATTTCTAGGGCGATATGCATCTGATTTGATAGAATTTTGCATTTTGAGGTGCTTTTTGCCTTCATTTCCGGATCCTATACATTCACACTGTTTAACTCAGTGCAAGCGAGATATACTTAGAGCAAAGACGAAACATCGATTCCATACGAATAGATAATCGTCTTCCAAATAAGACAAAGTAAACAATCTATAGGCCGGGTTTCAAGTGTAAGCTGCGGATAGAGATGAATGAACGCCTACAGTGTTGGAACACCCCACAACGGCGTGTTATGCAACACTGCATCGTTCTCAGCTCAAGATCTTCCCACAACGGCAGGATGCATGAACTACTAAGATTACAGATGGATTGCACTATTTATCAGCTCATAAATTCCGAAACAATCTGTTGGATCCTTCGAGGTCTGAATAGAACGTAACGTCGGTCCGGCAAGGTGTGAGTGGGAGAAGTGAGTCCTGTGCGCCGGAAAACTGAAACTAAACGCAAGATTATCCCTCTATCAGCTAACAGGTGGTACACGCTATCGCAAAGGAAGCCAACGATTAGGTCCTCGAGACTAAACAAAAGAAGCTGCTTCTTTTGCCCGCAAACGTTGCTTTCATTGCTCGATTTCATAAGAATTACAATTAACATTAACTAATAATGTTAGTAAAGCAACTAACTTAATTAATTATGAATGTGCAAGCAAAGCAATTATCTCCACAGTCGATTCTCATGTAATATTGCATTTAATATTGCATGTTAAGTTATTAGCTTAATTAATAATGCACAAGTAACGGATCAATTTGGATAGCGAGCATGAAGTGCAATTAATAAATTTAGTTAAATAATCAGCTAAATGAATTAATGTGAAAGCTTAATTTCAAAACTGATTCATCCAAACCTTCGACGCAAGCCTAGGAAAATGGGATGCAATCGCGGTAATGACCTTGTTCCTGAATCCGCAGATGGATCTAGGCTTGCCCCTGAGGGCGCAGCGCATGGCATCTTTGACGACATCCTCCTTGGTCAGTGCACCTCTGAACACCTTCTCAGGAATCTTGCTGTCCTCCACCGCAACTGAGATGAATTCGGTGCTCACCCAGCCAGGGGACACTTCTGTGACGGAGATGTTCCTTCCTTTGAGCTCGTTCCTGAGGCCATTGCAGAAATGCCTGACGAACGCTTTGCTAGAAGCGTAGACATTCAGATCATAAAGGGGGACGTATGCGGAAGCAGAACAGAGCTGTATGATGTGCCCGCCTTTAGACATGAAAGGGACGCATACTGAGGTAAGCGTCACGAGCGAGGTGACGTTCACATCTATCATGGACCTTGTAACCTCTTCAGGAATATCCCAAGTCATACCGAACTTGCCGAATCCGGCGCAATTCACCAGGAATTCAATCGATGGAGATTCTTCCACTATCGTAGATGAGAACTCGTCCAACTATGCGCGATCCGAAAGATCGACTGAGAAGATTCTGGCAGGGGTCTTCAGGGAAGAGGCAACCTGAACGAGCCTATCCTGGCGTCTGGCGACGAGCCATATGCAATCGAGGCCCTGATTGTCCAGACTCCGACAGAACTCCTCGCCCATCCCCGAGGAGGCCCCTGTGACGATGGCAATGGCCATCAGATGAATACCGAAGCAGCTGCAACGAGTGCGACGACGACCATGATGCCGACCATCAGAATTGCACGCCACTTGGCCTTCTGTTCTTTGTTCATAGGAGTGCGAATTTCATTCGCATATATAACTATGACATGGGGGACGGTCAACTCTTACCGTCATCCCCGTCATCGTCCAGACCGTCGTCGAAAGACGACTGCTCCAGACCTTCTACATCGTCGTAGACCGGGACGTACTCGACCTTGCGCTTGTTGGGATCCCTGACCTTCCTTGCCATCTTCTCCTGTATGCCATTGAAATCCTCCGGGGATACCACGGGGGTGGCATCGTGCTTGATCAGGACGTCCTCCCATCTCATATATCCTGCATAGACCGGGTTGTGGAGGATGTTCCTGAGGTTGTACTTGTTCCACGGATTCCCCTTGCGGGTCAGCAACCCCTGCTGGTTCAAAGAATAGCATATGGTATCCATCGTCTCCCCCGCGGCGTAGAGCTCGAATATGGTGCTGACGACGAACTGCTCATCGAGATCGTCTGTCAGCTTACCATCCTGCAGCCTGTATCCGAACGGGGGCGTGAATCCCATTGTACGTTTCGCATCCTCGCTGCTGTTGAGCGTCTCGGCCTTCTGGCGCATCCCGTCCCTTGTACGCTCCCCGATCTGCTCGCTCTCCAGCTGGGCGATGCTCTGAATCAGATTCATGATGAAATTGCCCATGGCGGAATCAGTATCGAGCTTCTCCTGCTTCGATATGAAGCCCTTGCCCTTCTTCTTCAGCAGGTCCATCATCTCGATGAAGTTCCTGCTGTTCCTGTGGATACGGTCCATCTTCATGACGAGGATGGAGTCCCATCTGGACATATCGGACATCATGCGCCTGTAGCCGGGACGGCGTGTATTGCGTCCGCTGAAACCGTCATCCACATAGACATCGACGATCTCCAGGTCGTTCGCCTCGCTGTAATCCTCCAGCTGCTGGCGCTGCGCATCCAGAGAGTATCCTTCCCTGGCCTGCTCCTCCGTGGAGACCCTGATGTAGATCGCTACCCGCTGCTGACTCATGATGAGACGTAATCGGGATTGATGATTTTGAATTTCTCTAAGGGTATGATCGGCTCGTTCCTGGCGTTCAGGGTTATGCCGTCCCATTTCCTCTGCCCAACATAGAGGGGATTGTGGATTATGTTGGAGATGGTCTGCCTGCTCCAACCCACACCTTTCTTCGACTCGATCCCAGCGTTGTTCAGGAAGTCGCATATCTCCTGAAGGGTGGAACCGCGGATGTACATGTTGTATATTGCACGGACGATGTGAGCCTCGTCCTCGACGATGATCAGCTCGCCGTTCACATACTGGTACCCGTACGGATGCCCTGACCCGAGATTGCCGGTGCCGTGCTTGGCCTTATACCCCATGGCCAGCTTGACCCTCTCCCCGATCTGCTCGCTCTCTAGCTGAGCGATACGCTGCATTATGTCCATAACAAATCTTCCCATAGCATTACCCGTGTCTAATTTGTCGTAGACGGATGCAAACTTCTTTCCATTCTTGCCTAGGAAATCCATCATGTTGGTGAAGTTCACGCTGTTCCTGTGGATACGGTCCATCTTCAGAACGACGATCACATCCCAACGGTCGATCTCCGACAGCATACGCTGGTACTCCGGACGGTTGGTCTTACGACCAGAGTAACCGTCGTCTATGTAGCGATCGGCCACTTCGTAACCCTCCGACCTGCAATAGGCCTCGAGCTTCTTCATCTGAGCATCCAACGAGAATCCTTCCACTGCCTGATCCTCAGTGGATACCCTAGCGTATAGTGCTGCACGCAAGTGCTATCCATCCCGTGAATGACATGTCGGTCGATGATATTTAACATTGACTTTCACACCTATTCCCGGAATAACCTCTTGTTCGAATATTATCGGAGGATGGGCCTAATATTCCTCCCCTGCATCATTCCGCATATTGATTCCAAAGGGCCGAAACACCCTGCCGATATAGAAAACCGAGATTCCTGGCTTCCATTCTCTTTATAATTGCAAAAGACGAATGCAGATTCAGTGATATCAGCATGTCAAATGATCCTGTTGATGAAAGATCGACCCCGAGCACAACCGTAGGCCCGAGGCCGACTTCAGGGAAGAGGATGAACCCGTACATCCTCGTAGCGGGGATCGCGGTCGTGATCGTGGTCCTCGTAGCGGCACTGTTCGCTTTCGGTGTTTTCGATGACCATAGCAAACAGGGCGAGAAATGCGGGGACAATGTATACTGTACATATGACGGATCCACCAAGACGTTGGATATCTTCGTCAGCGGTGAGGGCAAGGGCGAGATGTACGACTACAGCGAAAGCAAAGTCGAACAACCATGGATCTCCTACAGTGAATCCATAGAGCATATTATGATCGGCAAAGGTGTTACCGTGATAGGGGACGAATCGTTCTTTGAACTCGTCTCACTCGTCTCGGTGGACCTGCCGGATGGGTTGAAAGAAATACGCGCGGATGCATTCACCAATTGCGTATCCCTCAAGACCATTGGGATCCCGGGCAGCGTCGAATCGATCCTGGAGGATGTGTTCGACGGCTGTGGCGCCCTGGACACCTTCACGGTGGATCCGAGCAATAGCCATTACACATCGTCGAATGGGGTCCTTTACAGCAAGGACATGAGCACCATCGTCAGGTACCCTGCGGGAAAGATGGCAACCTCATTCACCGTACCAGAAACCGTCGTCACGATAGACAGGTCTGCTTTCGATAGGTGTCACAATCTCACCTCTGTCGAAATACCTGATGGATTGAAGATCATTGACAAGTATGCATTCTATGAGTGCGACCGCCTCCAGTCCATATCCATACCGGGCAGCGTCGAGGACATAGGAGATTCGGCGTTTTACTTATGTAAGAATCTGACGAACGTGGAATTGAACAGCGGACTGAAGACCATAGGTGAGAAGGCGTTCTATGGTTGCGAATCATGGGCATCGATCGAGATCCCGGATACCGTGACCCGCATAGGATTCGGATCGTTCGATAGCTGTACTTCCCTGGTGTCGATAGTTGTGCCGGACAGCGTGGAATACCTGGGCAGCTATGCATTCTTCCAATGCAAATCGTTGACCACCGCCTATATCGGCAAAGGTGTCAAAAATGACCACGATCAAGTCTTCGTTCTATGCAAATCCCTTGAAGCCATAAACGTCGATCCCGACAACAACCATTTCTCATCAGCGGACGGAGTACTGTACAACAAGGATGCGACCGCTCTGATAAGATATCCCGAAGGCAAGGCCGCGGACATGTTCGTAATACCCGAAACGGTAACGACCATCGGAGCGAATGCATTCATGAAATGCAATTCGCTCGCATCGATCATCATATCGAAGAACGTTGAAACGATCGACAAGGATGCGTTCGATCTCTTTGATTCCGTACAATCGTTCTCAGTGGTCAAGGACAACCCCAATTTCTCGTCGGAGGACGGGATACTCTATGACAAGGGGAAGAGCACGTTGTTGAGATATCCGCCTGCATGCCCATCCACCACATTCACCGTACCCGACAGCGTAACGGTCATCGCTGATTCGGCATGCGGCAACTGCAGATACCTGGTGTCCGTCACCGTCCCGGGCACAGTCAAGGAGATATGCAATAATGCATTCTATGACTGCGATTCGCTGACCTCCGTCGAGTTGGGAGAAGGTATCGAAACGATGGGTTACCTTATCTTCAACGGATGCGGTTCTCTCGTCACCGCTACCATTCCGGACAGTGTGACTGCCATGGATACCGGAGTCTTCGATGGTTGCGTATCGCTGAAATCGGCCGTGATCGGAAAGGGCTTGACCGAGATCACGTCTACGTTCTTCGGTTGCTCATCGCTCGTCACGGCGACCTTGCCGGAAACCCTGACAGAGCTGGGGTACAGCGTATTCTACGAGTGTTCCTCGTTGGCCCTGATCAGCCTGCCCGCTGGTTTGGAAACGATACGTGATGATGCTTTCGAAGATTTCACATTCTTTGACCTCAGGGACGGAACCTGGAAGGAAATAGACATTACAGCTGACAACCTCAAAGGAAAGACCTGGGCAGGTCAAGGAGGCCAGAAGCTCTACCACGCATTCCTGGTGGAATTCGAACTCAACTACGGAACCGAAGGCACCTACGATGACGCTTGGACAGCGGTAGAGGGAAAGCTTCCCGAACTCCCGGTGGATCCCATTAGGGAAGGTTATCAGTTCGACGGCTGGTTCACCGAATCTGAGGGGGGCAAAAAGGTCACCACAGATACCCAGTTCACATCAGATACTAAACTGTATGCGCATTGGCATAAGGCCTGAAACAAACCGATTTTAACAGGGGGGGTCACCCCCCCCCCCAAAGTTCATAATATCAAGTGTTGACCTTGGCCCTCGAGTCGACCGATCTTCTATCCTGACCTCACCACTTTGTGACCACTGAATGAAGTCTGGCCCATTCGCCACATGCTGATTTGTGCGGGGGTCGCTATCGTTGATTCGATTATCATGGTTCGGAAAGAGAGATTTCGATTAGTATGGCCATATCATCGAAACTCCCGTCGGATGCAGGAGTTTGCTAGAGTAAGCTATGAACAGCAAGTAGAGGGATGTAAAGGGGGTGAAGCTCCTTGAGGAGCGTTCACCTTTTGTTTTTAGCGGATTCTTCGAGGGCCAGGTCCATCATGCGGTAGGTGAAGATGTTGATTATCTTCGCCGCGGTGCGGATCTCTTCCTCTGTGTAGTCCTTGGAGAGGGACTTGGCTGCCTCATCGATGAGCTCGAGCTCCTTCGTGCTGGCCTCCATCCTCTGGGGGGCGATCTCAAGGATCTGCCTTCTGTTATCCTTGGGATCCTTCGTACGGATTATATATCCCTTCTCCTCCATAGCGATGATGGTCTGTGAGACGAGTGCCTTAGAGCTGTTGAACAGCTCAACCAGATCCGATGCGGTGCACCCCGGGTTGGTCCATATGCTGTAAAGATACAGGACCTCCTTGTGGGTGGGACGCATGATTTCCGAATTGGAATTGAAGAGCTTCATCTCCATTATCGCGATGTTCGCATAGCTTGCAAACAAGGACTGTTTGAAATCCATTTCATCTGTTTTGACTGGTGGATTCATGATATTACCGATAAACACCACTTAACATCATCAAGTTATTATAACTATGGATTTTTAAGTTCGATATTTTAAATCTTTAAAACAAAAATACCAAAAAATATACAAAATGTAAGTAGAATCACTAATCTTTAAGTTGTTAAGAGGCGGGGTGGCTCCCCGCCTGTGAAGTTTTACGGAATCACATCTCGCCGGCCATTCCGTGGGGTCCGTTGGCGAGGGCGTTGCTCGCTGCGGGCGCTGGAGGGGCCTTGCGGGAGGCGATGACATCGTCGATCCTGAGGATCATGTTGGACACTTCCTCAGCGGAGTTGATGGCCTGGGATTTGACCCTGAGGGGCTCGACGACGTTGCGGGCGAGCATGTCGACCGCTTCACCGGTGTCAAGGTCGAGACCGAAGTACTTGGCCTTGGCGTTCTTCTTCTCGTGCGCGTTCTTCAGCTTAATGATGCTGTCGATGGGGTCGATACCGGCGTTCTCTGCAAGGGTCCAGGGGATGATCTCCATGGCCTTCGCGAACTTCTCGATAGCGAGCTGCTCTCTTCCTCCGACGGAGGATGCGTAATCGATCAGGGCGAGCTCGACCTCAATCTCGGGTGCTCCTGCGCCTGCGACGACCTTTCCGTCCTCGAGTGCGACTCCAACGGCGCGGATGGCGTCGGTGAGTGCCCTCTCGACCTCTTCGAGCACGTGCTCGGTTCCGCCGCGGACGAAGATTGTTACTGCCTTTGCGTTCTTGCATCCGGTGATGAAGGACATTCCGTCCTCTCCGACCTTCTTCTCCTCGACGGTTCCTGCGGTACCGAGGTCCTTGCTTGTGACCTCGAGGACGTTTCCAACGATCGTTGCGCCGGTCGCGAGTGCGATGGCGTCGAGATCGGATGCCTTGCATCTCCTGTATGCGAGGATGTTGGCCTTTGCGAGGTAGTGCTGGACGAGCTCGTCGACTCCCTTGGAGCAGTAGACGACGTTCGCACCGGCCTTCTTGATCGCCTCGACCATCTGCTTCATGCTGTTCTCCTCCTCTGCGAGGAATGAGGACATCATGGTGGGGTCTGTGATCTGGATGGATGCGTCGAACTCAGTCTTCTTGACCTCGAGAGGGCAGGAGAACAGTGCGATCTTCGCCTTGTCGACCTTGGCGGGCATCCTGCTGTGGACCTTCTCCTTGTCGACTACGATTCCCTGGACGATCTCGGTGTCGGCGATGGTACCTCCGACCTTCTTCTGGATGCGGATATTCTTGGGGTCGACAACATCGTTGTCCATGACGGTCTTGGCTGCCTTGACGACGATGTCTGCCAGCAGGGACTCCTCGTCACCCACGGACTTTCCGGTGAGGGCGGTGGCTGCGACCTGCTTGAGGATCTTGTCGTTCTTCGCATCGACTGCGATGGAGTTGAGGACCTCGATCGCCTTTGCCGCGGCCATCTTGTAACCGTTGGTGATGACGGTGGGATGGACGTTGGCGTCTATGAGTTCCTCGGACTGCTTGAGGAGCTCTCCGGCGAGGACAACGGATGTGGTGGTTCCGTCTCCGCACTCGGAATCCTGAGTCTTGGCGACCTCGACGACCATCTTGGCGGCGGGGTGCTGGACGTCAATCTCCTTGAGGATCGTGACACCGTCGTTGGTGATGACGACATCACCTATCGTGTTGACGAGCATCTTGTCCATTCCCTTGGGTCCGAGCGTGGACCTGACCGCATCTGCGACGGCCTTAGCGGCGGAGATGTTGTTGAACTGAGCTTCCTTGTCCTTGCTCCTCTGTGTACCTTCTTTCAGTACGATGACGGGCTGATTTCCAGAACCATACATGGTTTTCACCTTTCTATGGTTCGACGATATTTTAGTTCTTCTATATAAAGGATGCTAATCAGGATTCGAAGGATAACTGTTAAGCCAGCGTCAGTAGAAATCCTCTATGCGACGCTGGGTGAGATAGTCCTTGAGCACCTCCGAGTTCTTCACCCAGCGGTCCTTTTTAAGGTCCATGAACGAGTTTATCTGCGGCCAGAGGCCCTCCAGACTCTCCGCCGTGTACGGCTTGGTCCTCAGGGCCGCACGGACGTTCTCGCGGATGTTCCAAACCCCCAGGGGGATGTCGTATCCCGGATGGATCTCCCTGCAGACCAGCACGGTGGCCGAACGGCCTATGCTCTCCAGATATTCTGCAGCGGCCAGCCTCGCCGCGTAATAGCCGCCGGTGATGTTGTCCGCATAGGACGTCCTTCCCTCGAAGAACTCGTGGTCGTGGGAGAGTATCATCTCGTTGGGGCTCGGGTTCCATGAGGTCTTCGGATACCATGCCTCTATCATCTCGAACTTCCAGGTCTGGGGGATCATGACTATGGACCACCAGTTGTCAAGCCCCTTCCACTGGAACAGCCTGAACTCGTCGATGGTCTCCAGGAACCTGACTTCCTTCATCAGGTCCTTGCTGATGATGTCGTCCACCGCTGTGATGCTCCATCTGGTGGGGACGAAGCACCTCCTCTTCCCGACTCCCATGGTCCCGACTGAGAAGGCCTTCTCGATCTCGGACACCAGCGTGCCGTTCGAGTAGGCGGACACGACCGCATCGGCGGACCTCATGTCCGTGTCATAGAACGATTTCTCGAGGTTGTGCTCGAACCTGCCGTTCTCCATCCTCATCTGAGACATCTTCCCGGAGGGACCGAACGGGATGATGTCGTCGTCCATCACTATGCGCCCGGACGGCTTCTTCTCGAAGACGGTCTCCAGATCGACCGGCTTCTCCGTCAGGGCGAGCTCCTGGACGCTGTCCACGATCCTCCCGGACTTCTGGAAGTCCTTTGCGTCGATCCTGTATTTGCCGCGGATCAGCTGGAACCTCATGGATGCGATGTCGTACATCGACTTCCCGGACCACATCTCGGGAGTGTCCAGATGGGTGGTGTCACCGAGGAACGTGGGGAGCAATGGTCCGATGTCCACCTTGGGGTACCCGTACCTTCCCACGAAGACCGCAGGGGGCGAGCTGCCGGCGACGTCGTTTGACTTCACCTCGGGCATCCTGAGATTATTATTGTAGAATCTGACCATCAGAGGGCATCTTTCCCTGCCGCAGAGCTTCCTTGTGCCCTTGCAGAGGTTGCAGAGGCCGTTCTTGACGACGACGTCGCCCGAACCGGTCATCTCCTCGAAAAGTCTCCCCTGATCCGCCATTGACGCCTCATACGCTGAATGATATAAACTAATAGAGGAGACAGTGGATTTCTCCATGCAAGGGGCTGTCTCCTACTATGATTCTGAATACGGCTCACAGGATTTATATTTCACTCAAAAAGTGCTCGAAAACAGCTCAGAAGATCAAAAACGGACTATTATTCCTAAGGGGAGAGGAGGGGCGGACCCCTCCGGTCTCATTGACTGGATTTCCTGGCCTTGACCGATGCGCCGTGGGCGTAGAGCCCTTCGGCGTTCGCAAGGGTCTCCACGGTGGGTGCCAGAGACGCCAGGCCCTCCTTGGTGAGGTACTGGACGGTGGACGTCTTCATGAATGCCATGACATTCAGTCCGGAGCAGGTCTTGGCGTGCTCTGCGGTGGGGAGGACGTGGTTCGTACCGGATGCATAGTCTCCGGCGGCCACGGGGGTGTAGGGCCCGATGAATATGGATCCGGCATTCCTCACCTTGCTCAGGGTGTCGAGGGGGTCCCTCGTCTGGATGGAGAGGTGCTCAGGGGCGATGTTGTTCATGGCCTCGATGGCCTTGTCCATGTCCTCCGTGATGATGTATCCGGAGTTGGCCAGAGCCTTCTCGATGATCTCCTTCCTGGGGGTCTCATTGATGAAGTCCTTCATTATGGCCCATGCCTTGTCGGGGAGCTCGGGGTCATCCGTGATAAGCAGGCAGGCGGAAGAGGGGTCGTGCTCGGCCTGTGCAGCCAGGTCGACGGCTACGAACTCAGGGTCCGCGGAGCTGTCCGCCAGAACCGCGACCTCGCTGGGTCCGGCCGGGAAGTCTATGTCCACCTTGTCGCGGAGCATCATCTTCGCCGCTGTGACGAAGACATTGCCGGGGCCGACGATCTTCTCGACAGGCTCCACGCTCTGGGTACCGAGGGCCATGGCGGCGATCGCCTGGGCGCCTCCGCTGTAGTATATCTCGTCCACACCGGCGATGTCCGCCGCGACCAATGTGATCGGGTTGGCGGGTGCGGGAGTGAACATGATGACCTCGTCCACCCCTGCGACCTTGGCGGGGATGACGGTCATGAGCACCGTGCTGGGGTAGGAGGCCCTTCCTCCGGGGATGTAGCATCCGACCCTGCGGAGCGGGGTGGTCTTGACACCGAGGGTTACGCCGGGCTCCACTTCGGAGAGCCAGAGTCCTGCGGGCTTCTGCATCTGATGGAAGCGCTGGATGTTGTAGGCCGCATTCTCGAGTTCTTCAACTATGTCGGCCGATACTTTCTCGTAGGCCTCCTCGATCTCCTCTCTCTTGACCACGACGGTGTCGAGCTTGACCTTGTCGAACTTCTCTGCGAGCTCGATGAGCGCCTTGTCCCCGTCGTTGCGTACCTGGTCGATGATACCTTTGACGATATCGTTGACCTGATCTACCTTCGAAGTGCGATTCTGTGCCCAGAAATCCTCACTGACTTGCTTCCACATGCCCCTCTCTAATATACAGCCCTATTTATTTGATTTGAAAATCCGAACACTATAGGATGTCATTTCGCCCTGGCGGATGTACGAGGCTGCTGCCCATCCGATGGGTCCTACCCTCCGGAAGAACGAAATTCTCCCCCGAATCATGGCCTTTCAGGTCCCCGGATAGGGTCTAAGAACCCACTAGATTATGCGAATGTATTTTTACGCAGATATATCTCGTACCTGACGAAAGGATGAAGATCATCGTTGTTGGAGCAGGTCGTGTAGGTTTCGTCGCGGCGAAGACCCTCTCGGAATCCCATGACGTGCTAGTGATCGAGAACGATCCGGAAATCGCCGATACGGTAAAGAACCGTCTCAACGTCAGTGTTCTGAATGCCAATGGGGCCAACCCCAGTTCTCTAAAGAAGTCGTTCCAGGAGCATCAGCCCAGCATGATAATCAGCACCATCAGCAAGGATGACACCAACCTGTTCATTTGCATGATGGCCAAGAGGTACAAACCGGACATCATAACCATCGCATCCGTCACAGACCCCGATTACATCGTGGAGACATCCGCAGAAGGGGTCCCGGGGATCGACATCATCATCTCGCCCGAGATGATCACTGCCGACAAGATGTTCAGGCTGTGCACGGTCGAGAACGCCATCGATTACGAGAACCTGACCTCCTTCGACATCAAGGTCGCCGTGATGAACGTTCCCGACACCAGCCCGCTGCTGGGCAAGGTCGTACTCAATCTGGTCAAGGACGACCTCACCATCTTCGCCGCCAAGCATGACGACGTTCTGACATTCCAAGTGGACACCGTCGAGATCCATGCCGGCGACAGCCTGTATGTCATGGGTACGGAGGAGTCGATAGAGCGCTTCAACGACGACCTGGGCGTGGAGACGACCATAAGGGACATAGTCATCCTCGGAGGGACCATTGTCGGCCGCCGTCTGGCGATGCTCCTGGCCCAGGACAAGAGGAAGAGGTTCGTCAGGCTGTTCGAGAAGAACCTGGAACGCTCCAGGGAGATCTCCAAGCTGGGAGGATTCGTCACCGTCGGCGGCGATTACACCGACCCCGACATCCAGAGGAGCGAGGGCATCTTCAAATCTGACTGCATGGTCTCCGTATCCGGCCAGGACGACACCAATCTGCTGATGTGCATGACAGCGCACCGCAACAACACCGCCAAGGTGGTCTCCAGGTACTTCAAGAAGGAGTACATGGACATCTTCTCCTTCGACGGACTGCAGACCATCGTCGGATTCGACAGGATCGTGTCCAACGAGATCGGCAAATGCGTCATGTCCGAGTCGAAGATACTGCTGCGCATGAGGGACCAGGAGGAGATCCTGTTCATCCATGACGTCAACAAGTATTCCAAGCTGCAGGACAGGTACTACGGCGACATCAAGGTGCCCGAGCGCATCAGGATCGTCGCCATCTGGCGCGAGGGCCAGATCATCTACCCGAAGCTGCACACTTTCTTCCGCGAGGGGGATAAGGTGCTGGTCTTCACCAACTTCACGAGGGACAAGGAGCTGGCCAGGATCTTCGGAAGGAACTACATCACAGAGGGATGAAGCATGGCCTTCAAGAAGACCACCGTTCTGGATTCCCTGCATGTGATGAACAGCACGATCATCAAGATCATCGGTGGGCTGATGGTCATGATGGCTCTGATCTTCCTGTTCCCGGCAACGTATGCATACTGGGTGGGGGAGGACATGTCCATCTTCCTGCTTCCGGTGCCGTTCTTGCTCATCATCGGCAGCCTGCTGTTCCTTCTCAACGGTCCTTCGGAGGACTTCAGTACTGTGAACGGAGTATTCCTGGTCATAATCGTCTGGCTGGTCCTCTTCGCCCTCGGATCCATCCCTTATCTAATGGCCGGCCTGACACCTTTGAACTCAATTTTTGAATCGGTAAGCGGCTTCACCACCACCGGCAGCTCCACGATCAGCGATGTGACCGTGATGCCGCAGAGCCTCATGGTGTGGAGATCCATGACGCAGTGGATCGGAGGTATCGCTGTCGTTCTCATTTTCATCTACATCCTGCCCATGTTCGGTATGGGACGCACGTTCTTCAGCAACGAGCTGGAGGGATCCGGTTCCTCCCAGCTGTCCATCAAGCTCAGGAACGCCGCCAGCTCCTTCATACAGGTTTACGTAGGACTGACCCTGGTCAACCTGGCCCTGCTCCTGATATGCAACGCATCATTCTGCGATGCGCTCTGCCTGTCGCTTACGACCATCTCCACCGGAGGACTCATAGTCTCGAACTCAAGCCTCGTGGAGATGAACATATGGGTCCAGATCGTCACCATAGTCTTCATGTTCATCGGAGGTACCAACTTCTACCTCCATTTCAAGGCCATTTACGGAAAGAACCTGAAGGCCTACACGAGCAACAGGGAGTTCAGGTACATCCTGCTGTGGTTCACCACGATGGCCGTCATAGTGTTCCTCATCATGGAATGGCCGAAGCTGTCCGCATTCGACATCAACGCCGGCGAAATGGCGACGGATTTCAAGAACGCGGTGTTCACCGTCGTGTCCCTGGGTACGACGACCGGAAGCGCTGTGTTCGATTTCACCGAGTACCCCGTGACCATCACGCTCATACTGATAGTTCTCATGCTCATCGGTGCGTCCGCAGGTTCCACCAGCGGAGGAATCAAGTTCTCGAGGATGAGGGTGGTCCTCAAGTTCTTCAACAACACCATGAAGAACGTTCTTCACCCGAACGCCGTCTACTCCGTGTCCATCGACGGGGAGAACGTTGACGAGAAACGCGTGATCACCGCGGTATCCATCACTTTGCTGTACTTCCTGACGATGTTCTTCACCATGATCGTCCTGCTGTCGCAGGGTATCGACTGGCAGGATTCGCTAGGTCTTGCTGCAGGAATGATCTCCAACACCGGCGTCGGATTCGGAGAATACGGACCTCTGGGATCCTTCGATACGCTGTCGGACCCGATCAAGGTCTTCCTGATGTTCATGATGTGGGTCGGACGTCTCGAGATCACCCTCGCACTTGTGGTGTTCACGAGGACGTTCTGGGAGGATGTCGGACATTCGATACGCTCGAACCATATAGCGAATCGCCGCAACCACAGAAGGGAATGAAGGGTCAGTGCCCTTCGCAATAAGACAGGACTTCTATGGCGACCCTGTTGCCAGGGGAGAGCTCGTTTATGGCGCCGGCCGTGATCTTCGCCTTCTCATACTCGCCCTTGAGCGCGAGGCAGATGCCGAGCACTCCCATGGCTCCGATATGGGTGTTGTCCATCTGGACGGCCCTCGATGCGTATCCTCCGGCCGCCTTGATGTTGCCTTGGACCCAGAGGACGTATGCCGCGACGGCGTTGGCGTCCGCGGTCTTCTCCTTCAGGCCCTCGCGGGCGTATTTGAGGGCCTCCTTGTTGTGGCCGCCCATCATCAGCGCATTGGTATAGGTCACACGGACATCGTAATCCTTAGGGTACTCGCGGAGGAGCTCCTCGGATGCCGCGATGGCCTTCTTGTGCTCCCCCACTGACGATAGGAGTCTGCACTTGAGGACCTTGTCGTTGATGACAGGCTCTTTGATGAGATTGTAGACCTCCAAGGCGTATTCGTACTCCTCCATGTCGCAGAGGCATCTGCATCTCAGCCTCTCGACCTGGTCGCTGGGCTCGAGCTTCCTCAGGATATCGGATGCCTGTACGTGGCATCCCAGATTGTATAGCCCGTTGGCGAGAGACAGCCCGTTGGAGCTGTCCGCCTTGGAAACGACGATCTCGGCCACCTTGGATTCCACGAAATCACGGGGGAGGAGCTTCAGCAGGGACATTAGCTTGAGAATATCGAACGGATCCTCGGTGGACTGCGCGACGGCCAGTATCCTGTCTGAGAGACCATCCTTGCGACCGGCCGTGATATCGGCCGATATACCCTGCAATGCGTCGTCGTTGGACATTTTAAGGTGGCATTATTGTGCTTTTATAATTATTTATAGACCGATTCCGATTCCTTGGCATGAAGTTAAAGTCGGTCCGTGTACAGGGTCTTTTCAACGAGTTCGACTACGATCTGAATCTCAACCCGGACCTCACGTTCCTTCACTCCCCCAACGGCTACGGGAAGACCATCCTGATGCATCTAGTCTACAGCCTGTTCAAGGGCGATGCGGAGTTCATCAGCGAGACGCCTTTCAGCAAGCTCTTCATCGATTTCGATGACGGTTCCATGCTAATAGTCAACAACGTCGACGGCAAGGTCTCGCTGCAGATGCAGAAATCGGGTGTGTCCGACGTCACATACGAGGATGTGGAGAACCTGCTGGACATCAACTACCTCCCGCCGGAGCGTATGACACTCAAGAAGAAGGACGGGCACATCGTCAACACCCTCGAATACTACGCCCAGGAGCTGTACGAGACCATCCGCCGTGCAAAGGATGATACCGAATTATCCATCCCTCCCAAGGACGGGAGGAAGGCGTTCACCGACAGCGAGCTGGAGTTCTGGTGCAAGGACCTCAAAGCCAAGCTCGACTTCATATCGGATGCGGGTTTCCAGCCCAGGATCCCCGACCAGCTCAGGTTCCCTCCATCGAGATACGATCTGATGGATAACAGGCAAGCGTATGAGGACCTTGCCTTCGCCGTATCGGACTATGTGGACCGCAACTACCCCTTGGCGGAATCGATCATAGTCTTCAAGGACATCGTGAACAACATCCTGATTAACAAGACCCTGGACGTCACAGGTTCCGGGAAGATAACCATCACGATGAGGAACGGCACATCCCTTCCCATCACCAAGCTGTCCTCCGGAGAGAGGCAGATCCTGGTCATCTTCTACTCCATCCTGTTCCACTGCCAGACGGACAGCCTGCTCATTGTGGACGAACCGGAGATATCCCTCCATGTCTCCTGGCAGCAGATGCTGGGCGATTATTTCAGCGACATCAGCAGGATCAGGAGGATACAGATGGTGATTACCACACACTCTCCTCAGGTGATCCACGACAAATGGGACCTCGCACAGGAACTGGTGTGTAAGAATGCGTAAATACCTGACGACCGACGACATCTGCAACCAGATCTCGATGAACAGGTCCCTCTTCAAGGGGACCATCGTCATGACCGAGGGAAATACTGATCAGAGATTATACTCAAAATTCGTGGACAGGGACCGTGTGAGGGTCCTGTCAGCGTATTCCAAGACGAACGTGCTTTCGTGCGTCCGCAAGATGATCGCCCGCAGGGATGCGAAGGTCATCGGCATAGTGGACAGGGACCTGGACGAGATGAAGGGCAAGAGCATGGAGAAGCCCGTGTTCTACACGGATTACCGCGACCTGGAGATGATGCTCATCAACAGCCATGCCCTGTCGGATGTGCTGATAGAGTATGCGGACCGCGACCGTCTGGAGCGTTTCGAGAAGCAGAACGGCCCCATAAGGGACGTCATAATCTCCGCATCTTACCCGCTAGGCCTTTTCATGTACGTATCGTTCCTCCGCGGATACAATCTGGACTTCAAGGACCTGGATTTCAGGGATTTCATAGACCGCAGGACCCTCCGCATCGACGAGACGAAGATGGTCCAGGCGGTGATCAGGAACACGGAAGGCTGCGAACTGTCCTACAGAAACGCCCTGAGGGACCTTCACCAACAGTCGCAGCTCTTCCAGGACAAGGAGCGCATCGCCAGAGGCCATGATTCCGTCAAAGTGCTGCTGATAGGATTGAAGGATATATTCGGCACCTACAACACGGCGAACATAAACGAGGGCAGCCTCGGCGGGTCGCTCAGGCTGGCGTTCTCCTTCGACGATTTCGACGATACGGAACTGTATCGCGTATCGAAGGATTGGGTGGAATCCAGAGGGCTGTCCCTCTGGCGGGTCAATCGACTTCGAAATCCTCTGTCTTGAGCTGTCCGGAGGACTCCATGATCTTCTGGATCTTCCTCTCGCTCTCGTCCAGGATCTTCCTGCAGTGGTTGCGGAGGATGACCGCCTTCTCGTAGATCTCTATGCTCTTGTCCAGGTCGAGACCTCCGGCCTCCAGCTCCTTCACCAGTTCTTCGAGGGTCTTTATGCTCTCCTCGAAGCTCATCTGCTCGACTTCCTCTTCGTATCCGCTCATGTTCTCTTCTCCTTCTTCCTTATCTCGGCGTCGGCGGTGCCGTCGCGCATGTGTATCCTTACGCTGTCATCCACTTCGATGTCGTCTATGGATGTGAGGACCTTGCCATCCTCGGATGTTATCATGCTGTATCCCCTGTTCAGGACATTCAGCGGGTTGAGGCCGTCCAGCATCTTCGAATCCGCGGCCATGCGGGAATCGAGGTCCTGGAGACCCTTGCTTATGGCCCTGTCGGGCCTGTCCTGGATGCCTTCAAGGATCGCCCTGCGATTCTCAAGTGTGGACGAGGTCCTGACACGGATCCTCTCCAGGGATACCTCCACCCTCTCGCCCAATGCCTCCATGTCCTCCAGGGCCCTGGATGGGCGGAGCCCGAGATCGACCGCATTGTAACGTCCCTTCATGTCCGAGAGCATCGATGAAATACGATGCTCGGCCGTCCTCATGAGGTCGTCCAGGTGCATCGCATGCATGTCCAGGCCCTCCATGGCCGACCTAAGGTCCAATTTGGAATCCAGTATCTCGAACGCGTGCCTCTCGGACCTCATCTGCGATTGCATAGCCCTCTGAAGCCTCGTGGAGAGGGCATCCATCTCTGCGTCGATCTCCGCCTTGTCACGGAGTATGAGAGCTGCGGCTCCGGTGGGGGTCGGGGCCCTGGCATCGGCGACGAAATCGGCGATTGTGAAATCCGTCTCGTGCCCTACGGCAGAGACAACGGGCACCCTGGAGTTGTAGATGGCCCTGGCGACGATCTCCTCGTTGAAAGCCCAGAGGTCCTCGATGGAACCTCCTCCCCTGCCGACGATGATCACGTCCACATCCGCCTTGTTGAGGATGCGGATACCATCAACGATGCTCTCGGCCGCTCCGTCCCCCTGGACCTTCGCCGGCGCCAAGATTATGTCGGCGGTGTATCTAGATGCGGATGTCATGATGATGTCGTGGATGACCGCCCCGCTCTGCGATGTCACCACCCCTATCTTCTTTGGATAGGGCGGGAGCTTCCGCTTATGGGATTCGTCAAACAGCCCCTCCTCGCCCAGTTTCTTCTTCAGCGCCTCGAAGGCGATGTACCTGTCTCCGAGACCTGATTTCTGCATGACCTCAACTATGAACTGATATGTTCCTCTGGGGACGTACATCCCTATGCTCCCGAACGCGCGGACCTTCATGTTCTCCTGCGGCTCAAAGTCGATGCGCATGCGTGCGGAGTTGAACATGACCGCGTGGATCTCGCTGGTGGCATCCTTCAGGACGAAATAATAGCCCGAGGGGTACTTCCTGAGGCCCGAGATCTCCCCGCTGACCCATACATCGTTGATCGCCGGAGTCTTGAGGAAGAGCTCCTTCACGCGGGTGTTAAGTTCCGTTACGGTTATCGTCTCGGGCATCGGCAACCCATATCCTAACGACAATATAACCGCTATCTTCGAACGTCGGGCTCCTGTTTCCGCAGTCCCAACAATTCCGATGTACCTATGCAAAATATTAAGTCGGGCCTCCTTTTCCGACCGCGCATGGACATGGATACCCTCATGCCGAAGCTTTCAGAGGATGCCAGACCGTACGCCGAACGCATATCGGAGGTCTTCGACGCCCCCTTCGCCAGATATTTGGGATTGGAGATCGAGAGCGCATCGCTGGACGAGGTCGTATGCACCATGAAGATGCAGCCTTTCATGCTCAACAGCATGGGCAGGATGCACGGAGGCGTGATCTACTCCCTAATAGACCACACGTTCGCCATCATCTCGAACATGACCCGCGACGGGACCGGCCAGAGCATAGAGGTGAAATACTACCGCCCGGGGAACTCGGACCTCAGGTGCGTAGCAAAGCCGATAAATCTGTCCAGGTCGTTGGGAATCTTTGACGTGAGGGTGTACAGCACCGAAGGCAAGCTGATCGCCTCGGCCGTATGCACAGGATTCGTCATCAGGAGGACAGAATGACTCGTTATTGCCCCAAATGCGGTGAGCCGGTACCATCCAACAGCCTGACTTGTCCCAAATGCTACGCCAAGATCCCGCCGGAGCCGGCGAAGACCGAGAAGAAGAGCGGAGGCACCGATGCCAAGGGCAAATCGAACACCATACGCATGATCCTCTCGATCGTGCCCGGTTTCTTCGGCATATTGGGTCTCGGTCAAATCTACCGTAACTACAGGCAGAAAAGAGGATACGTGTTCCTGCTCCTGGGCCTTTTCTTCGCCATCGGAGCGATCACTCTTCTGCTGTTCCCGATCCCGGAGTTCTTCGTCAGCGTCTTCAAGACCATCGCAGGCATCGGAATGGGATTCATCTATGCGATACTCTTCCTGCTGTCCGTGCTGGATTCATTGGCAAGTACGAGCATAGTCGTACGTTGATCAACATCAGAAATATCCAGTCTTGCGCAGCTTCATCATGATGGAGGTGGACATGAGACAGCGATCCATCGCGGTCCTGCCCTCCACGCCCATCGGATTTCCCGGCGTGACGTAATCATATGCCTCCTCCAGTGTCTTGCAGTACTCCGGAGGCAGCCTGGAGGATATCGAGGGGAAAAGCTCCAGCTCCCCGTTCAGATCCCAGGGCTCCACGCAGAGGAACCTTCCGAACGTATGGTTCACATCGAACGAGGTGCATTCGGTGTCCCTCAGCTTCTCCAGAAGCTCCTTGGCCACAACTTCCACGGGAGGCGCGGCATAGAGCGTCTCTGCAGTCACCCCGTAGTTCTCCTGGATGAAATCCAGCGAATCCTTGCCGATGTCCATCGGGTCGGCATGGACGAACGAATCGTAAACAGTATCGAAATCCTCTCCATCGCGGTGCATCCTGCACACTGCGACCTCGATCACCCTGTCCACGGGGAAACCGCGGGGCCCCGTGAATGCGGCCTCCACGACATAAACATCGTCCATGCGGGAATGATACCGGATCTACGATAAAAACCCGCGAACGCTACGCCAGGATGTCCAGAACGGTCCGGTATGGATGCTTGACTGTTACGGTAACAGGACATGTTGTTGCATCCGACCGAGGTGCTTATTACCCTACAGACGATGCCTGTCCCGATGAAGTGCGCGAAGAGCATCGACGAGCTCTACGAAGAGGTATCCGAATACGGTCTGGTCATCACCACAGATGCGGCTCTGGCCACCGCCCTTAACGCAAGGCTCGATAGGGCCATCGTCGGCCATTTCGCCGTCACCCCGAAGCAGATAGCGTCCTATCTGGGATCCAGGATCCTCGGCAAGCCGTTCCTGACCGAACTGGAGGTCATCTCTGCCGTATCCGACATGACCGGACTAGGCCTCAAGTACGTCCACAGCGAGGTCGAGAACATCAAGGAGATACGCAAGTACACCATGGATGTCGAGTCGAACCTCCACGGCAACAGGGCCAAAAGGATATACGAATCCTACAGGGAGCTTCCGACGCTGGACAAGATCATGGGGGATTTCATCCCCGAGGAGAACGGGAACGAACTGTACTCGGATATCCCCGTGGCGGTCATCGCCGAGGAGCTCTTCAACGACCTCGACAAGCATTTCATCCCGATAGACCACACTCCGATATCCATCTTCAAGAACGCGGACTACAGCATCGATACCATCTACGAGCTGGGGAACGACCGCCAGATCGCCGACAACGCCGTCGACATGATCGACAGGGACAACCCCTCCGATGTGGCGATAGTCCTCAACACCGCCAGCCCTATAGCGGATGCGGTCAGGACCGCCCTTTACAGAAGGAACATCCCGTTCATCAACTCCCTCAACGTGAGGGACCTTTCTCAGATAAGGGACTACCTCCAGTTCATATCATTGGCGATGGACTTCGAGACCATCAGGGTCAGGAACGTCAAGGAACTGTTCTCCAACTACCAGGGCTTCTTCCCTGTCGGCCAGGATGGATTCCTTCTCAGCAAGCAGGATCCCGGGGAGCTCAAGGGCAAGGGGCCTCTGCTGTGGGAGACGATGAGGGACATCCGCGACCGTACCTTCGGAGAGGTATGCGAGGCCATCTGCGACTCCAAATCCAGGATCCAAGTCTCCATGATGCTGAACGAGCTGAAGGTGTTCGGCACCAGGATCAAGGAGAGCATCCTCAACGAAATCGTATACGCGGTCGACAACGTCAACGAGCTGAAGCACAGCGAACAGATCCCTGACGAGGAGAAGAAAGGGGTGCTGCTCGTGGACTGCAACAATTCCGTCTACATCGACAGGCCGGTCGTACTCTATCTGGGCATGGAGCAGGATTGGAACAGGCCGGTGGTCGGGAAGAGGTATCTGGATGCCGAGGAGGAGACGAACAACAACGTCCAGAAGCTCACGGCCCTGATCCAGCAGGGCTCCGCCAGGTACTATTTCGTCAATTCCACCAAGGGAGGGAAACCTGCCAGGCCCAGCCTCCTGTTCGACCTGGTGTACGGCAGACCGATGGGCAGCTTCTCCGACATGTGCGACAACTTCGTACGCGGCAGATGGCACGAGGATTCGGACGGGAGCATGCCTTCCGACCCGGAGATGGTTCCCGTGGCCGATGACTGCATTCATGAGAACTTCACGAAATCATCGTTCAACAACTACTTCGCATGCCCTCGTCGCTTCCTTTTCGGTCAGGGCCTCAAGACACCCGAGGAGAAGTACACCGAGTTCGGTAACCTGATCCATGCATTCGCCGAATACTACGTCTGCTATCCGCAGGATGTACAGGACCTCGGCATAGACCACTTCATAACCCTGATCGGCGAACGTTACTCGGGACTGTCGTCACCGATGATGGAGGAGCTGGACAACGACAAGATCCGCAAAGCGATGACTTCCCTGGTCAGGTACATCGATACCCTCGGCCTGCCCGCGGCGCCGCTGAACATCCCGCTGGCCGATAAGAAGCACCCCAATATCTTCATGGTGTCCATGGGAAAGGAGATGACCAGCTCGATGTGCGAGAGCCGTCTGATATCGAAGGACTATCCGATATACGGCATCGCGGACCTGCTATGGAACGGGATAATCACCGATTACAAGACATCGAAGCCTAAATCGGCATCGAATATCGCCCAAGGCCTGACCGTCGATACCCGCAGGCCGGAGTTCCAACCTGTCATCTACCTGGCCCTGCTCCAGACCCTGGACGTCCCCGGGGACGAGTTCAGACTGTTCTATGCGATGGACAACGACATCGAATCCTCGGACAAGGACTTCGACATCGACAGGAACACCAGGACCGTCAAGCTCATACGCGGAAGCATCAAGGACATCGTCTGCGGCGAGGATATGGCCAGGGACCTCTCCAGAGAGGGCGGCAAAGGGCTCAGCAAGAAGTTCAGACCCTTCGCCGATGCCATCCTTGGCATCATATCGGAGATGGGCTCCGACGATCCGGCCGATTGGGACAAGGACCATGCGCTGATCACCAACATACTCGACGTGACCGGCCTAAACGACAACAAGACCAACAGGGGCGATGCTGAGAAGGCCGTCAGGAAGGTGGCATCCCGCATCAAGGCGGACATGGTGATCATCGGAGACACCGTCGTCATACCGCTGAAGACCTATGAGGAGGTCATGGGCATGGTGGCATCCAAGCACAAGGAGATGATGGAGCGGAGCAGGACGTCCTTCCCTGTCAACCCGGAGGCCAGATGCTCCGAATGCCCGTTCTACCCGGTATGCACCGAGGACAGCGTCCATCTGGAGGCGGAGGAGGTCGATGACGATGAGTGAGCTCAACGAGATCCAGCAGCACATAGCCGACACCCTGGACGGCATGATGGTAGTCGATGCCGGCCCGGGTACCGGAAAGACGCACACGATCGTCGCCCGTTACATGAACATCCTTACCGAGCGCAACGTGTCGCCCAGCGACATCATGCTCCTCACATTCACGAACAACGCCGCCGCTGAGATGGACGAGCGCATCAGGAACAAGATGGTCGAGAAGGGCATGGAGAGGGATTCCAAGCTCGTGCGCACGATGACGTTCGACGCCTTCTGCCTGTCCATCGTCCTGGACTCTCCCGATATGATAGGGGAGTTCTTCAGATTCGACGAATCACTCACGAGATCCGCTGTCCTCAGCCAGAACGGGGCCATGAACAGGAACTACTTCATCCGCTTCATGGACGGCTTCCTCCTGAGGAAGGGTTCGGACTACGGCGATTACGCCGTCATCGCCAGCGAGAGGCCCCTGACCATTATGAAGCTAATCCAGAACCTGATGTCCAAAGGGCTGATACCTCTGAGGAAAGGATGGTTCGGGAACGACTGGAAGAGGATGTTGGAAGGCGACTGCGAAGCGGTCCTCGAGCAGCTGAAAGAAAGGAACATCCCAAGGTCCAGGGGTGCGTCCCCTAACGTATCGAGACTGAACGATATCAAGACAGATCGTTACGATTTCCCGGAACCTGATCTGGACGGCAGCTTCCCCGACGAGGTGCTCCTGGAGGCGGCGTCGCCAGACAGGCAGGGCCTCTTCGATTTCATCCATGACGTCTACTACGAGTACATCCGTACCAGCATCAGGGACAACCGCCTCACGTTCGGACTGAACGCCATGCTGGCCTTCGTCGTCCTCTACAGCAAGCCCTCCGTCAGGGAGAGGAACTCGTTCAGGTATGTCATGATAGACGAATTCCAGGACACCAACGCCAACCAGATGATGATCGCGATGATGATCCTCAAGGAGCCCAATCTGGCCGTGCTCGGTGACTGGAAGCAGGGGATCTATGGTTTCAGGCACGTCTCCATCGAGAACATCACCGATTTCGAACGGAAGCTCGTCGAATACAGGCGCTTCCTCAACGATGACATCAAGCGCATAGGGTACAGCATACCCGAGGTGGACACTCCGCGTCTGAACATCAACTACCGTTCGTCACGCAAGGTGATCGACACCGCCTTCAGGGCCATGTGCCTCAACGGATCCAAGGATGACAACCCCAGATAGGAGGAGGTGAAGGAGAACGTGGTCCTACTGAACCAGGGCAGGAGCGATCTGAACGATGACGATTCCGAGGTCAGGTTCGTGCAGGCCGACTCTAGTGAGGGGGAGGTCGCCGCCACGGTGGCCGCCATCAAGGACTACGTAAGGTCAGGGAGGTACCATGTCGTCAGGAACGGAGAATCCCGTCTGCTGGGCTTCGGGGACATAGCGGTATTCTGCCGCAAGACCGCCCAGTGCAGGCTGATAAAGGATGCCTGCAAGAAGGAAGGTATTCCTGCATATCTCCAGGGAGAGGTCGAGATCATGTCCACCCGCGAGGGCAAGCTGGCCCTGGCCTGGCTCAGATATGTGAACAACTCGGAGGACCGCTGGGGGTACATGCCGATCATGGTGGACATGCAGTACAACCCCATGCAGGTGCTGGATGCGGCGGAGGACCCGACCCATGTCCCTGCCTTGCTCCGCGACCAGAGGGAGTTCCTATTCAGGAAGAAGCGCAGGGTCACAGACCTCCTGACGAAGATGTTCCGCTTCTACGGACTGGACAACGACATCACGCAGGCGATCATATCGACCATATCTTCGATGCACAGAGGATCGTTGCTGACTATCTCGGACGTCATCACGCTGATAGAGGACGACATAGAGAACGAGGCCACATACCCCGTGGAGAACTTCATCGACGACGAGGCCGTTACCATAATGACCATGCACAAGTCCAAAGGACTGGAGTACCCCACCGTCATATGTCCTTTCATAGACAAGGGCTCCATGCCTTGGGTCAGGGGCGACGGGGACGTGTTCCTCTTCGACAGGACGCTGGGGGTCCGCTGCAGGAGCGTCGTCGGTAGGTTCGGCGACTACTCCAAGATGTGCCCTGATTGGAGGACCAGCCTGGCCCTGGGCACTCTGAAGACCGATTACAGCGAAGAGAGGCGTCTGATGTTCGTGGCCCTTTCCAGGGCGAAGCAGTACGAGACGGTCATCTGCGGTGACCAGCCCTCCGCGTTCATGGAGGGGCTGGCCGATTCGTTCACGGACATCCCCGATGTGGGATACGAGGCCGATGACAATGAGAAGGATCGCATCCCGAGCCCGGAGATCCCTCCGTACAGGAGGAGGCGCACGAAGATAGGCGTGCATGAGATACTCGACTTCGATTCCGGCGACGGATCATCCATACCTGATGGGTCCGACGAGGTATCCGGCAAAGGAATGGAGTACGGGAAAAAGATCCATAGCATCGCCCAGACCATGTGCTACGGCCGCGAGGTCGAAGACGTCTACGAGGAGATCCCTGAGATCCGCAAGGTCCTGGATTCCATCTCGGATGCGAACCACATCTATGCCGAGATAGACTGCTGGCTCCCGCTGGAGAACACCGAAGCTACCCTGCACGGCATCATCGACATGATAGCCGTCTATGAGGATCATGTGGAGATACACGACTGGAAGACCGACATCTCCCATCAGTTCGAGGACGAGTACAGGGTCCAGCTGTCCGTCTACTAGTATGCGGCATGCGAGAACTTCGGCTGCGACGCGGAGTGCTACATAGACTACGTCTCGATGAAGGAGAGCAAGAGGATTGAGCCCGTCCCGCTGGATGATATCGAGGACAGGGTGCGCAGATATCTGGAGGACAAGGCCGAATCCGATTGAAATCCCCTGCTAAGGTTATTTAACAGCTATGATATAGGCCCAGCATGGATGGATTGACCTCCGAGGAAGTAAAGGCGCGTACCGACTCGGGACAGATTAACAGATCGAGCGTGAAGACCAGCAGGTCGTACACCGACATAATCATCAAGAACGTCATCACCCCTATGAACCTGACACTGTTCGTCATAGGGGCCGCCCTGCTTCTTCTGGGCGAATTCATGAGCGCCCTGTCGGCGACAGGTATCATATCGGTCAACATCCTCATCTCCACCATCCAGGAGATGCGTGCCAAGCGCCGTCTGGACAAGATCTCGCTGCTCACCCGCCCCAAGGTCACGGTCATCCGCGACGGGAAGGAAGTGGTGATAGACCAGACTGAGATCGTGAAGGACGACCTCATCGTCATGCGCGCCGGGGAACAGGCCCTGGTGGACGGTACATTGGTCTCCGCCTCATCCCTGGAGATGGACGAATCCCTCCTCACCGGGGAATCCAGCACGGTCCGCAAGAAGGAAGGGGATGAGATCTATTCCGGATCCATCTGCGTGACCGGAGAGGGACGCTTCGTCGTCACCGCCTTCGGAAACGATTCGCTAGCCTCCAAGATGCTTGACAGCGCCAAGAAGTTCACTTCCAAGAGGACGCCTCTCCAGATGGAGACGACGACCATCACCACCGTTCTGATGATCATCGCATTCTTCCTGCTGTTCCTCACGATCATCATCGAGTTCATCAGGAGCGGCGGCATCAGCGGTCTAGATGACCTCACACAGTATCTGGAGCTGTTCGTGATATGCCTGGACATTGTCCCGATCGCTCTTTTCCTTCTAATCACATTGACTTACATGATGGCCGCCATCAGGATGGCCAACACAGGGGTCCTCCTCCAGAGGTTCAACTCCGTCGAATCCATCAGCCATGTGGACACCGTCTGCATGGACAAGACCGGTACGATAACCACCAACAACCTGGTCTTCGAATCGGCCGACCATCTGATCGACCCCGCCGAGGCCGAGCGCCTCATCAGGGATTTCGCCAACGCTACAGGCAGCAAGAACAGGACCATCAAGGCCCTGATCAGCCGGTACGGAGAGGCCGACGTGGAGCTCCTGGACGAGATCCAGTTCTCCTCCGCCCGCAAGTACAGCGCCGTGAAGGTCCGCGACGGTGACAGGGTCGTTTCCCTCTACACCGGGGCATGGAACGTCCTTCGCCCCCATGTCGCAACACCTGAGACTATAGATGCGAAGATCGAGGAGCAGTCCGCCAAGGGATTGAGGACCGTACTCCTCTGCAGATCCGATGACAGGCCGTTCGAGGTGAACGGGGAGTACGTGATCAACGATCTCGAACCGGTATCGGTCATCTCCATAAGGGACGAGATCAGGCCCGACTGCCGTGAGACGATAGATGTCTTCCTGCAGAACGGAATGGACCTGAAGGTCATCTCCGGGGACGACCCCGTGACGGTGGATGCACTTTTCAAATTGGCCGACATCCCCGGCGAAAGGCACATCATATCCGGTCCGGAGCTCGACGAGATTCCGGATTCCCAGCTCGACGAGGTCATCCTCAAGACGAACATATTCGGTAGGATGAAACCCGAGAACAAGGAGAAGGTCATCGAGGTCCTGAAGCGCAACAGCAGGTATGTGGCGATGATCGGGGACGGCGTCAACGACGTCAAATCCCTCAAGTCCGCCCAGGTGGGAGTCGCATTGGAATCCGGTTCCGGCGCGGCCAGAGGTGTTGCCGACATGATCCTCGTGGACGACAACTTCAACGCCCTCCCCAAAGCACTGGTCGAGGGAAGGAGGACCATCTCCGGCATCAGGGACATCCTGAAGATCTACCTCTCCAGGAACCTGATCATGGCCCTTATGTTCATCGTCCTGTACATTTTCATGGACCACATGCCCATGCTACCCATCCAGAACATGGTCTACGCCTTCATCGCAGTCACCATAATCGCATTCTTCATGACCATATTCGCCAAGCCCGACGAGATAGGCGAACTGATCCTGCCCGATGTGCTGCGTTTCGCCGTTCCTTCGGCCGTGATCATCGGTACTGTCAGCCTGATCGTCTACGGCGTCGTTTGGAACATGACCGTCAACGGGGACCTCGTCTGGGACCCGAGCTACCTAGAATCCCTGGCATCAATGAGGCAGATGTCCCTGGACGAATTCATCGATACGTTCCTTAGCGCGGATTACCTATACGACCCGGACGCACCGATATCCTACGCGGACATCCTCGCACGTACGGCGATGATCCTGACCGCCGGTGTCACAGGAGCTCTCCAGCTGCTCATCGTATGCCCGTTCTTCAAGTTCTTTTCCGCTGACGGGAAGACCAACAAGAGGCTGCTCCCCATATTCCTGGTGGCGCTCATCCTCGCCGGTGTCTGCGCCATGTACGCTTTCGTGCCCGACATCCTTGCGGTGTTCGGAATGGCCATGCTCCCGCCTGTGGCGTTCGAGATCATCGTCGCCGCCATTGCGATCGCCTTCGTCCTGATACTCATCGCTGTGAAGAAGGACATCATGCACGGCCTCGTGGAGATATTCGAGCAGTGGTACCTGCAGAAATTAGATAAGGAATACACGAAGGGCGATGTGGTCAACGAGGAGAACCTGATCTCAAAGTGATTTCCAAGGCGTGTAGTCGCCCGACCTGTAGAGCTCTATCATGAGATAGGAAGCCATGCGTGCATCGGAGAGGGCTCTGTGGTCCTGGACGCCGTGGATCCCGGCGGGATCGCCATCGACGATGTGGGTGTAGGCGTAATCGAGCTTCGGATAGCGGTATTTCCTTCCGTAGTACTCGCTGGGGATCTTGCATACGTCCGTGGCTGCGAGCATTATGTCGTAGCATTCGCGGAATGTCCCGTTGAGACACCATGGATCGAGATACAGGAACTTCTTCATGTCGTATCCGACATTGTACGCCGTGACCGCCTTGTCCTTGAGGATACGGGACACATCCCTCATGACCCTCTCGGCGGGTGGGGCATCCCTCACCATATCAAGCGTCATGTCGGTGTTCTCGAAAATCCATGCGTTGCGACGATAGTCGTCCCATTTGTCCACATCGTAGCCAAGGACTGAAGAATAGACGTCCTCCACCTTACCTTCGGCGATATCGACCTTGGTTATGCCGATATCGACGACGACATCCAGCGGTGCGCCCTTCAGACCTGTGGTCTCAGTATCGAGGACGTAGATCTCGTCCACTGCGAAATCATCCAAGCTTACGGATGCCATGAGGCCACCAAGCACTACGATGTATATCGTTGTTTCATCAAGGATGAAGCGACGTATCATGGGTTTAGTTCATCAAAATAGACGGCCGGAATACTAACTTTTGCATGTTATTCTTTGGTCAATCTCTGGTTTATAGTCTTATGTATGAAGTTTTAAATTCAACTTACCTTTGTGTTGAAATGGATTATACATCCATCAACTACTACGGTGTTAGAATGGACAAGAAAGTCACTATCATCCTGGTAGCGGTCATCGCAATCATAGTGATCGCTGCCGCAGCAGTACTCCTCCTCAACAATAACAACGGAGGAGGCAACACGGATCCCGAGCCGACCGATATCGGCTGCAAGCTCAGGGTCTATGGTAACGCCAACATGGACAACTATCTGGACCAGAAGGATCTGGACTACATCCAGCAGATCATCGACGGAAAGGTCGTATGGGACAGGAACAACTACCCCCTTGCTGACGCAGACGGGGACTTCTACATCACCGACGCCGACTACAAGCTCGTCCAGAAGTTCCTGAAAGGACAGTCGTGCACCATGTACTACATGGATTGGGACAACCAGAGGAGCTCCATCGAGTACCCATTGACCAACGTCCTGAACGGTGGATACGGAATCCACAGCATGTTCAGCACCGGACTCGACATGGGTATCATCCTCGGAATCTACGACAAGTTCACCTACATGTCCAATGGTGACATCGGACCCTCCGACATGGACACCAAGCTCTACCCCAACGTCGACAAGATGGGCGTCTTCAACGACATGCGCCTCACCTCCGACCACTACGAGACCTTCATCAACGAGAAGATCAAGGTCACCATGGGTGACAAGAGATGGTACGACAGCACCTTCCTCAACGCGGTCGAGAACAACTACTCCAAGTACAACCTCCAGGTCATCAAGCTGCCCCAGAACAGGGCCATCGGCGACATCACCTGGGAGGACACCATGATCACCCTCGGTGTCATGTGCAACCTCCAGGACAAGTCCGCACCCTATATCGAGTACCTCGAGAAGGTCGAGAAGAAGATCGCCGAGGCGATGGAGAAGTCCTCTGCAGGAACCAAGACCTACATGATGCCCTACACCGCACCCGGATACGACCTCAACCCCATGTACGTAGACGCACGTGGAACCGGAACCACCCTCATGGCGGATGTCATCACCATCGAGAAGCTGCCCCTGAAGAGCGCCGTGAGCGTCCAGACCGCCGACGGATTCGACGCTGTCGAGGCGGAGACCATCATCTCCTACAACCCCGACGTCCTCATCATCAGCTCCTTCGGATACGCTTCATCCAAGACCATGACCGAGAAGCAGTACACGGACCACTTCAACGAGATCGCAAAGATCTTCAGGACCATCGGTTACAAGAAGCCCATCTACGGAATCGCCTTCGAGAACTGCTCCATGGCGGGACCCGCCTTCATCCTGACCCTTGCGTCAAAGATCTGGCCCGGATCCTTCAGCGAGAGCGAGGCATGGGACCTGATGTTCGAGTACTACGACAAGTTCACCAACTACGACGGAACCCTTGACGACCTCAAGAAGTCCAAGTTCGCAGTGTGGCAGTACAGCGCCTGATCCAACATGCCGGTCTCTCCGGAGGCCGGCAAACCCCTTTTCCAAGTGATATCATGTCACAGACTATGATCGAGGAGGATCGCATCCTCAGTTCAGATGTAGTCAATTCTGTGAAGGAATGGAGCTCCCAACCCGTCGGAGACTCCCAGTACTCGGAGACCGTGGACGTATACAACCGTTCCATCAGGATGAAGTTCATATTCATCGCCGCCTGCCTGCTGGTGATCCTCGTGGTCGTGAGCTATGCGGTGACTGTCGGTGCGGTCAACATCGGCTTCTTCGAGGTGTATCAGATAATCATAGACCATCTCACCGGTAACATCACCTCCGATTACGACCACATCGTGTTCAACATGAGGCTTCCGAGGGTTGTAGCCGGTATCATCGCAGGTGCCGGACTGGCAATCTGCGGAGTCATCATGCAGAGCGTCCTTAAGAACCCGCTGGCCGACCCGTATACCACCGGAGTGTCATCAGGCGCATCGTTCGGAGCCACCATGGCGATGACCCTGGGCCTGGCCGCTTTCGCAGGGGACGGATCCGTCGTGATCCTCGCTTTCGTGTTCTCCCTGGTGCCAACGGTCATCATCGCGATGATGTCCAAGTTCGCCAACGCATCGCCCACAACAGTGGTCATGGCCGGTATCGGCGTGATGTACCTGTTCAATGCCCTGACCACCGTCATGATGCTATGGGCCAACTCCAGCGACCTCAACAGGATCTTCTATTGGCAGACCGGATCGCTTGCACTGATCGACGGATGGGAATCCCTTCCCGTCATGTTCGGAGTCGTGCTCGTAGGTCTGATCATATCCATGATCCTGTCCGGGAAGCTCAACGTCCTTGCCACAGGCGACGACAGCGCCAAGGCCCTCGGTATCAACGCAGACCGCATGAGGATATTCACCCTGGTGCTCACCGGTGTTGTCAGCGCTGCGATCGTCAGCTACACCGGACTCATCGGATTCGTCGGACTGGTCACCCCCCACATCGTCAGGATGTTCATCGGAGCGGACAACAGATACCTCATCCCCGCCAGCGCCATCTTCGGAGCGGCATTGATGATCATTGCGGACGTCATCGGAAGGGTCGTCATCTACCCCTCCGCACTGCCCGTCGGAGTCGTTATGTCATTCATCGGAGGCCCGTTCTTCCTCTGGATGATCCTCAGGCGCAACAGCAACGCGTGGTGATATCATGACCGAGATAATGATCAAGGATGTCGATTTCGGATACAGCGAGGACCACATCGTCCTCCACAACATCAATCTGGAGATCAACGAGCCGGGACTCTACTGCATAATAGGGCCCAACGGGGTCGGAAAATCCACCATGGTGAAGTGCGTCAGCAAAATCGTTACGCCTCTGAAAGGCCAGGTGCTGCTGGACGGAGAGGATGTGGCCCAGATGAAGCACAAGGAGGTTGCCAAGAAGGTCGGTTTCGTGCCTGCTTTCTCCCAGGACGCCTTCTCCATGTCTGTGATCAACACCATCCTCATCGGAAGGTACAATCACCAGAAGTGGGGCTCCCGCGAGAAGGACCTCGAGATGGTGTATAAGACCATGAAGCTCCTCCACATAGAGAACCTCGGTATGAGGAACTACAACGCCCTGTCCGCCGGACAGCACCAGAAGGTGTCCATCGCCAGGGGACTAGTCCAGGAACCGGCTGTGCTCATCCTCGATGAGCCCACGGCGAATCTAGATGTGAAGTATCAGGTCTATGTCATGGAGATGCTCAGGGCGATAGCCATCGAGAGGCAGATGGTCATCATGACGATCTGCCATGACCTGAACATCACCTCGAAGTACGCCCACAAGGTCATCATGCTGGCAAGGCCCGGGAAGATCCATGCTGTTGGAACCCCGGAAGAGGTCCTCACAGAGGAGAACATCCGCGATGTCTACGGCATCAACTGCAGGGTGTTCACCGACGATGAGACGAACAAACCCTACATAATCCTCGGATCGGCCATCATGGGCATGGCCGAGGACTATTGACAAAGGAGGTGGCCTTCGGGCCATCTTCACCCTTATCTCAGTTTCTGCTCCGTACCTCATTCGGACTTCTGTTCCTCTGCGGATGCCTCGTTCTCTTCGGCCTCGGTATCGGTGAACCTGAAGAGCTCCGGCCTCTTGATCCTGAGCCTTATGAGCATACCCGCAAGTATGGCCGATATGACACTGAAGATCACAAGGAGGATCATCGCGTTCTGCTCGAGCCAGCCCTGCTCTGGATCCTTTCCTGACAGGTCCTTCTCTATGTCCAGATGGTCCAGGGTCCTGTGCACGTTGGTGCCGTCGGCGTCTATGAGCGAGATGATGAACCTTTCCAATGACAGGGTGAACTTGTCGTCCCTGACGATGCCGATGCTGAGATCCTTGATGCTTATCTCCGTGTCCAGGTAGGTGTTGTAGAGGGTCTGCCTGGAATCGCGGTAAACATCAATCCTATCCACGGACATGTTCACCTTGGAGCTGAACGACAGGTCCGCATCGCGGATCTTGTGCAGCATGGCAAGGATGCCCTCGTCCCTTGGAGAATAACCGTCGATATCGAGGACACCGTGGTTCAGGCCCAGGGTGGTTCCGGTCAGGTCGGTCTCGAAATCAATGTCATAGTAGTCGATGTCGAAGAACATCGGTCCATGAAGGTCCAAGGATATCGAGACCTTGTCGTCGAAGCCGAACCCGAAGGTTCCGGTCATGTCCCTGGACTCGAATACGCAATCCAGGTTGCCGTCAGGGTCGGTGTATTCGTCCTGGACGACGAACCTGACAGCGTATCCGATCGCGGACATGTTGCCGCCGAAGGTCGTGATCTCGTTGTACCTCAGATACTCCAGCGCCGCGACAACGGAGATTCCCTTTGGTGAGACCGATGATATCGGAGCGATCTCGAAGCCCATGGTCATGGAATCCTTCAAGTACATTATGGAGGCCCCTGCGGACGTGAGTTTGAACTCCGCCAGCGTGTCCTCAGTGAAGTGGATTCCGGATGTGAACGCATCGAGGATGTCGTCCACGGAACCGTCCGACTCGATGTAGAGCTCCGTATCGGTCGCGCTGAAGTTCAGGGTGCCTTCATTGTACGGATAGGTGCCCGACATCTTGGCGAGCGAGATGTCCAGCGTGTCGTAGCCCCTGTCGTCGACGGAGGACCTTATCGTCAGCTTCTCGGCCGTCACATCGGCCTCGCCGTCGTGGTCGCGGTCCATGGATAGGCTTGCCACAGAGAGCTCCAGCCTCAAGGTGTCGTCCAAAATCTCCCTGACTGTGAGATCGCCGTTGACGGCGTAGTAGCTGTAGAGAGCCATGAGATCGATGCTGCTGGCCTTCATTCCGATTCCTTCCGCTTTGGATTCGGAGATTACCTTATCCGATTCGGTCACGGTGACCGTTATCTCGGGGATGGTTGCATCAACATCCGCCATAAGGCTGCGGCTGATGCTGAGGAGTGCGAACTCCGCCTTGTCCATCAGGATGGTGAATCTCTTGCTGCCATCCTCGAACTGCATCTTCATGAAGTACTGTGTAGGGTTCTGGCCGTCGATCACAGCGGATATGGCGGAGAACCTCTTCTGGACCCCTCTCTCGCGGTCGTTGATGTCCAGATAGCTGCAGGTCGCATCCAGGCTGCGGATCTCGACCGGGACCTCGGTATGGTTGATGCCCGGGAGTATGAAATTGATGAGGCTCATGATGTCGGACTTCAGCTGGATGCTGAAAGCGGTGTCCTGCAGCGATATGGAAGTCGTCATGGTGCCGGATTCCGAATTGTCGACATCGATGAACTCCGCGCTGCCGCTGAGCTTCATGAGCAGATTCTTGTCCACGGACACCTGGATCTCCCCGATGCCACGTACATCGGTGGTCCTCTTGGAACCGTTCTCATGATATGTATCAACGAACTTCGCCTCGTCGATCCAGAACCTGGCGGTCTGGGTGCCGTTGCCGAGGGTGAGGGTGGCCATGTTCGATGAGCTTCCGGTCAGGGTGGTCTCCGATGTGACTGCGAGGGTGCCGCCGTCGTATTCCTCCGATTTGTACTGTATCTTGGGAGATCCGATCGTGAGCCCTATGGTCTTGAGGGACACGGTGTACTCCAGGGACGGATTATCGATGGACAGGACCGAGTGATCCCAGGAGATGCTCACCGCAGGATCCGAACCATAAGGGAAGAAGTGCATGCCTGCTCCCTGCTTGGTCATGGACAGTCCTGAGAACGTCAGGGAACCGTTGTACTGTATCGTCACATCGGAATGCGGCGAGGGGATGACGGCGCCCAGCAGGATGATGTCCGTTCCGAATCCAATGACGAACTTTCCTGCGGATGATTGGAACTGGACGTTGGGGGACATGATTATGTGCGAATCCCTTCCGAAGTCCAGGGTGTAGCTACCGATGTCGATCACGGCATTGTCGAGGATGACGACCCTTGTGCCGTTGGGGATAGTCAGATCGGAATGGAGCGTCACATGGCCGCTGATGATGTAGTCCTCGGCAGGAGCGGCGTCAGTATCGCCGTCGTCTGCACAGACAAGGATTATGGATGAAATCGCGAACACCGCGAAAAATAAGAAGAACACTAACTTGGATCTCATAGCCTCTTCCTCCTTCCTACGAGCAGAATCGAGACCGGGACGCTCACCACCACGAACACCACCGCGGTGATCGTGAATCCCTGCGCTACGGCCTCCGAGAACACCTGGGCGATCTTCTCCGAAAGCCCGGGTATCATCTTGATGACATCCTGCAGCGGCGTGATGAGAAGGTTCGCCAGAGTGCTGTCCGTGGGGAGCTGGATGGGCATCACGGCGTTCCAGTGGTCCATGGTCTCCCCGATCTCCAAGGACATGACGCGGTCCGCGATCTTCGTGTAGAAGTTGTATCCGAGCCATAGCGCGACTGTGCGTATCATCATGGCGAACGACATCATGGCCCCGTTGTTGTCATGGTTGGTCCTGTTCTGGATGGTCGCGTTCAGCATCGAGATAAGGCATCCTATCGCCAGTCCGAGCAGGAACAGGTGGACGGCCAGCATGATGGCCGGGTCATCGGAGCGGACCAGGTGCATCGACAGCAGGGCTATCGGCGACAGCACCGCACTGAGCAGCAACCAGGGCAGGTGTCCGGTCTTATCTATCTTCTCCGAGATCGTCACGGCCGTTATCGCGGCAGCGAGGACCAGGAGTATGAAAAACGGAGCGGCCTCTGCGACGGACATCTGATAGGTGAAGAATGCGATCTTGACCATGCATCCTACACCGGCCATGTCTATGGCACCAAGAAGGACGATGAAGATCAGGGATGCGGTGACCAGTTTCCCGTCGTTCACCTTCCGATGGAACACCGAATCGGGATTGCGGGTCTCGACCAGCAGGAACACGAGGAATATCAGCACGACCAGCATCAGGCCCATCATTCCCTCGATGCTGAAGAAATGCCAATCGATGTAGACCTTCTGGAGATACAGCACGAAGACAGCCGCCCATATGGTAAGGATGACCGCTCCCAGAATGTCTGCCTTCATATGGCTCTTCTTTCCGTTGGAAAGGACCTGCAGGCATGGATAGAACACGATGGCCTGGAGGATCACGAGGATCCAGAATGCGGTTCTCCACCCTATCGAGCTGTCGACGGACGTGGCCACGAACAATCCGACCAGCATACCGCCGCCGAAACCCAGCGACATTATGCCGTTGACCATGTAGCGGTCCTTCTGATTCTCGATATCGAAGTATATCTGGGCTATGCAGGTGACGACTATTATCCCTGCGCCGAACCCCTGTATGAACCTGAAGGCGATGAACATGCCCATTTCTGTGGAAACAGCACAAAGAATCGAGGCGATCATGAACATCAGGGCCCCGAACAGATACGGCATCTTCCTGCCGTAGCGGTCTATCAGACCTGCGCAAAGCCCCATGGATGCGCATTCTCCGGCCACGAACATCGGGAACGTCCACGAATAGTCGGTGCTCGGGAACGCATTCAGATCGAACATCAGATTGAACGACAGTATCTGCGTGAACGCGGCCGGTACACAGACCACGAACGTGCTGAATGACAATAACATCATTCCCGGTAGTTTCTTCTTTGTTGCTTCATCCATCTGATGCTCACTGTTTTCGCTATGGTAGTTTACTATAAAAACTAAAGAGGAAAACTGCCCGAAGTTAATTATTCCAGACCATCGAGGGCGCGTGGAAACGCTTTAAGTCGAAAAGATGCATCCACGCCCTGGTTCCACAGAATTCGAGGAGATTACGGCATGAAGGAGCATTTCGACGTATTCGAGAGATCAGGGGACATCGTCAAGGCGATCCCCAAGTGCGTGTTCATCACGACCAGGAACGGCGATAAGGTGAACTGCATGGCCATCGAATGGGGCACAATCGGGAACCTCTGGGCCAAACCCGTTTTCATAGCCTTCGTCAGGAACAGCAGGTTCACAAGGGAGATGCTCGATGCAAACCCCGAATTCACCATAAACATCCCCGACGGCCCTTACGACAAGAAAATAGTCCGTATCTGCGGAGGGAAGAGCGGCCGCGACGTCGACAAGGTGGCCGAGGCCGGACTCACTCTTGAGGATCCGGAAAAGATTTCCGTTCCCGGAATAAGGGAGCTGCCGATCACTCTTGAATGCAAGGTCATATACCGCCAGGAACAGGACGTCTCTCTCATCCCCGACAACATCAAGGCCAGGTTCTATCCTCACAAGGGCATCCCCAGTCAGCACGACTCCGATGACGACGACCATGTCGTCTACATCGGCGAGATAGTGGATTCGTATAGGATAGTCTGACCAGCGGCTGCAGCACCGGAAAGATCAGTCGGTCGCCGTATAACCATCTCCCAGCTGCGGAAAAGCTTGTTCAGAATGATTATCAGGCCACCGGCCATCGTCCTGCTCATAGCCTGGACCTCGTGATATGTCGGCATACCCTTTGATAAGCTCGTAGTATCCGTCTGCATCGAAGAGTTCGTCATTTTCGCTCAGCCTGTCGTCCACGCCCTTCACAAGATGCGTTAGCAGGAAATGCGAAGCGTTGCCACTGCGATTTTCGCTACCGACATCATGACGGTCCTCGAAGTGTCGCTACCCATGAGATTAGATTCGTAGGTACGTATATAATCGGTCTGTATAACGGGGTAAATGCGCTACGCATTTCTGTGAGATCCCCTTCTAAGTTACATCCAACATCAAATCCGTATATTATTCAAAACCAAAATTGATTTAAATATTATAGGGGTAGCCAGACATTGAAAGACTTCATAGGATCTGACGAATGACAGTAAAGTCAAACATTGACTATTGGATGTAACATTAGAAAATTATTTATATTTGTCAGGTGCATCGTAGAACTACCAAAAAATAGCACAAACTCACAGAGTTTATGTTGGTGAGAAATCACATTGGTCTGTGTATCCGACCGTCAAGGCCGGTTAGGAGCCGAGATGATCCAGAGTCCCCGCATGGGGTGAAGGTGAGTCCGCTGTCTGCGGAGACATCCGTAGGGTAGGCGACAAGGTTCGCATAGAAAGAGCAGTTCCGCAAAGGAGCCTGGCGCCATGCTGGGAGTGGGTGAGAGTCCTGCCTGTTCGAAGCCGCAATCTCCCCAATGGGAAGGCGTCTGCAGCCCGCGTTCAAAAGGCGTGTGGGCAGTACCTGTTGCACCAGGCAACAGGTAACCAGATTTGGTTCATTGGCCGTAAGTCCCACCTCGGTGGGCAGTGAGAGCAATGTCTCAAGCCAGAGTCAGCCGGTACATCCACCATGGATGTTCCGGGCCATTGGTCCTTGGCAGAGCTTCGTGCACCACGCATGAAGCAGACAGGGATCGTCCACAAGGGTTGCTTCCCGGCCGCCATGGTCGAGCAAGCAAGGGCATGGGAGCTGCGCTTTATGGTCCGAAAGGTCCATATTCGCACCCAGAGTCAGGGAGCCACACCTGCGCCATGCAGGCGTGGCAGCTGCATTAGGTTAAGCGGCAACGCTTAACCATGTAGCTGGACGTCATAGCGTCCGACCTCGTTAAGAGGCATAGCGGCACAAACCCCATTAGGTAGCTCAGTGTGGCCGCCATGGCCACTTTGGGCCCCATTGGGTCCGGGGGTTGAAGGCACCTCGGCATTGTAGGAGGGTTTCCCCCTCCTGCGCCACTGTATATCCAGGCATCTGGCGCTGCAGTAGAAATAGAAGTCCTTCGCCATTCTTCATCAATACTGATTTCATCCTTCATTCCCATCAGAAAGATCGATTGCTGTTAGAAACTGACAACACATGACTCATTTTTTGCTCAACATAGAGGTTTAGACCTCCCTGAATCGTATTGGAAAGCTGTCCTTGATGTGCGTTACAAATTCATAAGGCGTTGAAACGCCCTTGCGTCGACCAACCCTGCTAATAAGATCGGGCGGATTCTTCGGAACGATCCTGTGTAATCAGACTCTGGCCGAAGTTTATGATATCGTGTTTCAAATCCCGCCGGTAAGCTTTTCCTTGACCTTTACGACCTTGTCTGCATCTATTCCGACATAATCCACAAGGTATTTGGTGAATACCTCTTCGGGATCGAACTTCTCGAATTCTATGTTATTCCAATCCACTTTCTCCGGATGTTCTATCAGTTCGGTATGATCGTACAGATATAACACGCGTTTCGGATAGCACTCAGAGATGATTTCGTATTCCTCGCTGCCCTCCTCGATGTTATAGTAGTTGCAGAAGGAGGTCATGAAATCAGTCACTATCTCATCATAGGTCGCCCCGGCAAGTCCCTCGATGACCGCACAGTAAAAACCCGTACGGTCCTTGCCGTATGAACAGAAGATCCCCGTCTTCCCTTCTGCTTCGAGGAGGGAATCGATCAGGAATCCGATCTCGTCAGGATACGAATGTACTGCCGCATGGCACAACTGACATGACACCTTGCCTTCCCTGTACAATCCGCTCGCATATGCATCCGGCATCTTCTCCGCATATTCGGCCACTTCCTCCTCATCCTTGTTCAAACATATCAGGGACTCAATCCCTAACTCTCTGTAAAAGTCATCAGTGATAAGGCTGCGATTGCCGACGTTCCACGGCGATGCTGAACGGTATAACGAATCAGATGACAGCTCTCCTCCGCTGAGCTCACGTATATTGGCGAACTTAACCATGTCATCATAATCATCGGGATTATCGCTATGACCATTCAGATAGTTCGGTAACTTGTCAACATTCGGATTCCTTCCCTCGCGGGACAGGGTGAGGACGTCGCCGACCTTGAAATTCAGGGTGACGTGGTTGCAAGTGGTGTAACCTAAGGTGATTTTTCCAGATTCATCGGCGATGTATCCGCCATAGATAGGTACTGCCTTGTATTTCGCATCGGGGGAAAGAAGGAACAGGTTCGCGTCATCACCGGTCTTCACCAGGATGTCATCGCCTATCTCTGCCCCGAGACCCCTCAGATCATCCATACCGATATCCAGAACGATGGTGTTTCCGTGTTGGACCTCGATCACCTCAGCACGCAGCGTAGGTTCCTTACCTATGAAAGAGTCAGAGATCGCTATGGCCCCGACGATGGCCACCACCGCAACTACGGCTATGATGATGAGCTTCGGCATCCTGTCCATGAACTCCGTACCCCTTCTGAAGAATAAAGATGGTGCGCCTTAGACAACTGTGTATCCTAATTCTCTGGTCCTGTTGTAAAGACTGAATGCAAGGTAAAAAGCATTCCTGTGGCTTGTTTTCGATCGTTTCGAGCCGATGCAAATGTTAAATACCAATACATTCTTCGCAATTGGAAACAATAAAAATCATTGCCAGTAATGATTTTTAAATTTCAGAATGGCATTCAAGGATAAAGTCGATGATCCAGCATGAGACATGGAAAAATACGCCCCCGTCCTACTCAATTTCGAACCTGACAAGGAAGGGGGCGGTCGACTTAGGCGGTCAACGTTTTGGCAAAGGACGACAAGACTAATAGAGATTGGCATCGCGACAACCGTTGCGAAGGAGAATTCGAACTTATTTTGGATGCATTTCCGAGTGAGGAGGAGGTATTGGCGGAACTGAACGATGCCAATGCCGATAAGGTCGGCGCACGTTTCAGGGCTCCGGACTGTGTGATCGAATGGGGCATGAGGCAGATCGTCGGGCACAAGGCGGGATACAGGGCCGTCGCTGCCAGGATAACCTACGAGATGCAGAGGATGGGGCTTCCGGGCATATCGTATTCGCAGCTGAACAAGAGGGGTGCGGGATTGGACATCCACAAAGGGACCACGGATGTGACCGATGCGAGGGTGATGGCTTTCGGGACCGGGGCGAAGCCCCGTCCCGGTCCCATCACCGTCGCCATAGACTCCACCGGCCTGTCCCCGGACAGGCCGTCGGGGTGGAGAGTATACCATTGGAACCTGGTTAGTGTGAGGGGCTGGTACAAGTTCCATGCAGCTGTCAACGTGGACACGGGGGAGATACTGGCATATGTCATATCAGAACCGTACCTGAACGATTCTCCGGTATTCGGAAGGCTCATGGAACTCGTCCTCGGCGAGGGCCATGAGGTGAAGAAAGTACTAGCCGATGCCGCTTACGACAAGAAGGAGTACTGGAATTGGATGGAGGAGAAGGGGATCGAGTTCATCGCGAACATCAGAGGCAGTCTGGATCCCATGGCACGCAATTCAGGCAGCGGTAAGATCAGAGGATGCTGGTCACGTGCGAAACACGTGAGGAGGATCCTCGAGATCGGCAGGGAGAAATGGAAGGAGGAGGTCGGTTATTCTAGAAGGTGGAAGATCGAGGCGGCGTTCTCCGACCTCAAGAGGAAATTCGGCGACACGCTCCGGGCCAGAGGCCGGGAGCAGGTCGCCAACATGATCGGTTGGTTCGTAATCGTGTTCAATCTTTTCAAATCAACAAGGTGGTCGATATGAAAGAATTAGGAAACACAGTTGCCTTAGACATGTATTCGGCAGGCCCATTCATTTTTCTAACTGAGCCCTGAGAACGGCTCGAAACTCGTTCTTTTTGCAGCAAGAATGAGAAATCATGTCAATTCTACAGATTCTTGGCGTCAAATTCAGCAGCCTGGACATAGCTTCGCTAATCAAGACCCTTGAGCTTGAGAATTCAGTGTCTACCAGGTGTCAATGAATTCTCAACAACATAAAGATTTATACCGTTCGTGAATGGAATTGAAATTGTTTGTGATACGATTACTACGAATAAATACGAATAAATACGAATATTGCAATGACTAGCTATGAAGACCGATCTTGTTGAAGATGCCAAGACTGAATTCAAAGAGATGTTCACATCCAAGGTTTTGAAAGCGGTTGTGGCTTTCAGTAATACAACCGGCGGTACTATTTACATCGGCATTTCTGATAGCGGCAACATCATTGGCGTCGATGACCAAGATCTAGTCTCCAACAGCCTTCTCTCGAGTGTAAGGGACAATGTTCGCCCATCGATCATCGCAAATATCCGTATCAGGACTGTAAAAATGGATGGCAAAGATGTAGTCGTACTCGAAGTGCCTGAAGGCCCTAGCAAACCATACTACTGGAAAGAGAAAGGGCTGAAAGAAGGAAGCGTTTATATCCGCCAAGGCCCGACCAACGTTCCAGCTGAAGAACCAATTATAAGAGAGATGATCAGAGAGTCGCCTACAACCCCATATGAAGACCTTAGGTCCGTAAAACAGGATCTGACCTTCAAAGAGACTACCAGGATACTCTCCGCCAACGGCCTGGAACTCAAAGAGGAGCAGATGAGATCCTTAGGCATGATAAGAGATTCCGAATATACGAATCTGGGGTACCTCCTTTCGGACCAATGCACTCAGAGTATCAAGGCATCACTGTTCGGCGATGATGCCAAAGTGAGCTTCCAGGACCGGGGCGAATTCAGTGGATCGCTATTATTCCAGCTCGAAAAAGCCCTCGAATTCATCGACAAACACAATTCAAGGAGATCCAAGATACAAGGCGTTCGTCGCATCGATTCCAGAGATTATCCTGTCGAAGCCGTACGTGAATGCTTGATCAATGCGCTGGTGCATCGCGACTACTCGTTGAGCGGAAGCATACTTGTGGAAATGTATGATGATCGTATGTCCGTATCGTCCCTGGGCGGCCTATATAAGGGTCTGGCGTTGGACGATCTGTATCTCGGAGTCTCTTCCAGGAGGAACGAGGCGTTAGCAGCGATCTTCTATCGCCTGGGGCTGATGGAGTCCTACGGTACCGGCATACCGCGCATCTTCGGAGCGTATTCAGGAGATCCCAGGAAACCTAAGATAGAACTCAGCACGAACGTTTTCAAGATCACCCTCCCCAAGATGACCGACGAACCTCTGACCGAACCGTCCATGAGGGCTCTGCAAGCTTTCTCGGACATCCCGATGGGAAGATCCGAGCTCGAAAAGGAAATTGGAGTATCCAGGATGCAGGCCCTGAAGATAATCGATGATCTTCTATCCAAAGGGTTGATAGAGCAATGCGGTTCGGGCAGGTCGACCAAATATGTCCGTCACTAATCGTATTGATACGAATAAGACGAAAAAAACGAATAGAGGGAGACAATCCGATAAGCCGCATATAAGGAATTTGACCAAATTCGGTAGACGTCTGGGATGCATCTGCCTTTCCGAGGGAAATCGCTTTAACCGTACTGCCCAATGCACTAAGGGATGTCGTCCGGAAGAAGGGAGTCTGTGATGCTTTTCTGCATCTCGCCAATCAGCAAGGTCTATCTTGAGCCAATAGGCCACTACGAACCGGACATCATCCATGTTTTCGTGGATGCCAGGGATGCGCCGTTATCCGAACTGTCCAGGAAGATCTACGTTTCGTCCAGATCCGACATAACATGCACTAACATCGTGGAGCATGAGGTAGACGTCTCTGATTACAACGAGGTCCTGGGATGCATCATCGATATCATGAACGGCCTGGGCCGCGAATATGGTTCCGACCTGGACATCTTCATCAACATATCCTCCGGGACACCGGAGTTCTCCGCCGCAGCTATGTTCGCATCCATGCTCACTAAGACTGCGGTTGCCTTCAAGGTCGAGACGGACCTGGGGATGACAGCGGACGAGATCGGGAAGATCATCAGCAGTATCGATGCATCGGCCCGTGTATCGGAGCCGGAGAGGGTCACCGGTCTGAGGAACGACAGACCCGATCAGGAGATGATAGTATTCCTCGGCATCGTGGACAGGCTCCTGAGGGAATCCAGATACCCCAAGTACCGCAGGATAATCGATGGGCTGAAGGATGCCGGCGAATGGTCCTACGACCCCGACAGGAAGAGCGGATATGGAAGGACCTCCCTCGAGGAGAAGGAGGAGAGGTACCTCAAGAGGCACTACATCGCCATAGCCCTCGAGAACGGCTGGCTGGAGAAGCCCTCCGACCGCACTATCAGGCTCACCGATTCTGGAAGGGCATATCTGTCCGTGTATAGACCAGAGGCATCTTTCAGGGACATATTGGCCCGTCGGTGCAATGCCGAAAGATCCGCCAATCTGCCCGAATCTGCTCTCGGCAAGTGCTTCATGTCCGTTCCGGACCTGGAAGAGGACGTCTCAGAGTCAGAACCCCTGTCCAACACCGTGGTGCTCGTCAGCAAGGACCGGAAATACACGTTCAGCATCAGTATGAATCAACTCTGACAATGATTCGGACATAGAGGGCCTATCGTAATAGGATTAATTCCTACCTTTGCGGGTCATCTTATTCCACTCAAGTAATACATTGCATTGTCACAGTATTCATTCCCCTGTCTGCCAAATTCCTGAGCCATGCGAATCGTCAAGATAAACTGGGAAGAGAAGTCATCTAAAGCAGATTCGAATCCCGTTCCGATCCCTAAACAGCTTACTTCAAGGTTCTCTACATAGAATGTGTGTCCCTTTTTGTTATTGACAGGTTAAGTGGAACTGAAAGTTGAATGGTTTGATCTCTGAATGTAATGGATGATAGTTGCAACGTACCAATCCTTTGTGTGGTATCGGATTCTGGTGGACTTCTGTGCAAAGAGTTGAATAACGAATGCATTGTTTCAAGCTCGCAAACTGAGAGCTTCCAGCAGTTATTAAGGATTTAGACAATTCCTCTCACACATGAGTAATCGATGACAGACCTCTTTTCCAACATTACCAACATTCCGGACATAGGTGACAATTTTACATTCTTATTCTTCCCACGGAATCTTCCGTACGATGACCATGAAAGGCAAACTTACGGAAATGGTGTTCATAATCGACAGAAGCGGATCAATGTCGGGTCTCGAGAGCGATACCATCGGCGGATTCAACTCCATGATCGAGAAGCAGAAGAAGGAAGGTGATGCGATCGTATCGACAGTCCTCTTCAGCGACAGGATGCAGGTGCTGCACGACAGGATCTCTCTCGACAAGGTCCCCAAGCTGACCGAGGAGGAGTACTTCGTCACTGGTTCCACCGCCCTCCTGGATGCGGTCGGAGAGACCATCGAGCGCATAAGGCGCACCCAGGGATCCCCCGGGAGTGTCGTCCCCGACGTCACCCTGTTCGTCATAATCACCGACGGCCAGGAGAACTCCAGCAGGGAATACTCCTACTGGAAGGTGAAGGAATTAATCGAAGCGAGGAAGAAAGACGGATGGGACTTCCTGTTCATCGGGGCGAACATCGATGTCGCAGAGGAGGCGGGAAGGATCGGCATATGCCGCGAGAACACCGTCCAGTACTGCTGCGACAGCAAAGGCATCGCGAACATGTACAAAACGGTCCAATGCAAGATGAGCAAGGCGAGGAACAAGGGATCGTTCTGAGCATGCGACCGGCCGGGCGATGCCCGGCATAAACCCCTTCTTCACTTCTACAGAACTTCCGGCAGCCTATGTCGGATGCACTGATAATATCTGCATATTGGATGGGTTGCAGCCGAAAACGGATACTAATCGCGAAAGAACTTCCATAGAGTTGATATAATTGCAACACTGAGCAGGCGGAGGATGTAGCGGATTCGAAATCCTCCGAGTGAAGGCCATGAAAGACAGACACAGAACGCTCCTGACAAGGTTCCTGCATGCAGTGCTGCTGCTGATAGCGATAGACCTGTTCATGGCATTCAACTACTTCCCGCACATGACGGCATTGGCAGCGGGGGTCATAGCGATCTCCGTTTACCTGGAGCGCAACGATAAGGAGATCAAGCTCCGCTTGTGCTTCTTCGCTCTGATCCTGATCTTCATGGCCGCAGGATGCTTCACTGACAGGTTCTCCATACATTCGGCACTGGCCGCCTTTGTGAGCATATTCGCCATGGCGATAGCCGTTATGGATGCCAGAAGGCACCTGGACCATGAGCACACCACATTCGGAAAAGTGCTCGGTGTCTTCGGCTTCGCCGTTTTGATAGTGGCAGGATCCATGATGGTCTTCTTCGCTTATTGTGCGGTGGACCCTACCCCTGCGGCTATGATATTCCAATCCGGATCCGCGGATTATCCGACGGATGTAGAGGAATCAGTCGAGGTCATAGGCGATGTCACAATCTACCGCGACGTCACCTACGAATCGGCATACCCGAACAACACCTACACCGTATACTCCATCCCGGACAGCAAAGGGACATTCTTCTACGTCCATGGGGGCGGGCTGGTGTTCGGAGATAAGGAACTCGGTTCACAGAACATTTATCTGGATTCGATGGTGGATGCCGGATACTGCGTAGTGACGGTTGATTACGTCCTTGCCCCGCAGAACCCGTATCCACAGGGGATAACCGCGGTAAACAATGCACTGAGATACTTCGTGAATCATGCCGACGACTACGGAGCGAACATCGAAGGCCTGTTCGTCGGAGGCGACTCCGGAGGATCCCAACTCAGCGGACAGCTGGCCCTGCTGCAGACCAACCGCAGTTATGCCGACGAAGTGGGGATCGTTCCCGCTCTGGATGGAACCGGTGTCGATGTGGACGGATACATTTCGATCTCCGGCCTCGTGGACATGCCCAGGTTCGGGAACATGCACATGTTCGTCTTCGATTGGTTCGGGAACGTCTGCGGAAGGTCCGTGTTCGGCGAGATCGATTACGAGCATACCGAACTAGCGCATCAGGCATCGATACTCGAGAATGTGGATGCCAACTTCCCTCCGAGCTACGTCAGCGATGCGAACTTCGGATCGTTCTATGACCAGGGGAAGGACCTCGTGAAGAGGCTCCAGGAACTTGGAGTCTATGTCGAGGGCAACTTCCCGGATAATCCGGTGCTGCTGCACATCTGGGAGCTGAACACCCATACCCCCTCCGGAGCGGAGAACTTCGCGAAGACGCTGAAGTTCATGGATACCGTGCTGGCGATGGCCTGATTCCAACCGTATCTTCAAAACGATCTGTGCGCCCGGTCAAAACGAAGACTACAGACGGTTCCCATTGCGACAGTTACCTGAGTAAGAATCTGATAGTTTCTGATGAGGCGGCCGAACCGACCGCCCATCAGAAATCAATGATGTTTATGCAGAACGAACGCCGCCACGGCGATCAAGGCGATGATCACGACGATTGCACAGATGATGAGGGTGTTATCCTGTACCGGTGCCGTGCCGGATTCACCCTGGCCTTCAGAGGGTTTGGTATCATCTCCGCCCTCAGATGGCTTAGTGTCATCACCGCCTTCAGAAGGTTTGGTGTCATCACCACCTTCTGATGGCTTAGTGTCATCACCGCCCTCGGAAGGTTTGGTATCGTCTCCGCCCTCGGAAGGTTTGGTGTCCTCTTTCCCCTCTGATGGCTTGTCGTCATCCTGAGAAGCCGATTCATCCACATCCCAGATGCAGTACAGTTTGACCAAGCCCTTTACAGATAATACATCTCCAGGCATGAGCTTCTCACCTGTATAGGTGGTACTGTGAGAATAACAATAGAACTCATGGCCCTCCCATTTAAACAGGGGGTCGGGGTTAGGCAATGTAAACACCTGGTTTGATTCCCAGGTAATGGCGCTGCCTGGAATATTGGAATATATGATCAACTTGTTCTCCGCGACAGCACTACCGGCGGCGTCCTGCTCGTCTTCTATAGCAGATGCGCCGACGAAGACCATCCCCAGCACCGCGAGCACCGCGATTCCGGCCATCAATTTGTTCTTCACTTCTATCCACCTTTCGGAGTATTACTGGCTTTCCGACACGCCCTGTAGATAAAAGGATTCGCCCGTTTATGTCGGCGAATACATTCGGCAGGATCGCTTTTGTAGACATGCCTCATCCGAATAGTCTCTTATTATTGACGTCACCCGTCACCGGATGCGACTAACATAAAATACGCTCCCCGCCTACCTGCAACCATGGGCCTTGGCGGTATCAGGAGAGGAGTATCAGATACCACGATACCGAAGCTTGCCTTCAGATCGTTCGCCCTGATCGAACTGGTGCTGATCATCTGGGCCTTCTGCCAGGATCTCGATTTCGGGTTCTACGTGCTCGCACCCTGTGTCGGTCTGTTCTTCGTGGCCCTGTTCCTGTGTAACATCATCGATTCCTATCTGGATCCGAGTTATCCGGTGATCGAGTACGAGAACGAGGTGCTCCATCATTCCGAATCCGGCGTTCCCGTGAACATATCCTGCAGCAGACATGTGTACACCAACATGCCGTTCTTCGTGTTCGTGGACGATGTCCCCTATGCCAAGGTCTTCAGAGGCACGGATGTCGGCATCGTCGTTCCGGATTCGGAGGTCACCGTTGCGATCTCCAGGGAGGCCTCAGGGCATGAGGACAGTCATCCGTTCAAAGGCAGACCGCAAGACCTCAGGATAACGATGGACGAGATCGATGGCAGCCATGTCACGCACATAACCGGGATGAATGAAGCAGACCACTCGGAAGTGGAATACAGGGCTTTCATCTGGGCGTGCATCAAGTTCGATGCCGAGATGCTGATCGGGTCGATCTTCCTTACGTTCTTCCTGTCGCTGAAATGGCTCTGGCCTTTCTGAACGGACCGCTCCGGACAAGAAGTCGGCACTTCACTTCACCCACTTACTGACCGTCGATTCACTTATATCATCCATACTCATCGCCGAACAGTCCTTGACAGCACATGATCGGGGACCTTTCTCACGAGAACCCCGATGTCGAAAAAGGACATCGGATCCCACTCAGGATTGATATGACATGAGATACGAGAAAGTGACGACGGGGACATTCATCAGCAGGCCGAACAGGTTCATCGCCATGGTGGAGATCGACGGAGTAGTCCATAAGCGTCACGTCAAGACACCGGCCGCACCCACGAATTCCTGAGATCGAGGACGTTCCGCAGGTGGTGCATGGACATTCCAGTCCTATGGGTGGATGGGATGCTGCCCTTGGAGGAACAGGTGAGGAAGGCGGAGGAATTCATCGGGCAGGAAAACTCCTGCAGTGTCAGTCTGTCGTCATCGGGGGAAATGTAAAAACCTTATGATTTATCCTCTAAACTTGATTCTGAAAATAACTTTAGCGGAAATTTCCGTTAAATTTAATAAATTGACAGCGATATATGTCCATGGAAGAAGTGATAAGAAAAGTCTACCTCGACAGGCTCCTTTCCGGCAGGGACCGCCCGGACACAGTGAAGATCATAACGGGTATGAGGCGCAGCGGGAAGACCGTGCTGATGAAACAGTACATCTCCGCTCTCAGGGAATCGGGAGTACCGGATGATAGGATCATCCATCTCAACTTCGAATCGAAGACCCTTGCCCATGTAACGGATTACATGAAACTGCTTGAAGAGATCGACAGGCGCTATACCGGGAAAAGGACCTATGTGTTCCTCGATGAAGTGCAGGCTGTGGAGCATTGGGAGCGTGCCGTCAATTCCCTTCAGACGGATTACGATGCGGACATCTACATCACAGGTTCCAACGCCTATCTCCTTTCAAGCGATCTCTCAACGTACATCTCGGGCCGTTACACCGAACTGCTGATGCTCCCGTTATCGTTCGGTGAATTCCTCGAACTCCATCCCGGGGACAGGAACGAACGTTTCTACCAATACATACGCAGCGGTTCCCTCCCGGTAATAGATCCGGATGCGGACGAGATGTTCGAACACGATCACCTTGTTGGACTGTTCAACACCATCATGATGAAGGACGTGATCAGGAACTGCAAAGGCGGGGACATAGCGACGCTGACCGATATAACAAGATTCCTTTATTCGAACATCGGAAACATAACCAGTGCAAACAACATAGCCGTCACCATAAAGAAAGATCCGGAGAAGGTGAGAAACTATCTCAATGCTCTGCAGAAGGCCTTTCTCATCCACAAGGCGGAACGGTACGATATCCGTGGGAAGAAGCTTCTGGACACACTGGAGAAGTACTACGTTTCGGACACAGGCATGAGGAACGCAGTCCTGGGAATATCGTCAAGGGAGGACATCAGCAGGCAGATTGAGAATATCGTCTATCTGGAACTCATCAGGAGGGGTTATGAGGTCGTCGTGGGGAAATACGGCGATAAGGAAGTGGACTTTACCGCCCGCAGGGGGAATGAGATACAGTACTTCCAAGTGACACTGTCCATGCTTGCCGAGGATACATACGATCGCGAGATATCGCCGTTCCGTCTGATACGCGATAACTACCCTAAGACAGTACTGTCAATGGACACGTTCGTGACTGATCTTCCTGACGGGCTGTTCCACGTAAACCTTCTGGATTGGCTGCTGGAAAGGTGAGGGATTTCATTCCGATGGACTAATCTTCGGAATGACAATCGTCATCCCGTATCCGACACCCCTAATAACCCCCACGGCCAATGAGGTTGTTTTATGAAAGAGACATCGTACAACATACTGATGGCCGTCTGCCTGGCTCTGATCTATGTCCCGTATCTGATATCGTATTGGTGCGATCTGCTGTCCGAATATACGGGATTCATATACATGACCGTTAGCATCATCGCCTTCATAGCGCTGATAGCCTCAAGGGAGGTCCTGAAGAGGAAAGGTATTTTCGAAAAGGATCAGGACAAGTGAATCCGTTATCGGGCATCCAATATTGTTCGGTTATCCCGCCGAGCCGTGAATAACCTGATACGGAAACGTTTTTTCTAGGCAGGATTCAGTATTTGAACGAAACCGCTGTTTCCTGCCACCATTTAGGAACATAGTGTTAACTGGTTCTTGGGAGCATTATCCGAGGCCGCGCTCCGCTCATGCAATAAAACAGGAGTACATTCAATCTTCTTCGCGAGGTTAAAGGGGTCAAAAATTAGTCGCAAGTATCAGGGATATTCCAAAGAATCCGACAAAAATCATCATGAAGGACACGAAGAGCATCACGTAATACAGCGTCTCCCCTTCAACAGGATCACGCTTCTCGTACCATCTCGAAAACATGCTGGCCGCTGCGGTGACAATCCCCGCGAGGACAGGCGCACCGAATACGTATATCGACTGCCATAACTGGTCCCGCCGACACCCCAGTGCCTTGCAATCGTATCAGGAAGAATGAAGAACGAACATAAAGCGACAATCAATTCGACTATCACCAGACTTATCGCTGTTGAAGACCGCGACGAACTCGGTGGATGATGCCCTTTTTGGATGACCCCTCGAACTGTTAAACTAATTATACCCCCAAACTCCATTACCTTGATGCTTACCGATGTTAGCGTCAAGGGTTTTTCAACGAAGAAAATCCCTGCAACGACTCTCCGATTCGGAACGAATCGGTGGATGGAAATGAAGTACGACCGTGTGATTCAAGGGACATTCATAGACAGGCCCAACAGGTTCATCGCCAACGTCCGGATCAAAGGCGAAGGGGATGTGCCAGACCCTGTAGTAAGATGTCACGTCAAGAACACCGGGAGATGCAAGGAGATCCTCGTCCCGGGCGCCAGATGCATCCTGTATGATTCCGACAACCCATCCAGAAAGACCCGCTACGATCTTATCGCAGTTTACAAGGGAGATGTGCTCATCAACATCGATTCCCAGGCCCCCAATGCCGCTTTCAAGGAATTTATACCGATATCCGGCCTCTTCAAGGACCCCCGCATCTTCCCCGAGACCGTCCATGGCGACTCCCGCTTCGACTTCTACATCGAGGACGGCGACAGGAAGGTCTTCGCCGAGGTGAAGGGCGTGACATTGGAGAACGACGGCGTGTGCTCCTTCCCGGACGCCCCAACGGAAAGGGGACTCAAGCATCTCCTTGGCCTGAGGGATGCTTTGGATGAAGGTTACGAATCGTAGGTCGTACTGATCATACAGATGAGGCCAGTATCCTATTTCGTTCCGAACTACGCCACGGATCCCGCTTTCGGGGAGGCCCTGTCCCGTGTGCTTGAGGATGGGGTGTGCGTCCTCGCCTACGACTGCGTGGTGACACCCGATTCCATGACGGTGGGCTCCCCGGTGGAGTGCCGTCTGAGGATCATCCGATGAGGGAGCGGATCCTTTCCTGCGTCTCCCTGGCGGGCGATGTGGTGTTGACCATGTACACCTTGCACTCGGACAGGTATCTTCTAAAGAACTCCCTGCGCAGAGCGATGCTGGCTTCGTCGCGGATCAGCTGATGCGGGTTGCAGAAATCGTGCGATTCCAGATAGGACAGGGCATCATCAACCGCCATCTCCCTGCAGAGCTCAGGATCCTCGGGATCCCTCTTCAGCAGGATGACCGTGCTCATGGACGTCTTGGGGATGACGGCACCGTCGCCCCTCACCCATCTGACGTTGCCTATTCCTCTGCCCTTGTTGTCGAATTTGACGCCGGTCACCAGGGGCTTGTACTCCTCCCACACGTCTCCGATATCAGCGTCGATGTAGCAGTTCCTCTCGGAACCGGTGATCCTGGGCCTTCCGTTTCCGAACTGGACGAAATACCAGTCGTCAGAGATGAGATGGGAGTTCTCCAGCCTGAGGAGTCCCCATGACTGTGTGGTCTTTCCGGTCTTGGAGGGTGCTATCAGAGTCACCCCCTTGCCGTCCACATCGATCGCCGCGCCGTGAACTGAGTAGACGTAATGGCCCCTCTCAAGGATGTTGCCCGCCATCCCCAGCCCGACGCTCTTGATCCATCCGTAGTAGTCGAAATCGAACAGGAACATGGTGTACGTGGACATGTCGTATTCCGCATGGAGCCCGGACCCGTCGTTGATGCAGTAGATCCTCCCATGGGAGCGGACGTGGTCGGACATATGGTAGAAGTTGTCGGACCACATGTCGCTGAAGTCCTTGTTCTCCGTGAAAAGCTCGATGCAGATGCCGTTGATGTCCGCTTTCTGCCTGTAGTAGTTGGATCCCCCGTGGAGCGAGAGGAGCTCCTCCGCGCGGTCCGACCCGATGATCTCGACGCTGTAGGCCATGCCTATGAATCGTGCTCATTGTAGAAAAATCCGAACGGGACTTGATAGAGTTGGGCCGTAATAGGGGGTGAAAAAAGGGGTTTTACCTCCCGAAAGGGAGGTTTGGTGATGGTTTCAGGACCTGAAGTAGACCCCGTTGTCGTCCAGAGAGACCGAGACGGAGCTTCCTGTGGTGATTGTGGCGCTTGAGGACCCGATGTAGAATGCTACCGCATTGTTCATGGATGCGGGCATCTTCACCGCGACAGTCTGGGTTCCGCCGACCGAGGCGGATACGATGCTTCCGCTGCTCAAGGTCCCGATGGTCTTCATCGTTCCGTACGACTTGAATGCACTGGAGCCTGTTATCTCCTGGATCATCCCGTAAGGACAGATGGCAAGGACAGTTCCCTTGGTGTAGGTGTAGCTGTAATCCGAATCGATGGCCGAGTTGCCACCGCTCGTCGATACGATGACGACGTTCGTTCCATTGAACCTGATTGCACTAGTGTTGGTGTCCAGACCGTCCCCGCCAGCGTACACGTAGAGGTATCCTCCGGACAGGGTCAGACCGCCTGATGTCGCATTGACGCCGTCATCGCTGGACCTCAGCGATACGATTCCTCCGGTGATTTCGATGGATGCTCCTTCGAGGCCTTCGTAACTGCCGCTGACCGTGACGGTGCCTCCGGTGATGGAGATCGTTCCGTCCGAATGGATACCGTCGTCCTTGCTGACGATAGTGACCGTACCTCCCGAGATCGTCACGTCCCCGGCGGGTGTGACCCCCGATTCCATCGCATCGTCGCTGTTCACATGTATAGCGTCGTCGAATGCGTCGATGGAGATGGTTCCGCCCGTTATTGTGACGGCGTTCCCGGCCTTGATGCCCTTGCAGGAGTAATCGGCCTTGTTGCTGTTGCCGCTGCTGTCCGGACCCATCTGTCCCCAGCTGTTACCTCCGGTCCTGCCGCCCCACATCCCGGGCCAGACGGAAGTGGACGATGTCGTCGTGGTGGATGCGGAGGCGTTCACTCCAGCTGTGATGTCGACCGTAAGGAATCCGCTGGTCTCGGCCATGGCGACATCGAATGCAGCGTCTATGCCGTCGCAGTATGCGGTGATGGTGAGAGTCGTGTCGCCGTCATCTGTGTTCACTGTGACGGTTCCGCGTTGTACGCCTTTGCTGCTGAGGTCCGTGCTGGATGTCTTGATCCCGTCGCCCGATGTGGCGTTGAGCACTATCGTTCCGGAGGTGATCGTTACGCTGTCGTTCCCCTTCAGGGCATTGTCCGCGCATGTGACGTACAGAGTGAGGTTCTTCACCTCGAGGTCGTCCTTGGAGTGGATACCGTTGTTCGAAGCCGATACCACAACGAGCTTTCCCTTGCCTTTGAGCTTCAGGTCGCAATCGCTGTGGATTGCTGCGGAGATGTCCTCGTCAGATACGGCCGAGCGGTTGTCGTAGATGTAGTTGGTTGTGTCTTTCTTGGCGGATATCGCTACGTTCTCGTCCCCGGTGATGGATATGGGCACGTTCTTCGAAGAGGTTATGGTGACCCCTGCCAGTACGAGCTCGAAGTCGAAGGAACCGGCATCTACCACTATGCATCCGTTCAGCGTCCCCGATATGGAGTACGATGTGGCCGCGGTAATGCCTGAGAAGGTCACGGTGACCTCCCCGTCGTCCTCTGTGATAGTGTATGCGCCGGCGGTTCCGGACTCGCAGGCTATCTGCAGGTCGCCTGTGTTCACAGCGGAGGAGTCCTCCCCGGTATCCAACGTTATCTCCTCAGTACCTGAGGATGAGGATGTGTCGTCTTTTTCTGTCGTTCCTGTCCCGTCACCCGTGACGATGACCTCGGAGACCCCGTTGTCATCGGATGTATTGTTGTTGCCTGAGCTGCCCATCATGTAGACCGCAGCCCCGCCGATGGCTATGGCTGCCAGGAGCATTGCCACCAGCACTGTCTTTCCGTTCATTCTATCACTCCTTCGATCATTCCATGTTCTGCACTCCGGCCATTGCCGTGCGCTGCTCTCCGATGGCCGCCTGTATGCAGGCACCATCGCTACCGTTCAATCTTGCCGCGCCCAGGGCGCAGCCTCTCCTGTGCCCGTAGAGATCTTCGAACCCCAATCCGAGCTCCAGTTCCTTGTATGCGTTCCCGTACTTCGAGAACGAGGTCTTGAGTATCCCGTTCTCCTCCAGGGCCGAGTTCAGCCAACCGGGGAACCCGTACATCGTCTTGACCTCCATCAGGGTGTACCCGTCGGGCATCATCCTCCTGGTCCCGGAGATGTTCCTCAGGTCGATGCTGTCCGTCCCTGCCCTGATGTTCGTGTCGAGGGTGATCCTCAGGTCGGAACCGTCCAGGGACCTGTACGCCTCCCTCTCGTAGCACAGGAGCATCGCCGGACAGATCCCGGGGTATCTGTGCCTGAGATAGTCTATCTCGTTCCCTATCTGCGTATGCGGGAATCTGTCGGTGTCGGTGGTGAACCACTCCATGGCCTCGCTGAGGGGCATGGAGAGACGCCTCTTGTACACCACCGACTCGTACTTCTTCTTCAGTTCCACGAAGACCTCCGAATCGTCGTCCGCAGCGCCGTAGCTGCGGAAGCGGAGCTTCTCCTTGTAAGGAGGCCTCTCTATGGACCGGCGGGCCAGGAGGTAGTTGTCCGTGTCCAGGTAGATGTTGTTGATCTGGCTGTGGCCGTATCCGTCCAACACCATCCTGCCCTCCATGGATTCCAGGAGGCCTTCGGTCTGCTCCCTGTCCATCAGGTACTTCAGCTCGTACCTCTTGAAGATCATCGCCGTCATCTCATAGCCCCCTGGATTCGGCGAAGTCCTTGCGCACGACGGCCACCTCGAGGTTGCCGTTCCTGATGCGGACCTTGTCTATCATCGCCTTCTGGTCGGCATCCTCTCTGAATCTCACATCGTATGTGAGCCTGAACATGCTTCCCATGTTGACGGATTTGACCTCGACGAGCTCCATGCTCTCGGTGCATTCGCTGATGATAGGGTCTATCTCGGTGGTGAAGTCAAGGTCCTCGGGGACGGTGATCTTGACCATCTTGGTCTCGCTGCCGTCGGCCTCCTTCCTGAACACGGAGAACATCAGGATGACCGCACAGACTATCGCCGCAAAGATGGCGGAGTATGCGACGAGGCCCATTCCGATGAGGAGCCCGCATGCCATTGCGAGGAAGATCACGGCGATCTCCTTGGCGGATCCGGGTGCGGACCTGAACCTGACGAGGCTGAACGCCCCTGCGACCGCGATACCCGCTCCGATGTCGCCGCTGACGGCCATGATCACCACGGAGACGATCGCAGGCAGCACGCCGATCGTGAGTGCGAATCCCTTGCTGTGCTTGTTCCTGAAGGAGTAGATCGCCGAGATCGCGAACCCTATCGCCAATGCCGACCCTACGCAGGTCAGGAACTCCACCGGGCCCATACCCGATACCGTGTCGAATATACTTGCGAAGATGTCGGTCATTCCATGACACCTCCGTCATTTTCACCAAACGCCTTTGCGTTCTTTACTGTCATTTCTGATTGCCTCTTTGTTGGATTTGTGATTGAATTGGAGTTTCGATGCAGAATATCGGGAGACACGGCCTATCCGACAATGCATCAGGTCCTAACGAGCGGGGTTCCGCTCACAGATCCAACTGGAGGTTCACCTGGATTGGTGAGCTAACGGGTTTGAAAAACTGCTGCTGGGGAGCCTCGTCGACTTCTGTGAAGACTACGGGATCCTCCTCAGGGGCATCCTCTACGGTTATCTGATCCGGTTCGTCTTCCGCATCCTCTTCGAGACCGCTGGCGCGTGTGTCCATGGTGCAGATGTCGTTGAGCACCTGCACAGTCGCCAGGAAATCCTGGAGCTTCTTGGACAGTATATCGGCGGCATCGGCCATTCCGTTCTCCCTCGCGAAGTCTATGGCATCCTCGACGAAACCGGGATCGTACCTGGAGATATCGTCGTCGACCATGATGGGGATTATCTTCTCGAAGTCCTCGGGTGTCGCATCATGATTGTATTCCGGAGGCTGAGGGCCCATGGGGACCATAGGCCGCCTCTCGTTTGCCATATCCATCGGCGGCATGCCCGGCATGGGGCCGGGAGCAGGAGCGGACATCCTCATATCTCCTCTGTCGAAGAACGGCTGCTCGGACGGCATCGGACCGCGGTCCATCCCGCCCATAGGCTGCGGAATCCCTGAACGCATCTCGGATTCCTCTGCTGAAGCGAGGTCCGACTCGGAGTCCATGGTGACCACTGAGGCACCTGCGATAACCGCAGCAACGAAAAGCATCATTGCTAGGACCTTCTTGAGCATAGACGAGGCGAAATTAACCCTTTATTTAAACCGAATCACACTTCTGTCAGTATTTGAGATAAAAGACATTAACTGTGATGAAACGGAAAGCGGATCACATCATGACCAGACGGCGTTCGTTTCTGGGCACCGTGCGCCTATACTTCTGCCTAGGATGTCCGATTATGAACACGGCGTATGCCATCAGCCCCTCGCTTATCTCGGGGAAGAACGACATGAACCTCTCCGGATCGTCCTCCGATGCCAGTAGGATCCACCTCGAATGGAATCCGCCCTGGCCCATGGCGGTGGCCATCAGGTCCAGCTCCTCCATGGCTATCACGGCGTCGGTGGACACCTTGGAGAAGGCAATGAGGATCTGCCTTCCCTCCCAGGTGAAGGGGTTGTTCTTCCCTTCCATGCCTCCGTCCACATAGTCTATGAACTGGCCTATCCTCGGATGGTCGTGACCGCCTTCCCTCAGTATATCCGCGCAATGCCTCATGAAATCGTCGAAGCGTTCCTGGATGACTGCGAACTCGACGGCCTGGGAGTTTTCCGCGGTTGGCGCGTATCTGATCGAGGATATCAGGGAACGGATCTCATCCTCGGTGCAGCTGCGGTCGAACCAACGCTGGCTGCGCCTGTACCTGTACAGCTCCGCAAGGGATGAGGCCTGCACCGGAGGCAGGATGGTCGGGGACTGCACCTCATCCTCAAATCCGCGCAGGGTTATCGCGTTCTTGGGGCACACCGATTCGCAGTGGCCGCATCTGAAGCAGTAATATGGCGAATCAATCTCCCTTGCCCTGCGGTCCTCGCCGACCGCCAGGTGTCCGCGGATGCATATCTTCACGCATGCTCCGCATCCGATGCATGAGCCGGAGATGATCAGTTCGCTCTTCATGAACCTCGAATGACCGCCCCGTTGATAACCTTGTCTAAGGAGATAATATCGGTTGGGATGGATGATCGGATGGGATCTGCCATTTCCATTGTTGCAATTCTTTTCTATAATGTGTCCTTAACACCTTACGATGTCTGAGAACGACACCAGATCCTCATTCAGCCACGGGCGCGGCCTCGTGATAGCCGCATCCGCTTCCGCCATCGGACTCGGAAACCTCTGGCGCTTCCCTTATGAGGTTTCCCACTACGGAGGCGGGATATTCGTGCTCATCTATCTGGTGCTGGCCCTCACTTTCGGTGTATGCATGATGATGATGGAGACCGCCTTCGGCAGAAGGACCGGAAAATCCAGCATCAACGCGTTCACCGAGACATCCAGGAAGCACAGGTTCATCGGATATCCGATGGCCATCGCGCCGATAATCGTCATGTGCTACTACTGCGTCATCGGCGGCTGAGTGCTCAAATGGCTCTTCGAATCCGTTACCGGCAACCTCTCTACCCTTTCGGCCGACGGCGGATCCTATTGGAGCGACTATATCACGGTCTGACGGCCGGCGGTTTCGATCAGCCGATGATCTGGTTCCTGATCTTCATGGCCATCTGCATGCTGTGCGTGGTCTCCGGTGTCAAGAACGGTATAGAGAAGTCCAGCGAGGCCCTGATGCCTGCCCTCTTCATAATGATGGTCGGACTGATCGTCTACGAGCTGGCCACGGTCAACGGGATCATGGACGGAATATCATACTATCTGAGCCCTGACATCAGCAAGATCAGCACCGACACATTCATGGGTGCGGCCAGCCAGGTGTTCTTCTCCTTATCTATCGCCATGGGCGTCCTGATAACGTACGGTTCCTACACCAGGAAAGATATTGACCTTGAGAAATCCGCAGGCAACGTGTGCCTCGTGGATTCGTCCGCTGCGCTCCTGTCGGGACTGATGATCGTGCCGGTGGCGTTCGTGTTCGGATTCCCCGATTCCAGCGGCATGGGGCTGATGTTCGTCGCCCTTCCGCAGATGTTCGCCATGATGCCCGGCGGTGAGATACTTGCACCGATATTCTACCTGCTGGTCGCCTTCGCGGCCGTAACATCAGCCATCTCGATGGCCGAGGTGGGCGTGTCGGTCCTCTATGACAAGGCCAAGATGGACCGCAAGAAGTCTGTGGCAGTGCTGACGGTCATAGTCCTGATCGTCGGGACCGTGTGCACACTGGGATTCAACGGCGGACCTCTGGGATTCGATAACGCTGTGAGCAGCGGAATGGGGTGGGTCGGATTCCTGGACAACCTCGTGAACTGCTTCATCGTCCCGATAGCGGCTATGCTGATGTGCCTGTTCTTCGGATACGTCATCAAGACCAGCTATCTGGAAGAGGAGATAGAGCTGTCCAGCCAGTTCAGGTCCAAGAGGATATTCAGGGCGATGATCATGTACATCGCGCCGGTCCTGCTGGGGATCATCCTGATATCCGGCCTCATTGGGTTGTTCGCCTGAACTCATCGGGCCTGGAAGCGGATAAGTGCCTATTTCTACTCCTACAATATTATGATGATAGGCGCCTGAGGCGCCTGGATGTGATGGGGTGGCAAAAGCACTGATCTACGCAACTAATCTGCTGACCAGGAGCAACGTTGCTCTTGCGAAGTACATTTCCAAGAACGCTAACACCGATATCTTCAACCTGAAGGACCTGATGAGGCTCAACCTCGACGCATACGACACGATCATCTTCGGAACCTCCAACATGAACGGGAAACCCGACAAGCTGGTCCAGGAGTTCATCGAGACGAACAAGAGCGTGCTCTCCTCGAAGAAGACATGCCTGTACGTGGTATGCCTGAAGGAAGATGAGAAGACTGACGAGCAGGCCAAGGCAGTCGCCCAGCAGCTCGGGTTCAGCGAGGCCTTCCTCATCCATAAGAGGGGAGAGGCCACCAACGAGTCGGGATTCTCCTCCGAGGTCGATGCGTTCATCGAGAAACTGAGATGATAACGATGGAATATCTGATCCCGATCCTGATTGTATATTTGATTCTGAACGTGATAGCCTTCCTCGCCTTCGTGTGGGACAAGCACAAGGCCCAGGAAGGTATGTGGAGGACCAGGGAGTCGACGCTCATCCTCCTCGCCCTGTTCGGTCCCTTCGGGGCTACAGCCGGTATGCTGGCCGTCAGGCACAAGACTCAGAAGCTCAAGTTCAAACTCGTTTACATCTTCCTCGTGCTGCACATCATCGTGATAGCATACCTGGTCTACAAAGGATACATATCATTCTGATGCGCCCGAACGGCGCACCAGGATATCCTGGCCCGGGTGGCCGAGAAGAACGACACGGCTGTCCTCCCTCTGACGGATGATCTCCATCCCCACCTTGGGCCCCAACCTGTTGGCGAAATCCGTTATTTCTGAGAATGATGGCATGCAGTCCATGGACAGACGCATCCTGGACCCGCCTACGAACACGTATCCCTTCGGCTCTATGAGCTCCGGCTCGGCGATGTTGTCCAGTGCAGCGTACTCGTCGATCCATCCGAGATTGTGGCCTTTGACGAGGGTGTGGCGTATGACCGTGCCGGTGTCCAACGAGGGCATCAGTTCCAGCGTCCTCATGAGCTTCTGCCATCCGTCCTTGATCTTGGGGCGGCAGACCTTCTTGTAGATCTCCTCGTTCGGCGCCGCCACCGTGACGTATGTCTTGCAGGGAAGTTCGTCCAAGGCCTCAAGACGTTCCGGGTAGGTCCCGTTGGTGACTAGGAATGTCGTCATCCCCCTGCTGTGGCATTCCTTGAGGAAGTCCGACAGGTAAGGATAGGTGATCGGCTCGCCCGCCAACGATATGGCCACCTGGTTCGGGTTCATGGCCTCCTGGAACCTCTTGGGGTCGCATCTCGGATCTCCTTTGAATCCCTGAATGAGCTTGCGCTGCTCATTGATGAGGGCATCCAGCATCTCCTTGGGCTCCGCCCAGTCCGTGACCTCGAAATCGCTTCCCTGGACCCTCCAGCAGAACGAGCACAGATGGCTGCATTCGTTGATGGCCGGGGTCATCTGGAGACAGCGGTGGCTCTCTATGCCGTAGAAGTCCTGCTTGTAGCAGTGGCGCTCGTGCAGCATGCTCTCCTTCATCCAGTGGCAGAGCTTGACGGCAGCATGGTCCTTGTAGATTCTGTACTGCTGCTTGATCAGAAGGTTCCTGTAATCCTCATCCATGGTATCCCTCAGAAATCGAAGAGGCTGGCCTGGTTGTTCTTTCTCTTCTCCTGCACCGGCTCCTCCTTCTTGGGAAGTTCCTCCATCTTAGGCGGCTCCGCCACTGGGGCGGGCTGCTCCGGATCCTTCTTGGCCTTCTTGGATTCTGTTTTCTTCTTGGCCGGCTTGGGCTCCGCGTCAGCGGGCTCCTCCAGCTTGGCGAAGACTGCCTTCACATCCTTGGAATCCGGCTTCTTGTCCAGGATGAATCCCAGCTCCTCAGGTTCCAAAAGAAGCTCCTTCGTCAGAGTCAGGCGCACTTCAGGGTCGTTGACCGCCAGCTGCTTGACATAAGGCAGTATGTCTAGGTCCACGCGCCTGGTGGAAGTGTGAAGGTATATTGCTAACTTCAGGCAGACGGTCTTGCGTAGCGCCCTGACGGACTTGCTCCTGGACATCTTGCTCAGATAGGAGGGGAAATGAAGCCTGTCATGAGAGTATCTGTTGGTCATGCGGGCCGTGGCGACGCCGGCGGTGAGCATGTCCCCCGCGTAGGACCAGAATCCGTAGTACTGGCGGTTGGACACCCTTCCCAGGAATATGTCCGCACGGGAGAGCTTCTCGTATCCACGGACCAGGTCGCCCTTGTCCACGAACTCGTAGGGGATGTTCTCGTCGACCCACAGGGAGAGCTCCGGGGGATCGGTGTCCACGTCCATGAGCATCCTCCTCGCCTTCATCGGGTCGTCGGACCTGAATATTGCCGACATCAGGGAGTACATATCGCTGCGCTTGTCGCGTGCCGATATGCCTTCGGCCATCTCGACCGTGACCTTCGTCTGCCCCAGAGACAATGCCTCGAGATTCCTTACCGCCGCGCGCATGTCCCCGTTGGCCTTCTCGGCGATGATCTCCATGGCCTTAGGCTCGACCTCGACGCCCTCGTTGACGGCGATCTTGTTGAGAGCCTTCACCATCGAGACCGCCTTCGGCTTCTGGAATGTGATCTGTATCGTATCCGTCTTGGCCGCGCTGCATTTGCGCGACAGCTCGTAGTAATCGTTGACTATCAGTATGACGGGCTGAAGCGTCTCCTTGATAAGGCGGGAAATAACGGGTATGGCGCCCCTGTCGGCATTGCCGAAGAAGTTGTCCGCCTCGTCCAGGACTATGAGCTTCCTCTGACCCTTGCCGGTATCGAGGTAATCCCCCTCATCGGAGAACGTGTTGAATCTGGACCCCCTTACGGCGATGTCCTCTATCGCATCGCCCGTACGCTGGTCAGATGCGTTCATCTCTATGATGGACCAGCCCATGTCCCTGGCCAGTGCCTCGGCGGATGTGGTCTTCCCCACACCCGGCGTGCCTATGAGGACGACCGCCCTCTTCTCGGGTATGCCTGAATCCCATGACTTTGCCCACATCCTGAGGGAATTGACCGCCCCGGGGTTCCCGATGACATCGTCCAGCGTCATTGGGCGGTACTTCTCGGTCCAGTCCATGCTCAGGCCTCCCCTCTGGAGATCGCTCCGAACAGGTCGAACAGCGAGTACATGAATACGAGCACCTGGAAGATCGTCAGCAGGATCTGCGACCCGGTTGTCGTCAGGAAACTGGGTGCGAGGTAGTAGAGCAGTATTGTGATAGAGATATAGACGAAGGCCTTGGACCATCTCTTGAGGACCAGCTGGCCGAGCCCGAAGATGTTGAAGAATCCGGGTATGACAGCCAAGAGCAGCGCTATTATGTGCCTGCTGGTGAACCTTCCAACGGTGGGGGAGCTGATCCTGACATTGGACTGCGAGGCATGGGCACCGCAATGGGGGCAGTATTCCGCTCCCTCGGGCATCTCCTTGCCGCAGTTGGCGCAGGTGTCCGAGATGATATACGTCCCTTCATCGTTCAAAATGAACGAATCCTTGGCCCATGAACCGCACTGATAGCAGAAATCGCTGTCCGCGGGGATCTCGTATCCGCATTCCTTGCAAACGCGCCTCGTCTCGGTACCCTCCCTTCAATGGACACCCCTATCCCGAATCGGCTTATAACCTCTCTGAATGACCGTCAGGCACGAATGGGTGAAGGCACCCCATTCCGTGCCGTTAGTAGAACTAAAAAGTGGTTTTTGGCCCGCAACTAGTACGGGCCTGTTGGATACTATTGCCGGTGGCCCTCAGATTCCTTTAATGGCCGCATCCAGATCGATGATCTTCTGCGCTACGGTCTGTCCTTTGGGGGTCAGATTGATTAGGATGGATCTGAGATTCTTGTCGGGGGCCTGGTTTATCAGGCCCATTGCCTCAAGACGGTCCAACTTCTCGGGGATACGTGGGTTGGAAGAGACATTTCTATAGATGTCGATCTTCCTGCAAGCACCGTTCACTGCGAGATACATCATGATGGCTATCAGATGTTTCTCCTCGAACGAGGGCGCCCCAACTTCGGTCTCATCTCCCATCGACACTTACTCCTTGCAACCTAATTCTTCGTTCCTCATATTTGGTTCTTTTTTCTGTACCAATAAGATGATGACCATCGTTAATATGGACAGCGGCAACGAGATGATCAGCGGGTCTGTGTAAGCGAGCACTGAGCCTGGCATCAACACCGAGCTTCCGGTGAGCAGTTTGCATATCGGTAAGAACACGCTCGTACCGGCGTTCATGAACAGCGCCCAGAGCATGTAGGACGCAGTACCGACACCTATGCTGGCGATGGCCGCCGTCTTATTCGGATTCTTCGAATAGAGGCAGTGGAAGTATGCCGGGAGCAGCGCAGCTGCCGTAACGCCCATGAAGACCGATGTCGCCTTGGCGATGATGTCCTTGGGCATCACGTAGCAATACACGACGACCAGGATCATGAAGATCACGATGAACAGCCTGTTGAGCTTGATGGACTGGTAGTCCTTGGAGACGCCGGTCTTCTTGGACTTGAACACGGAGTACAGGTCGTATCCGCCCGCGACACCGATGGTGTGCATCAGGGCGCTGATGGTGGAGATGGATGCGCATATGAGGGAGAGCAGGAACAGGCAGACGAACACGTCTCCGAAGGTTATTCCGCTGAACACCTCGAGGATGTACTGGGGGATGATGAAGTCCGTACCGAGGCCCATCGACGAGAGGTACTCGAAGGACAGCATCCCGTGCTGATCGAAGAAGTACACGTTGGTGAGGGGTCCGACGGTGTATGCCGCTCCGACGACCAGGAGGATGAAGATCGACCCGATCATGAGGGACTTGTTGAGGTCCTTGTCGTTCTTGGCGGACATGTACCTGACCACGAGCTGGGGTTGCGTGAGGGCACCGATACCGACTCCCATTATGAACGTGGTCACGACGGTCATCCATTCGGTGGTACCGAATGAGGGGGAATTGGTCCACCCTTCGAATCCCGGTGCCACCCCTAGACCGCCTATGTCGCCCATGCGCTGCGACCAGAGGTCGACCATGGCCTCGTTACCGGCGGTGATGCCTCCGGTGTACGACCAGGTGACAAGGAGGATGACAAGCATACCGATGAACATGATCCCCGCCTGGAGCGCATCGTTGTACATGACGGCGATGATTCCTCCGTACACGACATAGACTGCGACGACGAGGGAGAGTCCGATGAGGATGTAGTTGTAATAGTCGGTGAGACCGGTGATGACGGCCAGGGAGTTGACGCCTCCCTTGAGCACCGCTGCGGTGTAGATGGGCATCATCACAAGGATCAGGATGACCGTGAACGTCCTTATCGAAGTGGAGTTGTAGGCCTTACCGAGAAGATCCGCGAAGGTCGCGGCACCGAGTTTGGAACCGAGCCTCCTCGTCCTCTTTCCGAAGATCAGGAAAGCGACGGCGAGACCGGCGAAGAGGTTCAGGAAGCACAGCCACATCAGGGACATACCGTGGACGGCCGTCTGACCGCCGAAACCGATGACTGCGGAAGCGCTTAGGAACGTTGCACCGTATGACAGGGCGATGATGAGCGGGCCGGTCTTGTTGCGGCCCAGCAGGAACTCCTGGTTGTCGGACGTGTTCTTATAACCGTACCATCCGAGCAGAAGGGTGACGACGATGAAGACGGCGGTCATCACTCCGAAGAGGGTCAGATCGACACCGTCAGTCATTGGCTTCATCTCCTTCGTCGGAGTCCTTTCCTTTCAGAATGCTGTACGCTACGCAGAATACCACTGTAAGTATGCAGCCCACGTATGCACCTATCACCCATGGGTCCGTCAGACCTAGTATGCTCATTTCCAATCACCAATGTGGCGTGCTAACACATAGCACGGTAGTCACACAATCACGGATATCATATTTAACAATTGGCGACCTAAAATGGCGGTTGGCCAGCATATTCTTCCATTTCGTGAACAATCTTCGGTCAACGGTTGCACTGTCTTCCAAATCCGCCAAAGATGACGTGATAAGTTATTTTTATGACGAGTTAGAATTACCCTTGTTTGGCTTGACCGGGGCGCTTGGCGTGCCCTACACCCGAAATCGTCAATACGCGGGGGTGACAGCAGCGGGCGGTCCCGTTGATGCATACAAGCCCATCTAGCAACTATGAAATCTTGTCCTGTAGAGTCGGAGTTTACAGAGAGGACGGTCGGAGGGTCGTTCATCCTGTATTAATCGGGGAAACCGGGTCAGGTCCTGACGGGAGCAGCCTCACTTCGAACCACCGACGTTTACGGGGTAGCAGGGTGGAGGCGCGAAGTGGTCAACTTGGATGCGGAGACGAGAACAACCGCTGTGGCCAGACACTTTTGTGAATGCAGTTAACTTGACTTGGACGGTTCGATCCTGTCTGGATGACAGAATAGACCGCCCAGGTACGTGCCTGTCCGCTCATGCGGTAGGCGATTCGTCCCTTGCGGGAACGGGGTTGCCAGTCAACCCCTTGAGGAGGATGTTGATCGCCGCGTTGACATCCCT
>JAEEOP010000031.1 GCA_016284295.1 Methanomassiliicoccaceae archaeon | reverse complement strand
TTACTTGTAGGAGAGCCGCAAGGCTCGCAAGCACTACAGGAGGAATTGTATTGGCAGAAAAACCAACCGTAATGGCCGTGCAGAAAGCACTCGAGAGTGCAAAGAAGCGCAACTTTACTGAGACGGTTGAGTTGGCCATCAATCTCGTGGATGTCGATCTGACCATCCCCAAGAACCGTATCCAGGAGGATATCATCCTCCCGAACGGAAGGGGAAAGTCGGTGAAGATCTGCGTCATTGGTGGTGGCGAACTTGCCTTGAAAGCCAAGGACGTGGCCGATCTTGTGATCACACCCGATGAACTCGGAGCGATCGCAGACGACAAGAAGCAGGCTAAGAAGATCGCGAACAGTACCACATATTTCATCGCTGAGGCACCTCTGATGGCTCAGGTCGGTAAGAGACTGGGTACCGTTCTCGGACCTCGCGGAAAGATGCCCAAGCCCATCGCACCGGGAGCAGATCCCGCACCGATGATCGACGGTCTCCGCAAGTCTGTGTCCATCAGAACGAAAGACAGGAAGACATTCCACGCACCCGTCGGATCCGTCGACATGAGCGCAGAGGATATCGCCGACAACATCGAGCTCATCCTCAAGCGTGTTGAGTCCAAACTCGAGAAGGGAAGGCACAACATCGCATCCGCTTACGTCAAGACGACGATGGGTCCCTCGGAGAGGATTCTGTAAGGAGGTTTAAAGATGGCACACGTCGCAACTTGGAAGAAGGATCTGGTTAGCGAGCTGGTACAGGATATGCGCGAGGCTCCCGTCGTCGCAGTCGTCGACATGGAGAACATCCCCGGTCAGCAGATCCAGTCCATGAGGGCAGGACTCAGGGCCCACGCGAAGCTCAAGATGACCAAGAACAAGCTCATGCTCTTGGCCCTCGACGAGGTCTCCGCCGACAAGCCTGGAATCGAGGCACTCAAGGACAACATCGATGGACAGTGTGCGATCGTCACCACTGACATGGACCCCTTCAAGCTGTTCAATCAGCTCAAGAAGACCATGTCTCCCGCCCCTGCTAAGCCCGGGCAGATCGCACCCTTCGACATCGTCGTACCTAAGGGACCGACACCTTTCGGACCCGGCCCGATTATCGGAGAACTTCAGAAGATTGGCCTTCCCGCAGCAATTGAGGGAGGAAAGATAGTAATCAAGAAGGATACACCTCTCGTGAAAGAGGGTGAAGCCATCCCCGCCAACGTGGCAGCGATGCTTCCCAAACTCGAGATCCTTCCGATGGTCGTAGGACTTGACCTCAGGGCCGTCTACGAGGACGGAACAGTGTATCACAAGGATGTCCTTGACATTCCCGAGGATTACTACGCTAACATGTTCGCTACGGCAGCTCACAATGCACTCGCACTCGGTGTGGAGATCGCCTTCCCCACGAAGATGACCATCCAGCCGCTGATTGCTAAGGCATTCAGGGAGACAGTCGCTGTCTCTGTAGCAGCCGCGATACCCAACGAAGCAAGTATCAAGACACTCATCGCAAAGGCAGATGCACAGATGTTGTCCGTTGCAACAGCAAGCGGATATCAGAGTGATTCGGTTTCGGCAAGGGCCGGAGCCGTCGCCGCAGCAGCACCCGTTGCAGCCGCAGCAGCACCTGTCGAGGAGTCAGTCAAAGAGGATGAACCCGAGGAAGTCAGTGAGGAGGATGCAGCCGCAGGCCTCTCAGCACTCTTCGGATGAAATTAAAGGAGTTGAATTAAATGGAGTATATCTACAGCGCAATGGTGCTCTACTCTGCTGGCAAGGACATCACCGAGGACGCAATCAAGGCAGTTCTCACAGCCGCCGGAGTTGACGCTGACGCAGCAAAGATCAAAGCATTGGTTGCATCCCTTGAGGGAGTCGACATCGCAGATGCTATCGCGAACGCCGCAGTCGCAGCGCCCGCAGCAGCACCCGCAGCCGGAGCCGCTCCCGCAGCAGCCGCCGCACCCGCAGCAGCCGAGGAACCCGAGGTTGAGCAGGTCAGCGAAGAGGATGCAGCAGCAGGTCTCTCTGCACTCTTCGGATGAACGTTAGTTTGTTCTAAGAGCCAACACAAAACCCCTTACCACACCCTTGTGGTCCTTCTTGTGCTTTCTGTTCATGTTATGTATGTGATAGCTGTTCTCGGAGTGATAAAATGGGTGATGTGCTCGTCGTTGGTTGCGGAGGTGCCGCCGGTTTCATCATCGAGGACTTCCAGGACAACCACGACAAGGACAACGTCCGCTTCGAAGAGTTCGACACTTATTCGATCGGAATGTCCACAACCACGATCGACGAGCTCCGCAAGAAGTTCAGGAAGTGCCGTATTGTCGTCCCATTCATCGTCCTGGGAGGTGAGTTCGGCACCGACCGCGTGCGCGAGATCATCGGCCTCGCCAGGGAGAGCGGGTGCAAGGTGGTGTCTGTTCTGGGGATACCGATGGAGTTCGAGAAGGAGCGCCGCGAGAGGGCCCTGAGCAGGCTGTCCGATCTGTCATCCGCATCCGACTGCACTTTCGTGATGGATGTGCAGCGCTTCTTCGGAATCGAGGAGAACAAGAACAAGATGTTCGCCGATTTCATAAGGGCCAGCGACCGCGCGATGATGTTCTGCATCGCGACCCTCGTGGAGTACATGTCCGGACCGTTCTTCTCCACGTTCACGAGATCCATGTACTCCTTCATACTCTGCAGGGGGATGATCCCCGAGAATGCGGTGATAGAAGGTTGGAGCGCTCTCCTCTTCGACGAGAATCCCGAACTGGATGATGTGGTGATAATGGTCAGCGGAAGAGCGAATTCCTCGGAGGTCGATGGCATCCGCGACCGTGTCGCGAGGGATTACGGCATACTCCCGCAGGTGATCCGCAGGGCCGATGAGGAGGAGACCAAGGTCCTTATATTCAGGGCAGTCCGGTCTTTCTGAGGATCAGTCCTTCTTGTCCTTGAGCCAGGGCTTGCCGTACTTCAGGTATTTGGCGGCATCGCCGAAGACGCCCATGATGGTGTTGTACTCGTATTTCGTGGGGATGGCGCGGCCCATCATCCTCCTGAACATGATGCCTGTGTTGTTCCTCCTCTCCTTGGGGTAGTCTATGGCATCGAGGAGGTCGCCGAAGTTGGCGAACATGAGCTCCTTCTCCCTCTTGTCGGCCGGCTCCGGCCTCCTGGGCTCCGTGTGCATCGCCATGAAGAATTCATAGAGGACCGTATGGGTGGCGTGCGACAGGTTCAGGATGGGGTATTCCTCGCTGGCAGGGATTGTTACAAGCACATCGCAGTAGTTCAGCTCGTCCTGGAGCAGCCCGATGTCCTCCCTTCCGAACACGACGGCGATCTTCTCGGTGTATCCCCTGCAGTGCTCCGCGAACTCTCTCACGGGCATGGGGACGCGGGTGTAGTTGCGGTCGCCGCTGGTGATGACACCGCTGGTGCCCACGACCATGAAGCAATCCTGCGTCGCCTCCTCCAGGGTGTTGACTATGACCGCGTTGTCGAGTATGTCCGCCCCATGCTTGGATCTGCGGTAGGCGTCGTCCCCAAGCTCGCACGGATTCACAAGGTACAGCTCCTTCATGTCGAAGTTCGCCATGGACCTGGCTATCGCTCCGACGTTACCCTCGTATTTGGGACCGACTATCACTACACGGATTTCGGGCATATTTGGGACAGAACGGATATGCTACATAATCCCTTTGAGGCCCGTCCCGGCAGTACGAGGTTACCTATATCAACAGGTGAGGTGTAGGGTTATCCGATATGCCGTTCGGACGGCGAGGAAGAGAGCACATGGATATACCCAAGGATCACCCAAGATACAAATCCCTGATGACCAGGGAGCGTCTGGCACATATGGTGGAGGAAGGATTGGTCACCCCGACCGGGCTGATATCCCACGGAAGGGGAGAGGCCTACGACTACCTCATGGGGGAGAGGAGCATCCCACCTGCCATAGAGGCGGAGAAGGTCGCGGCAGCGTATCTCCTCAGGGCCAAGAACCCGGTGGTATGCGTCAACGGGAACGCCGCCGCATTGGATCCGGAGAACCTCATCGCGCTCGCCAAGGCCGTTCCGGCCAAGATGGAGGTCAACCTGTTCCACAGGACGCCCGAGAGGATGGAGGGACTCATATCCTACCTGGAATCGAAGGGTGCGGAGCATGTCCTCGGGCGCGAGCCCGAGTGCAGGATACCTGGACTGAACCATGACCGCGCACTCTGCACTAAAGAGGGCATATTCGACTGCGATGTGATCGTTGTCCCCATCGAGGACGGCGACCGTGCGGAGGCCCTTGTCTCCATGGGGAAGATCGTGATATCGATCGACCTCAATCCCCTGTCCCGCACCTCGTGCAAGGCTACGGTCCCCATCTCCGACGAGATGACCCGTGCCTTGGAGAACATCATCCGTTTCATCGAGGAATTTAGGGGAGACGAAGAATCAACCTTAAAACTCATAGAGCATTACGACAACAAGAAGAACCGTCGCGAGACCGTGGAATACATCTGTGATTCGTTGAAAGCGGGTCTCGGAGCGGGAGATGATTAAATGGAAGACCTTCTAAAACAGGGATCCCTGAGGCTGCATTGGGTGGAGACCCACATGCCTGTCCTTCAGGAGATCAGAAAGAGATTCGCCAAGGAACAGCCCTTGGCCGGTCTCAAGATCGGTATGGCCCTCCACACGGAGGCCAAGACGGGCATGCTCGCTATCACATTGGCGGATGCGGGCGCAAACGTGCGCCTGGCCAGCTGCAATCCCCTGTCCACAGACGATTCGGTCGCACTGGCGCTGCGCGACGAGTACGGACTCGACGTGTATGCGAAGAAGTGGGAGACGCAGGAGGAGTACTACGCTAACCTCAACACGGTCCTGAACATGGGCCCTGATTTCATAATTGACGACGGTGCGGACCTCATCACCATGTCGCACACCACCCGCACCGACATTCTGGACAACATCAAGGGAGCGAACGAGGAGACGACCACCGGTGTCACACGCCTCAAAGCGATGGCGGCGGACGGAACACTCAAGTACCCCGTGCTTGACGTGAACGACGCGAAGATGAAGTTTCTCTTCGACAACAGGTACGGGACCGGTCAGTCCGCATTCGACGGATGGATGAACGCCACCAACCTCCTGGTCGCAGGGAAGGTCCTGGTCGTCGCCGGATACGGATGGTGCGGAAAGGGTATCGCCATGAGGGCGAAGGGCCTCGGTGCCCGCGTCATCGTGACCGAGGTCGATCCCGTGAAGGCCATCGAGGCCAACATGGACGGGTTCCAGGTTATGAGGATGATCGACGCCGTGAAGAACGCCGACATGATATTCACAGTCACCGGATGCAAGGACATCCTCACGCTGGAGCATTTCCGGGTGATGAAGAACGGTTGCGTCATCGGAAACGTCGGCCACTTCGACAACGAGATCAATAAGGAGCACCTGTACGCCCTGTCGGAGTCGTGCACGCGTGTCCGCGAGTTCATCGACGAGTACAAGATGAAGGACGGACGCCGCATCTACCTCGTAGGTGAGGGGCGTCTCATGAACCTCGCCGCAGGACAGGGACATCCCTCCGAGATCATGGACATGAGCTTTGCCACACAGGCGCTCGGCATCGAGTACATGACCAAGAACTACCAGAACATGGAGCCTGTCGTCCACAGGGTCCCCGACCAGATCGACACGCATATCGCGGAGATCAAGCTCGAATCCCTGGGCATCCTCATCGACCGCCTCTCGGACGATCAGGTGAGATACACCACGGGATGGAAGGAAGGCACATGAGCGACCCCTTCCTGTCGGTGTACGGCCATGTGGCCGTGGACCAGATCATGACCGTGAGGAAGTTCCCTGCGGACAACACCACCGAGGACATCCTCACTAAGGTCACAGCCCTGGGCGGCACCGGCACGAACATAGCGGTCGCCGCCGCAAGGCTGGGATGCCCCACGGCGCTGTGCGCGTTCGTGGGCAACGACTTCCCCGGCGCGTACGAGAGGCAGATCCAGGAATCGGGTCTGATACTGGACGAGTTCGTCCATGTGGACGACTACCAGACCTCCGGCGCCATGGTCGTCAACGATCCGAACATGGTACAGAAGGTTGTCTTCTACCAGGGGCCCCAGGGCTTCGCCGACGACATCGGCATCATGCTGGATTCCAATGCTAAAAGATCAAAGCACACGCACTTCTGCACCGGCCAGCCGTCATACTACATCAGGGTGATGGATTCCATCAAAGGGAAGACCAAGATCGCCATCGACCCCGCGCAGGAGTCCCACAGGATATGGAACTCCGACAGCTTCCCGAAGGCCTTGGACAGATCGGATGCATTGTTCTGCAACAACTTCGAGGCGGAATCGCTGATGAAGTACGCAGGACTGAAGGACATCATGGATGCCCCGGTCGACCTCGTCGTGTGCACGTACGGGAGCGAGGGCAGCGTGGCGAAGTTCAAAGGGGAGAGGATCGACATCCCGGTGGTCAAGGCGGACAAGGTCGTCGACCCCACCGGATGCGGCGACACGTACAGGGCGGGATTCTACACCGCGCTCTACAAGGGATACGATGTCCCCGAGGCGCTCACCATCGCATCGGCGGTGTCCTCGTTCATCATAGAGGAGATCGGTGCGCTCACCAACATCCCCGATTGGGACAGGGTCATGGAAAGGGCGGAGCCCTATCTGAAGCAGATCTCATGACACTTTTCGCTATAACAGGCACCCCCGGGACGGGGAAGACCTCCGTCTCGGAGGAGCTCCGTTCCAGGGGATACAGCGTCATAGACATGAACGTCCACATACGCGAACACGGACTTCTGGGAGAGCTTGATGCGCCGAGGGACACCCACGAGGTGGACCTGGACGACCTGAACGATTCCCTGCAGGGATACAGGGACTCGGACGACCTGTACCTGATGGACAGCCATCTCTCCCATTTCATGGACTGCAGCGGGATAATCGTGCTCAGGTGCAGGCCGGAGGTCCTGGCCGCGAGGCTGGAGGCCAGAGGTTACGGTTGCGCCAAGGTCCTGGAGAACGTCCAGTCCGAGGTGCTGGATGTGATACTCTGCGAGGCCATGGATTCGGACATCCCCGTGTACGAGATCGACTGCTCCGAGGGGGATGCCTCGGCATCGGCCGATTCCGTGGAAAAAATACTAAAAGGTGAGACGTCTGATTATACGCCAGGAAAGACCGATTGGTCGGAGGAGATGGACAGATGGTTCTAGACGGACAGAGAGCGAGGGTCGATTTCGCATTGACGCCCCTTGCCAAGAAGCTGATAAACGTCAATCCCAACATCATATCGTGGATAGGACTCATCCTTGCGCTGGTCTGCGGTGTCGTGTTCTACATCAGCGGCGCACCTGACAGGGAATGGCTGCTGCTGGTCGGCGCCGTCCTGGTCATAGTCTCCGGATACTTCGACGCCCTCGACGGCAAGATAGCCAAGCTCGCCAACAAGTGCAGCGCCAAGGGCGACTATCTCGATCACGTCTTCGACAGGTACGCCGATGTGTTCATGATCGGCGGTATCGCGTTCTGCGCATACTGGTGCAACCCGTATCTCGGTATGCTCGCCCTCGTCGGAGTGCTGCTGACTTCCTACATGGGAACGCAGGCACAGGCGATCGGTGCGCCCCGTCTCTACGCAGGACTCCTGGGCCGTGCCGACAGGGTGGTGCTCTCCACGCTGTTCCCCATCATCCAGGTGATCATGTCCTCCATTGGATACGGGAGCTTCTTCATAGACCTCGGATTCTGGTCGTTTGACATCAACTGGCTTGAGATCATGATGCTCTGGTTCGCGGTCGTCGGCAACCTGACGGCGGTCCAGAGGGCGATAATAACCTGGAATAACCTGACCAGGATGCAGGCTTCGGGCAAGGAGTGATCATTCGTCCTTGGGCTTCGGGCCCTTGACGATCTCCGATACGGCGGACTGGCCGGCGTTCTTCTTCGCATCCTTGGACTTGGTCCTGTAGTACTTCAGGGGGTGGTTCATCCACTCCTGCTCGCACAGCTTGTCCGGGCTGTAGCAGAGGCCGTTCGTCTTCATGGTCTTGCATTCGGGAGGGGAGTATCCCTCTCCACCGTTCAGCTCTCCCATGATGTGTTTGATCTGATACTCCGACTTCGATTCGTCGAAATCCGGCGATTCGGCGAAGACCTTTATGATGTCCTCGTATCCTAATCCGAGCGCCTTGAGGAAAGTCACAACGGCGAACCTTGCGCTGTGCGGGAGGTTGAGACCGTTCCTGGACATCTCGAGGATGTGCACAAGGCACGGCGGGAGGTAATCGGATTTCATTCCCTCGCCCTTTGTGGGATCCATCCTCATTTTCGCATCGCTCAAAGCGGCGCCGATGTCCTTCACATCCTCCTTCATGTACGGCTTGAACTGCTCTGGCGTCATCAGCGGAAGCTCTGATTCGATCTTGTCCTGCAGTGCGTTCTGCATCAGGCGGCTGAACTTGTCCTGAGGGAGGTAGACTATCCCGTGGTGGATGTCGCTGTTGATCAGCTTCCAATCAACGCTGCTGAGCCTGCTGGCCAGTCTCAGGTAGTCGGGGAATCCCATGTGGATGGTACCGTCGCGGTCGATCGTGGACGTCACACCGAGCTCCTCGGATACCATGATCACAGTCTCCCTGTCCTCCTTGTTGAGAAGCGAGTTCATCCTGACCGCCTCGGACAAGGCGTACCTCTTGGTGAGGAAACGGTCCCCGACCTGCGATACGAGCATCCTCGCATAGGGGTAGGACATGACCTCGATGAGTCTGTCGTAATCGGTCATGAGGTCGACGTAGGACACCTCGGATTTCTCGAGGGCCTGGAGGACCCTCTCCTTCCCTCTCCTGCGTGCCGGCGCGTACAGCTCCGATGTCAGGAGGGACTCGAGATCGGAGGAGTTCTTCTCCGCGAACTCCGCAGATTCCCTCAGGAACGGATATCTTGCAGCACGCTTGGTGTCCATGCCCGAAAGACGAACGTACTCATAGATAACGTTTGACCTGTGCCGTAACAGCACCGATGTTGCGTCCAGTGGAGTGGTACTAATGGGTCTAATCCAGTAGATTATTATCTGCGGTACCGTTGGTGCATCATATGACAGACCACACCGCACCCAGAGGGAACATCTCCAGCCAGGATGCCTTGGATAGGCTCATCGAAGGGAACGAGCAGTTCCTGAGGGGAATGGAATTCTCCGGAGACATCACCCCCGAACGCCGTATGGATGCGGCGGAGAACGGTCAGCACCCCTACGCGGCCATAGTCAGCTGCTCGGATTCCCGTGTAATCCCCGAGGCCATATTTTCGGCCGGTATTGGGGATCTATTCGTCATTAGGACCGCAGGCAATATCGTCGACGATGTGAACACCATGGGCAGCCTAATGTACGCGGTGAAGCACATGGGATGCAACCTCGTAGTCGTCATGGGACACACGTCCTGCGGTGCGGTCACCGAGGCCGTCACCAGGTATTACACTGAGCACGACATCGAGATCATCAACCGTATCATCGACGAGATCGGCGGAGAGAGGAACATCGACAGGGCGGCCAAGCTCAGCGTTGTCAGAAGCGTCAGGATCATCAGGGAGGATATCGGGGACTGCCCCGGACTGAAGGTCATGGGCGCGATGTACGACATCCGCACCGGCAAGGCGGATTTCTTCGATCCGTGATCATCCGAGCACGATGATGTCCTTCAGGGCATCCATGACGGCCGGGTCCTCTATGACCTCGGCCAGCTCCTCCATCGAGGAGAACGGTCTGGCCATCACGAGTTTGCTGGCCCTCTTCTTCCCGATCCCGGGGAGCCCTTCCAGCGAGGACATGGGCATGTGGTTGATGTCGAACGGATACGATATCCCTGTGATGGAGCGGAATCCCCATTCCGTGATGAATACGTCCACGAACTGGTCGGTCTCCATCCTGTAAGGTATCCCGACAAGGAGAGGATACGATCCTATCTGCCTCCCGAACGTGACGTTGCCGTCGTTAAGTTCCAAGTACACATCCTTGAGGATCGTTCCGTAGGGCACTATGCGTTCCAGCATGGCACGGTCGATGTCCTCCCTAACCTCCTCCTTGAACTTCTTGAAGCGCCTCTGATCGACCTTCGTTTCGAACGGCCTCCTTACAGGCAGCACCTGGCGGATGTTTATGCGGCGGATCATCAGTCCCTCGTCCTTCATCCTTCCCAGTATTTCCAGATCCATTCCGTACGTCGCTTTGGTCTCTCCGTCAAGACCGCAGATGATATTGATCCCGGGGAGCAGTTTCGGCATACCGCGCTCTCCCCTTTCGGATCCGATGCGGTTGATCATGCGTACAGCATCCATGACCTGTTCCGATGTGCTGTTTAGGTTGTTCTCGGTTATGACGAACGGATCTGCGGATTCCATCCCTAGCGCCAGCACGTTGCCGTCGGTGCAGCAGTCGGCCAGTATCCTCAGTATCTCTTCGGATTCCTCCGGATAGGCGGATATCACGGCGGGATTGGCGTTGTCCACATGGATGGTGTCGAACCCGATGTCCCTGAGGCCTTCGAACAGCTCCCTGACGGCGGACGGATTCGGTCTTGGGATCTCGGAATCGTCTTCGGAGAAGTACGACACGATGCACGTCTGTCCTCCGACCCTGATGTTCCTTACACCGTTGTCATGCAGTCTCCTTGCCTCCGCCAGTATGTCCTCCGGGGACCTCATGAGCGGCTTTCCCTTCAGCGGTTCGATGCAGTAGGAGCATCCTCCCGACTTGTAGCGGTGGCATCCCCTGTAGGATTCCATCTCCACGATGAGCGGCTGCGGGAAGTCCTGGTGCTGCGTGACTATGTCCGCTCCGAGCAGCATCCATCTGTTCCACTCGTCGAGGGTCCTGTACCTCTCCAGCACCTCCTTCCCCATGATGCCGTCGTAGAGGGATGCTGCAGGATCCTGCTTCACGATGAAATCGAAGGCCTCCGCCTCTTTGGAATCCGCCGCGGATCCGCTGATCATCTTCCAGCCCTTGAGCTTCGGCGTGATCTCCGCGAGCTCCTTCAGGGACATGGGCATGGTCCTGAGGTACTTCCCGGGGACCGTGTTCCCCGATAACACGACCGATACCGCGGCATCGGGCAGCTTCCTGCCCTTCCTGATCATGTCTATGGAGATGTACTCCACCCTGTCCGCTCCCGCATCCAACGCGGCCCCGGCTATGGAACGGATCATCGGCGAGATGTACGGCGGCACGCCCAGCGCTGCCGGGTCGTCGATGTATCCGTCAATCAGGGCGATCACGATCTCCTTCATGCCAATCCGTACCCGTTCCAGCGATATAACTCTGCACAGGGCCGTACGGCACGGTATCTGTCATAAAGACGATACTAAAACCGAGCGGTCGGGTTTTAGTTTTTTATAACAGGTATATGCATGAACTCTTGATTCGAATACGGCTGGCGATGGGTATCAGTCCGTATCGAGGTGATTAATCATGGCAAACGACCAAGAGATGACCGTAGAGGAGCGCCTGGCCAAGGCGAAGAAGCCCGGACAGGACGCAATGAAGATGCACCCCTACTACGGGGGAAAGATCGAAGTCGTACCGAAGGCATGTGTAAGGTCCTTCGACGATTTCTCCGTATGGTATTCCCCCGGTGTCGCGGAACCCTGTAAGGATATCGCGGCCAACCCCGAGAAGGTGTACGAGCACACGTGGAAATGGAACACCGTCGCAGTCGTTTCGGACGGAACCCGCGTACTTGGTCTGGGAGACATCGGACCCGAGGCCGCGATGCCCGTCATGGAAGGAAAGGGCATGCTCTTCAAGTACCTCGGAGGAGTCGACTGTGTCCCCATCTGCCTTGACACCAAGGACCCGGACAAGATCATCGAGACCGTCAGGCTCATCGCACCCTCCTTCGGAGGAATCAACCTCGAGGACATCTCGAACCCCAAGTGCTTCGACATCCTCGATGAGCTCAGGAGGGACTGCAAGATCCCCGTCTGGCATGACGATCAGCAGGGGACCGCGACCGTCGAGGTCGCCGGTGCCATCAACGCTATGAAGCTCGTCGGCAAGAAGCTCGAGGATGCCAACATCACCGTCATCGGAGCGGGTGCCGCATCCATCGCGATCGCAAGGCTGCTTCTGGCGACCGGATTCAAGCCAGAGCACATGTGCATGTGCGACTCCAAGGGAATCCTGAACCAGGCAAGGAAGGATGTCGAGGGCAGCTTCAAGCAGAAGTGGGAGATCTGCCAGAAGACCAACGGAGCAGGCAAGACCGGCGGAATGAAGGAGGCCTTCGAGGGCGCCGACATCGTCATCGCCGCATCCAAGCCCGGACCCGGGACCATCCCTCCGGAGTACGTCGACCTCATGGCAGACGACCCCGTCATCTTCGCTACCGCCAACCCGATCCCCGAGATCTGGCCCTGGGAGGCGAAGGAGCACGGATGCAAGATCTTCGCTACCGGAAGGTCCGACTTCCCCAACCAGGTCAACAACTCGATGGGATTCCCCGCGATCTTCCGCGGAGTGCTCGATGTCAGGGCCAAGACCATCACCGACGAGATGTGCATCGCCGCGGCAAGGTCCCTGGCGGCATCCGCCGAGAAGAAGGGAATCTCCCCCGACTACATCGTCCCCACCATGTCCGAGACCGATGTCTTCATCGACGAGGCAGTGGCAGTCGGTGCCAAGGCTCAGGAGCAGGGCGTCGCCAGGCTCAAGCTCTCCAAGCAGGAGATGCACGACAGGGCCGAGTTCATGATCAAGAGATCAAGGAACCTCACCGCCCAGATGATGAAGGACGGCTTCATCAAAGAGTACGTCGAGTGAGACGGAAACCATTCCAGGGGCTTCGGCCCCTTTTTGATCCCTTTACTTTCCCATATTCTCCATCGATATCGGTAAAACGCCCTTCTGCGATTATGGCTCATGAAGTCCTTGGATTCTGTGCTGAAGGAGATCGGATCGTCCGAGAAGGAGATCCTGAACACCATGGCGGGCATGATATCAATCCCAGCCCTGGCGCCGGTCAACGGAGGCGACGGGGAGTCGGCCAAAGCGGATTATCTCATGTCGCTGACGGCCGGATTCGACAGCGTCCAGAGGATAGATGTGCCCGATGTGAACGACCCTTCGGTGATGAGGTCCAACATCCTCGCCAGGAAGAACGGCAAGAGGAAGGGCACGCTGTGGTTCGTATCCCACATGGACGTGGTCCCCACCGGCGATCCGGATCTTTGGGACACGCCCCCGTTCGAGCCTGTGGTCAAGGACGGCAGGATGTACGGCAGGGGCACGGAGGATGACGGCCAGTCCGTCATATCCACGCTGTTCGCCGCCAGGCCGTACCTCGGAGAGGAGTTCCAGGGGATGTCGCTCGGTATCGCCTGGGTGGCGGACGAGGAGACCAGCAGTACCTGCGGGATCCAGCATCTTCTGGAGCAGGGCGTGTTCACAGAGGACGATGTCATCGTGGTCCCTGATTTCTGCACCAAGGACGGTGGCAAGGTCGATGTGGCGGAGAAGCACATCCTGTGGCTGAAGTTCTGCATCGAGGGCAAGACCACGCACGCGTCCACGCCTCATCTGGGCGTCAACGCCTACAAGGTCTCCACACTTCTTCTCATGGACCTCATGGAATCGTTCGACAGCAGGTTCGGAGGGACGAACGACATGTTCCTTCCGAAGGCATCCACCTTCGAGCCTACGAAGAGGATAGCGACCGTCGAGAACGTGAACACGATCCCAGGGTACGACGAGTTCTGCATGGACATACGCCTGAATCCCGATTACGACCCCGGCCTGGTGCTCAGGATGGCCCAGGAGATGGCGGAGGTGTACTCCAAGTCCACCGGTGCCAAGATAACGGTCGAGGTGCTCCAGATGGCCAGATCCGGCGTGCCGTCATCCATAGACACGGACGGTTACAGGGCGCTGTCGGATTCCATAGAACTGATCATGGGCAAGGCGCCGCAGCCCGTGGGCATCGCGGGGGGCACATGCTCCAACTTCTTCAGGCTGAAGGGATTGAACGCTTACGCATGGCAGACCGGTGACGGCTCCCTCCATGCACCCAACGAGTACATGAGGATAGAGAATCTGATGAACGATACCAAGGTGTTCGCTGCGATGATCCACAAGCTCTGCATGCAGTGATCAGTCGCTGAACATCCTCTCGATCATCCACTCGGTGTTGAACTTGACGATGTCGCCGTATTCCTGACCGTTGCAGACGAACGCGATGGGCTTTCCGATGGTGTGGGCGATGGACAGTGCCGCTCCTCCCTTGGCATCGGTGTCGATCTTGGTGAGGATCACAGCGTCTATTCCGATGGCGTCGTCGAAGACCTTGGCCTGCTCAATCGCATTGTTTCCCGCCAGCGAATCGCCTACGAAGACCTTGAGGTCGGGCTTGGCGACCCTGACGATCTTCTTCATCTCCTCGATGAGGTTGCTGTTGGTCTGCATACGTCCGGCGGTGTCCACGAGGACGACGTCCTTCATCTTGGACTTGGCGTGCTCCACGGCATCGAAGGCGACGGCCGCGGGGTCCGCATCCTGGGTCTGCTTGACGATCTTGCATCCGAGCTTGTCCGCATGGATGGAGAGCTGCTCGATGGCACCGGCCCTGAACGTGTCGCATGCCGCCATGACGACGGTCTTGCCGTTGTTCTGCAGACGGTACGCGATCTTCGCGATGGCCGTCGTCTTGCCGGTACCGTTGATACCGACGAACATGACCACTGCGGGCCTCTTCTGCTTGGTGATCCAGTCGTCGAAGTCGAACTCATTGATCTGGAGGACATCCCTCACGGCGTCCTTGACGGCGAGCTCCACGACCTGCTCCAGCGTGTATGAGCGGTCGTACTTCTTCCCGAGGAGGTTGTCCCTGACGCCCTCCTTGATCTTGTCGGCGACGGGAAGGGCCACATCGGCCTCCAGAAGCGTGAAGTACAGTTCATCGAGGATCTCGTCCAGCGCGGACTCCTTGATCCTCTTCCCTCCGCTCTCTCCCACGGGGACGTTCTTGGTGTTCTCAGGGGGTGCGGTCTTCTGCTGCCTGTGGAGCTTCAGGAATTCCTTTCTGGAGATTTTGGGCTGTTCCTTGGGCGGCTCCTCCTTGACAGGCTCCGTCTTGACGGGCGCTGCGGGGGCCGCAGGAACGGTAGAATCCTGAATGGGTTTCTCTTCCGGTTTCACCGGCGTCTCTGCAGGGGTGGTGGGAGTCGGTTCCTCTTCCTTACCGAAGATCTCCTCCCTGTCGAGTTTCTTATCGGCCTTGCTGAACAATCCTTTCAGCTTGGATTTGAGGGAATCGAACATCCTTACCACTCACTGCGTAGGGGTTTGCTGCCTGTTCATGTATTCCATCTGAACGGCTTCGGAAACTGTCGAAAGTGCCTGCTGGACCTCATTGAGGGCGTCGACGGTCTTCTTGAGGGCCTCGGTGAGCTCTGCGGCGTTGGCCGACATGTATGAGCTGGCCTCCTCCGGGGTCTTCTCGACCGAGATGTTCGACCCGACACCGACGATGATGTTCTTGTTCGAGGACACCTTGACGTTCATGAACGACGAAGCTCCGATCGGAATCAGGATCTCATCGCCCTCGTTGGCCTCCATGAGAGCCTTCACGGACTCGTTCGCCATGTTGACCTCGTCGAGGGTGGAGCGAAGAACATTGACCTGGCGCGACAGCGCCTCGACCCTGTTCTTGTATGTTTCCATCAGAGCTAGCATCTGACGGAGTTCGTCGTCGTTCAAGTTCACTCACCGACTTGGTATTTCACGACGTGGTTGGTGATTTCGTCGCCGGAGATCTCTTTGACGTCAGTGATGTTGATCTGCCATCTCTTGAGCTTGTGCTTGCTTCCGATCGTCGAGAGTGCCTTTTCCTTGACCGCTGCCTCGTCATCAGCCGCCATCTCGATTGCGAAAGGCTGCTGAATCTGCCTGGGATCAGCGTATGTTCCTGAAATGAGGAATGCTTTCATATTATTACCTAAAACAAGGTGATAAAGGTTCTATTAATAAAGGTATCGTGTTAAATATAACGATTTTTGGACGTGTCCAGCATCAAATGATCCCCGCCTATCCAGACGGTATCGCATGTGCCAGACCGGAGAAATCAGAACAGTTTCTCCTTTTGGCTCTCCTCGGATGCGTATCCGTAGGTGGCCATCTTCCTGCCGATGAGGAATATCGCTGCGTATTCGGGCGCTGTGGTCTCCCCGCTGAGGTCGAAGTGCTGCCCCTTCATGTCGAGTTTCGTGTCCTTCCTCATGGTGATCTTCACTTCGTCATCGGAGTATTCGTCGGGCACCGCCATTTGCAGGGGGTCGAAGTCGGTGAGCTGCTCCCTGGTGATCGGTGTGACCCTCAGTCCGCTCTTCCCGTGGACCGATCCGGGCAGACGGATGAGCCTCTTGATGTCCGCCGTGACCGGTTCGTCCACCTCTCCAGAGAGCCTGGGCGCCATATCCTCCTTCATGACCTTCACTAGAATGTTCTGGGTGGACTGGGACAGCACCGCCATGGTGTTCTTCTCGAACAGCAGGCCCCTGGTCTTCCTGACCTCCTCCTGCGCCTTGAAGAGGGTGCTCGTCTGGCTCCCCTTGATGCTGGGGTACTCCCTCTTGAAGTCCTTGACATCGCCGTCGCAGAGGTCGTTCACGACATCCATCAGGGCGTTCCTCATCATCAGCTTCCATCCGCCCGAATCGGGGGGAGGGATGAGGCGGTCCTTGGCGATGTTGGTGCGGACCCCGTTGCCGGTGGCGATCTTCGATGTCGGCACCCTGTTGAACGGGAAAACCCAGTCGATGTTCAGGCCGTAGCCGGTGATGAAATCCACAAGTTCCCTCCTCTCGGGGGACCCGAGGCCCATGATGTCCGGGGTGCGGACATGGGCGTGGTACCCCCTTCCTCCGGAGAACGTGATGTGGATCTGGTCCTCCTGGAATCCCAGGTTGTCCATCAGGAAGGTGTCCACCAGGTGCATCATCTGCGAGCGGATTTCCACTAGCATCTCCGCGTAGGTCATGTTGCCGGCCCCTTCCAAGTGGTCGGCATCCAGGTCGAAGATCAGCTCCGCACCCATCCACCCCTTCTCGTCCATCGTGGGCGCGTCGGGCTTGCGGTAGTACGAAGTGGAGTAGTAGCTATGGGAGGGCACCTGTCCCATCATGAACCTGTGCAGGTCCGCCTGGTTGGTGAAGCCCATGTGCCTTTGGACGTAGTTCTTGTCGAAGAACATGAATCCGAACTCTCTGCGGGTGAACCTGTCCGGTAGCATCGGAGTGTGCACCTTGTAGTATTTCCTGAATGATTTCAGGAGGAAACGTTGGTTCGAATCCATGTCCGTGGGATTGTTGACCGAACGTTATAAAATTGTGCCTGAGCCGCAACAATGGGGCAACAGACAGGTCAGCAGAGGGTTTATCTCATGAACATGATGGGGTATCCATGAGCGAGAAGGTGCCGATATACGACAACCACATCCACATGAGCCCTTCGGGCAGGAACGTGGATGCATTGAAGGAATATCAGGCCGCAGGGGGCACAGGCCTCACGCTGGTCACGCTCCCCCACAAGGAGGTGCCGATTAGATGCGGGAAGGATTTCGGGGAGTCGTACGAGGTCACCTATTCATTGGCGGAGAAGGCGAAGGAGGCCACGGATCTGGAGATAAACATCGCTGTCGGTCCCTACCCCATCCTGCTGATCTCGCTCGCAGAGCAGTTCGGTCTGGATAAGGCCGAGGAGATGATGATCGAGGGGATGGAGAGGGCCGCGAAGGACATTTCCGAGGGCCGTGCATGCGCAATAGGCGAGATCGGAAGGCCACATTTCCCGGTGGACAAGGATATCTGGGACGCGTCCAACAGGGTCCTGCTCAGGGGCATGGAGCTGGCGAAGGAGCTGGACGTCCCGGTCATAATCCACTGCGAGAACGAGGACGACACCGACGAATCCCTCGCATCCATTGCGGACAAGGCGGGACTGGACAGAGGCCTCGTCGTGAAGCATTCCTCGCCGCCCTGGGTCACACCCGAGGAGACCCACGGGGTGATGCCGTCTATTCCCGCATCCAAGTCCAATCTGAAGGAGGCTTTGGCCAAGGGCACGGACAGGTTCATGGTCGAGACCGACTACATCGACGACCCGGAGAAGCCCACATCCATCATGGCTGTGACCACCGTGCCCAAGAAGGTGTCCGCCTGGGTGGCCAACGGGCAGGTGCCCATGGAATCGATTTATAGGATTTGCAAGGATATACCCGATTCACTTTACCATCGCTGAGGTGTCAACATGGGCGCGAAGATCACATGCGTATACGACGAGGGCTCCAAGCCTGCCACAAGTCTCATCGGGGCCAAGGGCACATCGATGCTCGTCGAGAAGGACGGGAAGAGGATCCTCTTCAACACGGGTCTCCGCGACAGGTACCTCGTGCACAACATGGAGCATCTCGAAATCGATGCCGCTACCATCGACATGGTGGTCGTATCGCAGAGCAACCCCTGCGACTCCGGCGCATTGAACGGTCTGCTGAAGCTCAGGGAGCAGCCCATCGACGTCTACTGCCCTACCGGCCTCTATGGGAACAGGTCGTTCCTGTCCAGGAGCGTCGGGATCTCCGACTCCAACAAGAACAAGGCGGTGTTCCACGACATCGGCGAATGGATGGAGCTGGCACCCGGCATACATCTGACCCCGTACTACTACGATGCCAAGGGTTACGGCGAGACATTCATGGTGGTGCAGAGCGGCAGCAGGATCGCCCTGCTGAGCGGACGCGGATCCTGTCTGCCCGACAAGGTCATAGCGGATGTCAAGGAGCGCTTCGGCAAGTACCCCGACGCGTTCATCGGCCCGGTCATGCTGGAGAAAAAGAAGAAGCCCGTTGCGAAGGAGTACGCTGACACCCTCTCCGTGATCCCCGACCTGTACATCAACCACTGCGTCGGCAGGGACGGCATGGTCAACCTGCGCGTGAACCTAGGTCTTGAAGGCGTCTCTGACTTCTACGTGGGCGATTCGTACACGCTCTGAATCCTGTTGACCAGATCTCAATAGATGGATGGTTCGAACAATTCACAAGAATATTTTTATACGAGTACAAACAAATTCCGAAGCGATAGATATGCGTTTCTGGCGTGGAAGGACCCTTCTGATGTTCGTTGCGATGACAGGAATACTGGTCGCATTAGGGTCCCTGATAGGATACATATTCAACTACACCTGGGCAGGATTCTACATAATGCTGGGTGTGTCACTGCTGGTATCATTCGTCTCGTACTTCTTCTCGAAGAACATGGCGCTTGCGGCGAACAAGGTCCGCATCGTCACACGCGAGGAGGAGCCTAGGCTCTACGACACCGTGGAGAGGCTCGCCAAGAAGGCCGGTCTCCCCATGCCCCAGGTCGGGGTTTCCGAAGTGAACATGCCCAACGCATTCGCTACCGGACGCAACCCCAAAAACGCGGCAGTCGTGGCCACCAGGCCTCTGCTCTACCTGCTCAACGACGAGCAGCTGGAGGGAGTGCTGGCACACGAGCTGTCCCACATCAAGAACAGGGATATCCTCGTCATGTCCACCGCATCCGCCCTGGCATCGATCATCTCGTTCGTCACCAGGATGGCGGTGTGGTCCGCGATATTCAGCGGGGACCGCAATAACCCCTACGGGCTGGTCCTTGCGATCCTTGCAGACCTCACCATGCCTTTCGCGGCGATGCTGGTCCAGCTTGGGATATCGAGGAACCGCGAGTACCTCGCGGACGAATCTGGGGCAAGGCTCACCGGCAAGCCGATGGCTCTCGCCAGTGCGCTGCAGTCGCTGGAGACCGGTTGCTCTGCAAGGACCAACGATTACCACAACCCTGCGGCGTCCAACATGTGGATCACCAACCCCTCGGGAAAGAAGAGGATGCCCGGACTCGAGAACCTCTTCAGGACCCACCCGTCCACCGAGGATCGCATCGCAAGGCTCAAGCAGCTCGACACCGAGATCAACGGCGTCCAGCACTACTACTGAACGACTTTTCAAGGATGGAGCGTGATGAGCTCCCATGCGCTGTGCGCTTCGGTGCGCAGCGGGGGTGCCCATCCGCCCAGACCAGGTGTCACATAAAGGTGCGTCCCTGGATACCAGTAATCGCCGTAGGCGGGGTATCCGAGCATATTGTAGATCAGGCAAAGGGGCCACAGCTGTCCGGCATGCGTATGTCCCGAGAGCTGCAGGACGGATCTCTCCATCTTCAGCTGTTCCGCGTCATAGGGCTGATGATCCGCGACGATCAGCGCTCCGCTCCCGTACGGATTCACGAGCTCCGACCAGGGCTTCCTCGCATCGCCTACGCTTATGTCCTCCCTTCCGAGTAGCACCAGATCATCGGCTATCTGAACGTACTCGTCGACCAGAAGCGTTATGCCGGCATCGTGGATCGCATCCAGGAGCTGCTCGTCGGTGTATGTGCGGCCGCCGACGTAATGCCCTCCGGGCTGCCTGTCGTGGTTGCCGTATATGAGATAGGTCGGGATATCGATCGTGGAGAGGATCCTGTATGTATCGACCATGTCTGCGTAGGAGGTATGCTCGTCGGTTATGTCGCCTCCGAGGATGAGGAACTCCGCGTCAGATTCGTTCACTTGTTTGCAGAACTCTCTGACTGCATCCATCGACATGTACCCTCCGGTGTGCATGTCCGCAGTGAATGCGAACGTGTGCTCACGTTCCAGGCCGTCCGCCTGCCAATCATGGTGATCGGGGCCGGTGCTGTCAGCGTTCGTCGCGGCGAATGCGAGCACTACGATACAGAGGCACAGCCCCAGCGGCATGCCGATCCTGTGATCGTATCCATGGCGGGATCCGTCATCCTCACCCCATGTCCTCAGCCTGCGGATGATGTACTCCGCCAGGCTCGCGATCACATCGCCGATTAGGGCGATGTACAATGCGCATAGGATATCCTCGTAAGTGTAGGCGACGAACCATTCGGCGCTGATCGCTAGGAGGGCGATGATCGGTATCAGTATGACCTTCAGCAGGAACACCGCGATGCGGAGATTCCTGTGCCTTTCTTTCCTGAGCGGATACTGGATCGCCGTCAGCACTGCCCAAGCCACTATCGCTTCGATGATCAACAGCACCTGTACCATGTATCTGGATATCCTCGTTGTTTGATGTTTGAAAAAAACGGATGGAGGGGATGCCCCCATCCTGTTCAGAATCAACCGGTCACTGGACTGGTTCCCATTTGGAGAGCTCGTTGACCTTGGAGAGCGTGGATCCCCTGCGGATCTCCTCCCTGGTGCGGTTCTCCCTCTCGTGCACGTCCATGGAACGGTTGGCGACCTCGACAGCCATCTCCTTGGGGACGACTATCACGCCGCTCTCGTCTCCGATGATCCAATCGCCGGTCCTGACCCTCTGGCCTCCGACGGTGACCTCGATGCCGATACCGCCGTATCCCTTGGGCTCCCCGGCGCATGGCGCGATGGTCCTGGAGAATGCGGGGAACTTCAGATCCCTTATGTCGTCGATGTCCCTGATCGCACCGTCGATGACGATGCCGTTCGCACCCATGACCATGGCGGAGCATGTCGCCAGCTCCCCCCAGACCGCCACTGGCGCGCCTCCCACGTCAACGACGATGACGTCGCCCTTCTTGACATGGTCGATCGCCTCCACGGGCTTGGCCCAGTCCCCGTTGGTCGTCTGCACGGTGAGCGCGCGTCCGACCATCCTCTGCCTGTGCTCAAGGGACTGAGGGACGATGCCGATCATGACACCCTGCTTGTGGAATGCATCGGATATGTTGCATGTCGACACTTTTGAGAACGCCTCAAAGAGCTCGTCCTCGGTGTACTTCTTGGAGACGACAGCGTCAATCTTGGCGCCGTTGATAGCATCCTTGACATTCTTGGCCGCCCCCTTGATGTCCCCGGTCTTGATGATCGCCCCGCCGACGATGATGTCAGTGGCCCCGGCCTCGGCGTAGAGTCCGGCGTTCTCGGCGGTTATCCCTCCGGCCACCGCGACCGGTATGGACACGGATTCGACGACCTTCTTCAGGGTGTCGATGGGAGGCTCCTCCCCTTTCATCTGGGTGTCTATGCCCATGTGCAGGCAGATGTACGCCACGCCGAGCTTCTCGACCTCCTTGGAACGGGTCACCTTGTCGGGGACGTTGATCATGTCGACCATGACCTCCGCACCGTACTTCCTCCCTGCCATGACGGCCTCCTCTATCGTGGAGTCCTCGGACAGACCGAGCACGGTGATGATGTTCGCACCAGCCTTGGCCATGATCTCCACTTCGACCCCGCCGACGTCCATGGTCTTGGTGTCGGCGATGATCTTCTTGCCGGGGAATTCCCTGCGGAGCGTACGGACCGCTTCGGCGCCCTCGCTCTTGATCAGAGGCGTACCCACCTCTACCCAATCGGCACCGCCGTCCACCGCTTCGTGGGCGATGGTGACGGCTCTCTTCAGTTGCATGAGGTCCAAGGCTATCTGCAGTACAGGCATGGTTCCGCTCTATCGAATATGCGTATATACGGAATTGGGTTCGTCGCCGCCTCACGCCTCTTCCATCGGGACGGCGTCCTTGAGGATCACGTGGGGCGCTCCGTCGTCGTCCACGATGCTGGTCTCCACCTGGTATACGACCTTCAGGTTCTCCTCGGTGATGACCTCCTTCGGGGTGCCGACCGCATATATGGTTCCGTCGTGGAGCATGATGATCTCGTCCGAGTACTTGGCGGCGATGTTTATGTCGTGGCTGATCATGATGACGAGGATGTCCCTCTCCTCGGTCAGCCTCTTCAGCATCTTGGTGACGTCGAGCTGATGCCTCACGTCCAGGTTGGAGGTGGGTTCGTCCAGCAGCAGTATCTCGGGTTCCTGCACCAGTCCCCTGGCGAGCATGACCTTCTGGTGCTGACCCGCCGACAGCTCGTTGAGCTGCGCATCGCTCAACGGATGAGGGTCGTACAGTTCCCTCTTCCCGGATCTGATGGATATCAGGTCGTCCGCCAGCTCCGCATAGATCCCGGCCGGTATGGAATCGGGGAACGCCTCGGAGACGGTCTTGCCTATCTTCTCCGATTCGATGTATTCCTTGGAGCGCGGGATGTCCACGACGATGGGGAGTCCCACCCCTTTGGCGAACCTCTCCACGAGCTCCCTCTCGTTCTCTACATTCCTCCTGTTGAGGATGATGCCTGCGACCCTCGGACGGTCGGTGCCGAAGTTCAGCAGTCCGCGGAGGATGTTGTTGGCCGCATAGATCGCCATGAACTCTCCGGACGTCACGATGTACACCGCATCCGCGTACTCGTTCCTCATCGGAACAGCGAAGCCTCCGCATACGACGTCTCCGAGGACATCGTAGAGCGTGATGTCCTTCTCTATCTCGGAGATGCCCATGCGCTCGATGGTGTCGAAGGTGGTCAGTATCCCCCTGCCGGCACAGCCTATCCCAGGTTCGGGACCGCCAGCCTCTATGCACATGACGCCGCCGGCGCCGGTGAGCATGATGTCCTCCAGCTTCCTCTCGGACGGAGGTGTGCTCCATATGTAGTCCAGCACTGTGGTCTGTTCCTTCCCCTCTATCAGATACTTGGTGGAATCGTGCTTCGGATCGCACCCGATCTGCAGGACCTTCACTCCTTTCTTCGCCAACGTGAACGACAGATTGGAGGAGGTGGTCGATTTCCCGATCCCACCCTTTCCGTATACGGCGACTTGCAACATCTGTCCGTAGAATCCGCCATCCTCAATATATTATTTTGGCTTGCCTAAATATTTTTAGGAAGTTTAAAAAAAATAACTGTTAACGGACTTAAACATTTTTGGCACAGACATCCAGCATATTGAATTTACAAAATTATTGACAATAAAATTAACACAATAAAGACCGGATAAAAACCGCAATCTTAACAATCTTACATGTATGAGAAGCCACTCAGCTCGCCCGTCTATCATCATTGTTCAGCTCGAAAAACGATCATCATCGTGGCGGTACCCCATCGGCCTGCATGTAAAAGGTTTTGTCGCAGGCATCCGGACGGATACTGTACGGGCTTCTCCAGTTCCCCGTCTCTACAGTATAGTAATCCTCACTAATGTGTTAAAAACGTTAAATAAAGAAAAACAACTCACGTATGGCGGAAAGGGATAATGCCGATGGTCAGTGGCAAACGTAGGCAACCTAAGAAGATCAAGTTGCACGAAGGCCTGGCGGATCAGCCGTGCTGGTCATTCATCAAGGAATTGAATTCTGTCTCCGATGAGCGTCTGGACAGCGTGGCCATAACGGACAGCTGCAGGAAGTACAGCTACAGGCAGATGTTCTTCCACTGGGAGAGATACGCGGAGGCATTCACAGGCCTGGGCCTGACCGCCGAGAACAAGTCGCGCGTAGCTCTTATTACAACTCCTCTGGCCGAATCCATCTTCGCATTCTACGGACTGAATATGACGGGTGCGAGCATATCGCTCATCTACCACATCGACCTGTATGACGAGAAGCAGATCTACAGCATGATCAGGAGGGAGAATATCACCGACCTGGTGATCTCAGAGCTCTTCGCCTTCCCCAAGCTGATGATGCGTCTGTTCAGGGACAAGGATTCTCTGGGGATCAGGAACATCATCATCTTGCAAAGCCCTATGGGCGGCGAATATGGCATGCCCCCGCTGGAGATGATAAGGGTCTTGAACAGGGAGCTGTTCCGCGAGATGCCCGGAGGCATCCTGATGGAGGATCTCCTGAACGAATACGAGGCGACGCCCATCTCGTACGGGGACGGCACAAGCCCGATAATACTCCACACGACCGGCACCGTCAGCGGAATGCACAAGCCGGTGCCCCTGACCGACAAGGCCATGAACTCCTTCGTGACTAGCATCATGGGCGTGATGGATTCCGACGAGGACCTCAAGAAGGCCCCGGAGCACATGATCACGTATCTTCCGATGTACATGTCATGGGTGTACTCCATGGTCGACATCGTCCACACATCGCTCAGCCTGGGGATGGAGATGGTGGCCCTTCCGATGGGTGCGACCAATCCCCGCTATTCGGAGGCCCTCGAGCATTACGGAATCAACATCCTCTTCACCAGCAACAGCTTCCTGGACACATGGTTCAAGACGAGGCCGGACATCGACCTGTCGGAGCTGAAGATCATCTTCATGGGAGGCACGTACGTCTCCCCCGAATTCAAGAAGGAGGTCAACGACTATCTGGCGTCATGCGGTTCCGATGCGCGCATCATCAACGGCTACGGACTCTCCGAGATGGGAGGCGCATGCACGCTCTCTCCGTCTTCGAGGAACGACGATGCGATCGGATACCTTCTGCCCGGATTCAAAGCGAAGATCCTTGTTGAAGATGAGGAGCGCTACTATGATCTCTCCGACGGTCCGCGCACGGGAGTCCTCCTGCTGAACTCCCCTACTATGAGCAGCGGTAAGCTGGGTGACACCGTGTTCTTCGAGCTCGAGGAGATCGACGGCGAGGAGTACTTCAACACTCATGATCTGGTGAAAGTGAACGACGACGGCAGCATGACCTGCATCGGCAGGTCCAACCATTACTTCGTCAACAACGCCGGCGTGCGCTTCAACGCCGGACTGATCGAGACAGCGGTCACATCGCAGCCAGGCATCAGGGCCTGCGGCCTCGCCCCGGAATTCCACAAGACGCTGCACGACAACGTCCCCGTTCTCTATGTGGAGACCACGGAGAAGGGGCTGCCGAGTCTCGCCACAGTGCACAAGGCGCTCATCCAGGTGTTCATCGGTGACGAGCTGATCTCGGACACGAACCTTCCCAGCCAGCTGGTGCTCGTGGACCGCATCCCGCTGAACTCCAACGGCAAGGTGGATGCCAAGAAGCTCGCCACCGGAACGGTGAAGGGCGAACGCTATTCGATCAAGCCTGTCAGGGTGGAGAAGAAACTCTTGGACATCCTGCTCGTACCCGCGGCGGAGGGAGAGCTCGCGACGATGGGAGCGGGCGTGCCGCAGGAGCTCGAGGGCGATCCTTACAACATCCTCTCGGAGGTCTTCGCAGCGATACCTGCGATCAAGAAAGAGGGCCTTTCGAAAGTGCTCCGCATTCCCGGACTAAGGGAACTTATTTTAAAGTTAACAGACTTTGATATACAAAACATTCCACTGAGTATATGGAATTCTACACCGAAACTGCTTAACATGGCATACAAGAAGTACTTGATGCCGCTCGTAAAAGAAGTGAGAAATATGGACAAAGAAAAGAAGACAGAGTTCGGCTTTATGCCCCTGTTCGGCGCACCTTTGATTGTACCCCCCATGCCTTTCGTACCCCCCATGATGCCCCTGCCTATGCCTAAGGCAGTCAAGTGGGAGTGCCCCAAGGACAAGGACGAGAAGAGCTTCGATGACTGGATGGACGAGTTCGACGCCAACATGAAGAAGTTCTGGGACCAGATGATCGACATGCAGAAGTCCAACATCGAGAAGTCCAAGGACCAGTGGGAGGAGTTCTTCAAGCACCTCACCGAGATGCAGGACTCCTTCGTGAACGCACTGCCCGAGGAGATGCCTATGTGGCCCTCCTACGCACCCTCCCCCAAGGAGCAGGCAGAGCAGGTGAAGAAGTACCAGGAGAAGTCCAAGGAGTACATCGAGGAGCAGGCTGACAAGTACAGCGACCTCATCATCAAGAGGCAGGAGCAGACCCGCGACATGGCGAACACCGTCATCGACAAGGCTGCCGACATCAGGAAGGAGATCGCCAAGCAGAAGGAAGAGAAGTCCGACTCCCCCAAGAAGAAGGAGAGCAAGGCCAAGGGATCCAAGGGCGCAGCGAAGACGAAGGCCCCCAAGTCACCCAGGGCCAAGGCACCTGCGAAGGCAGACAAGACCGAGGGACCCGCAGAGGCCCCCATCGAGCTCTGAGCTTCGAACAAACCACGATCGATCGGGCAGGGTCCGGCGGGCTCCCGCCGGCCCTCCCGTATCGGGATTTCCTCGCATTTTTCCACGGTTCCACCGGGGACTGTTATGCATCGCATCTCGTTCCGGACAGGATGCTGGAAACGATGCCAACAATCAAGGAGATCCTAGGTGCCAACGACTTCCTGAGGAAGGACCGCGTGGATGCGATCATGCGTCTCCTCGAGGGACGTGTGGAGAAGGTCCGCAGGAGACAGCGAGGCCGTCTCCGCCGAAGGTCCAGGAGGACCATCCATCATCCTTATAACGGGCGATAGGGTATGGGCGTTCAGGCGATATCCAATGTTCGGAAAGAAGGTAGAGAGGAAGACGCGCATCCTGTTCTTGGACAGGAAGAACGACTACGTCTCCCAGCTTGCGGAATACTTCACAAACCAGATGTTCGGCGACAGGTACGAGGTGTACAGCGCCGGTTTCGAGCATGATATCGTGGACTGCGACATGATCTCCGTGATGTATCAGATCGGCGAGGACATGAGGAGGCAGGTCGCCAAGGACCTGAAGAACGAGGAGCTCCTCCCCAAGGACAACTACTACGAGTACGTCATCTACCTGGAGAAGCCCATTTTCGACGAATATGCCAAGAAATCGCCGTGGCAGGGCAAGCAGATCCTCGCTCCCATGAAGACCAGGGAGGAGTTCACCGCCACCGACGATGCAGAGCTCTACGATGATTACGTCAAGGTCATCGAGCAGGTCAAGGAGTGGGTCAGGGCCAACATGGGGGACCTGGACAACCTGGCCAAACTGGTATCCGCATGATCCCGGTAATCATCTACGACAAGTGTCAGTGCGACCCCAAGAAGTGCACCGCCAAGCGCATGCTGAAGTTCAACCTCGGCAAGGAGGCTAAGACCCTCGGGGCCATACCGAAGGGATCCGTGGTCCTGTCGCCGTTCTCCGACAGGGCGATGTCCCCGGCGGACATCCACGCAGCCAGGAAGGGGCTGGTCGTCATGGACCTGACATGGACGAACATAGACGAGTTCCCCAGGCTGAAGAACGTGGAGGAGAGGGCCCTTCCGTACCTTCTGGCATCCAATCCGATCAACTGGGGCCGTCCCATGGAGCTCAACAGCGCCGAGGCTGTCATGGCCGCATTGTACATCCTGGGCGAGAAGGAGCAGGCAGCGGAGTTCCTCGGGAGGTTCAACTGGGCCCCGGAGTTCATGCGCCTCAACGGCGAGATGCTCGAAGATTATTCCAAGGCGAAGGACAGCACCGAGGTCGTACGCATCCAGAACGAGTACATCGAGGCCGTCACCAAGGGATGAACGCCGTTACCCATTCGACGTCGCAGGACACCTATCAAATACTCGGACGGATTAGGAATCGGGCGCTCATGAAAGATAGATTGTTGATGATGATTTGGGATGCCGTCGGGGACGACAGGCTCACCACCAGGGATGCCAGCGAGAGGCTGGACAGCCTGTTCGGTTACAGATGCCCCGACGACCTGGCCAAGACCCTGTCGAAGTATCGCAAGGAAGGTCTGGTGAAAGGGGAGATATCCATGGACCTCGGAGGGTGGGTCTGGTGGGTCGACGAGGAATGCAGATCGAAGGGGGGAGATGAATGACTTACGAGGACAGCGAGATAGCCAAGGTGTGGTCCACCATCCTGTCGACGGACAAGTACCGTCTGATGATAGGGGACATAGCGGACAACTACCCGATGAAGAAGAGCGTCAAGGTGGATTACGACGACATCAACGTGCAGGATGTGGCTTTCGCAGCGTATCTCCTCGAGGCCCCCGACAGATGCATGGAGATCGCCAAGAAGGCGGTCATGGACCTGGTCCCCAACATCGACCGTCCCGGTCAGAGCATCAACGTCAGGGTGTTCAACCTGCCCCGCGATGCCAAGGTAGAGATCAGGAACCTGAGGGCGGACCATCTCGGAAAGCTGGTGGCCGTCGAGGGACTGGTCAGGAAGGTCACGACGGTCAAGCCCCGTCTCACGTACGCGCTGTTCAGATGCGCCAGGTGCAACTCCGAGATATGGGTGGAGCAGACCGGGATGTTCCTCAAAGAGCCCCTCATGTGCAACAACCCGGACGGGAGCTGCAACAAGCAGGCCACGCGCTTCATCGAGGACCTGCAGGCGTCCAGCTGGATCGACACGCAGAAGGTGGAGATCCAGGAGAGGCCCGAGGGACTGAGGGGAGGTTCGCAGCCGGAGAGGCTGACCGGCTATGTCGAGGACGACATCGCAGGATTGGTCACCGCCGGTAACAGCGTCACGCTCAACGGTATCCTCCGCTCCGCGGAGAAGAGCGAGAGGGACAAGTCCACCGTCTTCGATATCTACCTCGATGTGGTGTCCGTGGATTTCGAGCAGCACGAGTACGACGAGATCCTGATAACCGAGGAGGACGAGCGCGAGATCATCGCCATGTCCAAGGACCCCAACCTCTATCAGAACATCATCAAATCCATCGCTCCGTCCATCTTCGGAATGGACGAGCAGAAGAAGGCGATAGCACTCCAGCTTTTCGGAGGCTGCCACAAGACCATGGACGACGGAACGAACCTGAGAGGGGACATACACATCCTCCTCATCGGTGATCCCGGGGTCGCGAAGTCGCAGATCCTGAGGTACATGAGCTACCTCGCGCCCAGGGGAATCTACGCATCGGGCAAGTCCGCATCCGCCGCAGGTCTGACCGCCGCAGCGGTCAGGGACGATTTCGGGGACGGAAGATGGACCCTGGAGGCCGGTGCGCTGGTCCTAGCGGACAAGGGTCTGGCATGCATCGATGAGTTGGACAAGATGACGGACCAGGACAGGTCGTCCCTGCACGAGGCAATGGAGGCCCAGAGGATCTCCGTGGCGAAGGCGGGTATCAACGCGACCCTCCAATGCAGATGCTCCATGCTCGCAGCGGCCAACCCCAAGTACGGAAGGTTCGACGAGGACACCAGCATCTACGACCAGATCGAGCTGCCGGCACCTCTGGTGTCGCGTTTCGACCTCATCGAGATCCTGACCGACAAGCCCAACAAGAAGCACGACGAGCAGCTGTCCTCGCACATCCTCAAGACGCAGATGCGCGGAGAGGCCAGGATGGCGCCCGAGGGCAAGGAGGTCGAGGGCCTGGACATCGAGAAGCTCATGGACGACACCAGCTTCCTGAAGCCCGTGTACTCGATAGAGAAGCTGAGGAAGTACGTAGCATATTCCAAGCGCATCGTCCCCATCCTCACGCCCGAGGCCATGAAGATCATGCAGGACAGCTACGTGGGCATCAGGGGGCTCGGAGGAGGGAAGTCCGTCCCGATCACGGCAAGGCAGCTGGAGGGATACGTGCGCCTGTCCGAGGCGTCGGCGAGGATGCGTCTCTCCGACAAGGTCACGGACCAGGATGCCAACAACGCCGCGGAGCTGATCGAGGGATATCTGAACAAGATCGCAGGCAACGGCGACGGAACCTACGACATCGACAAGATCTCATCCGGAATATCGTCCAAGGACCGTAACAAACTCGATATAATCCGCTCGATAATGAATGAGTTCGGGGACACCGGGCTCAAACTGGAGGAGATCGCGCAGCACGCATCCAACCAGGGGCTGTCCGACTCCGAGGTCGAGCGTGCCGTGAAGACGCTGCATGACGGAGGGGAGCTGTTCAAGAGCCCGTCCGGAATATACAAGAGGGCCTGAGGGAGATGTTCATCAAGATGCACAGGGGCGAGGACGACCTGATCCTTGCGGCCTGCGACGAGAAGCTCGTGGGGATGACGTTCAGGAGCGGACGCTCCAGGCTGGACGTCAGCGAGATATTCTACAAGGGGGAGTCCGTCGGGAAGGACGTCCTGATAGAGCGCATGAAGAGCGCTACGATCATGAACCTCGTCGGTGCCGAGACCGTCGCCGTGGCGATCGAGCAGGGCTATGCGACAGAGGACAGCGTCATCGAGATCGACGGCGTAAGGCATCTGCAGGTCGTGATAATGTGAGCTTCTGCGTGAAATGCGGCCGCGATTGCGAGGAGTCCCTCAACGGGCTGTGCATCGACTGCTGGCTGGACGGACGCAGCCTGACTTGGCTTCCGCATCACGTGGACCTGAAGGTCTGCACCAACTGCGGCGAGTTCATGTTCGGCGAGAGGTGGAGGGCGATGGATGTCGAGGACGCCGTGAAGCAGGCGGCCAGGGATGCGTTGGACCACCTGGGCGACGTCAAGCTGATGGACGATGCCGAGTTCTCGCTGGACAGCAAGGACCCTTACGTGTACACCGTGACGATCACATCCAAGTGCGACGTCCTCGGCTACATGACCGAGCACGAGGCTTCCACCATAGTCCGCATCAAGAACAACGTCTGCAGGAGATGCTCCAGGCAGCTCGGCAGCTACTACGAGGCGATCCTCCAGCTGCGCACCGGCGCCAAGGGAGGCCTGACCCCCGAGCAGAGGGAGGAGGCCCTGGCGTTCACTGAAGACTATGTTTACAGGGCGGCGCAGACCAACAAGTCGCTGTTCATCACCAAGATGGAGATGGTCACCGGAGGGGTCGACGTCTATCTGTCGTCCATATCCCTCGGGAAGAACCTGTCCAAGGAGTTCTCCGAGGTCTACTGCGCCGAGACGAAGGAGTCCCCCAAGCTGGTGGGACAGACCACGGACGGGCAGGATATGTACCGTCTCACCTACCTGGTGCGCCTTCCGGAGTACCATGTCGGCGATGTCGTCATCCACGAGGGGAGGTACTGCAAGCTGATCAGGGTCTCCGGGAACGGAGGCCGTGTGCTGGACCTGATGAACTTCAGGGAGAAGTCCGTCAGGAAATCGGACATGACCGACATCAAGCTGTACGAGAAGGCCGCGGACCTGAAGGAGGCCACCGTGGTGAGTTCATCGGGCAGCGAGATACAGGTGCTCCACCCGGACAACTACTCCACGATCGACCTCAGGGTGCCCGAAGGGTATGAAACGGGGGATTCTGTACAGACGGTGGTCATAGACGACGTCCTGTACCTGGTGCCGTGAACCGGCGCAGTGGAAGCATTAAGAACCGTTAACCATATGGTCGGCCGAGGGATCCGTGATGAGATGGTTGTCTGCGACGGTCATTGTTATCGCAGTGTTGGCTGTGGTCGCCGGAGCGATCGTTCTCAGCGAAGGTCAGAGGGGGAGCCCGGCAGTGGATCCGGAGGATGTCGGAGGAGAACTGGTCATGTACATCGGCAGCACCAAGGTTGATGTGCGGTGGGAGGACAATCCGTCCGTGGATGCGTTGAAAGCATTGGCCAAGGGCGGGCTGACGGTATCCACTAACCTGTACGGCGGTTTCGAGCAGGTCGGCAGCTTGGGAAAGAGTTTGCCATCGGACGACAGGCGTCTCACATCCTCGCCTGGCGACATTTTCCTCTACGGTTCCGACAGCATCGTGCTCTTCTTCGGCGAGAACTCCTGGAGCTACACCCCGCTGGGCAAGATCATGGGTCTGCCGGATCAGACTATCACCGATCTTCTGGACAGACCTACTGCGAAGATCACATTCATGATCGTGTGACCGGTCACGACTCCGGCCGCATACCGCGGTCGTCCAGATGTGTGAATCCAACCTCTGATATAGTTGTCAATTTATCGCATCCTCATGATAAAACTGCCGGAACCCGTCGAGGACGTGGTCTACAACATCATCCGCTTGGCCAATACGAAGCTTCCCGAGGACATCGGGTGGGCGATGGAGGCGGCATCGGGTTGGGAACAGAACCAGATTGCATACACCCAGCTGGGCGCGATCATGGACAACGTCAAGAAGGCGGAGCACATCGGCAGGCCCATGTGTCAGGACACAGGCATACCCGTGTTCTATGTCAAGGGAAGGTTCGATTCATCTATCGGCAAGGCGATCGCCAAGGCGGTCGAGAGGGCCACCAAGGAGATCCCCCTCAGGCCCAACACCGTGGACCCCATCACACGCGAGAACTGCGGTTCCAACCTCGGTCCCGGCATGCCAATTATCCATTACATCCCCACAGATGACGATTTCACTCAGATCACAGTGCTTCCCAAGGGGGCCGGCTCGGAGAACATGACTCGCCTGGCCATGCTCAACCCCGCAGACGGCATCGAGGGAGTGAAGAAGTTCATCATCGACTCCGTCCTTGACGCCGGAGGGCGTCCCTGTCCCCCGACCATAGTCGGGGTGGGCATAGGAGGGACATCAGATGTCTGCGTCGCCATGGCTAAGGAGGCGCTGCTCATCCCCATCGACGTGGAGAACCCCGATCCCGTCCTCAGGCAGATGGAGGAGGACATCTTCGTTGCGCTGAACAGCTCCGGTCTCGGGCCCATGGGCCTGGGCGGTTCCACAACCGCGCTCGGAGTGAGGATCAAGAAGTGCGCATGCCACACCGCCAGCCTGCCCGTGGCCGTCAACATCGGATGCTGGGCCACCCGCCGCGCATCCGCCAAGATCACGGACAACGGCGTGGAGTACTCCCAGGGGGTGAAGTTCTGATCGCCCTCACAACGCCTCTGGACGAATCCAAGGTTAGGTCGCTCAAGCTCGGCGACACCGTCTACCTGAACGGTCCCGTCATCACCGGCAGGGACGAGATGCATATCCGCGCCCTGAAGTATCTCGACGAGGGCAAGGAGGTCCCCGCGGACATAGAGGGATCCGTCCTGTTCCACTGCGGGCCCATCATGGCCCAGAGGGACGACGGCTCATGGTACGTCGTCGCCGCAGGACCCACGACATCCGCCAGGATGAACAAGCTGGAGCCGGAGTTCATCAGGAGGTTCCACATTCGTGCGATCATCGGCAAGGGAGGCATGTCCAAGGACACCGTCGACGCCATGAAGGAATGCGGATGCGTCTATCTCGCCGCCACGGGCGGAGCGGCCATAAGCCTGGCCGAAGGGCTCAACAGATGCTCCGGCAACGACTGGCTCGACCTCGGTATGGCGGAGGCGTTGTGGAGGTTCGACACCAACAAGTTCGGCCCCCTCATCGTCGCCATCGATGCGGACGGCAACAGCCTCTACGAGAAGGTCAACGCCTCTCTGGTCAGACCCTGAAGGAAGGATCACTCCTTCTTCTTTTTCAGCGGCGGGATGTCGTTCACGACGAACAGCCCGTCCTGCTTCTCGGGCCTCTTGATCAGGTACACCGCAACCAGCGCGAGGATGAGCGTTATGAACATCCCCACCAGGGCCAGCGCATGCGCCAGGTCGAGGTCCATGAACAGCGTGTGATCCTTCTGTACCATCACAAGCTCTATGGATCCGGCGCCGGGCGTGACGTCATCGACCGTCTGCGTGTAGAATCCGTTGGCGCTGACGGTGAGCTTGTACGACTGCCCGCTGGCGCAGACTATCGTGAAGTTCCCGTGGGCATCGGTCACGCCGGAGATCGTCGTTCCCGCATAGGACAGGGACACGTTCGCGTTGGGGACGCCCACCGAGGTCGTGTTGATCAGCGTGCTCACGTTGCCGTACACGGTGGCATCGGTACGGGATATCAGCACGGTGTATCCCGAGCTGTCGTAGAGATGGTGCACGCCATCCTTCTGGGACGAATCCTTCAGGTTGATCGTGTACAGCCCGGTGTCCCCTGTTTTGGTGAGCTCGGAGCACCATCCCTTGATGGTGTATCCCGTGAGCTTGAAGGATATGTACTTCACCTCGGAGTTGTAATCGACCTGGAACCATCCGTCCTCGTTGGTCACGGCGGATCCGAACTCCCTGTCGTTGGACACCCATGTCGTCACGGTGACGCCTGCGATGACCTCGCGCTCCTTCAGCTCGGGTATGTCGTAGACGTATCCGTCCAGGTGCTCTATGGGCTCCGGCTCTGGTTCGGGCTCTTCGGTCACAACGGTCTGAGAATCATCCTCCGCCGACAGCGCCTGCGCAGAAAGCGCCAACGCCACGAGGAGCGCAAGAATCAATATGGCAGATCCCAGACCTTTGCTTTCCATGACCGTGGAATTGCCCTCGCGGATATATCAAACCTTATACTCCCGGTTTGTACTTTTATGGACATCATAATCTACATCTGTCAGACTAAAAAAATGATGTTAGTCTAGCCTAACAAAAAAGGTTTTATTGAACATTCGAATGATGATTATGATTATTGATGGTAGAAAAAGTAGATAGGACCTATACAAAAGACGAGGTCATGGGAATGATGGAGCCTCTCATCTCCACATGGTTCAATGAGAAGTATGACGACCTCACCATCCCGCAGGCCAAGGCCATACCTGTGATCTATCAGAGAAGGAACGTCCTTGTATCGTCGCCCACCGGTTCCGGTAAGACCCTCACGGCATTCACCAGCATCATCAACGAGCTGACACGCTACGCCAGGGAAGGGACATTGGAGGAGCGCGTCTACTGCATCTACGTATCGCCGTTGAAAGCTCTCGGAAACGATGTCAACCGCAACCTGAACACGCCCCTCGCGGAGATGAGGGAGGTCGCCGAGAGGCACGGCATGAACGTCCCCGACATCAGGGTCGCTGTCAGGTCCGGGGACACGTCGCAGGCGGACAGGCAGAAGATGGTCCGCCATCCGCCGCACATTTTGATCACGACCCCGGAGAGTCTCGCATTGATCCTCGCCGCTCCCAAGTTCAAGGACGCGTTCAAGAAGGTCGAATGGGTGATCCTGGACGAGATCCACGACATCTGCGATTCCAAGAGGGGAGCATTCCTTTCATTGACGTTGGAGCGTCTGCGCAGGCACTGCGAGACGGACTTCGTCCGCATCGGCCTGTCGGCCACGCTGGCCCCCATAGAGGCTATAGCATCCTATCTGGTCGGCTGCGAGCCGGACGGGTCCGCGAGGGATGTGGCGCTCATCGAATCGGGGTCCAAGAAGACGTTGGACCTGCAGGTCATCTGTCCCACCAGGGACCTCACCACACTCTCATCCGACATCGTCAACTCGATGATGTACGACACGCTCAAGGAGCTCATCGACGAGCATGACACCACCCTGGTTTTCACCAACACCAGGTCCGGAGCGGAGAGCGTCGTGTACAAGCTGAAGGAGCGCGGTCTCGAGAACATCGAGGTCCACCACAGCTCGCTGGGGAAGGACATCAGGCTCGATGTGGAGGAGCGTCTCAAGCATGGCGAGATCAAGTGCGTAGTATCATCCACTTCATTGGAGCTCGGCATCGACATCGGTTCGGTGGACCTGGTCTGTCAGATCGGTTCCCCGAAGAGCGTCGCCAAGGGTCTGCAGAGGATCGGAAGAAGCGGTCACAGCTTCGGCAAGGTCGCCAAGGGAAGGCTGCTCGTGTTCGATCCGGACGACCTGGTGGAGTGCGCGGTCATGTGCCGTGCCGCCCACCGCGGCGACATCGACCGTGTCGGCATCCCGGAGAACTGTCTCGATGTCCTCTCCCAGACCATCGTTGGGATGAGTCTGGACGACAGATGGGACGTCCATGAAGCGTACGACCTCGTGAAGGGTTCGTACTGCTACCGCGACCTCCCGTGGGAGAGCTTCATGCAGGTGGTCCGCTACCTGGGCAGCAGGGACGATTTCGAGGGGGTCTATTCCAAGATATGGTTCGACGAGGAGGAGCAGCAGTTCGGAAAGAAGAAGGGCTCCCGCATGATCTACTTCATGAACCTCGGTACGATCCCGGAGGAGGCCAACTACCGCGTCATCACCAACCACGGGTCCGTGGCAGGAGAGCTGTCGGAGAAGTTTGTCGAGAGGCTGTCCCCGAGGGACGTCTTCGTCCTCGGAGGGAGGTCGTTCGAGTTCGTCCGCTCCAAGGGCATGACCGCATACGTCAAGGAGGCCAACGGAAGGAAGCCCACCGTTCCCTCATGGGCCGGCGAGATGCTCCCCAGGAGCTTCGACCTGTCCATGGACGTCGCCATGTTCAGGCGCGAGATGTCCAGCAGGATAAAGGAGGACGAGAGGTCCGCCATCAAGAGGATCTCCGAGGAGTTCGATGTGGACGAGGGGTCCGCAAGGAGCGTGTACTCGTACTTCAAGGAGCAGGACGCCGTCGCAGGCTTCATCCCCGACGACAGGAAGCTGGCCGTGGAGGAGTACATCGACCCCTCCGGCAACCAGAAGCTCATATTCCATTTCCCGTTCGGGCGCAGGGTCAACGACGCCCTGTCCCGCGCGTACGCATACAGGATGTCCAACATGATCGGTGCAAACGTATCGGTCACCATCTCCGACGACAGCTTCATGCTCGGATGCCCCAGGACTTTCGACATCTCGAAGATCCCGGGACTGATCAGGGCAGGGGAGCTGGAGACCATCCTCAGGAAGTCGCTGAAGGACTCGGAGATATTCAAGCTCAGGTTCAGGCACACCGCCGCCAGGAGCTTCATGATCCTCAGGAACTACATGGGAAGGCCGATCTCCGTCAACAGGCAGCAGATGAGGTCCACCTACCTGCTCGAAGCCCTCGGGAACATGGAGAACGTCCCCGTCATCGAGGAGACATACAGGGAGGTGATGGAGGACGACATGGACATCAAGAACGCAAGGTACGTCCTGGACCTCATCGACATCGGCGACATGGAGATCAACCTGATCCATTACAACGGGACGCCGTCCCCGTTCGCCCATTCCGCCATTCTCTCGGGATTCTCGGACATCGTCCTCATGGAGGACCGCTCCGCACTGCTCAGGGAGCTCCACAGGAAGGTTCTGTACCGTGCTCTCGGGGACACCGTCAGGGAGTTCGAGTTCGACGAGGACCAGATCATCCCGTATTACGCTCAGAAGCCGACCCGCATCGCATCCAAGGCGGACATTCCCAAGCTCCTCATGGAGACCGGGCCGCTGCAGTTCATGCGCGAGCGCGGAAGGAACATCTATACCTACACCGACGAGGACAGGAAGACCATAGACGAGTGGGTCCGCGACCTGATACACGAAGGTATCATCGGTTCCGTCTTCCTGGACGAGTCGCACATCATGGTCGCCGACGAGATCCCGTATTATGCGGCCGCCACGCGCAAGGAGCGCACCCTGAACGATACGGACCAGATGGTCCTGGGCGCCCTGAAGGAGGATTCCACCATGGCCGACATCGCGAAGTCCCTCGAGGTGAGCGAGGACATGGTCATAAGGTCCCTCAGGAAGCTGGAGTCCATGTACCTTGTGGCGAGGACCGACATCTCCGGGAACAGATGGATCTTCGGACGCGTAGAGTACCCCGAGGTCAACGTGGCAGAGGCAACGGACCGCATCGTCATGAGGTACCTGGACTGCTTCGCCCCCGCATCCGTGCAGGAGGTGTCCTATGCGCTGTCACTCACGGACGAGCAGGCCCACGTGGCGCTGGAATCGCTCGTCGCCAACGAGGATGTCGTCAAGGGCAGGTTCCTGGTCTCCGAGAACGACCAGTACATGCTCAAGATCGACCACATGAGGCTCAAGGCCGGCAGCAACAACGTGTTCAGCTACGAGTCCGTCGAGCGCTACAGGCTCACCAAGGGCCAGCATTTCAATTCGATCAAAGAGTTCTTCGACTTCCACGGCTCCGCCGGGAGCGAGATCGACGTCTACAACAGGGTGGACAGCTTCGACATCGACGAATGGTACGACATGCGCAAGGACGGCGAGATACAGCTCGGAAGGTTCGTCAGGGGCAGGGTCAGGTACGTCATGAGGGACGATGCCGACCGCTATGCCGCCATCAGGGTGGACGAGACGTCCCCCGAGGACCGCGACCTGCTGAACGTCATCGACGGCATGGGCATGGCCACCATGAGGCAGCTCGTCGCCGAGACCGGCAAGGACAAGGATTCGGTGAGGGATTCTGTCATGCGCCTGGACCGTTCATTGCAGGTGATACGCGCGTTCAGCGAGAAGGAGGACTGGGGTACAGAGAACACCTACGCCGTGTTCAGACCCGGCGTCCCCGAGGGCGATCCCGCCAGGGACCTCACGGTCAAGGCCATCAGGGCCTACGGACCGATCCCCTCATCCGCACTCCGCTACATGGTGGGCGTCCCGCTGGACATGATAGAGGCCTACGCCAAGGAATCGGGCGCCACCGAGATCATCGTGGGCGACGGGCGCATACCGATGTACGTCATGCCCGACGAGATCCCCGCCCTCGAGAGCGTCCAGGAGACGGAGTACCCGCTGAGGCTCCTGTCCCTGTTCGACCCTGACCTCGGCTCCAAGTGGGCCGAGATAGCCGCCCGCTACGGCGACAGATGGATCTACCCCCTCGTGAAAGGGATAACCATCGTCGGCGCGCTGGAGATATGGGAGATGTCCGGGTGCATAGAGGTTCGCTCGATGGATATGGATTCTCCCGAGATGCTCCAGGACGTCCTGGGAACCATCGACCATCTGATGGGATTCTACAGGCAGAAGGGCATCGACATAGTCCGCATCAGGGAGATACTGAACACCGACGTCGCTGAGATCGAAGATGAGAAGAAGGCCATCCTGGAGAAGAGCGGATACGTCTTCGTCAACGGATTCTACGCCAAAGGGGACTTCGACCCCTGGACGATGACCGAGGAGCAGATGATCTCCTACGTTTTCGGGAAGCAGAGGGTGTCCAAGAACAACAAGTACTCTACTGTGGCGGAATGCGTAGCCGTGCGCGGATACATCCGCGGCGACCAGGAGAGCATGACTCGCGTGGCCGAGAGGACCACCATGAAGAAGCAGATGGAGAAGGGCTACCTGATGAAGATGACCCTTACGCCGTCCTATCAGGGGTACACCGACAGCGACCATGCGTACCTGTACAGGGCACAGAAGGGATACGTCCCCGACGAGGACGGGAAGGCGCTCATCAAGCTGCTACTTGCGAAGCAGCCCATGTCCAAGAAGAGCATCATCAACGATTCGCCGCTCTCGCTCGAGCATACGACGCAGGCCCTGTCCGAGCTGAACAGGATGTCCGTGATCTATCAGGATTCGGATTCCAACTACAACATCGTGGAGGACAGGGGGATCGGTCAGGACGAGGCCACCCTGGAAATCGCCAGGATGCATTTCCGCGACTTTGGCATGTTCTGCGCCGAGGACCTGTCCATGTTCCTGTCGAGCAGGATGTCCGTCACCAGGGGCGTCCTCAGGGCGCTTGAGAAGGAAGGGTTCGTGAAGAAGGGATTCTTCATCAAGGACGACCCGACGCTCAGGTGGATGCTGGCGGAGGACGTCGGCAAGATCACTCGCAGGGCCGGGGACACCTTCGTGCTGAACACGCAGGACAACCTCAGCGTGTACTTCCGCGACTGGATAAAGTCGGAGACCGGGGCGACCAGGTCGGTCATCATCGCCAACAACAGGATCGTAGGGTCCTTCGTGGGCAAGCTGTGCGCATCCGGCGCCAAGGTAGACGATTTCCAGGGCAACGACCGCGCCGTCCGCCTGCTGAAGGAGGCCTCCCAGTCGGTGGGCATGAGGCTGGACACCCAGCGCCAGAGGGACGATGACGATTGGGATGTGTCGGAATTTTACATGAAGGTGAATACTGGCGCATAATGTTGGATAGGTTAACAAAATTTCATCCATCCTAAATAGTCAAAGACTTTATACTTACACCAGCTAGCCGAGGAACATGAAGATACCTTGCGAAGTCGTTGTCTGGTATGTCCTGCCACTGGTAAGAAGGGAAGTGGCCAAGGAGCTTGTCGGGACATATCACATGTCCCAGGCCAACGTAGCAAGGAAGTTCGGCGTCACCGATGCCGCGATCTCCCAGTACCTCAAGAAGAAGAGGGGGGAGAGCTCCATGATCGAGCGCAGCGTGCATTATCCCGAGCTCATGGAGGCCATCAGGGAGGCGGCGAAGAACCTCGCCGAGGACAAGGCCCCGTTCGAGAGCGAGATGTGCAAGGTCTGCGTCGCCGTCAGGCGCATCGGACTGCTCGAGGAGATCTACACGGATTACCTCGGGGAGAAGCCCGTCGAATGCGTCAACATGTGCGGGACCATCATTCAGTCCGATATAAAGTCGGCATGATACAGGAACTCCTGCGCATATCCGGCGTATCTTCCGAATTTCTGCCTGCCGAAGGACGAGACCGCTTTGTAGCTTCCGGTCACGCCGTACCTCTGATCCATGACCTTGGAGATGCGTGCATCGATCGGGAACGCCTCCATATGCTCGAATGCGAACAGTGCGACGCAATCGGCGACCTTCGGGCCCACGCCGTTGATCTTCTGCAATTCCGATACGCATTCCTCGTAATCCATATCCGAGAACGATTCCACGTCCAGATCGCCCGATTCCGCACGCTCGGCGAGGGTCAGGAAGCGCTTCTCCCTGAAACCGAGCCTGCACTCGGGGAGCTGCTCCGCCCTGTCCAGGATCTGACCGGGAGTGGGGAACGCGTGCCTTCCGCCTAGGTTCTTCCCGAAATGGTCGCAGACCGATTCCACCATCTTCCCTATGCGGGCGACGTTGGCGTTGGTTGCAAGCACGTACGTGGCGAGGCATTCCCAATGGTCCTGGCGCATTATGCGCATCCCGGGGCAGAATTCGGCCAGATGGGCCACGTAGGGGTCGCTGGCGGATATTTCTTCGATGATCGCGGGCAGGTCGTCGTCCCCGCCCAGGTATCTGGTGATCCCGGAGCGGTCGTCCGTACCTTGCACTTCTATGGTGTGGCCGTCGATCTGGCGCATCGTGACCAGCTGCGACCTCCATACCCCTTCCCATCCGTCATCCTCAGTCTTGTGCCAGCGGTGGGCCTGTCCGCATCCCAAAGTGGGGTCCAGCGATACCTCCAGATCGATCTTCATGGACCGCCGATGATGTTTCGAGGTAATGATATATTCGGTCATCATTCGGCCATCCATGATGAGATTCGGACCTGCAGGCTACCCTTCCGCGGGCAAGACGCCGGAAGGATCCCTGGAGTACACCAAGAACCTGGGATTGAACGCTTTGGAAGTGGAGTTCGTCAGGGGCGCGCGCATCAGCCCCGAGAGGGCGAAGGTCATCGGGGAGAAGGCGAAGTCCCTTGACATCAGGCTGAGCTGCCATGCGCCCTATTTCATCAGCTTCAACTCCGACAGCCAGGAGACCCGCGACAAGAGCATCGGGTGGGTGATGGACACGGCCCGCGCCGCGCACAACCTGGGTGCCTACATCATAGTGATACACGCTGCATCCTATGGGAAATCCCCAGAGACGGCCATGCCGTCGGTCATAGAGGGACTGACCAAGTGCAAGAACATGCTGGACGACGAGGGGATAAAGGACGTAATCCTCGGTGTCGAGACCATGGGGAAGCTGGGCCAGTTCGGCACCCTGGACGAGATCGGGAAGGTCATGGAGCAGGTGGACGGCGTACACCCCGTCCTGGACGTCGCTCACGTCCACGCCAGGGGGCACGGGTATCTGAAGACCGAGGATGACATGAGAGGCCTCATAGACCAGTTCTTCCCCCTTTGCGGGGACATCGCGCACTTCCATATCAGCTGCATAAAGTACGGCGACAAGGGAGAGATATCGCATCTGCCCTTGGAGGCGAAGGATCCTGACCTGCAGTTGTTGGCCAATGTTCTGGAAGATACCGATCAGGAGTGCAACTTCATCTGCGAGTCGCCGCTGATCGAGAAGGATGCCGTCGTATTCAGGGATATGTTCCCCAAATGCAGGCTCTGAGGCCGGTACGGCCGTGCCGGAATGAAAGAGCACGGCCGTAAGGCCGGAGGTTTTCAGAGGGCTCCGAGGGCCTTGCAGGCCGCATCATCGATCTCATCTAGATGGTTCTTGAGACCGTCGCCGTTGACGCAAGTGGCGCCTGCGTCGGAGATCCTGTCCGACCAGTCCCTGAGCCACTGGCCGTCGCCCCAGTCATAGGAGCCGAAGATTGCTATCTTCTTCCCGGAGATCTGTCCTTCGATACCGGAGAAGAACGCCTCCATGGGATCGTCCAGGACCTCGTCGCCCATCGCCGGGGACCCCAGGATCATGAGGTCGCATCCGAGGACCTCCGATGCGTCGCAGTTCCCGTCGGCTATGTTGCAGTAGAGGACATCCTTGCCGGCCGCCTCGGCCCCGGCTTTGATCTGTTCTGCCATCATCTCAGTGTTACCTGTCTGGGATGAGAATACGATTGCTGTTGTCATGTTATCGCCCGACTCATAGCGAGCTATGGTCTGATACCGTATTACAATTAACAGTGTTTAAAGATTTTGGAATACCTAAATTTTATAGAAGTTAAGGGATATGATGAAGGTTGCATCGAAAATCGGTCCTGTTGAGGTCCGGGCACGCACGGATAACGTCCCGAACGTTCAACTGAACTGAACAAGTCATTTTATAGGGCGAGATTATCACTAGGTCTGACGCCGCTGTGGCTTAGTGGTATAGCATCTGATTCGTAATCAGAAGGCCGAGGGTTCAAATCCCTTCAGCGGCTCCACTCATTCCTTCTTGTCTTTCTGCATGTATATGTTGACGATCTTGATGGCGCACACGTCACCGCACATGGAGCATCCCTCGCTCTCCTCGGTGCAGCCCCTTGCGCGGTACCTTCTGGCCTTCTCCTCGTCTATGCAGGTGTCGAACATCGTCTGCCAGTCCAGCTTCTTCCTGGCGCGGGCCATGCGCGTGTCCCTGTCCCTTCCGATGCCCCTGGAGAGGTCACCGACATGGGCAGCGATCTTGGAGGCGATCACGCCCTCCCTGACATCGTCCACGTCTGGCAAAGAAAGGTGCTCCGCAGGGGTCAGATAGCAGAGGAAATCCGCTCCGTTCTGTGCCGCTACGGCCCCGCCGATGGCGCCCACGATGTGGTCGTATCCGGGAGCGATGTCCGTCACGAGCGGTCCGAGCACGTAGAACGGTGCGTCATGGCACAGCCTCTTCTCGAGCTGCATGTTCATCGGGACCTGGTCCAACGGGACGTGGCCGGGACCTTCCACCATCGACTGGACACCGGCCTCGCGGGCCCTCTGGACCAGATGACCCAGCGTCATCAGCTCGGACAGCTGCGCCTGGTCGCTGGCATCGTCGATGCACCCGGGCCTGAAGCCGTCCCCGAGGGACAGCGTGAACTCGTATTCCCTGGCGAGCTCCAGGAGGTAGTCGAAGTTCTTGTAGAGGGGGTTCTCCTGCTCGTTGTGGAGGATCCACGCGGTGAGGAACGACCCTCCCCTGGAGACGACGTCCGTGATTCTGTCGCACTTCTTGAGCCACTGGACGGTCTCCTTCGTGATGCCGCAGTGCACGGTCATGAAGTCCATTCCGTCCTTGGCATGCTTCTCGATACCGCTGAAGATGTCGTCCTCCGTCATCTCGACGATGGCGTTCTTCCTCGCAGCGAGCACACCGGTCTCGTAGATCGGCACCGAACCCATCATGACGGGGCACTCCTTGAGGAGCCTGGCTCTTATGGCGTCGATGTCCCCGCCGGTGCTGAGGTCCATGACGGCGTCCGCGCCGTACTTCAATGCGACCTTGAGCTTCTCCGACTCCTGCTCCACATCCACCATGTCGCGGGACGTTCCGAGATTGACGTTGATCTTGACGGACATCCCCTCGCCTATCGCCGCGGGAACGGGGTCGTGGATGGGGTTGTGCGGTACGCATATCCTTCCGGACGCGATCCCATTTCTCACGAACTCCTCACTGACCTTCTCTTTCCTGGCGATCTCCTTGATCAGAGGGCTGACGACCCCTCTGCGGGCCTCTTCCATGATGGTGCTCATTGGTATCGACCCAGCATCTGACGGGTTGATATTTGTACCTTGTGAAGTCGCGTGTGCGCGCGTGCGTGCAATTATATAATAAGGGCCACTACGGAAAGCTATGACCATGGATGGGAATATTCAGAAAGCCGAAGAGGAGTACAACGCGGACAGCATCGTCGCGCTGAAGGGCCTCGAAGCGGTCAGGAAGAGACCCGGTATGTACATCGGGTCCACGGACACCCGCGGACTGCATCACTGCGTCTACGAGGTCGTCGACAACGGTATCGATGAGGTCATGGCGGGCTTCGCCACCAGGGTGGACGTCACCATCAACGAGGACGGATCCGTCACCGTGGTGGACGACGGTAGGGGTATCCCCACCGAGATCAACCAGGAGGAGGGCAAGTCCGGTTTGGAGATGTGTCTCACGGACCTGCACGCAGGAGGAAAGTTCAACCAGAACTCCTACAAGGTCTCCGGAGGTCTCCACGGAGTCGGAGTCTCTGTCGTCAATGCGTTGTCCAAGAGGCTCATCGCCACCGTCGACCGTATGGGCAAGAGGTGGAGGCAGAGCTACAAGATCGGCATCCCCGACGGACCCGTCGAGGAGATCGGGGAATCCGACAGGCACGGCACCACGATCCAGTTCTGGCCCGACGACGAGATGTTCGAGACCGTGGAGTTCGATTATGCCACTCTGCAGAACAGGTTCCGCAACCAAGCGTTCCTCAACAGCGAGGCCACGATCAACTTCGAGGACAAGCGCACTGGCAAGAAGGAGACGTTCCACTACGAAGGTGGGGTCTCCCAGTTCGTCCAGTACCTCAACCGCTCGAAGACGCCCCTGCACCCCACGCCCATCCGTGTATCCGGGGACAGGAACGGCGTCAGCATCGACATCGCGATGCAGTGGACCGACGGCTACAACGAGGAGATCGACTCCTTCGTGAACACCATCTACACCCCCGAGGGAGGAACCCATCTCACGGGATTCAGGACGGCTCTCACCAAGACCGTCAACGACTACGGAAAGGCCAACAACCTGCTGAAGGACATCGTCCTCGAGGGTACCGACATCCGCGAGGGACTGACTGCGATCGTCAGCATCAAGATGTCCGAGCCCCAGTTCGAGGGACAGACCAAGGCGAAGCTGGGAAGCAGCGTCGCACAGGGAGCGGTCAGCGGTCTCATGAACGAGAAACTGGCCGAATTCATGCTGGAGAACCCCGCTGTGGCCCAGCAGATCGTCAGGAAGGCGATAATGGCCTACGAGGGAAGGGAGGCCGCCAGGAAGGCCAGGGACGCCACCCGCAGGAAGAGCGTCCTGGAGACCACCAGCCTTCCCGGGAAGCTCGCGGACTGCTCCGAGAAGGACCCGTCGCTGTGCGAGCTGTACATCGTCGAGGGAGACTCCGCAGGAGGATCCGCTAAGCAGGGAAGGGACCGTGCGTTTCAGGCGATCATGCCCATCAGGGGAAAGATCCTGAACGTCGAGAAGACCCGTCCCGACAAGCTCCTGGACCATGAGGAGATCAAGAACCTCGCCATCGCCATCGGCGGAGGTATCGGCAAGGAGTTCGACATAAGCAAGATCAGGTACCACAACATCGTCATCATGACAGATGCGGATGTGGACGGAGCGCACATCTGTACGCTGCTCCTGACGCTGTTCTACAGGCAGATGAGGCCCCTCATCGACAACGGCAACGTCTACATCGCCATGCCTCCGCTGTACAGGGTGTACAAGGGCAAGAAGCAGATCTACTGCTACACCGAGGACGAGATGGCCAAGGCCGTCGCCGAGCTCGGCCAGGGATGCAACGTGTCGAGGTACAAGGGTCTGGGAGAGATGAACCCGCAGCAGCTGTGGGAGACCACCATGGACCCGGCGAACAGGATGATGAAGAAGGTGTACGTCGAGGATGCCATCCTCGCCGACCAGCTGTTCTCGGTCCTCATGGGCGACGACGTGGAGCCCAGGAGGGAGTTCATCATCGAGCATGCCCACGAAGTGATCAACCTGGATGTGTGATATCATGGACGAGGAACAGCCTGTAAAGAGGATAATCAACCAGACCGTCGAGCAGGAGATGCAGCGCTCCTACATCGACTACTCCATGAGCGTCATAGTCGGACGTGCCCTCCCGGACGTCCGCGACGGGCTGAAGCCGGTCCACAGGAAGATCCTGTACGCGATGGATCAGCTTAGCCTCACATACAACAGACCCCACAAGAAGTCCGCTACCGTGGTCGGAGAGGTCCTCGGTAAGTACCATCCCCACGGAGACTCCGCCGCATACGAGGCGATGGTCAGGCTGGCGCAGCCGTTCTCGCTCAGGTACCCCCTGGTGGACGGTCAGGGTAACTTCGGTTCCGTCGACGGGGATTCCGCCGCGGCCATGCGTTACACCGAGGCCAGGATGACTAAGATGGCCAGCGACCTGCTGATGGATCTGGACAAGGATACCGTGGACATGGTGGACAACTACGACGGCTCTCTCAAGGAGCCCTCGGTGCTGCCCTCCAAGTTCCCCAACCTCCTGGTGAACGGTTCGGACGGTATCGCGGTCGGTATGGCCACCAAGATGCCCCCGCACAACCTCAGGGAGGTCTGCGACGCCATCACATACACCATCGACAACCCGGAGGCCACCGTGCCCGACCTGATGCAGTTCATCAAGGGACCCGACTTCCCCACCGGGGGAATGATCTACGGCCTCTCCGGTATAAGGGCGGCCTACGAGACCGGAAAGGGGAAGCTGAGGGTCAGGTCCAAGGTCCATTTCGAGGAGATGGACAACGGCAAGACGCGCATCATCGTCGACGAGATCCCGTACCAGGTCAACAAGGCCATGCTGATCATACAGATCGCGGAGCGCGTGAAGGACAAGGAGATCGAGGGCATCACCGACCTCAGGGATGAGTCGGACCGCCACGGTATGCGCATAGTCATCGAACTGCACAAGGACGCCATCCCCAGCGTGGTCCTGGAGAACCTCTGGAAGAAGACCAACATGGAGATCACCTACGGTGTCATCAACATCGCACTGGTGGACAACAGACCCTCCGTGCTCGGCCTCAAGGAGCTCATCACGCAGTACATCAAGCACAGGAAGAACGTCGTCACCCGCAGGACGCAGTACGAACTGGACCAGGCGGCGAAGAGGTACCACATCCTCGAGGGCCTGATGAAGGCCATCAACATGCTGGACGAGACCATCGCCCTCATCCGCGAATCCGCGGACGGGGATGCGGCCAACCTCGGGCTCCAGAACCTCCTGGGCATCGACCAGGAGCAGGCCAAGGCAATCCTGGACATGAGGCTCCAGAAACTGACCGGCCTCGAACTGGATTCGATCAGGCAGGAGTACGACCAGCTGAAGCTCCTCATGGATGATCTGAAGGACATCCTCGCCCACGAGCAGAGGGTCCTTGACATCATCAAGACGGAGCTCAAGGAGATGTCCGACACATACGGCGACGAGCGCCGCACGGAGATCGATCCCAACGAGATCGACGCGGACGAGGAGGACCTAATACCCAACGAGAAGGTCGTCGTCACTGTCTCCAATGACAACTACATCAAGAGGATCCCTCTGAGCACCTACAGGCAGCAGTCCCGCGGAGGAGTGGGCCTGACGGCCATGCAGACAAAGGAGGAGGACCATGTGGCGGCCATGTTCGTCATGATGTCCCACGACTACATCCTCTTCATAACCAACAAGGGCCGCATGCAGTGGCTGAAGGGATACAAGATCCCGGAGGGCAGCAGGCAGTCCAAGGGCAAGCCGTTGGTCAACCTGATCCCCGACCTCGAGGAGGACGAGAAGATCATCAACTCGATCACTACTCACGAGTTCCCCGAGGACAAGTACCTGGTGTTCTGCACCAGGAACGGACTGTTCAAGAAGACCGTGATGGCCGCCTACGGCAACGTGAGGACCAAGGGCATCAAGGCGATCAAGCTGGACGAGGGCGACGAGCTCATCGCCATGGGAATCACCGACGGCGAGGACCAGATCATCATCGCATCCGCCGACGGACAGGCCGTAAGGTTCGACGAGACCGACGCCCGCCCGATGGGAAGGGATACCATGGGCGTGAAGGGAATGACCCTCAACGACGGCGACAAGGTCGTCTCCATGGCTGTAGTCAAACCAGGGGACAAGCTCCTGACCGTGTCCGAGAACGGATACGGCAAGATCTCCGACGTGGACGACTACCGCAAGACCAAGCGCGGAGGGAAGGGTGTCATCACCATCAAGACCGACGAGCGCAACGGAAAGGTGGTCAGCGTCAGGAAGGTCTGCGCAGGCGACGAGCTGATGCTGCAGTCCAAGAGCGGAAAGATAATCCGCATGCAGACCGACAGCATCCGCGAGACCGGACGCAACGCCAAGGGCGTCAGGGTCATGGACATGCGCGACGGCGACACCATAATCGCGGTCGAGCCGGTCATGGCGGAGGATGCCGACCCGGAGGATCTGGCACCGGAAGAGTCCGCGGAGCAGTGAGGGCGGGGGCACAGCCCCCTTGTCCCTCAAAAAGGCTTATAAATGGAATGATTATAGGGGGATTTGCGCCGTGGTAACTCAGTTGGGAGAGTGCGTGACTGAAGATCACGAAGTCGCTGGTTCGAGCCCGGCTCACGGCACCATCTCTTCTATCAACGATTCTCTGTGAGGCCTCCCTATGGAACCTGACCGCATCTTCATAGACTTCCGCAAGGAGAAGCTCACTATGATGCAGGTCATGGAGAAGGTCAAGGTCCTGCAGCAGGAGAACCCGGACTACGAGATATTCATGGACGGCGACAAGTTCGCCATCGTCGGAAGGAGGAGGGCCCGATGGGTAGAGGAAGGATCACGATAGGACTGTACAACTCATACGACCAGAACTTCAGGGAGCCGCACAGGCGCATCATAGCCCGCGCCGGCGACCTGGCGATGGCCTTCGACATGAATCTGGCACTGTTCGGTTTCCCGATCCCGGAGGAGACCCGCACACCGGTGGAGGTGGCCAACTGGATAGCCGGCACGACCAGCATCGGGCACCACGGAGACTACTTCGTGGACCTGGCCGAGAAGGGCCGCTTCCAGAAGTTCCCATATCCCTCCAAGGGGTTCCCGCCGCAGCTGGGGGAGCCTATACTGACCACTTGCAGGGCAGAGGAGCCCAAGAAGGTGTCCGTCGGCCAATTGACGGACATGGTCGAGCGCGGGCAGAGCATCCTCCTGGTGTTCGGCATAGGGCCGCACGGGGTGCCTAAGGACATCATGAAGATCCCCAGGTACAACCTGGACATCACCACGGGCGGATTCTCGCTGGAGACGTGCGCCGCATTGGGCTCCGTGTGCGGTGCGCTTTATGCCAAGCTGAATTACTGATCCCTGCTCCTCAGCTTCTTCACGAGGGCGGGGCCGTACGCGCATACCAGGTACGACGTTATCAGCACGGCGAAGGCGAACACAATCCTCGGCGTGCCGGACAGGTCCGCGGTTATGCAGTTGACGTCGTCGAACGTGAAGAACGGCGCCAGGGCCATCTTGGCGATGAACACGTGCAGCAGCAATATCCCCATGGTGTGCTTCCCGAGCTTCTTGAACACCGTGGATACCAGCGGTATCTTCGATATGAAGAATGAGAGGTACACGATCATCACGAATGCAAGCACCCCTTCTATCATGTAAGGGAATGCGGAGTAGCCGCCGTAATCTCCGAAGTGCATGAGGTCGAAGGTTATGCCGGGGCTGAACACGTAGACCATGACGAACAGGCATGCGGTGCATCCGAGGAACAGGCCCCACCATTTCGGGTCCCTGACGCTGCTGCCCTCCACTTTCTTGACAAGGTCGTACTTCGAAAGGTACATACCGCATACCATGAACGCGGCGGAGATGGGCCAGAGGTTAATGTAGAAGGGCAGGGTGAAGTCGCACAGCTCCCTGTATGCGGCGGTTATGCACACCAATATCGCTATAACGATCAGACCGAGCTTCAGGTTGTTCCTGATGCGGTCGGCTATGGCGTAGAAGATGACGAACGACCCCATCATGGTCCACAGGAAGTAGTAGCCCATGGAGAATCCGCAGATCGCCCACGGGACCTTACCATCGAAATCCACGAAGCTCCTCTCCACGGCGAACGTCCTCGCCATGCAGTCGATGAGGTCCTCCAGACCGGTCGGCTGACCCCATACGTAGCACCAGGCGCAGCAGATTATCGGCAGCGCTATGGCGGAAACGATCAGCGCCAAGAACAGGATGCGGAAACGGCGTCCCATGTTGCCTTTGAATCCCCTTCCGGGCCTGAAGAAGTACCCGGACATGATGAAGAATCCCATGAGGCCGAGATACAGGGCCTGGACGACTGGAGGTGTCCCTCCCATGCCGCTCCTGGCCACGATCGCCAGGTGGAGCACGGCGATGAAGAATATCCCCAATCCTTTGAACACATCTAGGGACCCTACGCGTCCGTCCGCTTCCGTATTAGTCATATTTTGTTGAATGATTTTGAGTTATAAAATTGGTTCTGAGGGGGCAAAACTGCACACGAATCAGCCCACTCGTCGCATTTCCGCGTTAGACTTATCTTATCCGCAGGGCATTTCACATGCGATTGTCATGACCGACCCCGTATCCTTGGCCGAGGAGATAGTATCCCACTGCCGCACCGACCTGTGCATGGACTTGAGGTTCATGTCTCAGGCGGTCCTCTCCATCGGCACGGCCATGCTGGAGGGGGACGGCCCCTACCGCTATGACAGCAGATGCCTGTATTTCCATGCGGACAGGGTCATCAGGGACTACAAGGAGGATCCCAACATCGTGACGAGGGTCATCGCCCACATGGTCATGCATCTGGTCCTGGGCCACGACAACAAGAACATCGACGAGGTCAGGGACCTGGCCGAGGACATGATCGTGGAATACTCCCTGGACATGCTGGACACGCCGCACATAACCACTCATCAGAAGGACGACAGGATCTTCGTCTTCGAGAGGATCCAGAAGAAGGCAGGGGCACCGATACCGGAACTCATAGCCGCGGAGCTTGCGAAGGTCTCGAAATGGCAGTACGACACCTACCCGGGGCTGTTCCGTGCCGACTCCCATGAATCCAGGGACGGTCTGGGCCATCCGGAATGGAAGGAGGTCGCCGCCCAGATGATGGTGGAGATAGAGGGATTCTCGAAGAACCTCACGGGGAAGTCGGACGCTCTCATGCGCGTCCTCCGCATCCGCACCAGGAAGAAGACGGATTACCGCTCGTTCCTGAGGAAGTTCATGACCACCAGGGAGAAGGTCAAGGTCGATCCCAACGAGTTCGATCCCGCTTACTACACGTTCGGACTCAGCATGTACGGGAACATCCCTCTGATCGACGACCTGGAGCAGTCCAACTCGCCGATGATAGAGGATTTCGTCATCGCCATAGACACGTCCGGATCCACGATGAAGGGTCCTGTCGTGAAGTTCATCCGCGACGTGTACGACATAATGGAGCAGTGCGAGATATCCCGCAAGACCAACCTGCACATCATACAGTGCGATTACGATGTGCGTTCCGACTCCGTCATCAGGAGCAGGGCCGACATGCGGAAGCTGCTGGACAACATCGAGATACTGGGTGGGAAAGGAACGGATTTCAGACCCGTGTTCACCTACGTGGACTCCCTGATAGAGGAGGGCGAGATCAGCAACCTCAGGGGATTGATCTACTTCACCGATGGGATGGGCGATTATCCCACATCGAAGCCGGACTACCCCGTCGCCTTCCTGTACTGCGACAACCGCTATCTAGACAGGGACACCCCGGTGTGGGCGATGAAGGTCATGATAGGCACGGACGAGTTGGCTGATTGACGTCCAGATTCGTCAATGCGTATTTTATTCGATAGTACTCATTCGTACATTGTCTATGATGAACATACAGGATGCCAAGGATAATGTGAAGGATGCCATCGAGGCCTACCTGTCCAAGGACGAGACCGGATGCTACAGGATCCCCCGTGCCAGGCAGAGGCCCATCATGCTCCTGGGCGCGCCCGGACTGGGCAAGACCGCGATAATGTCGCAGATAGCGGCGGAACTTGACATCGGATACGTGACTTACACCATCACACACCACACCAGGCAGTCCGCCATAGGTCTCCCGATGATCGAGAAGGCGGTCTACGGCGGGGAGGAATGCACCGTCACCAGGTACACCATGAGCGAGATCATAGCCTCGGTGTACGATGCGATCCAGAACGACGGCAAGGCGGAGGGCATCCTGTTCATAGACGAGATCAACTGCGTATCGGAGACGCTGGCGCCGGCGATGCTGGACCTTCTGCAGAACAAGAAGTTCGGACCCCACTTGATCCCGGAGGGATGGATACTGGTGGCCGCCGGCAACCCTCCGGATTTCAACGATTCCGCGAGGGAGTTCGACGTCGCCACACTGGACAGGGTGAGGATAATCGAGGTCGAGCCTGATTCCAACGTATGGCTGAAGTATGCCATGAGCGCCGGGATCAACGAGGCGGTGATATACTACCTCAAGGTGAAGCCCCAGAACCTGCTGAAGATAGAGCGCACGGTGGACGGCACCCATTTCGTAACGCCCCGCGCATGGGAGGACCTGTCGGTGGTGCTGAACGAGTACGAGTCCAACGGCATCTGGGCAGGCATCGGCCTGATATCGCAGTACGTCAGGGATCCCGAGATAGCATCCGAGTTCAACAAGTACAGGGACTTCTACAGGAAGTACAGCGAGGACTACAACTCCGACGCTATCCTGGCGGGGATGTTCGAGGCCCGCCCGAGCACGGTCAGCGCCGAAGGCAGGCTGGCCATCATATCCATCCTCATAGGAAGGCTCAACGCCGAGGCCGGGCAGATGCTGGCACAGAAGTATGCCAGGGACCTCTTCTGGTCCGATCCCGGAGTTACTCCCGAAAAGATAAGGACAAAGCTCAAGTCCAATCTCACCCCGGAGGAGAGGAAGGGCCTGCAGTTCGCTCTGGCCTATCTCGCCGATACCGAGAGCAAGGACCTGGACAAGGTGCTGGGAGAGGGCCGTTCGAAGTACAACGAGCATCTGGTCAACGCGATGGAGTTCGCCAAGACGTCCTTCGGGACCGGTCCGGAGACGATATCGTTGCTCACCGGTCTGCTCTCATGCTACAACATAGTCATGTTCGCCGAGCCCGGCGACCCGCTCTATTCTTACAATGACGAGCTGCTCAGTTCGGGAAGGAACAAGAGGCTGCAGGACATGCTGGAGGGGATGTGATGACGGCAAGGATAGAGACCATGCGTGTGAACGGAGGGCTAGAGGTCACCAGGCTGGTGACCAACGATACCAACATAGTGGTCCCCGCGGAGGTCAACGGCATACCGGTCGTGTCCCTGGGTAACATGTTCCTGAGGGATTCCCACGGCAGCGGAAACCGTAACCTGATGATCCCCGCATCCGTGGTGACCGCATCCCCCGAGGCCCTGGTGTCCATGTCCGGGCTCAGGTCGATAACATACCTGGGGGATTTCGAGACGTTCAACTCCTTTAACTGGGAGGTCTGCACGGACTGCCAGGTCAACTGCGCCGACGGGTTCTCGTTCTCGTTCCTCGCAGGGTACAAGATGAGCTTCCCCACCTTCGACGACGAGCTCCTCGGTTCCCATCAGAGGATATCCGAGGGGACAGTCATGGCCAGGCTCACCAATCCTGTGCACCTCACGGATGAGAACCGCGAGAAGTACACCAGGTACATGAAGGCCCGCACAGTCCCCATGGCGGAGCATGCGATTTTCGAGAACGACATGAACTCGCTGAAATCCATCATAGAGACCGCTCTGTTGGACGAGGATGACTTGAAGATCCTGCTGGAGAAGTCGGTGAGGTCGGGAAGGACCAGTTCGACATCCGTCATAATGACGACTTTGAACGTGCTGCATTCCAGGACGTGATGGCCTTCGGCTCGGTCCTGATGTAATCACATTTATAGTACCGACAATATGCGAAGTCCCATGGCAGAGGGCGCTACCGCTTGGCAGGATATCATCGCGGATGACCTGGTCGAAGTCTCCAGGATCATGCGCGAGGCTACCCGCGACAGCAATCCGGAGCTGCAGGAGGTGTTGGATTATGCCCTGGACTCCCCCGGAAAGCTCGTGCGTCCCTCTATGATCCTTCTCGTATGCAAGGCGTGCGGGGCCGTCGATGATAGGGACGTCCTCAACTACGCCGCATCCGCCGAACTCGTCCACATGGCCACGCTCATACACGACGACATCAACGACGAGAGCGAGTACCGCCGCGGGAAGATGGCCACGTACAGGAAGTACGGCGTGAAGAAGGCGCTCACCACCGGCGACACCATGCTCGTCAAGGCCATGGCGCTCTTCGATTCCAACCCTGAACTGCTCAGGAGCATCATCGCCATGGGTTCGTCGCTCGCCGACAGCGAGTTCCTCCAGTACAACCACAAGTACAATCTCGACATAAGCGAGGAGGAGTACTATCAGGTCATATCCGGGAAGACGGCCGCGTTCCTTTCCGAATGCGCCAGGACAGGGGCCATAGCCAGCAAAGCATCCGATGATGTGAAGAAGGAGATGGCACGTTTCGGACAGCTTTACGGGATGGCGTTCCAGATAGCCGACGATCTGATCGATCTCATCGGTACGGAGAAGATTTCCGGTAAGACGCCCATGAGGGATCTCAGCGAAGGGGTCATAACCCTGCCGACGATCCTGGCGATCCGCGATGTCAAGATAGGGAACAAGATCCGTACGAAGATCAAAAAAGGATCGTCCCTTGATGAGATCCGCGAGCTCATTCTCCAGACGGAGGCCGTGGACGACTGCAAGCTGATCATCCAGGATTATGTGGACGAGGCCATGGATTCCCTGAAGGTCCTCCCTGACAGCAAGTACAGGGATTCCCTCATGGAGATGACGAGGCTCAACCTCACCAGGCTCAACTGAGTTTTTTCACAACTGTTCAGTAGTGGTCGTACAGGATGTTGCCGGGTTCCAGCAGCACGCCGTCCCCTTTCTGGACACGGCCGACGATCTCGGCGTTGCCGTACTTCTTGGCGATCTGCTCCGCATCGTCCGCAGGTGCGATGATGGTGAATCCCATGCTCATGTTGAGGGTCTGGTAGATCTCCTTGTCCTCGACCTCTCCGAGCTCCTGGAGCTTGGTGAAGATGGGCGCGGGCTTGACCGGGTCGCTGATGATGTACTGGAGCCCCTTCTTCATACGGAGGATGTTCCTGAGGCCTCCTCCGGTGATGTCCACGAGACCGTGGACGTTGAACCGCGATGTGATCTCGAGGACCTGCTTGACGTAGATCTCGGTGGGCGTCAGGAGCTCCTCCCCGATGGTCTTGGAGAGTCCCGATACGGAATCGTTCCATCCGATGTTGTTGGCCTCGACGATCTTCCTGGCGAGGGTGAGTCCGTTTGAGTGGATACCGGATGACCTGAGCGCGATGATGAGGTCTCCCTCCTGGCAGGTCTCGCCTGTGATGATCCTGTCCTTCGCGACGTACCCGAGGCAGGTTCCCGACAGGTCCACGCCGTTGACGATCTCCGGAAGGACGGCGATCTCTCCGCCGACGATCTCCATGTTGGACAGTTCCGCTCCCTTCTGGAGCCCCTTTCCGATCTCGCGGGTGATCTCCTCGTTGGGCTTGTCTATGGCGATGTAGTCTACGAATGAGGTGGGCTCGGCGTTGACGCAGATGGTGTCGTTGACGTTCATGGCGATGCAGTCGATACCGACCGTGTCCCACTTGTTCAGGGCCTCCGCGATCATGAGCTTGGTCCCAACTCCGTCGGTGGCCAGTGTGATGTACTTGTCGCCGAAGTCGATCAGGCTCGCGAAGAGGCCCGGAAGGCGGACGTTCTGCCCGATGCCGCTCCTCTTGTACTCCAATTTGTCCACGAGTGCCTTGATAGCACTGGATTTCTGGTCTATGCTTACGCCTGATTTCTCGTAGGTCCACCCGCTCATGTTGATCCTCTATCCTCAGTATGATGCCCCAGTAATTTAGGGATTCGGTCGTCAGCGGTCAAAAGAGGGTGCAGGTGTCCGTCTGGGTCTGGAAAAGTCATCCCATCAGTTTCCCGATCCAGTCCTTCTCCTTCTCCGATATCTCTCCGTCGACGGCGCTGATGAGGATCGTCAGTTGGATGATATCGTCCCTGACATCGTTCGAGGTCTGTTCTGCGATGTCATCCAGGAATCCGACCACGGACCCGTTGTCCTCCAGCAACTTCACGCCCTCTTCGGCCTCGGCCTGCATGCCCTCGAACGTCACTTCCTCGCCGAAAAGCGCCTCTATCGCAGGGCTGACGTATTGGTACTCCTTCCTGTTCATGGCGCCGTCGGCGGAGATGGCGGTCATCATGAAGAATACGCAAACCTCCTTCCCGGATACTTCCTCCGTGCTGAAATCTTCGAGCTCATCGGCTATCTTCGCCGACAAAGTCGCTATCCTTTCGGAGAGCTCATCGGGGTCCATGCACTCGATCTCTCTGCACCTGTCGTCCAGACCGTTCATGCCACATCCCCTTGCATCAGGGTCGTGACGTCATCGCTGTATGGACGCTCCCAGCGCTTTCGCCTCATCGGTCCTTCCGGAGCCGAGGATCTCGCCGATGCTGTTCCATCCCACGCTGTCCGTGAAGTCGCTGTACCATTTGACTGCGGCATCATAGGTGGGGTCCTCGCTCGTCATCAGCAGGGCGCAATCCCTCTGGCAGCTCTCGAACCCGTATTTCTGGAAGAGCGCGAACAGACGGTCCACGGTGGTCTTCAGAGGTCCGGCGACCCCCAGGAAGTAGATAGGGGATGCCAGGACGACCACGTCGCATGTCTTGAATGCGTCGTATATCGGAGACATCTCGTCCCTCTGTGTGCAGGGGTCCGCGTTGCGGGCGCATCCCATGCATGCGAGGCATCCGCGGATCGTCATCGTCTGGAGGTAGAACTCCTTCACCTCGTTGCCGTTAGAGCTGGCCCCTTCGATGAAGGCCTTGACCAGAGCGGACGTGTTGCCGTTCTTCCTGGGCGATGCGTTCAGTATGATTATGTTGGACATTCCTTTCCCTCCATCACCAGCGGCCGCGGACCAGTCTCCTGATGAGCCCCAGTGCGAATACGCCGACGATGAACGCCACAGCGAGGCCTATCCCGATCCATTCGCCTGTGGAGTACTCATGGCCGTTGAATGTGAATGAGCATTGGATGCTGGTCTCGGATCCGCTCATCGAATACAGTTCGACCTGGTATGAGTTGTTGTGCAGATTTATCAGGGCACCGGATTTGTCGGTCACCGTGGCGGTCCTGCAGTCCTCGGATAGCGAGACCTGTGCATTCTTCGTGATGATGACCCAGGAATGGTGGCCGTCCCTGTCCTCGTCGCAGCCCACCGACGCCGCCCAATCGGCCGAAGGGATCGGGTTGTCGAACACTATGGTTATGATGCCTTCCGAGCTGTTGTATTCGACCTGATAGTCCTTCGGATGCTCGTTGGCGTAGTTCAGAGCACCGATGATTATCACAATGAATATGATGACCGTGACGATCACTATCAAGAGGGATATTAGTTTCTTCATCTTCACTGCCTCTGGCTGCCCATTGGACGCTGTACCACTGATGATGATGTGGTCGGATATTAGTATGTCGCCCGTTTCCTGATATCCGTCCAGCACCTCGGTCTGACTAATCCCTTTATAACAGAAGACCGTAACCGCTAATATGGCCGATCTACACGACCGCTGGGTCGCTGAGAGGAGGAACGAGCATTACTACAAGCTCGCGAAGAAGCTCAACTATCGTTCCAGGGCATCCTTCAAGCTCATCCAGATCGACGAGCGCTTCGGCATCTTCAAGGAAGGCGACTCGGTCGTGGACCTGGGTGCCTGCCCCGGCGGATGGTGTCAGGTGGCCAAGGAGAGGACATGGCCCAACGGTCATGTCATCGGTGTCGACCTCAGGTACATCAAGCCCATGGACGGGGTGGAATTCATCATCGGGGACATCACGGAGGACTCCACGATGAGGGAGCTGCTCGAGAGGTTCAACGGCAAGGCGGACGTCATCCTGTCGGACATGGCTCCGAACATCGCCGGCCATTACTCGACGGACCATGCCAGGTCCATAAACCTGTGCATGTTCGCCGTGGATGTATGCGACCGCATCCTCAAGAAGGAGGGCAAGCTGGTCATGAAGGTCTTCATGGGGGACATGTTCGATTCGCTGAAATCCGAGCTGGAGAAGCGCTTCCAGTCGGTGAAGGTCCACTCCCCGGATGCGTCCAGGCCCACATCCTCGGAGGTCTACGTCATCTGCCAGGGATTCTACGGCAGGACCGTGCCGCTCAAGGATGTTACCGAGAAGGAGAAGAAACCCGAGTTCACTGTGAAGGGCGGGTTCATATGAGGCCTTCCAAGATAGTCTGCATCGGATGGAACTACAGATCCCACGTGTCCGAACTGAAATCCAAGCTTCCGGAGGTCCCTACGATATTCTTCAAGCCTCCGAGCTGCCTGATCGGGGACGGTGACGAGATAATCATCCCGAAGGGTGTCACCAACGTCCAGCACGAAGTGGAGCTCGCTTTGATCTACGGCAGGGAATGCAAACATGCGGCCGAGGAGGATGCCATGGGATTCATCTCCCACGTGGCCGTCTTCAACGACGTCTCCGCAAGGGACATGCAGTGGAAGGCCCGCGACGAGGGCAACACATGGGACCTCGCCAAAGGGATGGACACATTCGGCCCGATGTCCGAACCCGTCCCTGTGGAGAAGGCCGGAGACCTGCAGAATCTGGAATTGGAGCTCACTGTCAACGGGGAGGTCAGGCAGAAGGGCAATACTGCTAACATGATCTTCACCCTGCCCTGGCTGGTCTCGTACGTTTCAAGGTACATCACTATGGAGGAGGGCGATATTTTGATCACCGGCACCCCCGAGGGCGTGTCAGAGATCAGGCCCGGGGATGTCGTCGTCGCCAGGATACAGAACGTGGGGACGCTGACCAACACCGTGGCCTCCGAGTGAGGTCCGCCGAATCGGGGTAGAGAAGGCTCGGATACCCGGCCGTCCCGAAAGGTAATGTTACCGTAGCGGTTTACTTTATAGTACAGTGACCGAAAAACATGCGTCCCATGTCAAACATGCATGCGGACGGCATCGGAACCGGTAGGAACAACAGCAGGATACTGGATCCGATTTTCAAAGAGGTTGTGAGGAATCCAGATGTCCTTTCCAATCTCCTCAAGGATTGGATAGAGGAACTCAAGGACATGGAACCGGAGCAGATCTGGCAGTGCCTGGACATAGGGGACAACGGCCGTGTGCAGTCATTGGACACGCATCTCTTCGTCGGGAAGACCTCCTTCGTGCTCGACAACTATTTCCGTATCAGGGCACCCGGTCAGGAGGAGATCTCATGCTTCATAGACATGGAAGGTCAGATCTCCAACAGCCCCGGATACGACATCCATGATCGCATGACCTGCTACATGGCCCGCATGATAGATGAGCAGATGTCAGGTTACGAACGTCTAGAATACAGCCGTCTCAGGAAATGCTATGTCATCTTCATCATGCTGAGGCCCCGTACCAATGATACGAACCGCATCAAGAGATATGCCATCATGAGGAGGTCACCCGATGATCCGAAGATCGGTTCCGACGACGGGGCGTTCGATAAGGTGGAGATCCTGGAGGTCACGGTCCCCGGATACGGGGATGTTGTGCAGGAGGGCGCCATGGAGATACTCAAACTGCTGTTCAGTAGGCTGAAGGAATCAGAGGCCATCAGCGACAGGCTGACGAAAGTGTATAATATCCATATCGACAAACCATTGTCGGATAGAATGTCTGACCTGGATGAACAGTATTTCGAATATCTTGAATACATGGGCAAAATGAAGGGTATGGCATAGTATGCTTACGCCCTAATAACTGAGGAAGGGTGGACAATGGAAAAAGCATTATCCATTATCAAGGTCGATGAAAGGTCCATGCCGGACTTCCTGGAGGCGTTCGAGGCTGTCAAAAAGGAAATGGAATCCGATTCAGAAGCGGATGGCCATACGGTCCGATCCGCAACCTAATCGCCAATTTGTGTTACCGCCTGATCGTATCTTGAACGCAGTCGTGCTTCAGTCCCAGAACCTCTTGTTCTTCGCGAAGAGTATCTCTGCGTTCATGATGTCCCTGAGGAACTCGTCCTCTTCGGAGTGGAGCGTGCGGAGTATCCTTGCTGCAGTGTCCGGTCCGATACCCCTTCCGGCAAGGACCAGCACCGCACGCCGACCCTGCTCGTAGACCAGGTTGGCATTCTTGCTCATCTTCTGAAGATCCATCCTTTCCTGCTTGGAGAGGGCAGGCTCCTTGATCAGCTTGACCGTATCCCTCTCGTAGTTCTTCAGGACCGCTATCATCACGCCTCCGCACTGGGGGCATATGAATTTCTTGGGGGCATCCCCCACTCTGAATCTGGATTGGGATCCGCAATGCATGCATGATGCGAAGAGAATCTCGTCCTCCAGCCTCTTCTTCAGGGCCATGAGGATGGAGTGGTCCGCACGGACCGGCTGCATGAGCTCCTTGGACCTGGTGATCCCTTCCAGCCCGATGGCCGAGAGCCTCCCCGTCACCAGCTCGATCTCCCCGTTGGAGATCATCGAGACTACCTTTTCGGTGTTCGGTATGTCCAGGTCCTCCCAGAGGACCTTGTTTATCGCCTCTGCATATGCAGGGGTGTCCTTGTGGAGCTCGAACAGCCTCCCGAAGTTCATGAAGCGATGGTCCGCCTCCTTCTCAACTATGCCGAACTTCTTCGCCACGTAGACGAACCTCCATCTGAGGAAGGAGGAGTTCAGGATCGTCATCCTGCACAGCGCCTCCACGCTGCCCGGTTTCACCGATCTCATGGTGCCGACTATCACATCCTTCTCCACGTCGCGCGGGAGCTCCATTATGATGCGGTATGGGTCCACGGTGACGCCGATGGATTCGCCCAGGCGCGCAGTGAGGAGTGCGGAGTAGATCTTGCCGAGGGTCTCGTTGACCTTGGTCCCGAAGCAGCAGTTGACTATGGCCATGCGGTCGGCGACCTCAACGGTCACGACCTTGTCGGTGGGCATGACCGACTTCTCGTCCTGGGATGCGAAGTACTCCTTCAGCACCCTGACGCACCCCTCGTCGCCGGGATAATCCGGGAAGTTCCTGAGCCTCCTCATACGGCCGACCTCCATCGCGATCTAGAATGGTACGGGTATGTCCGATCCTACCCAATTGGGGACGGAGCCGACCTCCTTGGCCTCCTCGACCAGGATCTCGTCCTCCCTCATCTCCACTATGCGCCACGTCCTGCCCTTGGCGATGAACATCGCATATTCCTCTGCGAAGGATGCCACGAAGCTCTCGTCCAGCGTGCCTATGATGGCCCTGGTTCCTATGTCGCGGACCATGTACGTGCGCTCGTCCGGGATCATCGAGATGTTCTCGTAGAAGTAGTTCATACCCTTCTTGGAGCGCTTGAACTTCTCGCCGTCGTCGAACACCATCTTGATGCTCTTCAGCTGCTCCAGGACATCCAGCATCTGGCCCATCGTCAGGTTCCTGAACGGATAGGCGTTGTGTATCATCTTGAACGCCAGCTCCTTGTCCATGGCCCCGGTCATGGTCATGGCTATCAGCTGGTTGGCGACAACCGTGAGCGGGGATTCGCGTCCCTCGAAGTACTCCAGCTCCTTGGAGTCGGACCTGCGGGCGACGACCATGGCCTCGGCCACCTCGTCCGGGGCGGTGGCGATTATCTTGGCCCTTATGGTCTCCCCTATCCTGTGCCCAGCCCTGCCCGCGCGCTGTATCATGCGGGACACCTGCCTTGGGGAGTTGTACTGGATGACCATCTCGGTCGTACCGACGTCGATTCCCAGCTCCAGGGACGATGTGCATATCAGGCACTTCACCTCACCCCTCTTGAAACGGTCCTCCATCTCCATCCTGTTCTCTTTGGAGAGCGATCCGTGGTGGACCTCGATGGAGATGTCATTGTCCCAGATGTGGTAGCGGGCGGCCAGCCATTCGGCCGTCTCCCTGGTGTTGACGAAGAAGAGCGTGGAGTTCCCGTTCTCGACTATCTCCCTCGCCCTCTTCATGACGGCGAGGATGTCCGGGTCGCTCTGCAGCTTGTCCAATAGTTTTGAATCCTCCGTGTCCGGAGCGGGGCTCTCGACCATGATGTCGAAGTCCCTGTGCGTGTCGTGCTTCCTGATGACGACCTGCCTGTTGTTCCCGGCCAGGAACCTGGCGACGTTCTCGATGTTGCCCACGGTCGCGGACAGTCCTATCCTCTGGTAGTTGCCCGCCAGAAGGACCAGCCTCTCAAGTGCGACGCTCATCTGGGCGCCCCTCTCGGTGTTGGCGAGCTCGTGGATCTCGTCCACGATGACCCACTCCACATGCTTCATGTGCTGCACCAGCCTCTTGCCGGTGAACATGACCTGAAGGGTCTCGGGTGTGGTGATCAGTATTTCAGGGGGATGCTCGGACTGCCTGTTCCTCTCGCCCTGCGGGGTGTCGCCGTGCCTCACGCCGACTGTGATCCCGAGCTCCTTCCCGTATTCCTGCATCCTCTTCAGCATGTCCCTGTTCAGGGCCCTGAGGGGGGTGATGTAGATGCATCTGATGCCCGGCCTGCCCTTGGTGCGCATTATCATCTCTAGAACTGGAAGGATCGCGGCCTCCGTTTTGCCTATGCCGGTGGGCGCCACGAGCAGGAGGTTCTCACCTCCGATGATGCGGGGGATGGAATCGGCCTGCGGGGGAGTGGGTTCGGTTATGCCCTTGGACGACAGGACGCGCACGATGTCCGGGCAGAGTTCTGGGAACGGCATGAAAAGAAGGGGAAGGGGCCGAGGCCCCATGATTGTTCGGGTTTCAGGCCTTCGCAGCATCCGCTGCGGGCTCGGCGGGGGCCTTCGGCGCGGTGACCTCGAGGAGGACCTGCGACAGATCCATGACCTTGATGTTGGAGCCGATCTTCTTGGCCGCCTGCGTCAGGTTAAGGACGCAGAAGGGACAGCAGCTGATGAGGACCTCAGCTCCGGTGGCCTCTGCATCGTGGATCCTCTCGATACCGATGTTGAGTGCGAAGTCGGGGTACGTGCTCTTGTAACCTCCTCCTGCACCGCAGCACCTGGAGTTCTCCCTGGACCTCTCCATCTCGACGAACTCGACACCCTTGATCTTCTTGATGACGTTCCTGGGAGCGTCGTAGACTCCGGAGTGCCTTCCGAGGTGGCAGGGGTCGTGATAGGTGACCTTGTGGTTGAACTCGTTGTTGAGGGGGAGCTTCCTGTCGTTGATCAGGTTCTCCACGTACTGGGAGAAGTGGTAGACGTTCTGTCCGGCCTTTGCGTAGAACCTTCCGAAGTCGCAGGAGACGGTCTTGTAGCAACCGGAGCAGGTCATGACCATGTCCTTTCCCCCGAGTCCGTCCGCCTTCTCGACGTTGTGCTGTGCGCATGCGGTGGATTCCTTCTCGTTTCCTGTCCTTATGAGGGGAGAGGAACAGCACCACTCGTCGGGTCCGAGGCAGTTCATCTTGACGCCTGCACGGTCCAGGACCCTGACTCCGGCCTGAGCGATGTGCTGCATCCTGTAGGAACCGGTGCATCCTGCGAAGAAGATGACGTTGGCGGGGATGTGCCTCTCGACGTCCGCGGGCCACCATGCATCCCTCTTCGAGTCGGGCTCGTTGTAGGGGTTGTGGTTCTTGTGGATGCTCTTTCCCATGGCGACGGCTGCGGGCATGGGTCCGATGCCGATCTCGACCATCCATTTCCTCATGGTCTCCCAAAGGTCGACCAGGCGGATCTTTGCGTGGCAGACTACCTCGCAGTTTCCGCATCCTGTGCATTTGTACATGGCGTCGACGAACTCGGGGCTGAGGGCGACGGGCCTTCCGAGGACTTTGTCCATGGCTCCGAGGGCCTTCAGGTCGAGCTGCTTGAGGTAGTAGATCTTTCCCCTGGGTGTGACGGAATCCCAAGGTGTCTGGTTGTGCGCCTCGCACACGTCGATACAGTATCCGCACTGGACGCACTGTGTGAGCTCCTGTGCGATCTGAGGCATGTTGATGATCGTCTTGTTCAGTAATTTCGGCATCTCTATTCCTCTTGGAGCGGGGGCTCCGGATGTAATGGGAGTTCGACCGTTTCGTGTTATTTAATGATTATAGGGAAGAATCGGGGCATACCATTCCTTCGGACAAGGCGTAATGAGAATAAATGAGATTATATCGTCGCATCGCATGACGCGGACCGATGAAGAGCGTCTATGACGACTGGACCGGGAACGTGATCCCGGATGCCGACATTAGGAGCCTGGACCCGGAGGCGGTCAGGGCAGTCAGGGCCACCTATCTTTCTGAGCATTACAGCGACCGCGAGAGGGTCTCCGAGATGGACGACCAGACATTCCTGGCACATGTGGGCGTGCTCAAAAGGGGGAAGATCACTGTGGCCGCCATGATCCTCATGGGCAAGTCCTCCGAGAGGGTGATCCCGCAGTCGGTCTGTGTCAAATGGAGGCTCTTCGACATAGACGGCACAGAGGCCGATTCCCGTGTCATCAACGGATCCATGGTCCTGGCGATAAGGAAGGTGGCGTCCCTCATAAGCAACTCCACGGTCAAGATCGAGGGTCCAGAAGGACCGATCTTCGTCAGCACCTACCGTGTGGCATCCCTCACGGAGGCGATGTTCAACGCCCTTCAGCACCAGGATTACACGATGGGAGGGACGATAGAGGTCCTCGAGAGGGAGAATGAATCTGTGACCGTGGTCAGCAGGGGGAGCTTCCCCGATGTCAGGCCGGAATCATTCGTCAAGGGGCAGAACCAGACAATCGCGGGGAGGAACGGTTTCCTGATCAAGGCGATGGCCGAGATCGGACTGGTGCCCAATTCGGGAGCGGGCATACGCAACTTCTACCTGTCCCAGATACACAAGCGCTTCCCCCTTCCCAGGTTCGCGATAACGGACGATTCCGTGTCGGTGACGTTCCCTGGCAGGAGGGAGGGCCCCATGGCCAGGGCGCTGGACATCCACAGGAACATGGAGATACAGGACATCCTGGACCTGGACAGGCTGGATTCCGGCAGGTATCTCTCCGACAAGAGGATGGAGTCGCTGATCTCCAGCGGGCTCGTCACGGTCTATGACGGTGTTCCGTGCATAAACCTGTCCTACGAGGATCCTTCGGCCAGGTTCAGCAAGGGCTCGGACCACGATGCGGTTATGCAGTTGATTAAGGACAACGGTTCGGTCACGCGCTCCGACGTGGTGAACATGCTGAGGTTCCGCGACAGGAAGGGGCTGACCGACGAGCAGCTGTCGGTCAAAGCGACGAACATACTGCAGAATCTCAGGAAGGAAGGCAGGATTGCGAAGGCCGAGGGCAGCACCCGTTCCGCCCGTTACATTCTGCTCTGAATCTCTTAGGCAGGTCCTTCGTCCGTACCGTTCCCTTTTCCGCTCTTTTCGGACACGTTCAGCAGGATGACCGAGCCCAGGATCAGGGCTATGCCGACGATGTTGGTCCATCCGAAAGGGTCCCCTACGATCAGGCTCACGATCGTGGCCACCATGGGTTCCACGAAGGCTATGATCGACGCCTTCCCGGCATCCATCCCGTTCAGCCCTACCGTATAGAAGTAGTACGGCAGCACGGTGGATATGACGCCCAGGCCGAGCATGTTCAGGATGACATCCGAATCGCCGCTCATCTCTATCATGTAAGGCACATCGCAGAATGGGGCCAGGCAGATCGTGGCTATCAGGAACGTGTAGAACAGTATTGTCAAGAGGCCGTATTTCCTCAATGCGAACTTGGCGAATATGGAGTATAGCGCATATCCGAGTCCGGCAAGGACCCCGAACAGGACGCCGATGTTCACGTCGCCGAATCCCAGCCCGGTGGTGAAGATGCATCCTATGAACGCCAGCAGCAGGGCCAGCAGCTTGTTCCTGGTGAGCCTCTCCCTGAAGAGCACCATGGACATGACCATGACGAAGCACGGTGCCGTGTACAGGAGCACCGATGCGGTGGACAGGGAGACCATCTGCTGGGTCGTGAAATACATCACGTTGAAGAACACGATGCTGAGCAGACCGGTTCCGATGAACATCCATATGTCCTTCGGGTCGATGCGGAGGCTCTTCCTGTCCGCAACGAGTATCACCAGCGCCATGGCGACCATCGTGATGAAGCATCTGGACAGGGTTATCTGCATCGGGGAGAGCCCCGATCCGTACAGGGCACGGGTGAACACCCCTATTATCCCCCACAGGGACGCTCCAGCGATCACATACGCCGCCGGCAGATATGCACTCCTCATCATCTGGGATGAGGTCAGCATTCTACTAATAATTTAGTTAAAGGCCATTCTACAGTATACTTCTGAGATACAGTCAAAATCAAATATCTCATTCAAAATCAAGCGTTTCAGCTTGATTTAGAGAATTACTATTTGTTAAGATTCTTTACCACGGTTATGAACAAGGTTCCCCCCACGCCGTACGATCCAATCTGCATACAATCTTTGGAGTACATCCTGGAGAATGGATCCGCGACCGCAACCGAGATGAGGGAATACGCCTCCTGGTCCCCGCTGACCGAACGCATGAGGAAACTGTCGGATGACGGTCTTGTGGATTATTATCTGCCCGACAAGGGGAGGAAGACCGTTCATTACATCCTCACAGAAAAGGGCCGCATTTTCACGCAGATGGTGAAGCTTAGCCATGAGCTGTACTACGGAAGGCTAGACGTCGAGGATGCGGATATCCTGGAGAAGGTCGAGGAACTGCTCAAGCTCTCGGTCGAGGAGCCTTCGACGGAATGAACTGCTATGAAAACCTACTAATAACGTGGATTTCGTCGTTCATACATGGCAGAGGCCATCGCATCTGAAAGGAATACAGAGCGTTCAGATATATCGGCGTCTACAAGGGACTGGCGATACTGGGCGTCATAGCGACCCATCTTGTTCTGATGCAGAACGGGACGGACGGGTCCGGGGTATCGTCGTGGGTGCAGTTCCTGTTCTCAGGGCTGATAATGTTCATGGTCATATCTGGTCTGTTCTACAGGCCAGGAAGGGGTTACGTCGAGAATGTCAGGAGACGTGTGCTCCCGCTGGTTGTGATCTATGTTCTTAGCGGAGTAGTACTGACCGTTCTGTTGTACCTCTACCTTCTGGCGTTGGGATACGACCTGTCCCAGTACAGCCTGCTGGCCGAGCTGGGCGATGCTGTCATAGGGGAGGGGTGCTTCCTTGACGTGAACAGCCCCGAGTTCATCGATATAATGGATCACGGTGCTCTGTTCTCCACGAGCATAGCGCTGTACTATCTGATCATCCTCTCCGGAGGATACCTGATCTTCTATGCGATCGCCGAACGTGCTCTCAAGGGCTGGAGGGTCGCGGTGCTGTCCATACTGGTGCTGCTGGCCGTGGAATCCGTGTACATAGGGTTCGTCCACATCCAGTTGCCGTTCTACATACATCTGTATCCCATGGTCGCGGCGTTCCTCCTGCTTGGTGCCCTGCTCGGAAAGCATCATTTCGTGGAGTTCTTGGAGAACGGATTGCGCAACAGATGGTACTGGATAACGCTGGCCGCGCTCATCGTCATCGCGGCGGTATGCCTGATGGCGTTCCCTGCCGCCACCAATCTAAGGAGGCTCAACATCGGGGACTACGGGCTGTTCACCGGATTCACGTTCGCCCTGACGACCCTGTCCTGCGGATTCGTACAGGTATACATCGTAGTCATCCTGTCGAAGATACCCGGTCTGTCGCATGTGTTCGCGCTGATGGGCGCGAACATCCTTTACCTGTTCCTGCTACACATCGCGGTGGCCAAGGTTCTGGTCGCACCGTTCGTTCAGCTCGTGGATACGTACGAGATCCCGCTGGAATTCCTTCCGGCGATCGGGGTGACGTTGGCGACCATAGCGATCATACTCGTCATGGCGCACATATATCGCAGGATACGTCCGAGGATCCTGGCGAAACTGACGGGTAATGGATCGGAAGAAGGGTCCGCCTGAAGGCGGAATCCATCATCCGCTCCTGTCGTTCCAAGGCACGATCGGACGGGTAAATAGAGGAGTATCGTAGCGATAATCTGACAATCTTCACATCACTTTCATAAGGTCATCATACGTCTTAACACCTATGAAAGGAAAGGAGATTCCGGTAGCACAGGGTTAAGGTCTCCGTTCTCCCGAAAAGGAAAAGCAATGCTCATGGCATCGGTGCTGATGCTGGCCGCCGGAGCCTTCATCATCGCATCGGACTCGCAGGATAACGATGCTTCCCCATCGATGATAGGGGACGACCTGTACTGGGAGATAACCGGCGGAACCCTGAAGATTTGGGGTACCGGTGATATGTGGGAATACACAGGACTGATCACTTATCCCTGGTACGTCAACAGTCTGTACAAGGTGAAGTACATCGAGCTGGGTGAAGGCATCACATCGCTGGGCAAGGAATGTTTTGGCCATTTCCCGTACCTGACAGGCGAGATAGTGATCCCCAGTAGCTTGGAGAAGATCGGCGCATCCGCTTTCACGACAACAGGCATAACTAAACTGGTCTTCGCCGAGGACAGCAAGCTCAAGACCATCGGCGACTACGCATTCCAGGGATGCACCTCGATGACGGAGTTTAGCATCCCCGCGGGCGTGGAGAAGATAGGGTACTGCGCGTTCCAGGACTGCACGTCGTTGACCGGAACCCTGGCCACCCCCAAGGGCATAAAGAGCCTTGGCTGGTTCGCTTTCCAGAACTGTTCGAAGATGCAGGGCAGCGTGGAGATTCCTTCCGGGATCTCCCAATTCGGCACTTTCGATGGCTGCTCCTCCCTTACAGGGGAACTGAGGATCGGGGAATACATGCAGATAGGCTCCGACACATTCAGAGGATGCTCCGGCCTCACCGGCACACCGACTTTCACCGGTCAATTATCCATGGGGGTGCAGCCGAGAGCATTCGAAGGCTGCAGCGGACTGACCGGGGATATAATCCTCACGGACAACATCTTCGCCATGGTGCAGGAGGCCGGATTCAAGGACTGTACCGGCATCACCAGCGTGAAGATCCTCCAGGGATATGGATTGGAGGATTACGCCTTCGCAGGATGCACCGGGCTCACCAAGGTGACCCTGGGGAAGAACATCCAGAACCTGGCCCCCACCGCATTCGACGGCATCAAGTTCTTCGATGAGGAGGGAAAGGAGCTCGTTCTGAGCGAGGAGACCGCCGATCAGTTCAAGGGATACGTCTTCGAAGGTAAGGACGGGGAGCTGAAGAGGATCAGCCAGACAGATGAGGACATCCCGGACAAGCCCGAGGAGCCCACCAAAGAGACCAACGTGTGGATGATCGCGACCCCCGTCGCATTCATCCTCGGTGTGCTGCTCACCCTGCTGATCGTCCACTTCAGGAGACCCTGATACAAACATAACGGGGGTTCACACCCCCAATTATTCCACGATTCTTCTAAAACTCCGAATGCATTTGCGACCTTACGGAGGATGTGATACCCATGGCGGCCAACAGGATACCGATGATCGCAGCAGCGGTATTGGTCATAGCTGCGGCCGTAGGCATCGTCCTCTTCGTCACCACGCAGGACGTGCGTTATCCCGTCGAGTACGATCTGGATGGGGGTGAGTTCTGCGCCGATCCCGCGGAGTCATACAGGTCCGGGGACAAGGTGGACCTCCAGTATCCGATCAAGGACGACAAGGCGTTCGCGGGCTGGTACACGGATGCGGACAGGACCGTATTCTTCGATGGCGACACCCATGGCCTCCAGGGTCCGCTGAAGCTCTACGCCAGATGGGCGCCGTCGCCGATCGGGCTGATGGTATGGTACAACGTGGAGGGCGATTGCGACAGGAGCATGTCCTCTTACAATCTGAGCGGCCAGAGGGCGGTGTACTGCGACACCCAAAGCACCAGGAGCGGCCTGATGCACACCGTGACGGTCGACCTCCTTGCCTACGATTATTACGAGATCCATGACACCTACATCAGTTCCACCCAGGACGAGGGATGGGGTCCCGGCCTGGGGGACTGGGCGTACAAGGGGACGGAGACCATAGACACCATCTCAGGGGAGAAGGTCTGCGAGGTGTACGTCCATACATATGGCGACAGCGCCACGGAGACCCGCTGGATCGATGATGCCGGGATCGTCTACAAGCAGTACTACGAGCTCGTGGGCAACGAGGACTCGGATGTGAAAAGCATGCATATTACCAGGACCTACAGTAGCCATGAAAAGGCCACACTCACAGACGAATATACTGTAAGGACGTACGCGGGCATCGGCATCACCGTCACCGGCAACAAGGGCATCTACAAACCGGGGGAGCTTGTCACACTCACGGCCGAGGTCGATCCCGGGGTGACCTTCAGCGGCTGGTACGGGCCCAATCTGCGTCTGCTGAGCACGGATACGACGTACGTATTCGAGGCGGGGTTCGATCAGACCGTGTATGCCATGAACTCGCTGGACATAGTCAAGCATTATCATGACGACGATGTCATCGACCTCTCCTCGGTGTTCCACACCCCAGAGAGGACCATGTACTCCGCACATCTGAACGGAAATATCATATCCACTGCGACATGGAATACCCCCACATACACCGGTCTCGACAGCGGATTCTACATGATAACCGCCAGGACCCCTTCGGACGAACGGCTGGTCAGCCTGATGCAGATCGGCGGTCTGGTGGAGCACAAATACTCATGGAAGTGGGGCGGGAACAGCTATTCGGTGAGCCTCGGCATAGACTACGACGATTATGCATATGCGAAGAAGATCTACGATGTGGATGAGAGGCGCCAGAGCAAACCCGACCACATCCGCGACAGGACGTTCGTGACCATGAGCTACGAGGACGTCCGGATGAAGCCCTATCTGACCCAACTGTCAGATTCGCTCCTCGATGCCTATATGGAGAAGCATCAGAGCCTGGTCGCCAAGGATTATCTGAACTACCTGCTGGCCTTCACGCAGAACATACCGTATCAGACCGATGAGGAGTACATGGGCTACACGGAATACTGGAAGTTCCCGCTGGAGACACTGTTCGATGAGGGAGGGGACTGCGAGGACACGGCGATCCTGTACGCTGCATTGGCGCATGAGATCATGCCCAAGCTCGGCATCGAATACGGTATTGCACTGCAGATAATGCCCGGTCATATGAGCGCAGCCGTCAAGACCGATTCCATCAGCGGGGAAGCCAATCCCTACGGATATTTTTACGGTGAGACCACGGCGCTCAACTACAAGGTAGGGGACATCCCGTCCAAGATGAGGTCGTACTTCCTGGATTCGGAGTATTACCCGGGCAAGTCCTACACCGTGGTGATCTGAGTATAGTGCGGCGACATCCAGCCGTCGAGGGCATCATCGACATAGTCGCTTTCCAGGAAATTGCACAGGGCAGTGATGCTGTGAACGAACATATGATGGGATCATAGGCGTTATCAGATCTTCGGAGTAGATGTCGGACAGATTTTAGATTGTGGATGATCCGGGTGATAGCCCAGGTGATCGGTTGACCGGAATCTGGAATGAATCCGCTTTGAATAACAGTAATTCAAATTACCGTAATTTTAATTACTATTATGTCCTTCAAATCCTCATGAGATTCTACGGTCGTGAGGAGGAACTCCATGCTTTGGAGAGCGTTAGGGCGATCTCGGAGACATCAAGCAGATTCACCGTCATCTTAGGGAGGCGCCGTATAGGAAAGACGGTGCTGGCATTGAGGTCCGTCGAGGGCCATCCCTTCGTCTATCTTTTCGTGACGCGTGTGAACGAACCGATCCTCTGCCGTAATATGCAGAACACCCTGCACGAATCGGGGATCGACATAGCAGGGGAGATCTCAAGGTTCCGGGACATCCTCAAGGCAGTGATGATCCATTCCAGGGAACATCCGATCACGCTGATCATCGACGAGTTCCAGGACCTCTCCTATGTCAATCCATCGATCTATTCGGACATCCAGGAGGTCTGGGACCTTTACAAGGACACAACTAGGCTGAATCTCATAGTCAGCGGTTCCGTGCATACCATGATGACTCGCCTGTTCGAGGATGAGAGGCAGCCGCTGTTCAACCGCCCGACATCCAAGATGTCCCTTCAGCCGCTGCCGATATGTCTGATGAAGGATATCCTGAAAGACCACAATCCCGGGTATACGAACAAGGACCTTCTCACCCTGTACATGCTCACCGGCGGGACGCCCCTGTACATCGAGGTGCTGATGGATGGAGGAGCCTTCGATTCGCAGAGTATGATTGATAAGGTCGCATCCCCTGATTCGATATTCCTGAGGGATGGGAGGGACATATTGGTCACCGAGTTCGGCAAGGATTACAGGACGTACTTCTCCATACTGCAGCTGATAGCTTCCGGGAAGGAGCGCCGCTCGGAGATCGAGGACGTCCTCCGGATGGAGACCGGACCGTATCTGGACCGTCTGAAGAAGGAGTACAGATTTGTCGACACCGTGGCCCCGATATTCTCGGACCCCGACACCAAGAACACCCGTTGGAGGATCACCGACATGTACCTCCGCTTCTACTTCAGGATGATCCTGCCGGCATCGGACTATCTGGAATCAGGGAGATATGACCTTCTGCGCAGATATATGCTCAACGCCATTCCCGATTACGAGGGCAGGGTCCTGGAAGAGTACTTCACGAGAAGGATTAGGGAGGAGGACACCTATACCAGGGTAGGCGGGTTCTGGAACCGCAAGGGGGATGTCGAGATAGACATAGTCGTCGTGGACGACATCGAGAGGACCGCCAGGATCATAGAGGTCAAGAGGAATCCAGATAAGCTGGATGAATGTAAACTGAGGATGAAGGCGGAGTACCTGAAAGGAGATCTGAAAGGATACCAGGTGGTTTATCAGGGGCTTTCCGTCAACGATATGTGACCTGATCCGATGGCAGGCGGTTCCGTCATTCGATGCGGTCGGGGCCGCAATCATCTTAAGGGATCGCTCATCGCATCCATACTGTTCGCTCTCGTCTTCATCGCCGTTTTCGCTCTTGCAGAGATTCGGATGTATCAAGCGGCAAATGCGGCGATAATATGACATGGGAACTGAACAACGGGAAGCTGACAACATCCGGGTCTGGCGATATGTATAATTGCAGCGACTAATCAATCCTTTGGGGAAACACCCGTTACAGAGACGATCGTCGAGGGCAACCCGGATCTCATCGGAGCCTTTGCTTTCTCAGACCGTTCATGAATTGCGTATCGCTCAGGGATCTGTCGAATCGATCATTGATCTCTGCTCAGAAGGACGGATCACTCCTTTCCTTCGTACAGGGTGGACTCCACCTGCTTGACGATATCCCTCTTGGTGGTGGCTGACTTGTTGTTGACGTAGTTAACCAGACTGGACCCGGTGAGTTCGATGCTGGCAGGTCCGGAGCGGACATAGAACTCCTCCGCCTTGCCGTCCTTGAGGAACACGGGCTTCTTGCTCTTGTCACAGTCCACACGTACGACAGCCTTTCCCTCCTCCATGTCGACGATGGTGAAGGACAGGTAAGCGAAGAACTCCGATCCGATCTTCGACGAGATCATGTGGGAGAGGTGCTGATTCATCTTGTCCCTGGACGGGAACTGGTCCTCGTCCACGCCGTAGATCGAGCCGTCGTCGGAGACCCCTATGAGAAGGATCCCACCGGACGTGTTGAGGAACGCCACAATAGTTTTCAGAACAGCCTTCTCCATCCTCTTGTCGTTCTCACCGGTGGCGATGTTTGTCGTTATGGTGGACTTGAACTCGAGCTTCTCGGATTCCCCTGCCTTTATGATCTCCAGAATGCCGTCCCTTGCCTTCTCATTGGAATAGACTTCCGGAACGTAGGATTCGAGCTTCCTGTTCAGATCGCTGTTTATCAGGAACTTCTCCAGACCCAGCTCGGTCAGTGCCATCATCAGGATCGCACCCAGCATGGCCATGATCACATATTCCGTGGCGATCCACATCTCGAATCCCTCGTATGATATCATGTGGTAGTAGACCAGCTGCACGATGAACATCACCAGCAGCACGGTCATGGCGATCGAGAACGCCGAGACGTAGATGAAGAAGCGGCTCTCGGTGTACAGGCGGGGATACGAATGAATCATCGTGTATACGAAGACGAGTCCCATCATCATCAGACTCACGCCGGTCAGAATGCTGGACAGCGTCGAGAAGAATTGGTGGAAATCCAGGAAATCGGACACGGCGGCCAGTGCCAGAGCGACCACCATGCTGATGATCAGCAACGGAGGGATGTGCGCTACCTTGCGGTCCGATATTATCGCCACCATCAGCATGAAGGCGATCGGCAGCGAGAGGAGAAGCTGATTGATCCTTCCCAGGGTTATGTCGATAGCGGAGATCACTAGCGCAGCGGCTAGGAGCACGACATAAAGCGTCAGCGTGAACATCGGTATCCTGGCACTCTGCGAACTATCCGCAACATTATCGAACAACGGGCACACTCCTGTTTGAATCCCGATTGGATTCGGTATATTAATGATGGATGGGCTGGTACGAATGAGGCACGATATCTGGAACGCCGAGATGTTGCAACTATTCGATAATTTATTATGTATAATCAGTTTAACCTCGAGCGATGGGCTCTTAGCTTAGTCAGGTAGAGCGCTCGGCTCATAACCGAGTGGTCACTGGTTCGAACCCGGTAGGGCCCACCACTTCTCCATCCATACCGGTTATTCAGCTTACATATATGGCAGGATACAACCTCACTTACGCAATGACTTGATAACAAGGTCATTGTGATCTCGTTCTTTGATATGCTGGCTTCTATGAATTTTTAGCAGGTTTTATATACAATCATTGTTATCATTATAAACAATGAGTTACAAAGTCGTCCAGAAGCAGAAGAACGGAAGATACTACCTCTATGAGGTCACAGGCGTGTGGGATCCCGTCAAGAAGAACTCCAGACAGACAAGGAAGTATCTGGGAGTATGCGATGAAGAAGGGAATCTGCTGAAGGAACCTACCAGGAACAGGACCATCAGCTGCAGTCCCGTCTATGGCCCGTACCAGCTGTTCGTACAGCTGGCAGAGAAGAGCGGACTGATGTCCGCTCTGGACGACGTGTACGGCAAGAGGGATGGTAGAAGGTTGCTGGCAATGGCCATATTAGGTGTTGTAGACCCGGTGACCGTAAACCAGATGGAGAGTGTGATGGAGGACACTTATCTGAGGGAGATTCTGGATGTCGAATGGGAGTTCGAACAGTCATCGGTCTGCAGGTTCCTGCAGACCGTCGGACACGGTTCCGAACAGAGGGAGCTTCTGTTCAAGGAACTGGCTCCGAAGAGCGGATGCGTGATCTTCGACATAGTGTGCCTCGGTACCGATTCGGAGGATCTGGAGTATTCGGAGGTCGGGAGGAAGACGCACCTGACAGGTTCCAGGCAATTCAATCTGGGGATGGTCCATTCGATGGAGGACCACCTTCCTTTCTGCTACCGGACCTATCCTGGTTCGGTGGCCGATGTATCGACCTTGGACAACATCGTCTCTGATCTGAAGACGATGGATTGCTCGCCCATCGAACTGGAGATGGACAGGGGTTTCTTCAGCATAGGGAATGTCCAGATGATGCTGGAGCGCAACATGGGGTTCACCGTGCCGGTGCCGGCACGGGTGAACATCTCCAAACTGCTGCTCTCCGAAAGCGTCAGAGATATCGACTCTCCTCTGAACACGGACTACCTGGCCAGATCCGTGGTGAGGGGATACGAGACGTTCGTCAGACTGGAGGACGATGATATGGTTAAGGCTTTGAAAGATGACGAAGGGGCCATAAGGGCAGTGGTGTTCCAGGACGATTCCAGGCGTACGAAGGAGATAGCCACGCTGTACTCCAGGATAGGTGAACTGGAGAACAGGTTATCGGGCAAGAAGTTCGACCGTTTCGCCAAGAAGAAGCTCACGCGCAAGGAGCAGCAGATCGCCGATCTGCTGGAATTCAGCGAGGATGAAGATGGGAAGACGGTGGTTACCAGGAAGCGCAACGCCATCTCTGCGAAGGAGAACGCCTGCGGAAGGTTCGCAGTCGTCACCACATCTAACAAGCACTGGCTGGACCTGTTGGCCCAGTACCGCCTGAGGAACGGGGTGGAATATGACTTCTCCCAGCTGCAGTCGGACCTCTATGTGGGCATAACGGGCAAATCGGATCAGAACTCCGCCGAAGGCGGACTTCTGGTCAACTTCTTGTCCCTGAGGCTCAGGCTGACCCTGATAAACCTGCTCAAGGAGAAGGGTATGGCAGGAAACTACTGGGTTCCGGACGTGATCAACACGCTGAAGAAGCTGAAGATCTCGTGCATCGGCGGGAAATGGAGACTGAATGAGGTGACCAAGGCCCAAAGGGAACTGTTCGAGGCCCTCGGAGTCAAGATTCAATGAAGTTATGTTTGCCTTGTTATCAATTCGATGCATAAGTGAGGATACAAGGAACATTTGAGTTTATATCTTGTCAAAATACCGTTTCTTGATATCGGACTTGGAATAGAGTACTCTGTATGCAAAAACAGTGGATGCATCCTCGTCTATACCGTAAGCTATCAGAAAATCCTTGTACGGGGCCATCCTGACCGCGAGTTCCGCCAAAGGAGGGTCTCCCGAAATCGGGAACCTGTGCGGCATGACATCTAGGGACTTCGCGGTCTGGAGTATGTCCATCATGTATCCGTCCGAAATATCGTCACTACCTGTTAGTTTCCTTATGTAACCTACGATCTCTATGACATCATCGAGCCGGATCGGTGATGACCACATCGTATGTCATAGACCGAGTTCCTTCCTGATGTACCGTTCCGCCTCGTCTATAGATCTGACACGGTCTTCCTTGGCAGCCTGGATGCCGATATGTATCTTGTTGACCAAATCATCCCTTCTGAGCCTCTCGTATTCCTCGATGCTCAGAAGGACGGCGTGACCGTGGCCGTTCTTGGTCAGATAGATCGGTTCCCCGGAAGCGAGATACTTATCTGTAAGCTCCGTGTATCTGTTTCTCAATTCGGAACTGGGCACTACAATCATTTAGAACACCTCAAAATCTGATAATATTTTATCAATATTATATTTATAGACAACACTATCGACGGAAATCACTGACTGACAGGCCTAAACCCTTTCAAACCCCGGGATCGCTCTCAATTCTGATTCCGGGGTCCGACACATATCTTGTGGGTGAACCTGCACCCTCTGAATGCGTAATTGGAGCACCCGTAGAATAATGAATTCCCAAATCGCTACACTATACTCTTAAACTGACTGCTCCGGGAGAGGATTCTTTCTCGGCTTTCCCCTGGGCCTCTTAGGTTTCTCCGCCTTCTCCTTCATCGGACGTCTGCGGTGCCTGTAGCTCAGAGAGGTCTCAACCTTGTCAATGGACCATTTGACGTCGTAGGCGGAATCCGTGAGGTTCGGCGATTACTGCAGGAACCGCTGATGTTTCTTATCATTCTGACCGCCTGTACGTGATGATATGGTTCTCGGCGTACACATCATACAGGGCAGAGATAAGGAGGATCAACGAGTCGCTAGAAAGGAGACGTTCCGGCAAGGAGTACAATGCATACCCCACTATTACCGTCCGTCGGGACGTGGCGACCGTCCGTCACGATGCGGATATGAATCCAGAAATATAATCAACACAACTGAAGACTCAGACGGGTCCGCACAATAGGCGGGTCTGTAAGAAAGAGTTGTGAATATGTCATCAATGAACATTAGAAACAGATATCTGCTGATGTCCGCGGTCATCATTGCAGGCTTCCTGTTCGCCTTGACCTCCGTATCGGCGGACACGGATGCGAAGGAGGTCTATCCGGAGATAGGCGACTTCGTATATTCGATAGACACAGCAGGCACGACGGCCGGAGTATATGCGTACACCGGGACGGATCAGACGGTGAGTATCCCCAACTCCGTCAGCTATGAGGGGAAGAGTTACAGCATCGTGAGGATCTGCGACGCCGCATTCGCGAACAAGGATGTGGTGTCGGTCACCATCCCGGAAGGGATCAAGGCCATCGGAGAGCACGCATTCGAGAATTGTGAGAAGTTGACCTCGATAAACATCCCGAGCAGTGTCACCGGTCTGGAATGGAGGTGCTTCGCATCGTGCGATACCCTTGCTACCGTCACATTCGGATCGGATTCGAAGCTCACGACCGTGGGCGGATCATCTTTCCTCCATTGTCCCAAACTGACGACGATCACCATCCCCGACGGGGTCACCAGCATAGGCAGGTTCGCGTTCGAGGAATGCTACAGTCTCACCTCGATCAACATCCCGAGCGGGGTCACCGTCATAGAGCAGGCCACGTTCGAGGATTGCGAAAGCCTTACTACCGTCACATTCGGTTCCTCTTCGAAGGTCACCGCGTTCGAAGGCAGCGCATTCAGCAACTGTTCGAAGCTGGCGACGTTCAACTTCCCGTCCACCGTGACCTCTTTGGGATATGCCTCCTTCGCGAGGACGGCCATCACCAGCATCGATCTGTCCAACGTGACTAAGCTGTACGATGAGGTGTTCTGGGGATGTGCGAGTTTGACGACCGTCAAGCTGAACGGCGGTTTGACGGAAATCCCGTACGGCCTGTTCGACGGATGTGCGAAACTCTCTTCGATCGAGATCCCGAAGGATGTCAAGACGATCGGTGGCAGCGCATTCGAGGACTGTTCGTCATTGAAGTCCGCCACCATACCAGACGGTGTGAAAATGATCGGCGGCAGCGCATTTGAGGGATGCGCTGGACTGACATCCATCGTCATTCCCGATTCCGTAACGTCTATCGGGGATTCCTGTTTCGAGGACTGTAAGAGTGTGACCACCCTGACCATTGGTACCGGGATCTCCAAGATACCGTTCACAGCGTTCGACGGTCTGCAATCCCTGAAGTCCGTTACCATACCCGGCAACGTCAAGGAGATCGACTATACATTCAACGGCTGTGTTAAGCTGTCCTCGCTAACCATCCAAGAAGGTGTAAAGACGATCTCTGGATTCAATTCATGTGCATTCACAGTGGTTACGCTGCCGGATAGTGTCACCGAGCTGGAATATTTCGGTTACTGTGAGAATCTCACTACCGTGAACATAGGTAAGGGGCTGAAGAGCTTCGGTGAATACAGGCCCTTCCAGAACTGTCCTGCATTGTCGGAATTCACCGTTGCCTCCGGCAATCCGAATTTCTGTACAGCTGATGGGGTACTCTATTCCGATGGCGGATCAAAGCTCTGCCTCTACCCTCAGGGAAAGACCGATGTGTCATTCTCAATCCCATCCCAGGTGTCTGCTACGAATGTGACGGCAATCGGTAACAGAGCGTTCATGGACAATCCGTATCTGGAGAACATCACCATACCAGAAGGCGTGACGACCATCGAAGAACATGCGATCCTGCAATGTTACCTGAAATCCATCTCATTCCCGGATTCCCTGACCACTGTCGAAAGTGTGGTCGCCTACTGTCTCGACTTCTACTACAACGATACGTCCACAGAGATATCCCAGACCGCGGAGATCCTCAAAGGGAAGATGTGGTGCGGTAACGGCAAGACTGGGAATATTGCCAGCCTTTACTACTTCGACAGCGTCCATTTCACGGTAACCTTCAGATCCGAGGGTTCCATCGTGAAGGAGATACAGACCAACAACTACGGCAAACTGTCGGAAGCCATGCCGACTCCCCCGGACAACCCCGGATACACGTTCGACGGGTGGTGGACATCCATCCCCGGCGGAGTACAGGTGACCACGGATACCGTCTTCACGAAGGACAGCAACGTGTATGCAGATTGGGAGTACACCCCCGGAGTGGTCACAGGAGTTAGCCTGGACAAGACCAGCAACACGATAGATGTTGGCGGGAAGTTCACGCTCGTCGCTACGGTTACGCCTTCCGACGCACCCAACAAGAACGTTACGTGGAAATCATCCGATCCGTCGGTGGCATCTGTCAGTGAGTACGGTCTTGTAATCGCCAACAGTATCGGTAAGACGGTGATAACAGTAACGACCGTTAGCGGAGGATACACTGCGACTTGCGAGGTTTCCGTGAACGAGGACGGTCCCTCACCGACACCGGGTGGCGGCGGAGACAGCGGCGGTTTCCCTTGGATCATCATTATCATAGCGGTAATCGCCATAGCAGGCGGAGTCGGATTCTACTTCTACAAGAAGAAACAGCAGTGATCCGGCAGGACCCGGGGCACCGGGTCCGCCAAACTATTTCGTATATCCAGGCATAATAATCACTCATCAGTTCCAGACTGGACCATGAAAGAGATCTATGCCGTCCGTCACCATATAATGACCGTTCATCCGATACTGTGCGATAAACGTTTTTACTTCACCCCGGCATCCATTTTCAAAGACCTTTATTCAAGATGACAGCGAACGGTACTGTCAGATATTATCGTCCGTTGTCAACGGTTGGGGATAGAGATGAAAGATTCAAGTTCAATCAAAAACAGGGGGGCCTCAACCAGAACGGCCCTCATTCTTATGGTGTCCCTGTTCGCATTGGCATCGCTTGCGGTCGGTATGATTGTCACGGTTACCGATGCCGCAGACATCCAGGCGGACGGCAGCGGGACATGCGGTGACGGTGTCACCTGGGACATTACAGCCGGCATCCTGAGTATCCAGATAACAGGCACTGGTACAGGTGTGATGAACGATTTCGACAGCGATAACAAACCGCCATGGTACGGAATGGACTATTCTATGGTCGAGATAGGTGACGGTGTCGTTTCCATCGGCGACTACGCATTCCGCAGCGGTAAGATGACCACCATAGACATCCCTGATTCCGTCACATCGATTGGTTACGGTGCATTCGCTCTTTGCTCCAAGCTTTATACCATTACCATCCCGCCCGGAGTGACAGAGATAGATGCCGCAACATTCCTCAAATGCACCGATCTGATAAATGTGACATTCCCGGATTCTATCGAATCCATAGGCGAGGACGCCTTCTACGGATGTGCATCCATCAATGGTTTCGATCTTCCTGAAGGACTGAAGGAGATAGGTGAACAGGCTTTCTGTTCATGCGATTCGCTCATGTATGTGATCGTACCTTCCACTGTTAGAACGATAGGTCCCTGTGCATTCTGCAATAATCCGAGCATGATGGATGCGATATTCAAAGAAGGTGTGACATCCATACCGGAGCTTGCTTTCTACATGACGGGCGGACTCACATTCGTCTACATCCCGTCAACGGTCACTGAGATCGGGGATCATGCTTTCGAACAGCCGTTCTACGATACCGACGGTACCACCGAACTGACATACGATCAACTGCCCGGATATGTTTTCAGGGGGGATGATAAACTTGTAAGATACACCGGTAGCAGAGGTACTGACCCTGTGGCAGGAGGAGGATGCGGTGACGGTGTCATATGGACGCTGTATGACGACGGCAGTCTAGAGATCTCAAAGGATGGTGACGGCACTGGTGCCATGAATGATTACGACACCAAAGATAACAAGGTACCGTGGCTGATCGAGGGCCACCCCGTCCTATCGGCGGTCATAGGGGATGGCGTGACATACATAGGCGACAATTCGTTCTATGCATGCGCTTCCATGTCGTCCGTATTCATACCCTCATCGGTCATATCCATCGGCGATGGTGCATTCTCGCTATGCATGTCTCTCAAGGATCTCACGATCCCGGAAGGAGTGGTGTCCGTCGGTAGCAAAGTCACGGATATGTGCAGAAGACTCGGATCGTTGAATCTTCCCTCCACCCTGGAATCCATGGGGGACGGGGCGTTCTCGGACATCGGTGTGAAGGAGATAGTCATCCCATCCGGAATTAAGGAATGGGGAAAAGAAGCATTCAAAGGCAGCGATCTGGAGACTGTCATCATATCCGAAGGCGTGACCTCCATAGGCGAAAGCGCTTTTGAGATGTGCTGGAGCCTCGCATCCGTTACACTGCCTTCCACGCTTATAACGATAGGGGACAGGGCATTCAGCGATTGCATGGATCTGGAGACCATGATCTTCCCGGACGGATTGGAGGCCATCGGCGACTCGGCATTCGCATCCGCCGATCTGGTCGCTGTAGAGGTACCGGGTTCTGTGAGAACGATAGGTAACGGTGCGTTCAAGAGCAATTGGGACCTTGAATCATTAATAATCCATGATGGCCTGGTGACCATAGGTGCGAATGCATTCGAATCCACTGACATAACTGAACTGGTGCTTCCCGACACCGTCATCTCCATAGGTGACGGTGCATTCAGTTCGTGCAAATACATGGTTACCGCGAAACTGTCGTCCAAGATGGATACGATACCAGAGAGAGCATTCTATTTCTGCTCGGTACTCACATCTGTTGAGATGCCGTCCGGTCTGAGAACCATCGGTCCCGCCGCATTCAAGGACTGCCAGAAACTTGGGTCCGCCACTATACCTTCCGGTGTTTCCGTGATAAGCGAAGAGGCATTCAGCGGATGCAGCAGCCTCACGGCCGTCACCATGCCCGGAGTGATGAGGATCTGCGACAGCGCATTCTACAGATGCACTGATCTTGTCCATCTGGAACTCTCGTCAGTACTGACGTCTATAGGCGCATATGCGTTCTACGGCTGTTCCGATCTCGCCGGACTGACCATACCCGCAGGCGTGACCGATATCCCCGGTTATGCGTTCGCGGACTGCAAGTATCTCTCGGAACTCACACTCCCGAACGGGCTCATGACCGTCGGCGAGAAGGCCTTCTCCGACTGTGTGCTGATGAAAGAGATCATCATACCGGGATCGGTCACGACGATAGGCGACTACGCGTTCGAGAACAATGGTGTCGGCGGCTTAGGACTTACGTTCCTCGATACAGTCGAGATACCGTCATCGGTAACCTCCATAGGCGAAGGTGCGTTCAGTGGCATCAGATTCTTCGACAACGACGGCACCACCGAACTGACATACGATGAGCTTCCCGGTTACAGATACACAGGCAATGTGAACAAGATGGTCAGACAGTCCCCTGTTGTCACAATCGTGGATGAGGGCACCTGCGGTGACGGTGTCATCTGGATATACTATTCCGATAACAGCCTTCAGATCTCGGTGTCCGGCTACGCACTCACTGCGATGATGAACGATTACAGTGAATCCGTTCCTGCCCCCTGGGCCAGATCCATCGTAACGAGCGTATCAGTGGGAGAAGGAGTGGCGAACATAGGGGACTATGCGTTCAGATCCTGTACCTCGCTCATATCTGCGGAATTGCCTGCGACACTCACAACGATAGGTAGCCATTCCTTCGAGAACTGCACATCCCTGACGGCAGCGGATATCCCGTCGGATGTCATGTCCATCGGCGGATATGCATTCAACGGTTGTACCGGTCTCGCATCACTTACCGTTCCTGTATCCCTGTCCTCGCTAGGCGTTTCGGCCTTCGGTGGCCTGACGTTCTGTGCCGGAGTCACCGAAGTGGAACCGACTATACAGAATCTGATCGCAGGAGCGTCATGGATAGGCTCCGGTGACAAGAAGCTGAGTACGTCCAACAAGGTCGTTACGTTCGATGCGAACGGCGGAGAGCCGTCGAGCACCGTGCTGGTCGCGGATAAGAACGGCAAGATACCTGCATTCCCAGATGCACCGAAGAACGGCGACCGTGAGTTCGTAGGATGGTTCACCGAGAAGGACGGTGGAGATAAGATCAAGGATACCGTTGTGTTCAGCAGCGATACGATTGTATTCGCCCACTGGTCCTCTGGATGCACCATTCCAGAGAAAGTGGTGATCTACGCTGTCATCACGGTCGCTATCCTGAAACATCTGTTCAAGTGGTTCTGATCATAAGCGATCTAACTGAAACCTGATTGCAAACCCTGAATCCTGGGAGCCATCTCCCAGGGTTCTATTCAACCTTGGATGAACACACTTCTTGCATTACATCACTAATGCCCCTGGAAACCCCTCCAAGCTCCACTAAAACCTAATCGTTTTCGCAGCCTTACTCGACTACATAAGACCATAAAGGAACATCTTGCCGGTTGCGACGAAGATTTCACAAGTTACACCAACCCTCATGCCAAGGAGACATTCGTTAAATTCCGCGGGGACAACCTATCAAACAAAAGGGATTGATGGGGCCTTTCCTTTCAGAGCCCCTTTTTCTCTAATTCTGAATCCAACTTCCTCATCTACGTCCTTTTCGAGACAAATGAGCGACCGTGGGGCGAGAACATCGCATCAAGATGGAGATCATGGTTCGCACTGGTCAATTATCAATGGAAGAATGGCGCCGCCGCACGGATTTGAACCGAGGACCTTGTGATTAACAGTCACACGCTCTACCTACTGAGCTACAGCGGCTTGTTGTATGGCTCGGAATGATAGACTTATATTAAAACCATTCGTAGGCTCAGTTCAGATTTGGGACAGGAGCTCCTCCACTTTCGTGTAGAGGCCCCTCACATACTCTGAAATGTTCTTCAGGAAGTCGTCGTAGAGGGCGGTGACGGTGGCGCCCTCGCTGGTGGCCTTGATGATGCCCTCCTTTTCGAGGAGCTTCAAAGAATACCTGACCTTGTGCTTCGGGATCCCGGTCATCTCCGATAGCCTGATGAGACCGACGGGCTGGTTGTACTTCACGGTCTTGAGGATGAGTATGTGTCTCTCAAGGAGGGCGAACTCTTCGGATATGGATCCTATAGGCTCTTTCTCATCGGTCATGATATTTACCAAGTATCAACTAGAACATTAAAGAAATTGGGTTGGTGGGGGTTTAGAAGAGGTACGGGCTCATCTGCCGTACCAGTTCTGCTTGCCCCACTTGCCGTAGTTCGTCCACCATCCCTGGATGAGCGATCCGCAGCAGTCGAGAGCCTTCTGCTCTCCCTCAGCACCCTTGTAGACCTTGTAGCAGTTGAGACACTGCCACCTCAGTTCGGGTTCCTTGGTCTGTTTCATGCAGTGTGGATTAGGAAGTCGGTTAATAAGTCTTTGTGTCCGAACTTCATGGACCCGCATGCTCTGGACAGGTGTTTTCGATACAGCACGTTTGACGGTTAACATTTCTGTAAATTAGACAGAAATATACACCAAAGTAATTGTTGAGGCAATTTTTAAGTATTTAACATGCCCATGTTCAAATTTCAATATATACGGATAACGTCATTAAGTTGGTTCATGAACAAGATAAAGGTCATCAACGAACCGTCCGAGCTCGTGCCGATGCTCAGGTCCGTTGACACACCAATCAAGAGAGAGGTGTTGAAAGAGGTGACCTTGGAATGGAGAACAGCCGACGAGATCGAGCAGAAGTACGGTCGCGAAGGCAGGGACGCTATCACCTTCTTCGAGAAGATGAAGCTCGTCGAGATGAGATGGCTGTCCAAGGACGGGAACTATCCCGAGAAGTCCTACCATACATACTACACCTCGTTCAATATCAATGCTCAGTGGCCGGTCTACGAGATCAGCGATGTCCTCACGGCCGCCATGATGAGTGAAGAGGAGTACTCCGAGATTGAGTCCAAGATCCTTGAGGCAGTCGGCAAGGACGGGAAGTTCTCAGGAGATGTCGCAGAGACTCTGGGTCTGTCCTCGACGATGCTGAAGAGCCTGGTTCGCAGATCCGTGAAGATGGACTACCGCGGGCACAGGATAGAGCTCATCAAAGAAGACTGAGAGATGTCCGACATTTGGATCATGAGGATAGGTCACCGTCCCGAGAGGGACAAGAGGGTGACGACCCATGTGGCCCTCTCGTCGAGGGCGCTGGGTGCCAAGGGCATATACGTGGACACCTACGATCCGGTCCTGGAGGAGAACATCCGCAGCGTGGTCGACCGCTTCGGCGGCGATTACACCATAAAGACAGGAGTCACCTGGAAGGAGGCGACGAAGGATTTCAAGGGGAAGGTCGTGCATCTGACGATGTACGGTCAGCAGGTGGTTGATGCCATCCCGAAGATCCCTAAGGACGAGGATATAATGATCATCGTCGGTGCTTCGAAGGTCCCATTCGAGGTCTACGAGCGTGCGGACTTCAACGTCTCCGTCGGGAACCAGCCGCATTCGGAGATCGCCGCCCTGGCGATATTCCTTGACCGTTTCACCGAGGGGAAGGCCCTGTATGAGGACCGCCACGGCAAGATGACGGTCATACCCAACGAAAGGGGGAAGACGGTTGTCAATTCCGACTGACCGTGAGTGTATAGAGTATCTCATCGACGCCGGTTGCAAGAAGAGGGTCATCATCCACTGCTGCACCGTGAGGGCGGTGGCGGACGAGATGCTCACGAAGATAGACGCCGATGAGGACCTGGTGGTGGCGGGAGCGCTGCTCCACGACATCGGCCGCGCCAAGGACCACACGATCTTCCACGCCTACATAGGGTCGGAGATGGTCAGGGAATACGGCCTGCCGGAGCAGCTGGTGGAGATAGTCCGCAAGCATACCGGTGCCGGTCTCGACAAGGAGGACGTCGAGGAGATGGGCCTCCCTCCGGGAGATTACATCCCCCGCACCATCGAGGAGAAGATCGTCGCCCACGCCGACAACCTGGTGAGCGACAACAGGGTGGTGGACCACAACCATTCCGTCTCCAAACTGATTAACAAGGGCGCATTCCGCGGAGCGGACAGGGTGGAGATGCTCCATATGGAGCTCTCGGACCTCTACGGCAAGGACCTGGACGTCCTTCCGAAGAGGATCGGCGAGTACCCCAAGCTCAAGGTCATAGACGAGTTCGACCTGGAATGAGACGTCCCGGAACCGGTCCCCCTAACGGGGGACTTCGGACTTTCCGAAGTAACCCAGACCCGTTATGTGGTCTCTTTTTATCAGAGGACGATTATCATTCCTCAGTGATTTCAAATGGTGACCGAACTCAACGAGAACACGTTCGATAAATTCGTAGAGGACAACAAGATCGCGATCGTCGACTGCTGGGCTCCCTGGTGCGGACCCTGCAGGGCGATGGGACCCATCATCGAGGAGCTCTCCAACGACCTGGCAGGAAAGGTCGGAGTGGCCAAGCTCAACACCGATGACAACCAGGGCATCGCGGCAAGGTTCCAGATCAACGCAATCCCCACCATCCTCGTCTTCAAGGACAACGTCCTCGTCGACGCATTGGTCGGACTCAGGCCCAAGGAGAGCATCCTTGAGTACATCAACTCCCTCTGACCATGGAGACCGATGTATTAATCATAGGCTGCGGTCCAGCGGGGCTGCAGGCGGCCATTCACGCCTCACGCAAGAAGGTGAGGACGGTGGTGGTCGGAAAGACGATAAACAGCGCCATGCACGGCACCGAGATAGAGAACTACCTAGGCGCGGTCGATGACGGCGACAGCATCCTGTCGAACGCCGTGGAGCAGGCCAGGTCCTTCGGGGCCGAGTTCCTGGAGCAGAACGTCATATCCGCCCGCTCCGAGAACGGCTCCTTCGTGTTCGGCGTCGATGACGGCACCGAGATAACCGCCAAGGCGGTCATCATCGCCACGGGGATATCCAGGAAGAAGCTGGGGATCCCGGGCGAGAAGGAGCTCTTCGGCAAAGGGGTCAGTTACTGCGCCATATGCGACTGCAACTTCTACAAGGGCCGCAGGGCCGTGCTCGTGGGCAACGAGTCCGAGGCCGCCGTTTCGGCGGCGATGATGACATCCTACGCATCGGAGACATCCTGGGTCGCATGGGACCTGACAGCCAACGACGTAGTGGTCCAGAAGGCCAAGGACGCAGGCGTCACGATGTATTCGTCCAGGCCGGTGGCCATCGAGGGAGAGGGCAAGGTACAGTCCCTCAGGCTCGAGGACGGCACGGTGATCCCCACAGATGGTGTCTTCATCGAGCTCGGGGCCAAGTCCGCCATGGACATCGCTCTGGACATCGGGGTCATGCCCCAGGTGGATTCCACCATTAAAGTGGATGCCGAGTGCAGGACCGAGGTCCCCGGCGTGTTCGCATGCGGGGACGTCACCGGAAAGCCCTGGCAGGTCGCGAAGGCGGTCGGGCAGGGATGTGTGGCCGGTCTCAACGCGGCCGATTTTGTCAACGGGAACTGATCCATGACGGTCGATGACCTGATAACAGGGATGCTGAGGGAGGAAGGCGGATTCCAGTCTGCCTTCCGCAGCATCCTGGAGGACGAGTTGAAGATGACCCTCAACGAGTTCTCCCAGGCATCTGGCATCCCGCTGAGCACTTTGTACAAGGTCCTGGGAGGGGACAGGGAACCGAACCTCAGGACCGTCCGCCAGATCGTCAAGGCCATCAGGCTGATTGAGATACCCGAGGATTCCCGTTTTATCGCGATAATCGCGGCATCCACGGCATTGGAGAACGTCCCCCGCAGTATCACGGTCAGAGGGAACACCATAAGGGTGCGCGAATATCCCGCAGCTACATTGGAGGATGCGATCATCGCCGCGGTCCGCGCCGAGAGGGACGGGGCGATAGGGCTCGTATGCGCTCCCATCGTCGCCCCCACGGTGGAGAAGATCCTCTCCATACCGGTGTCCCGCGTGATCCCCACGACGAGCATCCACAAGGCCATCGAGGATCTCACGGACGGCTTCCGACGGGTCCGCGGAGCGACTGTCAGAGACGGTTCTCACAACGATTTTGTTACTATTTTTCGTCCCTTTTTTAATGCGTCGGCTTGGATGATTTAACGTGCTACCTTAACCATTAAAAACACCAACAGCTATGGAGTTCGCGGTACAGATGTTCGAATTACAGGTGGTCAGTAATACCCCGATGAGCGGCGTCACGGACGTCAACGTAGTTGCCGAGACGCTGCTGGTCCAGATAGGTTATCTGCCGAAGGGTTACGATCCAAAGACAGGAGCGGCCACCATACGTGAGAGCGTCCCATACCGTCTTTTCATGGACTATCTCATGGCCTACCCGTCCAAGGCATGGACGGTGGAGGAGCTCGCGGTCCTTCTCGAGACCACCAAGCCCACCATTTACAGGCACATAAACAAGCTGAAATCCATGGACCTCCTCGAGGCCATGGATGTCGAATTCAACGAGCAGATCCGTAAGGGATACCGCATCAGGTTCGGGGACATCGTGAAGGCATGGAGTTTCACCGAGGCCAACGTCACGATGGCCATGGAGAACTACCGCAAGACCATTATGCATTTCCAGGAACTAATGTCTCAGAAGGGATGACCTTGGAGGGGGAGTTCGTCGTATCAGTGGGGTCCAAGTACCGTGTGAACCACGGGGACGAGGAGCTTACCGAGGGTATTTTCAAAGGCTATTCGGCCATGGGCACCGAGACCGCCATGGTGTTCGAGCTCGCCGATGGCACGCTCCGCTTCGTGAACCTGGCACAGATCATCTATCTGGATCTCGTCGAGGCCGGCCAGAAGGTTCCCGCCAAGAAGAGGGAATCGGGCAGCGTGTACTATGGATGACAGCGTCCGTGCGCTTTCTTTGGAGATCATCGATGCGGTGAAGACGCAGCGCGTCACCGACCGCGACGAACTCCAGAACCTCAAACTGAAGCTCTGCAAGAAGTACGACCTCAAACAGGTCCCGAAGAGCTCGGAGATCCTCGCGAACGTCGGACCGGAGGACCGCAAGCTCCTGACCCCTTTCCTCATCAAGAAGCCGATGAGGACCATGAGCGGAGTGGCGGTCGTCGCCGTGATGACGTCGCCCTTCGACTGTCCCCACGGCAAGTGCGCATACTGCCCCGGAGGGGTGTCCAACAATTCACCTCAGTCCTACACAGGTAAGGAGCCCGCCGCCAGACGTGCGGGAAGGAACGAGTTCGATCCGTTCAGGCAGGTACAGGACAGGATCAAGCAGCTAACCGACATAGGTCACCAGACGGACAAGATCGATCTGATCGTCATGGGAGGCACGTTCACGTGCAGGGACCCGGAATATCAGGAATGGTTCGTCCGCAGATGCTTCGACGCCATGAACGGCGTGGATTCCACCACATTGGGCGAGGCGCAGGCTCTCAACGAGATATCCGAGCACAGATGCGTCGGATTGACCGTTGAGACCCGCCCGGACGTCTTCGACGATGCCCAGATCGAGAGGTCCATGAGGCTCGGTGCGACCAGGGTCGAGCTCGGCGTCCAGATACTGGACGACGACATTCTCGACAGGGTCGACAGGGGCCACAGGACGGATGCCGTCCGCGACTGCACGAAGAGGTGCAAGGACCACGGCCTGAAGGTATGCTACCATCTGATGCCCGGTCTGCCGGGATCCTCACCGGATCACGACCTGGAATGCTTCAGGAAGGTCTTCGACGACTCTGATTTCCGCCCGGACATGCTGAAGTTCTATCCGACGCTGGTCGTCGAGGGCACCAAGGTGCTCGACTGGTGGAAGGAAGGGAGTTACAAGCCTCTGGACACGGACGAGGCCGTGGATCTGCTGTGCAGGATGAAGACCATCGTCCCTGAGTACGTGAGGATACAGCGCATCCAGAGGGACATCCCCGTCCCGCAGATCACCGCGGGGATCATGAAGAGCAACATCCGCCAATTGGTCGCGGACGAGCTCGCCCGCCGCGGGGAGGAGTGCAGATGCATCCGCTGCAGGGAGGTCGGCCACAGGGGGATAAGGCTCGACGATCCGGACAAGGTCGCCTTCAAGATCACCGAATACTACGCCAGCGGCGGTCATGAGTACTTCGTCGCATTGGAGTACGAGGATTCCATCGTCGGCTATGTGCGTGTGAGGATCGACTCCAACGAGGTGGCCACGATAAGGGAGCTGAAGGTCTTCGGAAAGATCGTCTCCATAGGCGAGGACGGCGACGACTGGCAGCACAGGGGATATGGGAAGGCATTGGTCGCCGAGGCCGAGCGCATCGCGAAGGAGAATGGCAAGGCCGGGATACGCGTGACCAGCGGGGTCGGCGTCAGAAGATATTACGCATCGCTTGGATTCGAGAAGGCCCTGCCGTACATGCGGAAGATGTTCTGATCATCCGTAGAAGGGCACGTTGTCCCATCCGCTGCGGCGCTTCTTGATGCTCTTTTCGATCCTGTCGTATTCCTTGAGAGTGTTCTGATCCACCGACGGGGATATCCTGCCGAGCGCGCTCTTGAAATGGGCCATCGTGATGCTCTCCGATCCATGGTCCTCGCGGTATGCTGTGAGGCCAGCTTCCCTGCACAGGGCGTACAGATCGGCACCGACGAATCCGTCGGTCCTCGCCGCTATCGATTCGAGGTCCACATCTTTCAGCGGCATCTTCCTGGTGTGCACCTTCAGGATGCCCAGGCGGGCCTCGCTGTCGGGCTGGCCGACCAGCACGAGCTTGTCGAATCTTCCGGGCCTGAGCAGTGCAGGGTCGATCATGTCCGGTCTGTTGGTCGCCGCCATGACGGTGACGTTGTTCAGGCTCTCGACCCCATCCATGGATGTCAGCAGCTGGGCCACGACCTTCTCCCATGGGTTGCTGTTGCCGTTGCCGCGGATCGGCGCAATCGAATCTATCTCGTCGAAGAATATGATGCATGGGGCCATCTGCTTGGCCCTCTTGAAGATCTGGCGGATGGCCTTCTCGCTCTCGCCGAACCATTTGCTGGCGATCTCGGGGCCGTTCACGGTGATGAAGTTGGACCCGGCCTCGTTGGCTATCGCCTTCGCTATAAGCGTCTTTCCGGTGCCCGGAGGGCCGTACAGAAGCACTCCTCTGGCAGGCTCGATGCCGAGCCTCTCGTAGTCCCTGTTGCCTTCCTCGGGGATGAAAGCCTCCTCGATCTGCCTCCGCACGTCGTCGAGTCCTCCGACATCGTCCCATGTGACCTTGGGTATCTCCACAAGGACCTCCCTCATTCCGCTGGGCTCCACGTCGGACAGGGCTTCCTTGAAATCCGCCATGGACACCTTCATCTCCTCGAGCACGGAACCGGGGATCGGCTTGTCCAGGTCCAGGTCCTTCATGCGGGCCCTCACGCATTTCATGGCCGCCTCCCTGCAGAGGGCTGCCAGATCAGCTCCGACATAGCCTTGTGTCATTGCTGCCAGCGTATCCAGGGAAACATCCTCCGTCAGGGGCATGCCCCTTATGTGGACTCCGAGGATATCTGTACGGGCCTCCCTTCCGGGGATGCCTATCTCGATCTCCCTGTCGAACCTTCCGGGCCTCCTGAGCGCGGGGTCTATGGAATCCTCCCTGTTGGTGGCACCCACCACTATCACGTTCCCCCTGTCTCCGAGACCGTCCATGAGTGTGAGGAGCTGCGCCACGACGCGCCTCTCCACTTCTCCGTACACCTTGTCCCTGTTGGGGGCTATGGAATCTATCTCGTCCAGGAAGACGATGGACGGGGCGTTCTCGGAGGCCTGCTTGAATATCTCCCTCAGCCTCTCCTCGCTCTGCCCGTAGTACTGTCCGATGATCTCCGGTCCGCGGACCGAGAAGAGTGATGCTCCGGACTCGCTGGCCACGGCCTCTGCTATGAGTGTCTTGCCTGTTCCCGGCGGGCCGTACAGGAGCACGCCCTTGGGCGCCCCTATGCCCAGCCTCTCGAAGAGCTCCGGGTGTTTCAGAGGGAGCTCGATCATCTCCCTTATCCTCTTCAGCTCGTCGTCCAGTCCGCCGACGTCGTCGTACGTGATCTGCTTGCCCTGTGTCGGGCTGGTCTTCTGGTAATGGGCGGAGTCGTTGACGGAGACCTTGGTGTTCTTCGTGACGATGACCGCGCCCTTGGGCGTCGTTGACACCACCTTGAATGTTGTCCTGGTCCCGACCAGCGCTATGTTCGGAACTATAAGGTCTGTGCCCACGATGAGAGGCCTGGTGTTGAGGCCGCTGGCGATGAGCCCTTCGATGTCCTTCCCGAAGTTGACCTTCTTCCCCTCGGGGATGTTCGGAGCGAGTACGACCTTCTCGGCCTCCTTCGGGACGCACCTCTTCACAGTGACGCTCTCGTCTATGCTCACTCCGGCATTGGTCCTGGTGAGACCGTCTATGCCGATGATCCCCCTGCCCTCGTCCTCGATGGGTCCGGGGAATACCTTGGCAACAACGCTCCTCTTGCCGGTGATCTCTATGACGTCGCCTATATCTACGCCCAGCTCCCGGCGGGTCTTTGCGTCGATCCTCGCACGACCGTATCCCGATTCGCTCTGGCGCTGGGACATCGCAACCTTGAGGACAACAGAATCCGACATCGGGATATGAATGATGGATGTCGCTCATAAAGTCTGTCATGCTCACTAACGTTCGATGACCTTATCCTGTGGTCGTACGGCGTCCGACTCCGGGGATGCGTCCAGCAAGGCACGCGTACGACGTCGTAGGGCGATTGTACGCCATCGTAGGGCCGATTCCAAAGAGAGCCTTTTATCCACGCACGCGATAGGGCAAAGTATGGCTGTATTAGAGATCAGAATCGAACTCAAGAAAGGCGTCGCCGATCCTGAGGGAAGCAACACTAAGAAGACATTGGAATCCTTGGGATTCAAGGGACTGGGCGAGGTCAAGTTTGTCAAGCTCTTCGAGGTCGAGGTGGATCTGCCCCCTGAGGAGGCCAAGAAGGCCGGCGAGGAGATGTGCAGGAAGCTCCTGGCGAACCCCGTGATCCAGAATTACAAGGTCACAGTGAGATGATCCAATGGCAGACCTGATGATCAAGCGCGACGTCCCGTTCCCGCTCTACGACGTGGCCATCCTCGATGCCACCGACGAGCAGCTCGCACAGGTGTCCTCGGACATGGCCCTGGGGCTCTCCGTGGACGAGATGAAGGTCGTCCGCGACTATTTCAAGAAGGAGGGCAGGAACCCCACGGACGTGGAACTCCAGTCCCTCGGACAGGCATGGAGCGAGCACTGCTGCTACAAGAGCAGCAAGCCGATCCTCAAGGAGTTCGTGTTCGGGCTTGACAGGGAGGACATCCTCTCCAGAGGGGATGCCGGCGTCATGGTGTTCGACGACGACTACGGATACTGTTTGAGGATAGAGAGCCACAACCACCCCTCCGCGGTGGAGCCATACGGAGGCGCAGCCACCGGTATCGGAGGCATCCTGAGGGATGTGGTCTGCATGGGAGCGCAGCCCATCGGACTGGCGGATCCGCTCTGCTTCGGTCCAATCGACTACAAGGGTGAGATCCCCCCGGGGACCAAGCACCCCAGGTACTTGGTGAACGGCGTCGTGTCCGGTATCAGGGACTACGGTAACCGCTGCGGTATCCCCACCATAACAGGAGGGTTCTTCTTCGACGAGAAGTACACCGGGAACTGTCTGGTGAACGTCGCATGCCTGGGCATCGTCAAGAGGAAGGACCTGGCCAACAACTTCGCCGGAGGGCCCGGCGAGGTCATGATACTCATAGGCGGCCGCACGGGACGCGACGGTATCCACGGAGTCAACTTCGCATCCGCTGACCTTACAGCCACATCGGATGAGGATTCCAGGGGTGCCGTCCAGCTGGGCGACCCAATCACGAAGGAGCCTGTGATGCACGCATGCTTCGAGGTCAACGCGAAGCACCTGATCACGGGTATGAAGGACCTCGGAGGAGGAGGTCTGAGCTGCGTCGTCGGCGAGATGGCGCTGGAGGCAGGCTGCGGAGCCGATGTGGACCTGGAGAAGGTCCCGCTCAAGGAGCCCGGTCTCGCACCCTGGGAGATATGGGTCTCGGAGTCGCAGGAGCGTATGATGTGCACCTGCAAGCCCGAGAACGTGGAGAAGGTGCTGGAGGTCTTCGACATGTGGGATGTCATCGCGACACCTATCGCCAGGACCACCGACAGGAAGCGCACCCGCCTGTTCTGGAACGGGGAGCTCATCTTCGACATGGACCTGGAGTTCCTCACCGGAGGGCCGGTCTACAACAGGCCGTACGTCCTGCCCAAGGTCTCCTCCAAGAAGAACGAGAAGTTCCCCGATCTCCCCTCGGACAAGGAGGTCATCCTCACCATGCTTTCGGATTTCAACGTGGCCTCGAAGGAGTGGGCCATCAGGCAGTACGACCACGAGGTCCGCGCCGGCACCGCCATACACCCAATGGTGGGAGAGCTCAACAAGACTGGTCCCGGGGACGCATCGGTGCTCCTCCCGGTACCCGGCAGCAGGAGAGGGCTGGCGGCAGCCATCGGATGCAACCCTTGGTTCTGCGAGGCCGACCCCTACAAGGGAGGGATGGCCGCGATCGACGAGACGTGCAGGAACATCGTCGCTGTCGGCGCCATGCCCAACGCGTTCACGGACTGCCTCAACTTCGGCAACCCCGAGATCCCGGAGAGGCTCGGAGTGTTCAGGGAGGCCGTAAGGGGCCTCGGCGAGATCGCCAGGGAGCTCAACATCCCGATCCCGTCAGGGAACGTCAGTCTCTACAACGAGGCGCCCGGAGGGAAGCACATCCTGCCCACCCCCATGCTCCTCGGATGCGGTATCATCGACGATGTGTCCAAGGCGGTCACCGCCGACTTCAAGAGGGCCGGAAGCTGCATCTTCATCGTCGGAAGGACGAAGGACGAGATGGGAGCATCGCTCCTGTTCCGCAAGTTCGGAGGGGTGGAGGGAGACGTCCCCGGAGTGGACATACCCGCGCTCAAGAGGAACATGGCGAACCTCCTGAAGGCCATGGACAAGAGGCTCGTCCTCAGCTGCCATGACTGTTCGGACGGAGGACTGGCCATCGCCGTCGCAGAGATGTGCATATCCGGTCAGATCGGAGCGCAGATCGACCTGTCCGCCATGGACGGGGACCTTAGGACCAAGCTGTACTCCGAGAGTAACAGCCGCTGGATCGTCGAGGTCGACGGAAAGGATGTCACTGAGTTCACAAAGATCATGGGCGACGACGCCCAGATCATCGGTATCACGAAGGGCGATTCGCTCGTCATTAAGGACAACGGCACCACAATCTCCGTGGAGGAGATGAGGAAGGCCTGGAACGACCCTATCTGGAAGATCATGGGAGGTGTTTCCGAATGAAGGCAGAGGATGTCAAGGTTTGCGTCATACGCATAGAGGGTACCAACTGCGAGGATGAGATGGCCAACGCGTTCAGGATGGTCGGTGCGCAGGCCGAGAAGGTCCACCTCAAGCAGCTGATCGGCCAGGCGCCGGCGGACATGAGGAGGTCCCTCGAGGACTACGACGTGCTCGCCTTCCCCGGAGGATTCTCCGCAGGCGATTACGTCCGCGCAGGGGCCATCTTCGCCGCCAGGATCAAATCCGCCATCGGCGGGGATGTCAAGAGGTTCGTCGAGTCCGGCAAGCCCGTTCTGGGCGTGTGCAACGGATTCCAGATCCTTGTGGAGCTCGGACTGCTCCCGGCATTCGACGAGGTCATGTCGGACGAGCCCAGGGCCGCGCTGTACAACAACGTGTCCGGAAGGTTCGAGTGCCGTCCCACGGTCCTGAGGAACGACAACAGGGGAAAGTGCCTGTTCACCAGCACCATACCCGCCAAGAAGACCCTGATGATCCCCTCCGCACACGGAGAGGGTAACCTCCTGAGCATGGACGAGGACTTCGTTCAGAGGCTGGAGGACAACGACCAGGTCGTGTTCAGGTATGTGCGTCCGGACGGTTCCGATGCGGATTACCCGTGGAACCCCAATGGATCCAAGTCGGACATCGCGGGGATATGCAACCCTGCCGGGAACGTGCTCGGCATGATGCCCCACCCGGAGCGTGTCATGACGAGGTTCACCCATCCTGATTGGACCAGGGGTTACGATTCCGAGGACGGAGACGGCAAGTGCGTCTTCGAATCGGTCATGAAACATCTCGAGAAGTTCTGAGAAAAACAATGTGGGCGGGGGTCCTCCCCCGTCTCACAGATTAACTTTCACGTCGACCCTGTCGCCGTCGCTGAGGCTGAGGGTCCTCCTCATGCTGCAGGGCGCTATGATCTCCAGTATGTCCACGTAGTGGGACCTCTCCGGGACCAGGATGGCGCAGTTGATGTTGTGGATCTTGCACTTGTATGCGATGACGTTGCCGAAGCTCCTGCCCTCGGTGGTGAATCCCTCTATCATTATCCCGACGGTGCTCCTGATGATGTCGAGTTTCCCTATCTCCTCGGGGTATATGCGAACGTTGAAGGTTCCCTGGAAGGGTACGAAGCCCAGCTTGGACTCGAACTGCTTGAGGTATCCTTCCTGACAGATGTAGTATCCGCCCTCGCCCATGCCCGAGGCGACCTCGCCGCGGATGTTGATGTGGTCGGTGCGCTCGAAGATGCGGCGGTACTCGGTGTATTCCTTCTTCATCAGCTCGACACCCTTGTGGGTTATCTTTATACGCTGCTTCCTGGTGCCGAGATCCCTCATGATGTACTGGCAGTCGATGAGTTCCAGAATCCATTTGGATGCAGACTGCTGGCTCATGTCCAGAGCCTCGCCCAATTCCCTGGATGATATGGAGATATAGTCGTCAAGAGCTCCCATCAAAGCCAGTTTGCGCAGGGCGTAAGCATATTTGCCATCCATGGTAGTACGGTATCATGAACTACCAAATAAAAAGTTAACTATGTTATCTTTGGTTGGAACGCGATTCTTCGATGGAACCTGCTTGCAAATAATGTTTGAAGAAGAGGAAAATAAGGACCTTCCGGACCTTGGTTATGTTTTCAGATGACTCTGTTGGTCTCGACGTACTCGGAGGTGCTGGGCATTCCGCCGACAGCAACGCAGACGATTCCGCAGATGACGAGGATGACACCGCAGATAGGCTCCATCGCACCGTAGATCGAGGCCACAACGGAGAACGCGATGGCGATCGCGGAGAGCACCACGATGGTGCTGGCCTTCACGGGGCTGTACGAGGACATCGTTCCAGCCACTGCGAAGAACATCATTGCCGCCGCCATATCGAGTCCGACGAGGGCTGCGGAATCGACTGTTCCGGCCCATGTCATGGACATGGCGACCAACGCAATGATGGCGCCGATGAATCCGACGGCCATCCCGACTTTCATTGTGTTGGGCATATCGCTCATTTTATTACCGTCCTGTTATCTGGTTACCTGTTTTAATCCTTACTGAAAGACAGGGACATGGCCTGTGCGATCAACCAGATGCATAACGCCACGACTCCGATGACTTCGACGCCGGGGAAAGCGAATCCGGGGATGACCATGAGGACGGTCACCAGGACAGCCGCGCTCATTGCTACGGTGAACTTCCTTCCGTGCATCGCATCGCTCGCCATCGAGAGGATGATGGAGATGAAACAGAGGGTGAAGAAGATGGTTGCCACGAGGACGTGGATCTCGTAGTCGTCGCCCTTGTTGGCGATACCGACCAGTGCGAGACAGATTCCGCCGACGGCCATGAAGAGGCCGCTTGCGGCATCGAGGTTCTTTTTGGTATAGGCCTTCCCGATACCGAAGATCAGGATGAGTGCGCCGCCTACGATGCAGGCGCAGTTGAACAATTTGGCAGCGAACTCCACGCTGGAGATTCCGAGGTCCGACAGTGTGTTGACGTTGAACGTCCAGTTCCCGTCGGCGAATATGGCGACGGCGAACGCCAGGGGCAGGAGGGCCCCAGCCAAGATACCGGCCATCGTGAAGGGTGCTGCACTCTTCTGCTTAGTAACCATGCGTCTGTGATTGCGTATGGCTTTTATATTGATTTCCAGTGTTATCATCCGAATATTGTGGTGATCACTTGAAATTCCTGTTTTTCATCGGAACCGCTGGCAGCGGAAAGAGCACTCTGGTCGGAGCCTTCAAGCAATGGTGCGATGACTCCAACGTCGATGCCACCGTGGTCAATATGGATCCCGGGGCGGACGCCCTCCCGTATACCCCCGATGTGGACATAAGGGAATGGATATCCCTCGACGAGGTCATGAAGGAGTACAACCTCGGTCCCAACGGAGCACAGATCGTGGCGGCGGACCTCATGGCCGTCAACATCAAGAAGATGCAGGATGTGATCGCCGATTACGACACGGACTACGTTCTGGTGGACACGCCCGGACAGCTGGAGCTGTTCGCGTTCAGGGAGTCGTCGAACGTCCTGGTGGATTCGTTCGGAAGGGAGGATTCGATGCTCATCTACCTGTCCGACCCGTCCCTGTGCAAGTCGCCCAACGGGTTCGTGACGGCCATGGTGCTTGGAGCGCTGGCTCAGTTCAGGCTCCAGCTCCCGATGATGAACCTCCTGTCCAAGGCGGACACCCTTTCGGAGGAGGATGAGCAGAGGATGCTAGACTGGTATTCCGTTCCCGATGCGCTGTACGGGGACCTCCTCGATGCGGACATGAATCCCGAGACCGTGGTCGGAATGGAGCTGTTCAAGGCCATGGAGAACACCGGTGTATTCGGCGAGATACGTTCGGTATCGTCGGAGACCGGTATCGGTCTGGAGGAGATCTACGCTGCCGCCCAACTGTCATTCTTTGGCGGCGAGGACACCATGAGGGAGTGACCCTTCCAAGGCCGGCGCAGGGACGATCGTCATCCGCTGCGCTATGGCAGGAAAGGCGTGAAACATATGAGGCGATTGGGCATCATCAAGGCCTGCCCCTCATATGCCATCTTCTCGATTCTGTCGGGTCTCTGGACCATCTCCAAGAGCCTGTGCAAGTTTTAAAAGTCGCAATCCGATAGGATTCGTGTAAGAAGAAAAGTGGGGGAGGGCCCCCGATGTTTTCACTGGAACATGTTGGCAGGCGCCGGGTTGGTCTTGTTCCTGCCAGCGTCCTTGGCCTTCTCTTTCGCGGCTATGAAGTCCTTCATGGTGACCTTGTCGCGTCCGTCCCTGATGGCCAGCATACCGGCCTCGGTACAGAGGTTCTTGATCTCCGCTCCGGAAAGGCCGTCAGTGCTGTCCGCAAGAGCCTTCGCCGAGACCTTCTTCTCGACGTTCATGTGCCTGATGTTGATCTCGAAGATCTGAGTCCTGGCATCAACGTCCGGAAGCCCGACGTCGATGATACGGTCGAATCTGCCGGGTCTTAGCAGGGCATCGTCCAGGATGTCCGGCCTGTTGGTGGCTCCGATGATCTTGACGTTGTGGATCGCGGTGAAACCGTCCAGCTCGGCGAGCAGCTGCATGAGGGTCCTCTGGACCTCCCTGTCTCCCGAGGTGGCCACGTCGAGCCTCTTCGCTCCGACGGAGTCCAGTTCGTCGATGAATATGATGCTGGGCGCCTTCTCCTTGGCCAGCTCGAACAGGTCGCGGACCAGTCTGGCACCCTCTCCGATGTACTTCTGCACGAGCTCGGATCCGACCAGTCTGATGAACGTGGCGTTGGTCGCGTTGGCGACCGCCTTGGCCATCAGGGTCTTTCCGGTTCCCGGGGGACCCACTAGAAGGACACCCTTCGGGGGTTCGATACCGACCTTGGTGTACAGCTCGGGCCTGAGCAACGGGTCCTCGACTGCCTCGCGGAGCTCCAGCATCTGCTGCTTGAGTCCTCCGATGTCGTCGTAGGTGACCTTGGGCTTGTCCACGACCTCCGCACCGGAGACTATCGGGTCCACGGAGGATTGGATGACCTCCATGACGGCCAGGGTCTGCTTGTTCATCGTGACCCTGGATCCGGGGATCAGCTGCTCGGGGCTGATGTAGTCGGAGACCGCCACAACGAAATCCGGTCCTGTGGAGCTCTTGACCACCACGCGGTTGTTGGGAAGGACGTCCCTGAGGGAACCCACGATCAGCGGAGGGGTCTTGAGCCTCTCCATCTCTCCCCTGATCCTGGCCAGGTCCTTCTGCAGTCTGAAGAGTTCCCCTTCGGCGTAGCGCTTCTCGTTCTCAGCGTTCCTCAGATCCTCGACGAGTCTGACATTCCTGTCCTCCAGTGTGACGATTTTGGCCTTGAGTTCGGCCACTTCATCAGTGAAAGATTCGTCGGAGCTCTTCCTGCTTATGATGGTTTCGTCGTTGCTCATCGTCATCGGTTATGTGGGTGGATGATAAATACTGTGCGCATGGCTGTACGGATTATCCGTCAGGTGTCCGGGCATCCGCGATCATCGGCAAAGAGGCATCTAAGCCCTTGCACCCAGGTCGATTGTTCCGTCACTATCCTTATTTACAACATGGTCGCATAGGACGGTTATGATCTGCGAGATGTGTGGAAAAGAGGTCCCTCAGACCAAGACGGTCATCGTGGAGGGAAGCAGGTTGAATGTCTGTCCCAACTGCTCCAGGTTCGGCGAGGACTACAGAGCCAGCCAGAGCGGTGCGCCCATCTCCTCCTCGGTCATCGAGCAGAGGCTCGAGAAGAGGGAGAAGAGGATGAAGACCAAGGACATCTACTCCGGATCATCCTCGACAGAGCTCATCGACGACTACGGCACCGTGATCAGGGAGGCCCGCGAGGCGAAGGGAATGGACCTTGAGCAGTTCGCGGCATCGATCCTCGAGAAGAAGGGAACCCTCTCCAAGGTGGAGGCCGGAGCGCTGGTCCCCGATGACAAGCTGATCAAGAAGATCGAGAAGGCACTCGGCATCAAGCTCACTGAGGTCGTCCAGTCCGGCGTCACCGTCGGTGGCGGTAACACCAACAACAAGATGACCCTAGGCAACTTCATCAGGAAGGAATGAACGGCGTGGGGTACATCCCCCGCCACTTTCCGTTTTTATCAAGAACTCACATGGAACGCACGCTTGCGTACACCTTCTCGGAGAGGTCGGATATGTCCACTCCGCTGTCTCTCAGGACCAGCAATGCGGCCGCTGCTATGTCTATGTCCAATCTCTTCTGTATGCGGGTGCTCGCAGGCACGAAGGCCCTGGTCTCGATCCCGTTCTGCTTCGCCACGTCCATGAGGACATGGAACATGTCCGGGGAGGACTCCGTCTTCGCTGGGGCGGGCTTGGAGCGTATGGCCTCCATCAGAGCGGGCGAAGGCTTGAACGCCAATGGCAGGTCCATTCCGCTGAGGTCCGCAGTGGGGCGTATGAAATCTCCCTTCTTCACTAGCACCCCTCTGTCCAGAAGCGCCTTCAGCAGGATCTTCGATTCCGACGGGGACATCCATTTGAGCTCCAGGGACGATATCATCACGAACTCGTCGGAGGTGGTGACATCCTTACCTATGCTGCGGAAGAACGCAGCCGCGCAGACGGTGAACTCATCGGCCATGGTACCCGAATCCCGTAGCCATGATAAGCCTTTTTTGGGCCTCCCTCGCGCGCGCGTTTTTTGATTACATACTAACAGTAAAAATAAGGGCTGGGAAAGGTTTATAATCGAGACCCAACTACTCGGCAGTATCCTGTATGGTGACTTATATGGTAAACGATAAGTACACAAGATTCGAGAAAGCGAGGATCATCGGAGCGAGGGCGCTGCAGATCTCTTACGGAGCTCCCGTGTTGGTGGACTACCCGGAGGATATGCTCGACCCGATCGATATCGCCATGCTGGAATTCGACGCGGATCTCGTACCGATCTCCGTCGTCAAGAACTGATCAAAGAGGTTTCAAAATGAGCGAAGAGGAAACATACATAGCACCGGGAACCGAACTCCTGGTTGAAGAGGACATCTACCTGACATCTGGTGTTCACATCGGAACACAGCAGAAGTCTGCCGACATGAAGGATTTCATCTACAAGGTCAGGCAGGACGGACTGTACGTCCTCGATGTCAAGAAGACCGACGACAGGCTCAGGGATGCGGCCGCATTCCTCGCAAGGTTCGATTCCAAGAGGATCCTCGTCGTCTCTGCAAGGCAGTACGGACAGAAGCCCGCAAGGGAGTTCTCCAAGGCAATCGGAGCACCCGCATTCGCAGGCCGTTTCGTCCCCGGAACCCTCACCAACCCCATGAACCCCGCGTTCATTGAGCCCGAGGTCCTGGTCGTCACCGACCCCGCAGCCGACAAGCAGGCTCTCAACGAGGCCCTCAACCTGGGAATCCCCATCGTCGCACTGTGCGATGCGAACAACGAGACCAGGAACGTCGATCTCGTTATCCCCACCAACAACAAGGGAAGGCGTGCTCTCGCATGCGTCTACTGGATCCTCGCAAGGGAAGTCCTCACCAAGCGCGGAGACCTGAAGGACCCCAACGACTTCCAGATGTCCATCGACGACTTCGAAGCCAAGCTCATCTGAGTTTCAAATCCATTAGCCCCTTCGGGGGCATTCTTTTTGACTCTTGGTCTTTCCGTTTCAAACCAAATCCCGGAAGAACCCCTTCAGTATCTTACCTACCGTCTACATCTCTTCAATCCCTTTCGCCTCGGCCCCAGATGATATGATCGCCTTCTCTTCTTAGTAGTACTGGAAACATCCGCCTTGGATGGGCTCATACTCCCAGTCCAGCGGCCTGTGTGCCGATTCCCGACATGGTGCGTGGTGACCGTCGGTCGGACGATACGAGCGACATAAGCTTGAAAACGCATAAGGTGATACGAATCTGGTAAAAATATGGGCGATAAGGGACAAGGGGCCGATCCCGGTCTGGAGAACTTCGAAAGGACCGACGGGCTATTCTCGCTGTGCGGACTCAACTGCGGACTGTGCGGATTCCGCCTTCAGGGCAGTTGCAACGGGTGTTTCAAGGACAGCTTCTGCGCGGTCTCCTGTCCTAGAGTCCCATGCAGCATCAGGCACGGCAACCTGCAATACTGCTTTGAATGCCCCGAGTACCCGTGCAGGCATTACTACGGTTTCGACAGCTACGATACCCTTGTGCTGCACCGCAATCAGCGCAGGGACATGCAGAAGGCCAAGGAGATCGGCATCGATGCCTACCTTGCCGAACAGCGGCGTAAGGTCGGGCTCCTGAACAGGCTGATAGAGGGCTATGACGACGGTCACAGCCAGGTGTTCTTCTGCACGGCCGTGAACATGCTCTCCGTGGAGACATGGCATCGATACTCGACAGGGCCGAATCCGAGACTGCGGGCATGGCGCTGCCGGAACGGACCGGATACATCAAAAGGGCGCTGACTTCTTTCGCGGATGCTAACGGCATAAGGCTCTGAATTCGACAATCTTGGATAATTGGAAGCTCAGTCATCTCCGTTAAGGGTGATCGACATATTATTATGACTCTTTCCTCAAGAGTCTTCTTTTTGCATCATTCGTACGAAAGATGATTCTTCGACCGTTTGCATTATGCGGCCATGATGCCCGCGGCGTAACAGTTCTAGAAATGAAACGGGAAGGGGGAGGCCCCCGTCCCTCTTCAAATGCGTTTGAGGTATCTGAGGTTGGGCTCGTAGACGAGTCCCTTGTCCATCAGGATGTTGGACACCTCTTCGAGTTCGATGCTGCTGATGCCCTCGGCCTCGGCCCTTCTCTCGAGCTCCTCCCTGGGCGCTCCCTTGCCGTCGGTGTCGAGCTCCTCCAGCAGGTTGAGAATGAGCTCCTCGATCTGGGCGCCGTTGCTTCCGTTGTTGCCGTTCTCCTCGGGCATGTCGATCTCGTCGGGCTCGTTGGACAGGTCCTCGGGGAATCCGAGGTCGACGTCCCTGTCGGGGAGCAAGGTCCTAAGAGCGGCCTGGATCGTCCTCAGGTAGAGGGCGGAGTCGGGCATCTGTCCGTAGTTGTCCAATGCATAGGTTATCCCGAAGGCCTCTGTGGGTGTCATCCCGGCCTTCACCAGATCCTCCTGGGTCGCGTCGCCCATGCTCAGGACCCTTTTGGTGTTGGAGAGTCTCCTCCATGTCGATTTCGCGGTCTCCAGGACCCATTCCTTGCGGACGGTCTCGCTGATGTTCACGATGTTCTCCGGTCTGACGGACACGAAGACCCTCTGGTCGTCCGTGGTGTAGGCTCTGACCCTTCCGACCGCCGCGACGAAGCTGGGCGCCTCTATGTCTGCGATCGCGGCCGACGCCTCGGGCTGATACTTCCCGATGTTGATGAAGAAGCTGCCGGACACGTCCTGTATCCTTCCCTTCCATGCGACGTCGTCGCCGAACTCCATCTTCTCCTTCTCGGTGAGGACTCCGGCTATGAGCACCCTGTTGATCTTCGCGCCCAGGGGCGAGACGATGTAGGAAGGAGCTTTCTCTTCCGTGGCCTTGATCTCCAGCGTGGACGAGTTCAGTTCGGTGGCGAACACCCTCCATGCGGTCTCCCTGGCGTTCATATCGCCGCCTCCACTTCCTCGAGGAGCTTGTTGGCCTCGGCCTCGAGGTCGATTTCCACGTTCTCTGCGCTCTTGATTATGATGCTCGGGCCGTAGTCGTCGCTCATGACGTTGCCTGTGACCCTTATCCTCTTCATGAGGATCTTCCCTGTGATCTCCCTGCCCACGACGGACTCTCCCTTGACGGCCGCCAATCCCTGTGCCGCCTGAAGGGTTATGCCCGTGAGCTTCTCGGTGTCCGCACGGTTGATTATGGCGCCGATTGCGCCCGTGCCGTCGTCCAGGACGACTTTGAGCCTCAGGTCCATGACGCCTTCCACCATTCCGTGGGTGGTGCATGCGCCGTTGAGCATGGAGCGGTTGCACTGCGGGCATCTCCTGATGATGCCGCTTCCCTGGCGGACGTCCACGACGAGTCCCTCCAGGGTGATGTCCAGACCGCCACCGATCCTGGTGATCTCATCGACGGTCTTCTTGTTGGCCGATGTGTCGATTATTTCCGTGATCGCATCGACACGGCTGACCTCGCATCTGTCCCCCATGTTCAGCTGGGGGATGCCCTTCCATGACCTGATGTATGCGTTGCTGATGCAGAGCGACTCCCCTTCCTTGATACCGAAATCGCTCCAGGCGGAGAACTGTATCTTTCCAGTGTCGTCCGCCAGCATTCCTGAGTAGACGGTCTTCTGCTCTCCGCGGGCGGTGATCTCCCTGGCTTCGACGGATATGACCTTGCCGGTCACGGTGACGCTTCCCATGCCGTCCTTGATGTTGCCGATCTTGACCTCCGTCGGGGACGCGGATATCTGGCGTTCCGGAAGGTCGATCCTTACGCCGTCGGCCACTTCGATGCGTCCGCGGCTTCCAATGTTGATCTGGACCTTGTCGTTCCAGGTCTTGCAGTAGCAGTTCCTGAAGTTGTACACAGAGCCCTTGGCCAGGACCATCGCGCCCGGTTCCCAGATGGTGAATGAGGCCGTGGCGGTCTCGTCCCCGAGTATCCCCGACACGATCTTCTTCGGGAGGCCCTTGACCGTTATGTCCTTGGTGTCCACGAATACGACCTTGGCGGTGATATCGACGTTCTGCTCCGAGCCGGTGAGCTCGCCGATCTTCTTCGTCAGGGTGTTCCCCGTGACGAAGCCCATGGTGTCGCTCCCGCCGTATTTCCTGATGATGCCCCTTTTGGCGGCATCAATGCCCACGTGGTACTCGTTGAGGTATTTGTTCAGTTCCTCAACGATCTGATCTTCGTCGATCTTGTCTCCGAGCACCCTTTGCAGTTCCTGAATATGGGGTGTTAGTTCTTCCATTTCCATAGTATCGACTCCCTCCTCGCGGAAGGTTGGTTTCGGATTCTGTTCCGAATATAAAAGGGTTCGAAGGGGATGTCCGAAAGTGGATGTTACGGTAACATCTGGCTCTATCCGGAACGGTGCCGCGGGGATTCCGGTCCGGGCACTGCAGGTGGCCATCGAACAGCACATTTTGAGACCATCCAGACATTCAGTCGAACCTAATTGTTTATATCGGATACCAACATTGAGTTATATGGTACCCAAAAGCAAGATTGATGCCATCCTCGACGGCTACGACCCCGAGGAGATAACGATCGCTACCCTTTGTTCCCATTCGTCCCTCCAGATTTTCCACGGGGCGAGGAAGCTGGGTTTCAAGACTTTGGGTCTCACCATAACCCACAGCACGAAGTACTACGATGCATTTCCCCTCGGAAAGCCCGACGAGATCATCAAGTACAAGGACTTCGACGACATGGAGTCCCGCGTCGACGAGTTGTACGATAGGAACGTCATCATCATCCCCCACGGCTCGTTCGTCGAGTACATGGGGTCCGAGAGGTTCGGGGACTACCCTGTGCCCTCCTACGGGAACCGCGAGGTCCTGAACTGGGAGTCCAGCAGGGAGAAGCAGAGGGAATGGATCGAGGGCGCAGGGGTATCGATGCCCGAGATAATCACCGACCCCAAGAGCATCGACAGGCCGGTCATGGTCAAGTACAACGGTGCAAAAGGCGGAAAAGGGTACTTCATCGCCATGGATTACAACGGATTCAAGCTCGCTGTGGATCCCGACGAGTCATACAACATCCAGGAGTACTGCATGGGTACCAGGTACTACATGCACTTCTTCTACGACCCGCTCAAGCATGACGGTTACAAGTGCGCCGAGGGAGGGTCCCTAGAGCTTATGTCCATGGACCGCAGGGACGAGTCCAACATCGATGAGCTGTACAAGCTCGGGAACATCGACGATCTGAAGAAGGTCGGCATGTACCCGTCGTTCGTCGTGACCGGTAACACCCCCGTCGTCCTCAGGGAATCGCTCCTGCCGAAGGCCTTCGACATGGCCGAGAGGGTCGTGGACAAGTCCTACGAGCTCTTTGGAGGGATGTGGGGCCCGTTCTGCCTCGAGACGGTCGTCAATGACAAGCTCCAGTTCAAGGCGTTCGAGATCTCCACCAGGATAGTCGCCGGTACCAACCCGTTCATCTCCGGTTCGCCTTACGCCGACCTGATCTATCCGGGAATGAGCACCGGCGCCAGGATGGCCATGCACATCAAGGAAGCCGCGAAGGAAGGGAAGCTAAAGGAGATTGTGTCCTGATCGCTTCAGGGTGATCCCGTCCTCGGATCCGGAGAACGATCCGTTCTCCGCCAGTTTGCGGCGGTCGCGAACCACGTAGACGGATACGCGGAAATCACTGACATCTTTCCCGGTCATGTCTCGATGGCAGCGGATGCTTCCAGGGGTGTCAATCCCTTGATGCGGACAAGAGCGAATGACAAGGCTTCCATGACGGACAGCCCATCGATGGTGGCCCGCCAACGGTTCCGGTCGCCGAGCAATGGGTCTGCACGGCGTCCCGGATACCGTCATCGATTTCCCACGAAACTATTATTAAAATAATTCAGGATGCGAGTCTCAAGAAGGGTGTTTAACCATGGTTTCCCAGAGACTGCAGACTGTTCCCGCTTCGGGAACGATAGCCATTTCGAATCTTGTCAGCCAGATGAAGGCAGAGGGCATCGATATCGTGTCCTTCTCGATGGGCGAACCGGATTTCACGACACCTTCCAACATCATCGATGCCGCATGCGATTCCCTGCATGCGGGATTCACCCATTACACGCCTTCCACCGGAATACCCGAGCTCAGGAAGGCCATCGCTGATTACACGAGGAAGAACGACAACGTCCCCTGCGAGGCCGCCAACGTCCTGGTCACACCCACCAAGCAGGCCATCTTCATGACCTGCCTGGCGTACATCGACCCCGGTGACGAGGTCATCCTTCCCGACCCTTCATGGGTCTCCTACGAGGCATGCGTCCGTCTTGCAGGCGGTGTGCCCGTGTACATCCCCACGAGGTTCGAGGACGGGTTCATCGTCGACCCGGCCCTCATCGAGGCGGCCATAACCCCCAGGACGAGGATGATCATCCTCAACACCCCCACGAACCCCACCGGGGCCGTAATACCCGCGGACAAGCTGAAGCAGATCGCCGACATCGCGATGCAGCACAACATCAAGGTCATGTCCGACGAGATCTACAGCGCCATCATCTACGAGGGCAAGCACACCTCCATGGCATCCTTCCCGGGCATGTTCGACAACACCATCCTCATATCAGGTCTCTCCAAGACCTTCGCCATGACCGGCTGGAGGCTGGGATGGGCCATCGCTCCGGTAGAGGACATCAAGAACATCAACAAGCTCCAGTCCCATTCCATCTCATGCTGCACGTCATTCGTCCAGAAGGCTGCGGTGGAGGCCCTCACCGGCCCCCAGCAGTCCAAACTGGACATGGTCAAGGCCTTCAGGAAGAGGCGCGACCTCGCCCTCGACCTCGTCAGGGACATCCCCGGGATGGAGTGCAACACGCCCGACGGTGCGTTCTACCTGTTCCCCAAATACAACAAGGACATCCCCTCGGCGAAGCTCGCCGAGATCCTCCTCAAGGAGGGACATGTGGCGGTCACTCCCGGTACCGCATTCGGGCCCGGAGGGGAGGGATTCTTCAGGATCTCGTACGCCACATCCGAGGACCAGATCCAGGAAGGCATCGCGAGGATCAAGAAGGCCCTGGCCGACCTCTGAGCTCAATCGAAGTTCAGCATGTTGAGTCCGCCTTGGTTGTACCTGTCGATGGATTCTTTGATCTTCAACCATTCCTCGTCCGACTTGTCGAGGTTGGCGCGGATCATGTTCATGCAGCCGAGTATGGCCATCCTGTTCACTGTGACGATCTTCTCCGCACCGGCATCCGTCCTAGCGATCATGGAATGGATCAGATGAGGGTGATCGGCTTCGCCGAGCAGTGGGTCCAGGACCATCCCGAGATGGCGGCCTCGATGAGGCCGCCTGTCGGACCTTGAAACTCTTCCGGCCTTGCAGGCCGGACCGCCGCCCGAAGCATGGCGGCGGGAAAACCATTTTGGACCATCATGGCCCTTTCCCAGCATGCCACGATTTCTCGCGCGTGCGTGCTTACCTCTTTCTTTTATAGGAGGGTCAGGTTACACAATCAATGTCGCTTAGGCGATCGAGGGATTAATCTTGAGCAGAACATTATTCACCGTCGGGCCTGTCCACGTGGAGGCCGCGACGCTTCAAGCAATGACCAAGCCTATGATCACACACCGCTGCAAGGAGTACAAGGAGCTCCATGCTGGCATCGTCGAGAAGATACAGAAGGCTCTCGGCACGGATATGGACGTTTTCCTCGTCGGAGGATCGGCCACCGTGATGCTGGAGGCCGCCATCAGGAACGGTGTGAACAGCAATTCCCTCGGAATAACGAACGGTTCCTTCGGAAACAGGTCGATCGAGCTCGGTGAGCTCAATGGCAAGAACGTCACCAAGGTCCAGGTGCCCTGGGGCGAGGCCATGAAGCCCGAGCACATCGCCGGAAAGGTCACAAAGGACATCGAGGCCGTCCACTGGGTTAGCAACGAGTCCTCCACCGGAGTGTTCAGCGACTCTCTCGCCCTGTCGAAGGAGATCAGGGCCCAGAACCCCGACGCTCTCACCATGATCGACGCGGTCACATCCGCATTCGCGATGGACCTCAAGGTCAAGGAGCTGGATGCCGATTCGATTGTCTTCGGTACGCAGAAGGCCCTCGCCCTCCCTCCCGGACTCGCCATCATGCTCTGCTCCGAGAGGCTGCTGGACAAGGCGAAGACCGTTCCCAACCGCGGATTCTACGGAGATCTGCTCAAGATCAAGAAGCAGGCGGACGTCGATTACGCCCTCACGACACCGCCGGTATCCCTCATGTACGCATTGGACTACCAGCTGGACAAGGCTCTGGCGGAGGGAATGCAGACAAGGTACAGAAGACACCAGGAGATGGCCGACATGGTCAGGAACTGGGCAAAGAAGAACCTCTACGGGGTGTTCCCCGAGGAAGGCTACCAGTCCAACTCCATCGGTGTGCTCAACAAGGGCGAGATGGACTTCGATTCATTCAGTTCGAAACTCAAGGCCAAGGGATATGAGATCTCCAACGGTTACGGGGATATCAAGGAGAAGACCTTCAGGATCGGACACATGGGGGACACCACTCCCGCAATGATAAAGGAACTGCTGTCCGCAATGGACGACGTATTGGAGGAATGAGACATGACAACGAAGATTCTGGTTTCGGATCCCCTGGATGCAGAGGGACTCGAGATACTGAAGAGCTCCGGATTCCCCGTGGACGAGGTGTCCGGACTCACAGAGGACGAACTGTGCGCGAAGATTGGCGACTATGATGCCCTGATCATCAGGTCGGGTACCAAGGTCACCAAGAAGGTCATCGATGCCGCGAAGAAGCTCCGCGTCATCGGCCGTGCCGGTGTCGGAGTGGACAACATCGACGTCCCCTACGCCACGGACAAGGGTATCCTGGTCATGAACACCCCCTCCGCGAACATCCTGTCCGCGGCGGAGCACTCCTGCGCCATGCTGCTCGCAGTCGCAAGGAACATCCCCTTCGCCCACGAGTCCATGCACAAGGGCGAGTGGAAGAGATCCAAGTACACCGGGGTCGAGCTCAACGGCAAGGTCCTGGGAATCATCGGTGTCGGACGTGTCGGAGGAGAGGTCGCTAAGCGCATGAAGGCCTTCAACATGACCATGATCGGATACGATCCCTTCCTCCCCAAGGAGGTAGCGGACTCCCTCGGCGTCAGGCTCACCACCCTCGAGGAGGTCATCACCACTGCTGACTTCATGACAATCCACACACCGCTCCTGCCTGAGACCAGGAACATGATTTCCATGCCCCAGTTCAAGATGATGAAGCCCAACGCGAGGATTGCCAACGTCGCCCGCGGAGGAATCGTCAACGAGGACGACCTCTACACTGCGCTGAAGGAGAAGATCATCGCCGGAGCTGCATTTGACGTATGGTGCAACGAGCCCCTCACGGACGACGAGAAGAAGCTCCTCGAGCTGGACAACCTCGTCACCACACCCCACCTCGGAGCATCCACCGTGGAGGCCCAGGAGAGGGTCGCCATCGAGGTCGCCGAGCACGCGGTCATGTACCTCAGGGACGGAATCGTCTCCAACGCCATCAACGCTCCCCGCGGAGCCCTCGATGCGGACACCGAGCCCTACGTCCCCCTCGTCAAGAGCATGGGTTCCATGATACAGCAGATCGTCGGCAACCACCCCCTTAACAAGCTCGAGATCTCCTACTGCGGAAACCTGGCCAAGAAGCAGACCAAGCTCCTCACGGTAACCACCGTCATCGGATACCTTGAGAACATCATCGGGTCCGCCAACATCATCAACGCGCTGCCCGTCGCCAAGTCCAAGGGACTCGAGATCTTCGAATCCAGCAACGATGCGGCCAAGGACTACGCCAGCTATGTGGACATGAAGTTCACATCCGAGGGAAAGACCCGCTCCATCAGGGGTACGGTCATCGGAGGCAGCCCCAGGATCATCAGCATGGACGGATTCGTCACCGAGATCTCCCTCGCAGAGAGGATGATCCTCCTCAAGTACAAGGACACCCCCGGCGTCATCGGAGCGGTCGGCAGCGCCATCGGCGAGGCCGGCATCAACATCGCCCACATGGCGGTGGGAAGGGGCAATGGCAACGCCATGATGTTCCTGACCATCGACAACGACGTGTCCGAGGATGTCATCAAGGCCCTGGAGGCCAAGATCGGCACCGAAGAGGTCGTGTACATCAGGCTCGAGTGATAACATGGGCATAGTCACCGTCGATGACCTCACGCAGGCGATCAAGAACAGCATAGACGATTCCCATGCTATGGTGGAGGAGCAGGCCTACGAGCTCGCCCACCATGTGCTCAACTTCTTCGGCTACTCCGACAGGATCATCGACAACGTCCTGGAGCCCGAGGACCGTGATGCGTTCTACATGCTGGAGGACGCGGGCATCCTCACGACCGAGAGGGAGGAGACCACCCTTTACGACGGAAGGGAGTGGAGGATCCACTACTGGCTGTTCAAGAGGGACAAGATCGCCGACCTGATGGTCAACTCCAGGACGTCGACCGCCAGCACCGCCGGCGACGACTTCACCTACGCCGATCTCCCGGACGACGTCTGGCAGAGGGGCGGCGACGGGGCAGCCTGAAGATGGATTATTTCCCTTACAAGTACCGTCCCGGTCAGAAGGAGCTCGTGGAGTTCATCGACCGGGCGGTACGCGACCGCCGCTGCGCGGTCATCGAGGCCGGTACCGGTACCGGCAAGACCATAACTTCTCTATGCGGCACCTTGGGCTATGCCAAGGAGCACGGCATCAAGGTCATCTACCTCACACGCACCAAATCCCAGCAGAAGCAGGTCGTCAGGGAGTCAGAGGCGATAGGGGATGAGATATTCTGCATCGCCATGCAGGGGCGCTCCGCATCCTCTTGCCCGCTGATGCGCGACGACCCGGAGCTGGCCGCCGGCAACTCGGAGGAGATATCGAAGCTCTGCTCCGAGTACAAGAAGAAAAAGAACGGCGTCTGCCAGTGCAGGTTCTTCACATCCATCGAGGAGACCGACGTGGAATCATGGGCATCCAGGATACGCACCGAGCACCCCGATCCCGAGGACCTGGTGCAGATGTGTGAGGATGCGGGGCTCTGTCCGTACGAGTTCACGAAGCTTCTTCTCCCGTATGCGGACGTCATAGCCGTGCCGTACCCGTTCGTGTTCATGCCCATGATCCTCGACCGTTTCATCCAGTGGACCGGGGTCCCGCTGTCGCAGATGATCCTGATCATCGACGAGGCCCACAACCTGCCCGATTATCTCCGCGATGTGCAGACCTTCGAGTACAGCGGCCATGCGATGGACCTGGTGGCCAAGGAGGCCAAGGACCATGGGGATTTCGAGCTCCATGAGGGCATAAGCGTCACAGATGTCGTCGCTGTCATGAAGGAGATCCTGGCCTCCGCCGAGAAGGAGTACCTGATCGACGACGACGGGATGCTTCCCCCGTACTTCCTGGAGGATGAGCTGATGTCGCGTCTGGGCGTCAGCTCGGTCACCATTTCCAGGATGTGCAAGGCCATGGAGGAGATCGGCGACGGCATCATGGAGAAGAAGAAGGAGCGCAAGAAGCTGCCCCGTTCCTACATCCATTCGATGGCGATGTTCATCCGCGCCTGGATAGACGGCGACGAGGACAACTATGTCAGGCTGGTGATCAAGGAGGGCGACAACCCCATGTTCCAGGCCTACTGCATGGACGCATCCGGGGCCGCCGACCCGCTGGTGGACTGCTTCTCGTCCATCCACATGTCCGGAACACTTCAACCGTTGTCCGCGTATGAGCAGGAGCTCGGTCTCGGCAGGGTCAACAGGCTGTGTCTGGACGGGATCTTCCCCAAGGAGAATATGCTGTCGGTCTACACGGACAAGGTCTCCATGAAATACGAGGAGAGGGACATCCCCCAGAATTACGACAAGCTGATGCAGATGGTCGTGGAATGCGTGAATGCGGTCCATGTCAACACGGCCGTGTTCTTCCCGTCCTATTCCTTCATGGACAAGATGGTGGACGACGGTCTGGTCCAGAGGCTGAATCGCGATGTCGTCTACGAGGAGAGGGGCATGTCGCAGCCGGAGCTGATGAACGTCTTCGAGAACTTCAAGACATCCGACGGCGGAGTGCTGTTCTGCGTCACAGGCGGCAGGATCAGCGAGGGACTGGACTTTCCGGACAAGGCCCTGGAGATGGTCGTACTGATAGGCATCCCATATCCGAAGCCTACCGCCAAGCTGCGTGCGATGCGCAGGTATTACGACATCCGCTTCGGCGACGGTATCGGATTCACCACTGTGATCCCGACCGTCCGCAAGATGAGGCAGGCCATGGGAAGGCTGATCAGGTCCGAGACGGATAGAGGTGTCGCCATAATACTGGACCGCAGGGTGTCGGGGCTGAAGGGCATCGATGCCGGGCTCTGCCAGGACATACCTGCGGCCGTCAGGGAATTCTTCTCCCGCTGATCACTCGAATATCGGGAACCTTTTGACCAGCCAGGTCTCCTTCCACCATCCGTGGAGGGAGTATCTCTCGAAACCGCCGAGGAAGTATGTCGCGATCAGTCCGACTGCGAGTATTATGCGGTGATCGATCACGGGGTTGTCCGTCGGGGGCAGCACCAGTGACCACATGATCAGCAGGAATGCCGTCATGCCAATCGTGGTCAGCTTCGCGGCTATGCCGGTGATCAGGGTGATCCCCAGGACGAGCAGTCCGAGCATCATTATGACATCGACGATGCCGTTGCCCGCTATCGACGTATAGAAATCCTTCAGGAGGCCGTCGGTGACATAAATCACGAATGACGATGGCGATCCGCCGTCTATTACGCCCTGTCCTGCAGGGGTGGAGAAGCCCAGTCCGAGCAATTTGTCGAAGAAGGGCCAGAGCATTATCCAGCCCAGCAGTATGCGGAAGACGGCCAGTATCCTCAGGCCTATCTCGTTCTTTTCCATGAGGACGTAATCGGCTTTTGACATAATGATATTCGTCCCGGTACCATCATCCAGAGTCCTTACAAAAAGTGGTAGGCCTATCCGTACACGCCGCATGCAGTAATTATTGAGGGGAAAAATGGGTCCTTCCGGACCCGGTTGAATTCGCAGAGAGCAGTTCACTCCCTGACGAGTTTGTACGTGAGGAAGTTCAGCATCCCGTCGGTCTCGGTGACCTCGCCCCAGTCGTGTTCGCCCTCGTTGTGGAGACCGGAGTCCACGTAGATCTTCCCGTCCTCGGTCTTCCACTCGTATACGCCTCCGACCATGGTCTTCTCATCGTAGACCTCTATGATTCCGGCCGCGACGGCCTCGTCAATTTCCTGCTGGGTGGCGCCCTCAGGGATCGGCACGAGGACCTTCACTTTGCCGTCATCCGCGAACAGGAATCTTCCCTGAAGGAATTCCTTCGTGTCGTCGTCCAGGAAATCGGCCTCCATGGCGTACTCCACGGTCTTCCAGGGGTCCTCATCGTCATCCGTGAGCATCATCAGTTTCTTTATCTTCCAGAATCCACGTACATCCATCTTATCGCCTGCGATTATCGGTTAATAAAATATCACGGTTAGAGAAAACTTAACCGTTTCTGTCCGACCAACTATGTCACGCAGATGTTAGGGGTTCTGATCCCGGGACGGGGGTTCAATCCCCAAAGATTATCTATCAAGTATATTTACAGCAGAGCATGGAGATAACCGTCGATCCTGAGGTCGAACAGCTCATCAAGGATGCTGGATGTGATTACCGCGTATGCACCGCATGTCTCGGACCTGCGCTCGTGCCCACCTCGGTCAAGGGCCCCAAGGAGTCCGACATCAGGATTCCGATCGGCGACCAGACTTTGTATATTTCCCAATACGTCGCGCGCTATATCGCCAGGGTCACCATCGATATGGTCTATGACGACGATGAGATCGATTCCTGTCCCGCATTCCCTTCCAGGGCGTACAGGAACAAGAATCAGTAAAACAGGACCGCTTTCTGCGCGGTCTCGTAGGCCAGCCTGTCGACGTCGATCTTCTCGCTCATCGACCTGACCTTCTCGGGATTGGCCTCTGTTATGGGCCTAGTGGGGACTATAAGGCAGCCGTCGGTGGGCCTTATCGATATCTCGTAGGTCCCGATCCTCTTGGCGATGGTCTCGATCTCCAGCTTGTCGAGGCCGATGAGGGGCCTGAGCACAGGGAAATCCAGGCCGATGTTCTCGGACCTGATGTTCTTGAGCGTCTGGGATGCGACCTGTCCGAGGGAATCCCCCATGATCAGTGCTTCTGCACCCAGCCTCTTGGCGAGCTCCCTCGCCGTCCTCTGCATGATGCGCTTGCACATCACGCACTGATAATGATAGTCGCAGCCGTCCTTGATGGCGGTCTGATTGGATCCGTGGTCCGCCAGGTACAGGGGGAATTCCTTACCGGTCTCCGCCCTGAGGCGGTCCGCCAGAGCCTTGACGTTCTCGATCGACCTGTCATCGGTGTACGGACGGTTGTCCATGTGGAGAAGTATGACATCGGCCCCGCGGCAGCTCATGAGATACGATGCCACCGGGGAGTCGATCCCGTTGGAGATGAGGGCGACCAGCTTCATCAGAGCTCAACGTCGCCGTAATCGTCAGCGAGCTTCCTGGGCATGGCGTACCTGCACTCGGGGCAGAAAAGACCGTCCCCCTTCTTGCTCCTGACCATCTCAGTCTTACATTTGCCGCACTGGGCCCTGATCACACCGAGGTGATCGTCCTTGGTGGTGAGCTGCAATGCGGGTTTGATGGCGGTGACGCGGGCCCTGATGTAATCTCCCTTCCTGAGCTCCTTCGCCACGTCGTCGGTGTAGCCCTGGGAAATCTTGGAGACATGGATCGTGGCGTAAGTGTCGCCTCCGAGCCTCCTGTTGACGCCCTCCTTGACGTAGACGTCAGCTGTGGCCATGGTGCTTCTGATGTCACCGACGACACCGTACACGATGTCGCCCACGGCCAGGACGTTGGGGGGATTGGGGGAGATGACCTTGGCGACGCACTCGCTGTCGTCCAGGACGAGCTCTCCTACCTGGGATGCATAGACTATCCCGTTCTCTGCGAAAGTACCCTCGGCAGCGAGGTACTCCTCTTCGGACGCTACCTCCTCTCCGGGGAACACGAATTTTGATTCTGTCATTGGAATTCACCTGATATTGACGACCGCGACGTCGACCGTCTTCTTCGTCTTTGTATGGAATGAGAATGTATGAGGGATTTCGTACTTATAGATTTTATAATAGGTCACGTCACGACCCCTTTTCCTGCAGTACCCGGTCACGAAATCCAGTGTGTTGGCCATGTGTATGGAGTAGACGCATTCCGACAGTTCCATGGCCTTGTCGAGGAACGCCCTGTCCGCATTCCTGTTCTGGCATCCGAACGGGGGGTTCATGAACACGGTGTCTGCGCCTTCTTCTACATCTAATATATCGCTCTTGATGAACGTCACTTCCGCTTCCAGATTCTTCCTGTTCTCCTCGGCGACGGACAGTGCGGATTCCGATATGTCGAATCCGATCACCTGGGACGCACCGAGCATCCACGATCCTATGGAGAACATCCCAGTCCCGCATCCGAGGTCGACGACCTTTAGGCCGGCGATGTCGCCTTTGGAGTAGGCGTCGAACAGTATGTCCGATGCGATGGAGGCCGGCGTCATGTACTGCTCTAGCGATGGATCGGGGTCGATGAAGTTGGCCACCCTCTGCAGCCCCATCTCAAGGTCCTTCTTCTTCATGATATCATGCTCCCGTCGCATTTCCGGCTACGGATTCCGCAGTCCTATTTCGATTCTCAGATAAATCGTTGATTGACATCCGACACATCTTTTTCAAATTTGTGCGCCAAAAAACAAAAAAATTACCGATTTCCCTTTAGAAAAGTTTGTTTTTTATCGTATGAGTGAAATGAGCCGAGTGCAGGGATAGTAGGATATATTTCTGTAACCAGGTGAAGAACATGGCTATAAAGAACGAGTATCTGAAGGAAGTGTACGCAGGACTTGAGCAGCGCAACAAGGACCAGCCCGAGTTCCTTCAGGCGGTCAGAGAAGTGCTTGAATCCCTCGAGCCCGTCGTCAACGCGAGGCCCGAGCTTCAGGAAGCAGGAATCATCGAGAGGATCGTAGAGCCCGAGAGGATCATTATGTTCCGCGTCTCATGGGTAGACGACAAGGGCAAGGTCCAGGTCAACCGCGGATACCGCGTTCAGTTCAACTCCGCTATCGGACCCTACAAGGGCGGACTCAGGCTCCACCCATCTGTCAACCTCTCCATCCTGAAGTTCCTCGGATTCGAGCAGATCTTCAAGAACAGTCTGACCACTCTCCCCATCGGAGGAGGAAAGGGAGGATCCGATTTCGATCCCAAGGGCAAGTCCGACGGAGAGGTCATGCGCTTCTGCCAGTCGTTCATGACCGAGCTCGCCAAGCACATCGGTGCGGACACCGACGTCCCCGCAGGAGACATCGGAGTCGGAGCAAGGGAGATCGGATACATGTTCGGTCAGTACAAGAGGCTCCAGAACGAGTTCACCGGTGTCCTCACCGGTAAGGCCATCCCCTGCGGCGGTTCGCTCGCAAGGACAGAGGCCACTGGATACGGACTCTGCTACTTCACCGAGGAGATGCTCAAGGAAGCTGGAACATCATTCAAGGGCAAGACCGTCGTCATCTCCGGTTCAGGCAACGTCGCGACATACGCATGCCAGAAGGCGACACAGCTCGGCGCCAAGGTCGTCGCGGTCTCGGATTCCAACGGATACATCTACGATGAGAAGGGAATCGACTACAAGATCATGAAGGAGATCAAAGAGGTCAAGAGGGACAGGATCAAGACGTACGTCAACTACTCCAAGACCGCGAAGTACACCGAGGGATGCAAAGGCATATGGACTATCAAATGCGACATCGCTCTCCCCTGTGCGACACAGAACGAGATCGATGAGGAGTCCGCGAAGATCCTCGTCAAGAACAAGGTCATGGCAGTCGCCGAGGGAGCGAACATGCCCAGCACACCCGGTGCCATCGCAACCTTCCAGAAGGCAGGCGTCCTGTTCGGTCCCGCCAAGGCGGCCAACGCAGGCGGTGTCGCGACATCCGCACTCGAGATGAGCCAGAACAGCGCAAGGCTCGCATGGACCTTCGAGGAGGTAGACCAGAAGCTTCATGGCATCATGGTCAACATCTACAAGCAGGCATCCGAAGCGGCCAAGAAATATGGCATGGAGGGCAACCTCGTCGCCGGTGCGAACATCGCCGGATTCGAGAAGGTCGCCAACGCCATGCTCTGGCAGG
>JAEEOP010000030.1 GCA_016284295.1 Methanomassiliicoccaceae archaeon | reverse complement strand
GAGCAGATACGCCGCTACTATCTCGACCTCAGCGATCCTGACCTCAAATCCTCGGTCGCGATGGTCCATTCAAGGTTCAGCACTAACACGGTCCCCATGTGGAAATTGGCACAGCCCTTCAGGATGCTCTGTCATAATGGTGAGATCAACACCATCAACGCAAACCGCTCATGGATGCGTGCAAGGGAGAGCATACTGAAGAACAAGACCTTCCCCGACATAGAGGACATCTCACCCATCGTTCAACAGGGAATGAGCGACAGCGCCTCCATGGACAACGTTTTCGAGTTCATGACGATGAGCGGCCTTTCGATGTCCAATGCGATGTCGATGCTGATTCCCGAGTCTTGGAACGGCAAGAATCCGATCCCGGATTCTTTGAAGGCGTACTACGAGTACAATTCGATCTACATGGAGCCGTGGGACGGTCCGGCAGCGGTGCTGTTCACCGACGGAAAGCTCTCAGGAGGGATGCTGGACAGGAACGGACTGCGTCCGGTCAGGTACACCATCACCAACGACGGGCTCATGGTCATGGCATCCGAGGCTGGAGTACTGCCGATAGAGGGGGCTTCCATCAAGGAGTCCGGCAGGCTGAGGCCAGGAAAGATGATCCTCATAGATTCCGAAGCCAATAGGATAATCAGGGACAGTGAGATCAAGGGAGCTCTTGCCTCAGCATACCCGTTCAGGGACTGGCTGGAGAAGAACCGTATAGACCTCGCTGACGTTTCCTCAGGACGCACTGTGGATCGCTCCGTCAAGGATATGGAGCATGCCAAGCGTGCATTCCATTACAGCAAGGAGGACATCGATAGCATAATCGTGCCCTCAATAACAGGATTCAAAGAGCCCGTATCGTCCACCGGATGCGACACACCGCTGCCGATCCTTTCGGACAAGCCCCAGTTGTTCTTCAATTACTTCAGGCAGTCGTTTGCACAGGTCACCAACCCTGCCATAGATCCGATCAGGGAGGAGCTGGTCATGTCCATCACCGGATACATCGGACCCCTCCAGAACGATATGCTATCGCCTGCATCCGACAGATGCCATATCGTCAAGGTCAGGCATCCGATCATAACGAACCGCGAGCTGGACCTCTTGAAGAATCTAAGGTACCGCGGTTTCTCCACCGAGGTCATCCCGATCGTATTCGAAACATCGAAGGGGCCTCAGGGCCTCGAGGAGGCGCTGGACAGCATCTGTAAACAAGCTGACGAGATCGTCGAGAAGGGAGATTCATACATCATCCTGTCCGACCGCGGTATTGATGCGGAGCATGCGCCGATACCATCGCTTCTGGCCTTGGCAGCGGTCAACCAGCATCTAGTGGAGAACAAGAAGCGTCTTCTGACCGGAATCATTGTCGAATCGGGAGAGCCCAGGGAGGTGGAGCATATCGCTCTGCTGTTCGCATACGGAGCGAACCTCGTCAACCCTTATCTGGCCTATGCCGAGATCGAGGAGCTCTCACGTTCAGGAAAAGTCTCGTACGACCCCGATACTGCGGAATACAGGTACATCCGTGTGCTGGAGAAGGGTTTGATGAAGATCATGTCCAAGATGGGCATATCGACGATCAGGTCCTACCGCGGCTCCTGCCTGTTCGAGGCTATCGGTCTGGACAAGGAGCTCTGCCGCAGATACCTTTCAGACACCACATCCAGCATTGGAGGCATAACGCTCAGGGAGATCGCGGAGGATATCCTCACATGGCATTCTGCCGTGTATTCATCGGAGAACTCCGAGCTTCCTGATCTGGGCATGTATGCGTACCGTAACGGCGGTGAGAGGCATGCATGGTCTCCGGAGGCTGTCAAGCTATTGCATTCAGCATCCGTTGATCCATCGAACTACCAGGCGTTCGCGGACAAGGTCGACTTTGGGGACGGACTGTTCTACATCCGCGACCTCATGGAGGAGAGGAAGGGTACGGCCATCCCGCTGGAGGAGGTGGAGCCTGTTTCCGAGATCCTCAAAAGGTTCGTCATCGAGGCGATGTCCTTCGGTGCTATCAGCAAAGAGGCCCATGAGACCGCCGCGGAGGCCGCCAATCGTATCAAGGCTAAGAGCAACTGCGGAGAGGGCGGAGAGGATCCAGCCAGGAACAGGCCTGTGAACGGAAGGAACATACGCTCAGCCATCAGACAGGTCGCATCGGGGAGGTTCGGTGTAGACACCGAGTATCTGGTCAATGCTGATGAACTGCAGATCAAATGTGCACAGGGAGCCAAACCCGGAGAGGGCGGACAGCTCATGGGATTCAAGGTGGACCAGATCATCGCGGCCACCCGCCATACCCTCCCCGGAGTGACTCTGATATCGCCTCCTCCGCATCATGATATCTATTCAATCGAAGATCTGAAGCAGCTGATATTCGATCTCAGATGCGTCAATCCCACAGCGAAGATCAGCGTTAAGCTGGTATCCGAAGCAAGTGTGGGGACGGTCGCATCAGGAGTCGCCAAGGCCGGTGCGGATATCATTCTGATATCGGGAGCGGACGGTGGAACCGGTGCCGCACCCATGTCCTCCATGAGATATGCCGGGCTTCCTTGGGAGCTTGGAATCGCTGAGGCCCAGCAGGCCCTGGTCTCCAACGGACTTAGGGGACGTGTGAGGCTTCAGGTGGACGGTCAGATGAAGACCGGGCGCGATGTCATCATGGCGGCGCTTCTCGGAGCTGAGGAGTACGGTTTCGCAGCATCCATATTGATCTCCATGGGCTGCGTGATGTGCCGCAAATGTCAGACCAACACCTGTCCCGTAGGTATCGCCACACAGGATCCAGATAAGAGGGCAAAGTTCAAGGGAACTCCTGAGAACGTCATCAACTATCTGACCGCCATCGCCGAGGATGTCAGGAGGCGTCTGGCCTCAATGGGATTCCGCAGCCTTGAAGAGATAATCGGAAGGGCCGATCTCATTGACATCAGGAAGACATCCGGAAGGGAGTCACTACTGGACATCACGCCTCTGCTGCAGACGGCCAAGGGTACAAGGACATTCTCAGAAGGACAGCCCGACATGGTCGGAGACTGTCTGGACAAGAGGATCATCGAGGACGTCCGTAACGGCAGATCGCAGGATTATTCAATCGAGAACACTGACCGTTCGGTCGGAGCCATGCTCTCCGGAGAGATCCTGAGAGGTGGTGTGAAAGCCGATGAAATAGATGTAAGATTCAAAGGAAACGCCGGACAGAGCTTCGGAGCCTTCCTGGCGAAAGGAGTGTCTTTCCGTTTAGAGGGGCAGGCCAACGACTTCGTCGGAAAGGGACTCTCCGGAGGAAGGATCTCCATCTCACGTCAGGGCTCGAGACCGTGCGAGGTGATCGCAGGCAATACCATCCTTTACGGGGCTACCGCGGGAGAACTCTATGTCGCCGGTACCGTAGGTGAGAGGTTCTGTGTCCGCAACAGCGGAGCTATAGCCGTCGCCGAAGGTGTCGGGGACCATTGCTGCGAATACATGACAGGAGGTACCGTCGTGGTCCTGGGAAGCTGCGGAAGGAACTTCGCCGCGGGAATGTCCGCAGGAGTCGCATATGTCCTGGATGACGAGGGCGATTTCGATCGCCATTGCAACATGGACATGGTGGAGATCGAGCTTCTTGACGATCCCGCTGACCG
>JAEEOP010000005.1 GCA_016284295.1 Methanomassiliicoccaceae archaeon | reverse complement strand
CAGGGAACGGGCATGAATACCTCGGTCCTGGGTGCGACCTTCTCCACGGGTGCGAGGAGCTCTCCGTTCTGGTCGACGAACGACAGGTCGCGGGTCTCCTTCTCGATGATGGGCTTCAGGAGGACGTTGGATGCGGGCATGATGTAGGTCCAGACTTCCTGTCCCTCGGGAGTGGTTCCCTTGGTGGCGTGTCCTTCTACGATCTCGGGGTCGTCTACCTCCTGGTACTGGTAGATCACGTCGACGACGTTGTATCCGTACTGGGTGGTGACGTATGCCTTCCTCTCCTCTCCCATGTATCCGGTCTGGTCGAAGGGGTCGATGGCTCCGTGGTCGTCTGCGAGGACGTTCACGAAGTACCTGGTCTTCTCCATTGAGGCTTTGGTGATGGTGATCTTCACGATGTTGGACTGCTGAGTCACATTTTTACCATCGGTGGCTTCGTTGTAAGTTCTGTAGGTCTCTGTGGTCTGAGGACCAGAGACGTAGACGGTCTTAGTCTCGGCAGGGGTGTGACCCGTTACGTAAGAAATGGTGAAGTCCCATCCCTCGACGGTGTATCCTTTCTTGGAAAGGACCAGGGTGTTGTCCTCCTGGTTGACGATTACCTTGTCGTTGGACTTCTTCTTCGCGATCTCAGCGGAGAACGCTCCGATGGTGACCTTGAGATCGGCATCGGTCTGGTTCTCGATGGTGATGTATATCAGCTTCTCTTCGTTGAGAGTGTAGACACGGGTGTGGGTGACGTTATCACTATCTACATAACCATCTACGGTCACGGCTGTGCCCATGACGTAGGTCGCGTCATCTTTTGCAGGTGTAACTGTGTTGTCATCGTAGGTCATCGTGCTGAGATATCCGTCAATCTCGGTCCAGGTGACTTCGTAGACCTCTCCGACGGTCATGGTGATCGTGAACTGACCGGGGTTCTGGACACCAGTGCCTGTAGTATCGCTCAGCTTCGTAGTGACTGTCTCCGTGTGCTTCGACTTGGAGCAGTAGTCGGTGAAGTTGACGATGATCTTCTGGTTGGCATCGAGAGGATTGGCCGGATCCTGACCGAATATGAAGGTGACACTAACGGTGTTCAGCTGGCACTTGAGAGTGAAGGATGCGCTTACAGAGGTCTTTCCTGTATCGGGCTGCTCGAACGTGAATTCAGCAGACCACTTCTCGGAATAGAGATCTTCGTCCACATTTGCGTAAACCGGTGGATTATAAGGATCTCCAGTGGTTGGATCGACTACTTCCTCTTGCTCGGGGAAGACGATCTTCTTCGAGTTCTCTCCGATAGCGGTCGACTTGTAGAACTTGACGAACTCGGACTTGAAGAGGATGGCGTCGTTGCTGTAGATTCCCCTGATGATTCCGACCTTGTTGTTGTTGTCATCGAGCTGGAGGACGACGGGGGTTCCGTCTCCGATGGCCTTGCCCTTCTCGTCCGCCACGGCGTAGTACATGAAGACGTCTCCGACGGAGTAGTTCTTATCATCGTCTTCGAGGTACACGGTCAGAGTGGTCGCGAATCCCTCGGTGATGTACAGGACGACGGGTGCCTCGACCAATCCTTCATCTGGAGTATCATCATCTAAATTGATCTTGCTGACGTTGTTCCTGATCATCGTGAACGTTCCCTTGGTCTTGCTGACCTTGGTCAGGTCCTCGAGGTCGCCGTTGGGCGACATGAACTTGTAGTTGCTGGTGGAGGTGGCTCCCTCGATGGTGTACACGTAGCCGAATACGACCTGGATCGTTCCATCGTCTGCAATCGGGATGACCCTTCCGTTCTGGTCCTTGACGGTGAGTCCATCGGTCCAGACCTTACCATCCGCAGGAACGTATCCCTCGAAATAATTTGTTACGATGGGGTCATCGGCCAACGCTTCAGCAAGGATGACCTTGTAGACCTCGGGTGCGGTGACGTAAATCCATGCATCGTCCGCAGAGTTCCATGCGACACCCCTGAATGTAGCGGATTTCGCAGTGGACTCGACGCTGGCATAGTCCTTTGCATCGAGCGAGACCGTTGAACGGTACTGGTTCGGGTAGTCCACGGTCAGAGGGATCGTGGTGTTGTCGGTCGCCAGGATCATGGTCCAGTACCTGTAGAGGTTGTTCTCGACAGTAATGTTCTTTGCTGTGAGGTTGACGGAACATTTTCCTGTGACGTCGATGTATGCTCCGTATGCGCGCGGGAGGTAGTCGGAACGGGGATACTTGATGGAACCCTGGTAGAAGTCTCCGTAATCATCCACACTGTTCATGTAAACACGGACGAACTTATCTTCGCTTATTCCGGCTGTTGCGTCTTCACTATATCCAGACACAATGAACTGTCCGGAATTCCAAATAGCATTCGAACCGGCTGTCGCGCCAGCTTTCATGTTGAAAGCGCCCTCGGCCTTGACGACCGCTCCATCGGCGATCTTCAGAATATAATTCACGTTAAGACCGCCTTTGACGTAGAAGCTGGTGTCTTTGATGACGAGAACGCTCGCATCCAAGGTGACGGCTCCGTCGCCGACGACCTGGAGTCCGGCGAACTTCACATCGGCCGTGTCGACCGCGGCGGGGACTGTAGCAGTAGCCTCTGCGTTATACTTCTTAATGCTAAGTGCCTTACCCTCTGTGTAGATCATTCCAGAGATGGTGACGTTTCCGGCGAAGGTCAGATCCTCTGCGGCGGTGAGGACCAGCGTACCGTTGAATCCGAGCAGGTAGTTTCCGGCGTAGATCGTCAGACCGTCCATTCCGACAGTCATCGGCACGGTACCCTCGGCGAAGTGCATATCGTTGTACTCGTCGACGTATCCGAACGCTCCTCCGAGGGTCGCGTTCTCTTCGAAGGCAAGGGATACTCCAGCGTCCAGGACGAAGAGTCCTCCTGCTGCGGTTCCATCGACCGTTCCTGCTTCGCAGCTCACTATCTCCAGACCGGCAAATACGCCCTTCGGAGTGATAATCTTCTCAACAGACTTCACCTCTCCGGTGAAACCGTTCAATGTTATCGTGTTGGTTCCATAGACGAGTGTTCCGGTGAAATCCACCAGGGTGACGGTGATTTCCTTCATCATGTTTGCGGTTTTGATCTCCTTGGAAATCACGGCGTCGGAGTAGAGGTCTGCGACTCCGTCAAGGCTGGCAAGAATGAAGTTCCTGTCGTAGGTCATGTCGGCGATGATCTTGAATCCTTTGCAAGCTTTAGCATCCGCTCCAGTACCATCGTTGTTGTACGTCCAGATCCTGTCGGCTGCATCGTAGATCAGAGCGGGTATGGCTTCGCCGTCTGCGTTGTAAGCGTATCCTACGGCGCTGAAGAGCGTGTTGACGGCCGGGTCGGCCTTGTTGTCGTAATACTTCTGCTCTGCGGGAACGATGATTCCTGCCTCTGCGTCGTATTCCTTGACGCAGACCGCCTGTATCATCGCGTAGGCACCATCTGCCAGTTTGCCAGGGTTCACCTCAACGGTGACTCCGTCGAGGATGAAGAACATGACGGGCTTGTCGAGTGTGAGGTCGGTGGGCATTGACACCTTGTTGGCACCGGTCGCATCGGCTGCGAAGAAGTACGCCATGCCTGCCTCGATGGTTGTCGCGGGTGTCGTTCCAACCTTGTTCTGGTAGAGGACGACGGACTTCACATCCGCTACATCCTCGAGTTTGATGCTCGTGAACACTTTGGCTTCAATAGCATTGTCATATGTGTCCTTGGTGACCGCTTCGCCTGCGGCGGCGTCGCTCGACTGCTCCTGAACGAGAACAGCGACACCGGCAAAGGCCACAGCGAGCACTGCGAGCACTGCCAAAAACTTTGTCGTTTTTGCATTCATTCAAATTTCTCCTTTTTTGTATAGCTACTCGGCCTCTGAACCGGGTAACCTCCCAAGGTCTGGAAGGAGATGTCGAAAATCCTCAGCCCATACATCCGGATCCCATCACCCTAATCGATGGACCCGGGGGCCTTTTACTATCGTTGGCCCCACCAAACTCCCACCGTAGGCCCCTTATTTCCTCAAATGGAGAGCGTGGTTTGGCCATACAGTTCATTCGGGACAGAGTATTAGAATGGATGAAAGATTCCGAGAATGAAACGTTAGATTCTAATGCCTTATCATTCCGCGACAATATACTACATGATTGTTACACTTGATTTGAACGCAAATTTCAATCACAAAATAATCAAACGCTATCGGATGGGCTTTGCGAACACGGAAGGGTCTTGCTAAATCAACGAGTAAGTTCGGAACCTGAAGAACTTCCTCGGCCCCTCCATCCCAATCAGATCCTCTGCGGTGAACTCGCAGTGCCTCTCAGAGGCCAATCTCACTACGTTCTCCCAGTAATCCCTACGACAAATCCACCCACTGCTCCGGGACATCGACCCATATGGCTCCCCTATCGCTGTGACGCCTCTCTTCCACCAGGGCCTGTCCAACTCTGCCTAGAACGTCCCGTGAATGATATCTCAAACCTATGACTATTATCAGTTATTCTCCAAACTCAAAGCCCTCTGGTCGAGTTTCTTCATGAACATCTCATGGACGTCCTTTCTGCTGGGAAAGACCAGTTGTAATCCCAAGTCCCCTTCGGAATAATAGCCTTGAAGACATCGGGATAGTCATGCATGCGGATTCTCACCTCACAGTCAGATCGTCCTTTGCGATCTCTTCAAGGATGATGCCGACACCCACAAAAGCATCTTTGTCCTTCGGGACCGATGAGACGAAGCACATATTCCCCAGTTTCCTTTTCACAAAGATGTTCAATTCGACGAAATCTGCGATATTGCCGGTGTATGGGAAAACGCGATCTTTACTTCCACTAGCACTCACATTACAACCTTCTTTTAGATCCTAACGCAGCCAAATCTCTCGTGAACACAGTTCCAATCCATTAGCATCTGAAAATGAGCAACAGCTAGTAGATAAACTTCCTGCCGGAATGCAACATCATCACATGTGTTTGTAGATTACGAGCAGACTCCGATCCCCACACCAGGTCCGACAGGCTGGCGAAATGATATAATATCCATACGGACAAATCGTTTGTCGATAGCATGAGCAATTTGGATGAGGAGACGATGTTGGATGCTTACTACATGGGCAAGGTAAGAACAATCGTCATAGCTATCGATGGCCTGATGTCGAAGATGCGGATGTCATTCGAGAAAGCCTGCTCCGTTTTCGATCTCACCGAATTCCGCATGTCCGATATCAAAAGGGACTATGCTCATTACTAAGTAGAAAAGACAGGGAAGGAGCAAACAGGTTCAAGACCGTCAGGGCGCCGAGGACATCGATATCATCCTCTGGACCCTCATATGCTCTGTCACCCTGTGCATGACCTCCTTGTGAAGGATGTCGTCGAGATTGGCCTCGAAATCGTAGTTGTAGATCCCGCGCAGCCTCCTCAGCTCATCCCTCACATCCCTACTGCCGCCCCCGATCTGCAGGTCGAAGAGGTCGTCCAGCGTCATCTGCCTCACCGATCCTTGGGATAGATTGTAAACACCAACGCCTATCAGCCTGACCGGACGCCTGTTCAGCGCCATCAGCATGCTCACGGCCTCCCTGTGTATCGCCGTGGCGCTCTGACAGGATGCTGTGTTCCTGGAACGCGTTATGCTCCTCATGTTCGAGTAAGTGATCTTCAGCACCACTCCCGAACCGTGCAGGCCGTGGCGCCTCGCACGGTCCTCAACCGACATGGCGAGGAGGAACAGCACATCGCTCAGGAGGCCGTAATCGAACACGTCCTCCTGGAAGGTTATCTCCCTGCTTATGGACTTGGCATCCTCCGGCCTATATGGGACGACCTGCCTGACGTCTATCCCGCTGGCCAGCTGCACGCACATCGTGCCGTGGCTCCCGAGGAGCTCGATCACCTCCTCCTGCCTGTCCAGCAGGTCGCGGACCGTCATGATATCCATCTCGTGCAGCTTCTCGGTGGTCTTCTTGCCGACCGACGGGATGACGCTGACGTCCCTGTCGATGATCAGATCGATGTAATCCTGCTGGGTGCGGATCTCGAAGTACCCGTTGGGCTTCATCTCCTCACTGGCGGTCTTGGCGGCGGCCTTCGAATACGCCACTCCTACCGAGCACGTCAGGCCCAGTTCGTTCAGGGTACGCTCCTTTATCGTCCTCGCGATCTCCGCCGCCCTGTCGAAGGTCCCCGCGGACCTGGTGACATCCAGATAGGCCTCGTCCAAGGCGACGCCTTCGGAGGCGTCGCAGTAGGAATCCCATATCGCATGGAGCTGCCCTGAAACGAACTTGTACTTCTCGAAATGGGGATGCATGAACACCCCCTGTGGGCACAGGCGGTACGCCTCCTTCACGTTCATCGCAGAATGGACACCGAACTCCCTGGCCTCGTAGCTGCATGTGGCCACCACACCCCTCTCATGGGGCATCGCACCTATTATGACCGGCTTGCCCTTCAGCGACGGATCGTCGCGGATCTCCACCGATGCATAGAACGCATCCATATCGACGTGGATTATTATCTGGTCCAAACCGGCAGCCTCTGATGTCACCAGTCGTATCATCCTTAAAAGCTATCGCCGGGGGTGGCCGAATATCCCGAATAAACTTTAAACGGACCATGCCCGATGGACGTCCCATGAAGATCTACGATGCGTACAGGATGGGTATCGAGGCCGGCATGGCCAGGGACCTCCGCCCCGGATCCGAGGTGGAGAGGATACTGGACGATGCCAGGGCCGTCTACGACTCCCTCCCGGAGGATCTGAAGGAGCTCTACGACGAGGAGCGCCTGTGGAACCCGTACGCCGATTCAAGGTTCTCGGTGGGCGCCGAGAAGGCGAAGGAGCTGGATGCGGAGCGCATGATGTGGGGAATCGACATCACATCCGCCGAGGTCCTCCTGGCGGACAGGCTCAGGGAGAAGGGCCAGAGGATCGATGCGGTCATAGCGCACCATCCGCTCGGCACCTCCAAGACATGCTTCCCGGAGGTCATGATGCAGATGACCGCCATGTTCTCCAGCATGGGCGTGCCCGAGGAGAAGGCCTATGAACTTGTCAAGGAGAGGATGGAGAAGGTCCTCCGCGGGATGCAGGGATACAACTACAACCAGGCGGCCGATGCCGCCAGGATGCTGGACATCCCTCTGTTCAACATCCACGCTCCCGCCGACAACATGGTGGAAGAGTTCATGGTCAGGAAGATGAAGGAGGACGATCCCAGCACACTCCAGGACATCATAGATTCCCTGATGAAGGAACCCGAGGCCAGGGTGGCCGCCAGGTGCAACAGCCCGCCCATCATCCTCCTGGGAAGGCCCGAGGACGAGTGTGGGAAGATCATGGTCAAGATGAACGGCGGTACGTCGTTCTCCAAGGAGACATACGAGGCCCTAGCCGATGCAGGTGTGAAGACGATCATCGCCATGCACTACCCCGACGACCATTACGAGACGGCGCAGAAGGCAGGCATCAATCTGATCATCTCGGGCCACATGGCCTCCGACTCCATCGGCGTCAACCTGATCTGCGACCTGTGGGAGAAGGAGGGCATCGAAGTGATCCCCTGCTCCGGTTTCACCCGTTTCAGCAGAAACCGATACGATGTGGAAGATAGGCGATGTGAACATCGACGGCCCGGTGGTCCTCGGGCCTATGTCCGGGTACACGTCCAGCAGCTACAGGGACTTCATGAAGCCGTTCGGTGTCGGGCTATCGGTCACCGAGATGACGTCCGCCGTTGGAATACTGAACTCCGGCTCCAGGACGGACGAGTACCTGGAGTTCGACAGGAACTATCCGACCGCTCTGCAGCTGTTCGGACATGCCGCCGAGGACATCGCCGGGGCCGCAAGGATAGCGATTGACCGTAACAGCAACATCGACATGATCGATGTCAACATGGGCTGTCCGGTCCACAAGATTCAGCGCAGCGGTGCCGGATGCGTCCTTATGAAGGACCCTGTCCTCTGCGGTAAGATAGTCAAGGACACCAAGAAGGCCACCGGCCTTCCTGTGACGGCGAAGATCCGTCTCGGCAACGACAGGAATCACATGAACTTCATGGAGGTCATCCGCGAGCTGGAGGCCGCGGAGGTGGATGCTGTAACGATCCACGCCCGCACCAAGGACCAGGGCTACAGCGGATACCCCGATTATGCTATCATTCAAGGGCTGCAGGATTCCCTGTCGGTCCCTCTGATCGTCTCCGGTAACATCTACACACTCGATGATGCCATCGCCGCGATGGCATCGACCAATGCGACAGGGGTCATGGTGGCCAGGGGAGGAGTCGGGGACCCCTTCCTGGTCACACAGATCGACGAGTACTTCCGCTCCGGAAGGAAGCTGGAGAGCCCGACCGTCTCCCAGCAGATCGAGTGGTGCAAGCAGCTAACCGACATGCTCATCCAGGAGAAAGGGGCGGATGCGGCCATCCGCAAGCTCCGCAGCATCGCCCCCAAGTTCGTATCCGGCTGCCACCGCTGCCGCGAGTACAGACTTAGACTTGCCACGGGCACCGTGAGCAGGGAGAGCCTATTCGCCATACTCGACGAGATCGACTCGAAGATGGGCTCCGACAGGATCAACAGCGACGGCAGACCCTCGCAACGCTTCCGAGCGATGGACAGCACCTTCTTTATGCAACCTCCTGAATGGATGGTATGATGTTCCTACTAGCCAAGAGACCGAAGACGGTGCAGAAGATCGTCGACATCAACATCCATTGGTCCGGCGACGACCCGTTCACGTTCGTCTCCCACCACCACGACACGTACCCCAAGGGCAACTCACAGATGGCGCCTCCCATCGACCTCATCAGGGGAAGGAACCTGGGGAGGGACTACCAGGAGAGGTTCGGTTTCAGGATGTACCACGGCAGGGTGGTGCCGGGATTCCCCATGCATGCGCACTGGGGATACGAGACCATCACGATCGCCGAGAAAGGCTTCGTGGACCATTTCGACACGGAGAAGAACTACGGCAGGTACGGGAACGGCGATGTGCAGTGGACATTGGCGTCAAGCAGGTACGAGCACTGCGAGATGTACCCTCTGATCGACCAGGAGAACGAGAACCCGGTGCACATCACGCAGATAATGATCAACCTCCCCCTCGACAGGAAGAACGGGGAGAACCATGTCAACAACGTCTGGGCGGAGGACGTCCCGGTGTTCGAGAAGGATGGGACTACAGTGACCCTTTACTGCGGGGAGTTCGATGGCAAGAAAACATACTCACCCAACCCGGGATCGTACGCATCCTCCGAGAACAGTGTCAGGATTCTGAAGATCGAGATGGAACCTGGATCTTCGTTCATGTTGGATGCCCTCGCAGAGGGCATCGACAGGAACGTCTACTACACCTCCGGAAAGGAGGCCGACATGGATGGAACCAAGGTCGGACCTAACCACAGGTTCAAGATGAAGAGGAAGACATCCCTCGAGATCACAAACGGTCCGGAGGAATCCGAGTTCTGGATCCTCGAAGGGAAGCCCATCGGCGAGAAGCAGGCCGCCTTCGGCCCAGTCATCCTCAAGGACCTGGATGAGGTCAGGGCCGGGATGGACGAGATCAGGATCAAGGAGTTCCAGGAGTGGCCCTGGGGCCTGATGGACGTCACCAACCCCATTGAAATGGGCAGGGAGCTCCACCGTGCCGACGGCTCGGTGGAGAGGCCCTCCGACTGATATCCTCTACATATCGGGTGCGAAAACCACCCTATATAAACGATACCCACATACGGTTACGCATGAATGGGATGAACAAGACGATCTACGCGATTGTCTCGATTTTAGCACTCGCCTATGCAGGGATGTGTCTTTTCACCACGATGAACTACACCCTGCCCAAAGGGGATATCGCGGATCTCACCACGATACATCTGTACCTCTTCTTCCCCAACGCGGATGCGCTTGGATACGACCTGACGGAATTCATGCACGGGCTCGGCATGGACAAGAGCCTGTACGGTACGATGCTGGACAGCCTGGTGGGCTACCTGAACCTCAACGCCCAGCTGTCCAACAGCCTGGAGATAGCACTCATGATGGCCGGATTCCTCCTCGCGCTCGGAGGATTCATTGCGAAACCCTCATGGGACGTCACCGGCGACGACAACAACCCCGCCGAGTACCTCTGGACCCACAGGCCCAAAGCGTTCTCCAGGAGCCTGCTCCTGCCCTGGGGGCTCATCGTCGGCGCCTGGAAGAGGAAGAAGCCCCTCGTCATCATTCCCCTGCTACTCTTATTCCTGTACTACCCCTGGGCGATCATCATCTCAATCACCCTGATCCCCGTGTTCGCGATAGCCCGCGGAATCGTCGGTCTCAGGATCAGGTCCTGCGCCAAGAGGGAGGCAAGGGAATACTCCGAGCACACCGACTTCGGAGTCTGCCCCCACTGCAAGCGCAACTTCGAGAGGCCCAAGGTCAAATGCAGATGCGGACTCATCCTCGATTACCCTGTACCCAACAGGTACGGATACAAGTACCACACCTGCAACAAGGGCCACGACATCCCATGCCAGAGCGGAAGGAGGTCCAACCTCACCACCCTGTGCCCCCACTGCGGGAAGCAGATCGACACCAGGGAAGCCCTTCCCATAACCATCTCCCTCGTAGGAGGAGTAGGTACCGGCAAGACAGCGCTGATGCTCGCATCCGTTGAGACACTTACGCAGATGGCCAGGATCGTCGACGTCACCGTCGACAGCCCCTCGGACGGACTGTCCAGGGATGCCCTCGCGGCAAAAGACTTCGCCCCGAAGACCATCGCCGGAGAGCTGGAATCCCAGGTGGTATTCCTCAAATCCATGACCCTCCAGGACAGAGAGATCGTCTTCAACGACATCTCCGGAACGGAGTTCCAGCCCAATGTGGACAAGGTCCTCTTCCAGGAGTACTACAACTACACCAACGGGATAGTGTTCACATTCGACCCCCTCCCCCTCGCAATGGACGCCAGGAGGGAGACACCTGAGGAGGTGTTCGACAGCTTCCACTACATGTTCACCACCATAAGGCACAGCAACCCGCTGGAGGTCAGCGACATACCCTTCGCTGTGGTGGCAACGAAGAACGACCTCATGAAGACCCCCTTGACCGACGAGACCGTCAGGGACTTCCTCATGGACCACGGCCAGGGCGACTTCGTCCGTCTGGCCGAGGCATCGTTCAAGAATGTCAGGTACTTCGCGGTATGCTCCCACGGCGCCAACTGCGCCTCAGCCATGAGGCCTGTCTGGTGGATCGCAGGGTTCGCCGACAAGGAGCTGGTCAGGGTCATCCCGTCGCCATGATATATGAGGAGGATATCGAGGTACCATGGTCAAATCAGTGAACGCTTCGCACATACTGGTATCGAACGCAAGGGATGCGGAGGGCATCATGATCCGCCTCTCCAAGGGAGAGGACTTCGCGAACCTCGCCAAGAGGTTCTCCAAATGCCCCAGCAAGTCCAAGGGCGGCAACCTCGGATGGTTCGGCAAGGGCGAGATGGTCCCCGAGTTCGAGAAGGCCTGCTTCGAGGGACAGAAGGGACAGATAGTCGGGCCTGTCAAGACAGAGTTCGGATACCATATCATAATGATAAACGATCAGAAATGAACCTTCCAGACCCGGTCTCGTACCGGGTCGAAACCCATTTCCATTCACCATTCTATGTGCAAACAAGGCATGAACTGCACGATGTTGCTTACTAAATAAAGAATTGAAGATTTGTTAATCCCGCAGTCCCACCTCTGCGGATTGTAATTTGTTTAAGTCACAGACCGTCCTGAGTCATGTCATCGGCCAGGGCCATCTTCCTCGGATCGACGTAAAGGTAGTGGTTGCGGGTTATCTCGATGCTGCTGTGGCGAACTCAGGTCATAAGATGTGTACGCTCGATATAGTATTTCTTGGCCCCCTCTCCTTGAGACGATAGATAATGACTATGTTTTCTTACAGCGTTGATGAACATGGTGGATTCTCTATTATGGCTCTTGTATGATGACTCACCATGCTATCGCATTTGATGGAAGAACGGGCTGAGGTCTTTCTGACCAAATTCCTGACCATAACCTCGTTGGGATTCTCCCTCTCAACCATCCTGTTTTACGCAAGGGGTTTGACGACGAATCTCCCAAGCCTTCACCCCTGAGTTTACTTCCCTCGCCATATCCGATCTGCTCATTTTCTGAATTCATCTGCAGCCATGATGACCTATCCGATGCTTCGGGAGGGATATCGGTCAACCGTCCGCGGACACCCTGAACACGAAATCGACGCCGACATGGCGCTCATCGTCCTCGCCGAGGATGTAACCCGGTTCGTAATCCAGCGTCCTGGCCACGAGGTACAGGGTCAGCAGCACCTTGTATTCCTCCTTGTCATAATCCAGCGGCAGGTCATCCAGTACTATGTCCTTGCCCTCTCCCGAGGTCGTGCTTATCACATAATCCGCACTGTATGACCTGCTGATCAGGTGGCCTTCCTCGTCATATACGTAGTGGCTGAAGTATTTGGCCGAGGCATCTCCATACACATGCGGCACTATCGGCGGAATAGTTTCTTCCGATGGCCACACGTCGACCACGGAGGCGACCATGACATAGTCGTAGCTTTCCGATATCAGATAGTATCTGTCCGTGGGGATCTCCACATGGACGGTGAAATCGTTCAGGTCGCTGGTGGACGTGATGCCGAGCCTCATGTCACCTAGGATATATGCCTGGATGTGCTCCTCTCCGACGGTGATGGGCTCGATGTACCAGCTGCAGGGGCTGTAGATCCTGCTAACCGGGTCGGCGGATTTCTTGACTGTGGTACCCCAATGGTACTCGAAATAGTGATTGAAGTTCCCGGAATACTTGTTATCCCCCGGGGTGACGATGATGTATTCGCTGGTCACGTTGTTGTCGGTATTGATGGTGACGGAGGTGTATGCGAAACCGACGCCCACCGCCGTCGTGGCCAATAGGGCGCATACGGCAAGGACCGTTATGATTCTGTTAACGCGACTCATATCATATCCCTCCTCACGGCTCCTCCTGCTGTGCCGGGGGCGTTACCGAAGGCGGCACCGGATCCTCGTCATCGTAGACGAAGACTGCTGTCATCTTGGGATCGACCGCGATCTCACCGATGGTCTTGTAGTCGACCGACACCTCGGCCTTGTATGTGACTGTGATCGAGAATTCGTGTTCCAGCTTTTTGGGTTCGAGCTCTATCATCTGGGTGCATACCCCGGTGGTCCCCTGTGCGTTGACCCCGCAGGAGAATGATTCGGTCCCGTACTTATCCACTATGTTGAGCTGGATGCCCTCTATGAACGCCCATGAGATGCTGTTCCCGAAGAACACCCACATGCGGATATGGGCTCCTTTGACGTCATCGGTGGCGTCGGTGAGCAAGGTGTATTCCACCGTGCTGACCACGTTATTGGTGATCCTGATGCACTTGTGGCCGTTGGCATCCGTCCCTTCCTCGAATACGGGGACCTCGCTCATCTGCAACGGGGCCAGGATCTCCGTGTCACCCTGATAGATGTGCAGCGCGTACACACCGACCTCGTTCACGTTGTGCTCGGATGTGACCGTCCCGGTATGGCTCATCGCATATCCCAACCCTATCGGCACCGCGATGATAACGACGATCATCGCCAGGGCCACGATCTTGACGGATAGCTTCATTACGAGGTCACCTCCGTGGAAATCCAGCTGATATCATACGCTGAATTCGAGATAATCAGCGATCCGTTCACTACTTCTACGTGGTAACAGTCATCCACGGTATCAACCGTTATGCTCCATTCGACCTCGTTCACATAGGTCCCCACGTTCACATAGGTGTCCGGGCTCTCTCCGCTGACACTTATCGAGAAATAGCTCCTATCGGCATCGATGATACCGATCGTGCTGTACTTCTCGCTCTGCGTCTTGCCATTGAGGGTGAGAGGCGAGCCGTCGTACACCTTCCAAGCCGAATTTGCTATTATGTAGACGGTCCTCTCCCCGATGCTCCATATCACATCGCGTCCCTCGTAATCGGAGAAGTCGTAGTTACTCGATTTGACGCCTGACATGGAAAGTCTAGAGACAAAGTTGCTCCCGACATACTTGTGGCTATCACCGGTGATCGTTATGGTTATCCCGTCCCCCTCCGCCACAGGATCCAGTTCGAACGTGACGTTCTGGTTCTCGCCGTTGTAGATGAGATTCTGCTCGAAGTGAACCATATCTTCGACGACGACCCGCTTCAGCTCCGATAGGACGATGGTGCGTTTCGTGATGTTGAAATTGAACACCTTCTCCCCCTGGTAGTTGTTGATACCGGTCACGGTGATCGTCTTCGCACCTACGTCGGTCATGTTGTCCGTTCCTCTGGTTTCATCCCAGTATGTGATAGTGTAATCCCTATCCAGCACGTAAGCGTTGTCGAATGTCACCGTCTGTCTGCTGCTGTCGTATTCGACGGAACTCTCGGTGAGCTCGAACGCAGTCAGGTCGAGAGGTATCTTTCCGATACTCCAAGTGATGATCTTCGGAGCGGTAGTGCCGTCACTCCAGGTGACGTTGGTAACATCATCGTTGTAGTTCAGGGCGATGGCGGTATAGTATCCTCCCGGATCCTTGGCCGATACCGCTGCGGTTCCCGGCTGGCCTTCCTTGGTTTCGGCATAACGCTGGTAGAAGCCGTCGTTCTCGGAGGGGGATGCGAATGATACGAGACCTCCGCTGTAGCTGAGAGTCTGGGCATCAGTGATCGCCGCCAGAGCCCTTACGGTGACGGTCAACGTCCCTTCTTCTAAGGTGATGTTGTAGTTGCTGGCCTTCGTGTTCCCTCTGAGATCGAGAGTGGTTACGACGTTATCAGTGCTGCCAACGTTCGTTATCGAACCGCTGACGGATATCTTAGCGCCTTCCCCTTCTGCGAAGCCGGTTATGGTGTATCCGTCCTCGTCTATTTCGGGTTCCGATCTGTTCACCTCGTAGCTGCTGTCGGTCAGAGGCTGGTTATCGAACGCTTTGCTCTTCGATCCGGGCGTTATCGTTATCTCGCATTCGTCGATGCATGCATTATCTATGATGACCTGCGGTACGGTGTAGAATCCTGCCGATGCACCCTCCAGTTCGTAGATGATAGTGATCTTCTTACCGTCGCCTGCATCCTTTCCGGTCTCGTTATTGTAATACTTGTCCTTGACCTTAATCGTGACATAACTCTTGTCCTTCGAGATGATGTCCGATATGTCCTGAACCGAGGGATATGAGATGGTCTGGGCCTCCGATAGGCCGTAGCTACCGTCGTACTGCTTGTGCAGGTCTCCCAAGGTGGTTGTGAATCCTATCGACTTTTTGACGATGGTGATCTGGACCTCGACAGTTCCCTCTACCACGTGATCAGATGTACGCTTGAGGTATACGAAGACGGTGGCTTCCCCGATGCCGTCGTTTGTCAAGGATACCCTGCAATCACTGCCGTCTTTCTCAACTACCACGAGGTCTGATAAGGTTTCATAATCCAGATAGAATCCAGAATATTCACCCTTGATACTGGCACCCAATAGGATCGATGAGCCGCCGTACGTCATCTGGCGTGATGTTCCGGCAGGTATGTCTATTTGAACGACCGCCTCGTTGATCGTCAGTTGGCCGTTGAGATATTTTATATTGTAATTGGCCGCCTTGTACGGGCTGCCGGTGAATACAACCGAAACTATGTTCTTGTAGGTACCTGGCGCCGTCGGAGGCACGTCACTGGTCGTATGGGTGCTTAGGTCCTCATATGTGAATTCGAACATGAAATCGTCCCACACTTCCTTCCAGGCGACCTTGCCCTCGGTATCGGCATTTACATGGCCTTTCCAGACATGTACGATATTATCCTCCAATGCGGACCCGTCATACGTCTTGCTGGCAGTTCCCGACTGCACCGTCACCTCCCTGGGTTCGATCTTGATCTCAAATGTTCCCGGACCTATGATACTCCTATCTGTGGTGAGGACGCCTTCGCCATCTACCAGCCAGACCCATCCATAGTAGTGTACAGTGTAGGTCCCACTATCTGTGTACAGGACGGGGTCCGACTGGCCGTCCTCCCTGTAGTTGACGCCGGTGATCGTCCTTTCCGAGTACCATATCTCCATCGTAGGCGATGCGGAGGTGTCCTTGACGATCTTCTTACCGAAACCGCTGCCGTTGTAGATGTAGGCATCTCCGGACTTGTCACCTGCGTCATAGGTCTCGGCATCTTCGATCTTGAGATAGTATGGATACAATTCTACGATTCTGTGCCCCACATCTTCGGGGTCGAAGCCTCCTCCGATCGTCAGCAGATTCACGACATAGTGATTCAGAACGTATCTGATCTCGCCTGTTGCTGTCGTCGTCCAACCCAGACGTATGGAGTTGACCTTGTCGTACTTCGCATCGCCGGAATACGGCCTCAGCGTGCCGTAGGTGTCGTAGGTGAACTCCTGGATGTGTGCGTCCAGTGCGGCTCCTGAAGTCTCATGAGCGGTTATATTGGCTATCACTGCATCAGAACTGGGATCGTCTACCAGCGAGTGGTACCACACGTAGTATTTGATGGGTATCGCTTTCATGTAGAAGGATTTCTCCTCGATCACCTTGTATGTTGATCCTGAATATTGAGAGTGCTCCGGATCATCGTAGACCGTGAACCACCCATAGTCCGACGCCTCATAACCGGGGACGTAGATCTTCCCTTCGCCGATCCCGTAGGAGGGCAGGGTGACCACCTGGTACTTCGTCGCATGCTGTGTGTATACCAGCGAGTTGTTGACGTAATATCTCACATCGAGGGTCGATACCTTTGCCTTCGCCTCGATCTTGATATCCTGGCTGAGGAACAGCGAAAGCCTGTACAGGCCGTTGTCCAACACCTGTATGTCATCCACCGTGGTACCGTCTATGTTGTCGACCTTGACATACACGCCGTCCTTCTTGACGTAGAAGAAGAAATTGTCCAAATCGAGATCGTAGTTGTAATCCGGTTTGAATGTCAGTATGATCTCGGAATTGTATGTCAAATTGGAGCTGATCTCACCGCCTTCTGTGAGAGCTATGTCCAATGAATCGGCGGTACCGCTGATGCTCATGTGATTGTTTCCGCTGATCGGCGTGATATCCACTATGAACTCCTGTTTGTCCATCGTCCATTCGGCCTTCAGCGTCATGTCCCTATCCAGGGAGTATGGGTATTGTCCGTCGTAACCGACGAACGTGTAATGCGGAATGGGATAATCCGGCTCTACATGCCTGACTTCCTCTCCCTCCGCAGCGGTGATCGTATACCTCTGCTGCCCGTTCTCGAATTGGCTGATCTGGGTCAGAAGGGTGAGCGTGTAGGTCTTCTGGGGGATGAAACGAGCGTACAGATTGATGTCCTGAAGCGAATTCACCGTTATGGAACCGCCTACCTTGTTGCCGCCTTCCTTCTTATCGTAGAATCCGTCAAAGTCGTATCCGCTCTTGGTCAGTGTGGGCAGAGTGACTGTGGAACCGTATTGTTTGCCCGTCTGCTTGAAGATATAATCTCCAGTAGTGGATGAGCTGTCCCTGGTCCAATCGGTGATCGTCACCGGATCGTAATCAAGATGCAGCCTGACGTCCACGGTCACCAGTTCATAATAGATGTCCAGGGTGAAGGCGGTATCTATCGTGATGACCACTACCACCAGGTCGTCGTCCTCCCTGGTCAGGTCGTAAACGGTGCTCCCGTCGACGGATGTGCATACACTGTGGTCATAATTGTATCCGCTGATATCGAATCCCGTCGGGATCGTGAACCTGACAGTGTATCCGTTCTTGGCATCCTTGCTATAATCGGAAATCCAGAGCGTTTCTATCTGTCTGACATCATCAGAGTGGTCCAGAAGCTCCCTATGGACTTTCACGGTGGCATCGACCGTCGGATCCTTTGTTACCCATGCATAGAACGTCAGTGAATCGTCGCCGATACCTTCGGATATCTCCCTGAAGAACGCTGCATCCAGTACGGTGCTTCCGTCCACGATGGTGGAGAACGTTCCTCCGGTATCGTCCTTGTTGGCATACCAGTGGATGATCGAATAAGCGCTGAGGGATCCCTCGGTCTTCTCGAAAGCGGAAAGGGCAGGTATCGTCGATACGGTGCTGTCGAAGCTTATCTGGTATCCGCTCAGTTCGGTATAGAATGCATCCGTGCTGACCCCTTTGTTCCAATCGAATTTCTCCTTGCCGGTCCCGGTTCCGGATCCAATCCAGAAGGTCACATCGTATGTTTTGGGGGTCACGGTTCCCTTGATGACCGTCTCTCCTTTCCAAGACTCGAGATTCAGCGTGAAATGCAGGGTCGTATCCGTGGTCACCCCGTCCAGATTGGAACCGAGGTTGTCCAGCGTCTCGAACGACTGATTGCTGTAGAATCCCAACAGCAACGATTCCGACTGTGTTCCGTAACGGTATCCTGCGGGTATCGTGATACTTCCGACCAACGGGTCCGATGAGGATGTGGAACGGCCTATGTACCTGGTGTGCTCCAGACTCGTGACGGCGGAGCTCCCGTCCGTGATCTCCGTCCTGATACCATAGGCATCGTACCAGAATATGTTGTCACCGACATCGACTTCCGCCACTCCTATGGGATAGTATTTGCCCGAATCCTTCAGACATACCACGTACTCCCCGGTGAAGAAGTATCCTGTGAATATCGACCTATCGGTGGATTGGGTCAATGCACCGTAGGTGTACGAACCGGCATCGCCGGACCTGAAGTAGACCTCGATGTTCGCATCAGCGTTAGGTTGGCCGTTGAGATTGAGATGCACGTTGACCGCCCTCTCACCGATGTCGCTGACGCGTATGATCGAATCTCCGGTGACGATCATGGTGGTTGAACTGGAATCCAGGTCCTCGAACTCGCATTCTCCCTGATAGCTCCATCTGTAGAACTGGTACTTGTCCGATGGTGTGAAAATCAGTTTTATCCTGTCCCCGTAATGCGCGGTGAAAGACGACCCGTACAATTCCGTGACATCGCCTGTTTCCTTGTCCGTCACCATCAGATACGCGTCGACGTATCCGTGGGCGGTGTTGCTGATGTAGACCGAATAGTCGATGTATTCCCATACAGCCTTGTAGTTGATGGTGTAGGGATTCGCTGGGTCGTCCAGAATGTTGCTGACGGTGTGGTCATGGAATTCTATGACCTGCTGCCAACCGTCCCTTTCGATATAGCCCCTCATCACATAGGTATGGCCATTATATCCCTCGGTCTCGAGTTTTATGGTCCTTGAAAGACCGGGTGAGGGCTGGTCTTTGGTCTCGGATGTCACCGGGTCGTCCCAGTAGAGGAGATAGTGTCCCGTACGCGTGGCGTTCTTCAGGGTATATGTGAACTGGTACTCGTTCTCACCTTCTTCACTCGGATACACCAGGAACACTGACGGAGCTTCCACCACGGCCGAGACATCCGTCGTATCTGTATCCATAGTGACTCTTATCGCGATATTGCTCGTCAGTGCGCTGAGCTCGATGACCTTCATACTGTAAGGGTCTTTTTTCTCCTCATCTTCTATGTCGTAGATGCTGTCGTCGAGGACCGTGTCCTCGTAGACGGGTATGACCGTGTTTTCGTCGTACTGCACCTCCCATCTTATGAAGGAGGAGTTAACACCGAGAGCTTCCTGAACCATCGATTGGGCTTTGTCGAGGATGTTCACATTGAGTGATGGGGTGGATGCATCCTCATCCAGAACGTTGAACGTGCTTCCGTAATGGACCACCGGCTTAGTGTATTTGCCATCTTCTTTCCTCTCGTATTTCAGAGTTTGTATGTGGCCATCCGCATCCTTGTACTTGAACAGGACGAAGACCTCCTCTCCTACCCATTTGGCATAAAGGGTGGTGTTACCCATGACCTTCTCGGTGGCGAAATCCCATGGCTCTATGCATTTGCTCTCTTTATACCAGCCCTCGAAGGTATAACCGGTCCTTGTTGGGTTGGTCGGTTTCGAGATCAGAGTGCCGCCCACCTCATCGGCGATATACAGTTCCGAGGTCGTACCGTCCCGATAGTCGAACGTGACGACATAGGTGTATCTGGCGTACAGATCCATATCCTTGGTAAGAGGGGTACTGAAGTTGAACGGGATCGTGTAGCTGGAGTTGAGATACCATCCGAGGAAATTCTCCATAACCGGGGCGCATTGGGCCTCGGTGATGGTGGATCCGTAATCATAGGCCAGCTGCACACCGCCTGTGTTCTCGTTTATCCCGTGCTTGTAGTCGTAGAAGGTCAGGGTGATCTTGTCCTTCTCGACCATGGTGATCACGACCTTTATCGTGACTATATTATGTTCAGAGTCGTAAATGAAATGGTCACTGGCATCTTTGAGGACCAGATATGCGGTGTACGTTCCGCTCTGCAGGTCGTAACCCGATGTGGATATCTTGAGGGTAGCCATGTATGCGCCTGACAGCTTTCCTAGACGTTGCAACGTGTACTGGTCCGGATGGGGGTTGCTCTTGTAATCGGGATTGAATTCTTTCAGGGTGATGGCTCCGTCCATTCCGCTCCATCCGGTGTTGTTACCCTGGTTGAGGACCGCTTTGAAGGTCAGATCCCTCTCGACGCCGCCCGGCAGATCGGAATCCAGTGACAGAAGGTAGAGCGAGTAGTCAGTCAGACCTTCCGGCAAAATGGTATCGACGGATCCCTCTCCGTTGACGACGTTCATGCTGTAATTGTACTGGGTGGCCACATCGCTTCCTTTGATGAATATGTCCACACGGACCTCGATCTTGTTGGTCACCATCACGTCATCCCTGAGGCCGGACGTCTGCTCCTCTATGGGGACCACCTCCTCGAAGTACAGGATGACGTAACCTACGTAGATGGAGGTGTTGATGGGATAGCCCATCAGTTTGAGATTGAGCGTGCTGGGCCCCATATAATCGTTTTCAAGGATCTTTTCCATACCGCTGCTGTTCTTCTTATAAGTGCTGAGCGAGACGGGGCTTATCGGCTCTTCGCTGAACGTTAGCGGCTCCTTGTAGCCCGAGAACTCGTATTTCTTGAAGACGCCCTTGTAACCGTTGGTGTCATCCATGAACGATTCTGCGATCGACTGTGCGCTGGTCTTATCTCCGATATGAGTGGCTATCGCATTCACAAGGGTCTGCACCTGGCCATCCGTGAATTCGGTGGACATCCTGTACTCTGCTTGGAACAGTACACCGTCCTTGTAGCCGACCAGCCTCAGCTGGTAGGGGTTGACTCCCTTGACCTCGCTGCTTTCATAGATGGTGTGGCGGTATGCGGCGATACCGGTGAGGCTTCCCTTGCTGATCGTGATGCTATCGAAGCCTGAAGCGTATGCAGCGCTTATGGTCTCGAAGGATGAGGCCGCGGCCTCGACGGTATCTTCCACGGTGAACTTTATGAAATTGGACGATGCCCCGCTTGTTCCGCCGTCAGACTTTATTGTCGCTTCTCCGGCCGGGGGGTTTCCGTCGAGCACGAAGGAATCCACAAAGTCGTTCACCTGGACGTGCTCGTTTAGTACAACTTTCGAAAGATCGTAATCGCCCAGCTGCAGGGTCAATTTCTTATGGTAATCGGGATCCAATCCTCCTGAATCGGTGAAACTGTATCCATCGACATACGACACGAAGGTACCTCCCGCATACCTTACGGTGGAACTCGTCTTCATCTTGGACATGCTGATGGAGGCATCCGTCGTACTCAGCGACTCCCCGTCATTGGTCAGCGTCATGGTGTGCGCCAGATTCTGGATACCCGATACGAACCAGCACATGATATCATTGCTGAATGTGGACTTGTCTGCGACCTTGTAGGTTCCGTTCTGAACGATGACGAACCCTCCCTCGGACAGCCTGCTTCCAAGGACATACCCTCCGTACGGAGCGTTGTCTGCCACGGAGATGACGGTATATCCTGAGACCTTTCCGTACTCCTTCACGGCATCGGTCGTCTCGTCCAGTATCCTGATGAGCAGGGTGGAGCCGTCCGTGAATATGATCTTGTTCTGAGGGGAGGTTGGGGTGGTGGGTTGGCCGTCCTTGTTCCAACTGTCGAACTTCTGGATATCCTCCACGGGGCACGCCAGCATTAGGGTCGTTGAATTCTCCAGAATGAGTTTCTTCACGTGGGTCAGCGAGTATTTCTTTTCCACGCCGCCGATATTGAACTCCCTTCCGTCGATATCAAGAGTCGTAGATATGAGCGTGGCATCGGTGAACCTGTGGATACCAGTCATGGTCCCGCGTTTATCGATGTCGATATTTCCCTGCGCATCTTGGTATCTGTTGTCCAGAGACTCTATCTCCAGGGTCTTTTCCCCTTCAGTGAGACAGGAGTTCCCGTCTCCCATTATCGATTTCCCTATGGATATGTCGGTATAACTGGCACGGATGCTGATGGCCGTACCCCTCATCACTAACGGCACGGTGTACGGTTTCGACGAACCTGTTCCGACATCCCCTCCGCCGTATATCGAATCCCTGACGACGATCGTTGGATTGACCCAATCCGGCTGGTTTTCGGTAGGGCCGGTGTTGAATCCAAGGGAGATGAAGGTCTTCCCATAGGTGACACCCATGTAACCCCCTCCATAGATCGAATTGACCGATCCCTCGTACATGTTGATGTAGGCGTTATTCGATACCGAGGGTGTGCTATCTCCGTCGTTACCGTTCCTCGATCCACCGAACAAGTTACCTCCGATGGCTGCATTATGGATGTTGACGGTCCTTGAACCCTGGACGCACATGACCCCGGATTTTCCGTATCCTCCGCCGAATACATCGAAGCCTATGATGGAATCCGCGATCGACACCGTGATGTTCCCCGCCGTCTTTCCCATCTGTCCGCCGCCGTAGACGCTGTTGGCCACAGTGCTGTCCTCTATGTCCAATTCGACCGTACCGGTGGTCTTGGCGTATTCGCCGTAGTTCGAGGACGTTTTGTATTGTATGACCCCGACGCCTTCGACTATCATCGAGGACGAGACGTTATTGCTGAAGATCCAGGGGATGAATCTGAATCCGTCGGAGACGGTGGTGGTCTCTCCATCGGTGTACACCTTCTTGTTGTAGATGATCAGAGCCGAACAGTACGGTATCTCCACGAGGCCTTTGTTTGAGAATATTTTGTAGTCGAAATATCCGTTGGATGCATTGCCGCTTGAGTCGAAATTGTAAACGGTGCTGACGGACATGAGAGGAGATTGTACTTCTCCGTTCTGTATGTCAAGTCCTTTTCCCGTACCGTAGACGCTGCCCCTGACGGTCGCATTGTCTATATTGATGGTCACGTTGCCGGTCACGGTGGCGACATTCTCCGATGCGCCATCGAAAGTGTAGACCCCTGATTCCACACCCATGTAGGATTGGATCGCCGGCATGGACTCCCCTCCTCCGTAGACGTTACCGTTTATCACGGCACCGTTACTGATGTTGATGGTCACATCCCCGTACACCCTCGAGTAACCGGTAGTGTTCTTACTGCCGAGACTGCCGGTCTTCCTTTCTTGATCCGTTGATTTATCCCAACGGCCCATGTATCCGTCGGGAAGGCCGTTGTTCTCGACCTTGGCGTTGTGGTGGATCTTGTCCATACCGCCTCTGCCTCCGCCGAACAGATCGTACAAGACCTTTCCGCCGGTCATATTGATCGTGATATCGACGGTCGTCGCACCCGGTTTTCCTACCGAACCGCGCATCCCCCCGCCGTAAATGAAACCGAACGTTCCGCCAGTAATGTCGATGTTGATCTCTCCACTGGACATGGTACTCGTCGGAGTCACGCTCCATGTGTCGTATCCGGCCCCGAGAAGTGTAGCGATGACGGGTTCTTGAAGAACGTGGATGTCCACCCCTCCCACGTTCTGATAGTATTCGTTCTTGCTAGCACCGTCAGTGATCGTTCCGCAGGCGATGTGCCGAACTATTGCCTTCCCCGAGATCTCCATGTAGGTGTGAGTACAATAGGAGGCGGTGTCACGTCCTCCGGCCTGAACATCGAACAAGGATGAACGTCCGGTGACGAACAGATGGGTGCTCCCATAGATCTTACCGGACTTCGCACCTCCCTGTACGACACTGGATTCGTCGAGATGATACTTGTCGTGTATGCCGCCCTCGTTGAATTCCGTGGCAAGATCCTCATACCTGTCTCCCGTTGTCTTCAGACCGCAGCAGTAGACGAATGTGCCCCCCTGCATGGAACCCAGTGTCTTGTACGTATTGTTCTTACCCGAGTCGTTGATCACACCTGAACCGGCTGAACCGCTGACGATACCGGTAGCGATGGCATTCTTGACCACCATGTATGTGGACAGCTGGTAACTGCTGGATTTCACGGTACCGGTCGGTGGTCCAGCAGACAGATGGCAGTATATCCCTGAATGGACGATGACATAGGTACAGATGTTGGCAGTCAGCGAGCCCAGGCTCGTTCCCGTATTGTCGTCCTTGGTTGCGGACACTATCTCCTTTCCGGGCTCTATGCATTTGGAACTGCTTTCGTTTCCTCCCATGACGTACGGGGCCCTTAGCAGATTGATGTAATTGTTGTTTTTACCGTAATTCTCCAGTCTTTCGAGGTCGATACCGATGTTCGTACCCATGATCAGGCGGTTGTAGTTGGCGTTGATCGCATAGGATTCGTTCAAACCCAACCTTTGGTTGTTGTTATAGGATGGCAGATCGAAATTCACATTATCGATGATGACGTTCCCGCTAGCCCTCACGTTGGATTTCAGTCCTATGGTGTGAGGTTTCTCGACGTTCAGGGAACGATAGGTTCCCGAAGGCAGGTATTGCTGAGATGAAACCTGCGTGTATCCGTTTGAATTGTGGATCTTGTAGATGGTCGCGAACATCGATTTTGCATCGGTAGTGACCCCTGTCGCGTAATGATAGGTTTTATTATCCTCCACCACCTGGGTGGAGCTGTAATGATAGGCCTCCCCGGCCTGTGTGGAAACCGAGTCCAGTGAACTGATGTCTATGTACGGCTGAATGGATGATCTGAGTACGGTATCGCTCATGCCGAGTGTTGTAACGATCTGCTTCTTATCGGCGTCATAGGCATCGCTCACGTCGAGATTCACCAATCCGACTTCAATGTCTGGAAGTAACCAGATCGCATAAAGGTCCGTGACATCCGCGGAGACGACGTCACCAGGATAGACGAAGTTCGAAGTGGTGATAAAATCAGCGTAGTTACTTTCGTCGACAGGATTCTCTGATAGGTCCAACTTGCTCCAGCCAGCGAAGACCTTCTTGAGACTTCCGTCGGATATCGTTATCGACGTTTGACTGGGCAGCGTGATCTTGAACTCCAGACCGAATGTAACGAACTTCCCCTCATTCTCCCCGTACAGCTTGTAGAAGGACTCGGTCGATTGAAGCGTAGTATAGGTTCCTATGATGGTATTGTTGTCAAGGGTATACGTTATCTTGAACTTACTGGTTGCCGCTTCGATGAGGTGGAACCTGTCTTCCGCCATATTGTAGACAGATGATTTCGGTTTCCCATTGTACAAGCCCACGATCGTCGCTCCTGACAGCGATTCGTCGAGGACGATCTTGAAGACCTTGTCTCCGTAAGAACCGTCGATGCCCACATCGTATCCCGTATTCCAGTCTCCTCCGGAACCGCCAGTCCACCTCATATAACAGGTCTCGTCCTCCGCACTTATGAGCTTCATCTGATATTCCTGGAGGACCGTCAATTCGTTGACCGACAGCTCAATCGTTCCGTCCACCGCTGGGCCGGTCCAATCGCTTGTGGAACCTGAAAGATCCCCCAGATCGTCGAGGTCGGCCAGACTGCTCGACCAATACTCCGGGTTGTATTCGGTGGCAGCGATTCCGTAGTAGTTCACGCCGACGGTCTTCTCCTTCGAATCACCCGCATCTACGAAGCCGCTGTGGTAAGTTATTGTCTGAACGTCGGTACCCTCTGTCATGCCATTGGGGAGGAAAACAAGGAGGAACACTGACGCCAAGAAGATGGCCACTGCTATTATCGCGAATCTTTTCTTGCGGGCCTGGACACCGCCCGTTCCACCAGATCCTTTGCTTGAGAACGATCTGATTTTATCCTTGCTGCGTCTTGCGCTTGCTTTCTTCAATGAAGACGTGGTGTGTTTGGAGCCTGCCATACCCCGAACTGACGGATTATCTCCAGAGGCATGCTTAGATGTCTTTAGCACGTTCTTCGATTGACCGTCTGACCTCAATCCAGTTCCTCCCTTCCGATTGCAATACAATCGAGTTCAACGATTCACCATTCAGGTGTCGGGATGCCGCGTACTACTAATAATTGGTACTCAAGAGGGGGTAAAATATAAAAGTTACTTAACATCACTCAAATTAGGTACGATTGTCTAATATATTTCGAAATCGTGATGAGGCCAAACCATAACTGGAATATACGATACTCTGGATGCAGCATTGCCTAAATTAAAGTATATATAGACCTTCTAATTTGTAACGAAATGTTACGACATAGTTCTAAAATCTCCAACGGCAATCAACGGAACCGATCGGACTCGGCGTATCCTCCGGATCTTCGAAAGGTCCCGACATGACCGTATCATCGTTCTACGGTCTCCGAATTCTCCGAGAACTCATACCTGTGGTGCTTGTCGTTAGGCCTCAGGAGGCAGAACTTCAGCCGCCATCTTAGAGGCGGTGTATCCTTCATCGGAGGGACGTAGTACTCCCTGATCGCGGGCAGCATCATTATCACAAGGCACACTGTGGAGAATATCAGCACATCCTGGAGCGAGAGGATGTTGACGTAGATCTCGCCAAGATATTCGTAGGATTTGTTCGACAGCATCAGGAACATAATCGTCCTCATGGCCGACCTCCAGGAGTACTACAACTACACCGACGGGATCATCTTCACCTTCGACCCCCTGTCCTTCAAGAGGGAATACCTGAGGGAAGCGCCCCACGAGGTGTTCGAGATCTTCCACTACATGTTCACCACCATCAGGGGCACAGGGCCCTCCACGCAGACGGATATGCCGTTCGCCGTGGTGGCCACGAAGAACGACCTGGTCAACCCCAGGCTAAGTGACGATGGTGTCAGGCAGTTCCTGATCGACAACGGCGAGGAGAACTTCGTCATGGTGGTGGAGTCGCTGTTCAAGGAAGTGAAGTACTTCGCCGTCACCGCCCACGGCACCAACTGCGCCTCGTCGATGAAGCCGGTATGGTGGATCGCGGGACACGTCGACAGCAAGCTCACCGAGCTCATCCTCGTGGAGTAAATAGGAGAAGGGGATTGGGACAGACATGGTCAAATCGGTCAACGCATCCCACATCCTCGTCTCCAACGCAAGGGACGCATAAGGAATCATGATCCGCCTATCAAAGGGAGAGGACTTTGCCAACTTGGCCAAGAGGTTCTCCAAGTGCCCCAGCAAATCAAAGGGCGGAAACCTTGGATGGTTCAGCAAGGGCGAGATGGTCCCCGAATTCGAAAAAGCGTGCTTTGAGGGACAGAAGGGACAGAT
>JAEEOP010000029.1 GCA_016284295.1 Methanomassiliicoccaceae archaeon | reverse complement strand
GCTCGGTGTCGACGTCCTCGACCTGGCAGACGAGTTCGTTATGAGGGACCTCCGTGAGGAGCTCGGAATCGGAATCGTCACCGGAGTACCCGGAGCACCCCGCGGAATCGCAGCCAAGATGAACATCGAGGACCTCCTCGGTATCAAGATCAACAGCTGTGAGAAGTTCCGCGAGAAGATGAAGCGCTGATAAGCGGAAACACAATACCAACAGAGGTTCAAAAATGCGGGGCTACCACCCCCCGCGACCTCTGACATTTGGCGTACTTCATCGAAACAATTCGTTATTATCATTCCAAATTAGAGGTTAGAGTATGACTAATGATGAAAGTCCCGCTAACACTGGTTCAGGAAACGATTTGGTCCCCAGCATAGATTGGAAGCAGGGACTCATCATCGCCATGGGTATCCCCATTCTCATCATGCCCTCACTGTATGACCTTTCGGTCTCGCTGTGGGGAATGTCCATCCTGATCTGGGTGTTCTCGGTTTTGTCCGGATTCCTCGTCAACATCCCCCTGGGAGAGCTCTGCGCAACATTCGGTGTCGCAGGTATCGGAGGATCCATTCAATTTATCTTCAAGAACGACGAGAAATACAAGGGGAAGAGAATCAACACCGGACGGATGATAGGTTCGTACGGTGCATGGGCCTATTTCACCACATGGGTGCCCGTCATCCCCATCTTCACGCTCATGACCGGAGACTATCTCTTCGGTTACTTCGAGGTCTTCTCCGGCCTCGACGGAATCTACAAGACACTTTTCTACCTGTTCATCGGAGCCCTCATCTACGGATTCATCATCGTATCCGGTAGGAAGGGACTGGAGGGCGGTGCCAAGACACAGCTCATCCTGTCCATCATCACGATCATCCCCATTCTGGTCATCGTGCTCGTGCCCCTGTTCACGGGAGCCTTCGACTTCAACGTCATCGCCAGGGAGATCACCCCCGTCGGCTGGCAGTTCGACGCCAACGGAATCCTGATCATCCTCGGATGCTTCACCGTCGCTCAGTGGAGCGCAGTCGCATGGGAGTCCGCGGCGACATACGGTGCGGAATACAAGGACCCCGGAAGAGACGTCCCCAAGGCGCTCATCTCCTGCGGTCTCCTCTGTCTCTTCATGTACTTCATCATCTCGTTCCTGATGTACGGAATCCTCGGTATCGAGGGAATCATGAGCGCACCCGCAGGCGGAGCAGCCACCCTAATCCCGGTCGCACAGATCGGATTCGGTGAGATCGGAGGAGCCGTTGCGGTCATCCTGCTCATCGCAGGAATGGTCATGATCATCCAGACCGCGTTCCTGGGAGCCGCCAGGACCATCCAGACGATGGCCAAGAACGGAAACCTCCCCATGGTCTTCTCCAAGACCAACTCCTACGGAGCGCCCATGAACGCCATGTACTTTGAGATGTTCATCGGATTCCTCCTGATCATCCTCGGAGTCACATCCTCTCAGATCCTCGCGATCTCCGCACTGGCATTCAACATCTGCTTCGGAATGTGCATGTACGCATTCATCAAGGCGAGGAAGGACCCCCGCTTCAAGGATGTCCCCAGGAAGTACAAGGCTCCCCGCTGGGCCATTCCCGGAGCATACTTCATGATGATCTTCGAGTTCTTCTTCATGACCCCAGGTATCCTGTACTACGTGTACGTGAACATGGGCATGTGGTATGTCATACTCGGAGTCGCCGTGAACCTGCTGTACATCCCCTGCTGGTTCGTCCTGCAGTGGTGGAACACCCAGACCCACCCCGACGTCACCGCCGGAGTGCAGTTCGTGAAGGAGAGCAATCCCCTCCCCAAGCTGATCGGAGTGTTCGCCATCGTCTGTGCAACAGTTGCATTCATGACAGTGGTCGGCGGATGGGTCGTCACCGACGCAGGGATCCTCGATCCCTTCGCGATGATGTCCGGATCCAACGGATTCATGGGCATGGTGCCCATCCTGACCTTCGTCATCGCCCTGCTCATCGCTGCGGTAGAGATCGCCAACTTCCTCGCGAAGAAGGCCTCGGTCCCCCTATCCGTCCTGAGCACCGCACTGTCGGTCATTAGCCTCGTGATGCTCGTGATGTTCTGCTTCTTCAACCCGGAGATGCAGCTCACGGATGCGCCCATCATCGCTCTCGGAGCCATGGCGGCATCCACGGTCATCACCATCTGCCAGCTGATCGGTACGACTGCGAAGTCCGAAGGGATCTTCAACAAATCTTACGCTTAAACAAGAGTACGGTCCGCGGATCCCTCCTTTTCTGCGGACCGGCCCGCCACCGGAAGGCCTCCTTCTTCCGGTGGCCCTTCACTATAATTATCCTTTAATCATATCTAAATACAGTAAAATTATGTCCAGTGGCATGGACCTGGATATTCTGTGGGTGCTTGCTGCCGGCCTTATGGAGCCCATATGGATGGTATCGTTGAAGAAATACAATGATTCCAAGAATATCCTGTGGGGCGGAGTGGTCCTCGCATTCATGTTCATAGGACCCGCATGCCTGTCCATGGCGACGCAGAACACGATGCCCGTGAGCATCGCATACTCGATATGGGTAAGCGTGGGAACGGTCATGACCACCCTGGTGGGATGGCTCATGTACAAGGACCCGCTAGACAAGCAGACGATCCTGTTCATACTGATGATCGTCGTGGGAGTGGTCGGATTGGACCTCTGCCAGGGAGGCTACATATGAATCCGGGATGGTTCTGGGTGATCCTCGGCGGTATCGTCGAAGCTGTGTACACAACGTTCATGGGACTCGCCGACGGCCTGACGGACATCACATACACCGTATTGGGATTGGTGTTCAGCATAGTCGGCACGCTCCTCCTGAACGAGGGTCTGAAGAGAGGCCTTCAGATGGGAGCTTCTTACGCGGTATGGGTCGGAGTGGGTGTCGCCGGCGCGGCCATAGCCGATGTGCTGGTCTTCTCCAACGGCCCCGGGATCGTATCCTATATGTTCCTTGCGCTCATTCTGGGTGGGGTCGTGGGGCTGAACCTGAAATCCGACAAGACCCCTTCGAAATGACCGAACCGATAAATCGCCGAATGCGTAATGTTCCGCAGGTGCGGGGCATATGTTCTAGGAACATGCGGACAAGTTCCTCGATGGCAGGAGACTGACGAGGAAGGAATGCGTGGAGTTGATCAAACTACCTGAGGATTCCCCGGAGATCGACTGCCTGATCAGCACCGCCGACAGGCTCGTCCACGGTTCCGATGGGGATGCATGCCTCCTGGGGATCCAGATAGGCATCGTCACAGGACCATGCATAGCGGACTGCGGCTTCTGCAGCTTCGCTGTCAGCACCACCAATGCGGATGACTTCGTCATGTCCGGGAAGGAGCTGGAGGGGATCGTCAGGCATGCAACCCAGCACGGCGATGTGTCCGTAATATCCCTTATGACCATCCACAACTTCGATTTCGACGACCTGATGGATGCCGTCAGGACCGTGAAGGGGATAGTGCCCGACAATGTCCGGATAGCGGTGAACACCGGGGACCTGTCCCAAGAGGAATGCATGGCGCTGAGCAGGGCCGGGGTGTCCAGAGCGTATCATTCGATAAGACTGGACGAGGGCGATGTTACCCTCCTCAATCCTCTGGACCGTTCCATCACCGTCAGGAACCTGGGGAATGCGGGGCTGAAGGTCATTGGATGCGTTGAACCGATCGGTCCGGAGCACACTCCCGAATACATCGTCCGCAGGTACTACGATGCCTTCGACGAGGGATACGACGAATGCTCCGCTGCGAAGAGGATCGCCGTGCCGGGGACCAGACTGTACGGCAGCGGAGAGATCTCCGACAGGCGCCTGATGCAGATCAGGTCGGTGCTGTACCTATCGGATGCCGGCCGCTACGGAGGATTCTACGGCGGCCTGGACCATGCCTATGCGGAGTACGCCGGAAGCCCGAAGGACAACGCCGATTACTCGGAGAGGAGCCTGGGAAGGAGCATAGAGAAGGTCAGGAAGGAGATGTTCGGTTCGGGTTACGAGTTTATCATCAGACCAGACGGCTCACGGATACGCCTGGACGAGGACTACCTCAGAAGGACCGGATCGCTGTAACGCCCAGGCGATCCCTTTGGAGATCCTCTTCACGGCATCCTGGAAGTGATTCCCAGGATTGGATTCGAACAACACTTCCGAACCTAAGTCCCTGATTATCGATTCCGCCTTCGCCGTGCGATCGCCTACGGTCGCCATCACAGGATTGCGTGTCCTGGATTCACGGTCCCCCAGCGACAGGTACACCTTCTCCGGGATGCGCACAGGCCTGTTGGACTCCATGAATTCGACCATGCCCGGGAACCACAGCGATCCCGATGCGCTCACTGCCCTGGAGAAACGGTCAGTGCGATAGATGGAATAGATCGAGAACAATCCGGCCATGGAATAGCCTGCGATGATGGCTTCTCTGTCCGATCCGGCATGAGCCGATACAGCATCCAGCAGATGCTTGAGATGCTCGTCCGCACCTCCGGTGAACGGGCTCTCGCCCTTGAAAACCGCAGGAGAATCCCACGGGGCCATGTCATGGTTCCAATCCAGACCGCTGACGTTAAGCAGCTGGAAGTCGGAAGCTGTCATCGACCTCACAGTATCATAGACGTCCCTGCCGTCACCGCCGTAGCTGTTCATCACCACCAGCGGAGAATCCATACTGTCACCATGGATCATTATCTGCATCCCATCGCCTCGGTGCCTCTTCATGCCGCAGGTCAGCGTCTCGGTCCATTCCTCGACGACGCCTCCCTTCGGACCGTTTGGCTGGGTCGGATTGCATTTCCTGGTGTAGAACCACGATCCGTACGCATACGGCGTCTCGTATCCAGTGGCGGAGATGTGTATGTAGCGAACATCTTCGCCGACTATATCGACGGACATGGTCTGGGGGAGCCTGTTCATGAGTTCGCCGACCCTCCTGCGTATGATGTCTGCATCCTTCTCGGATACATCCACACCGGTCGGGATCCCGTCGATGTCCACGCCGATGTAGATGTCCGCACGGTTGTAACGGTTGAGCATCGCGGACATCGAGCGTATAGCCTGATCCAGATCCTCCATCCCGTCGACGAACTCGACGGTGGGCCCCTCCTTCCCAAGGCCGTTGCGTTCAGTGCTTGTAGTTGTCGTCATAGGACGCCAGGTATCCGAACGTCATCGCCGTGTTGTGGGGCGTGATGAGGAGGTTCGCATTGGCGAGCATCGAGTCCACATACTTGTCGGAGACCAGCGCGAGGGTAGAACCGCCCGCGTAGTCGTACAGGAGATTGGCCACGTCGTACAGCGCATTCAGCACGTTCTGCGAGTATTCCTGGCAGCCGTAGCTCTCCAGCGTCCTCTCCACTACAGAACCGAAGGTCTTCTTGAACGCGGTCTCGTTGCCGTAGGTCAGGATCAGGCTGAACATGAACGGCACGGCGCCGCCCGATTCCTTCACTAATGTGGTAAGAAGATCGCCGTGATCGCTCACGAGGCTCATGAGTATGACGAAATCGTCCTGGATGTCGACAGCATAGTGCTCCCTCGTTCCCAGCGCGGTGAAGACCTTGGGTATGAACCCTTCGTTGAGGGCCTTCATGTCGGGGACCCTGAGGTTGCTGTTGAACTTCGACATGTCCATGTCGGCCGCCACACTTCTGCCCACGTAGTACTGCACCATCTCGAGCATGGCCGCAGACGCGCTGCTGTTCTCGGCCGGCAGGACGAACTCGTTGCCGTACCTCACGAAGCCGTACTGCTCCGGGGGAACGTATGTGACGATGTCGTAGGGGTTGGTCACGTACCATATGTTGCTGTAACGCTCGTCTGTTGGAGAAGGTAATCCGCTTCCGGCCCCGTACCATCCGCATCTGGGGGTCTCGAAGGAGAATCCGTACACGTCCTCCTTGGTGAGCTCGATCTCCCCTATCCTATCCCTGACCTTGCCCTCCGCGATCGCATCGGACAGGTAGGCGGCGATGAGATTGGCTCCGGCCGCGGTGCGGCTGTATCCGGTCACGAGGATCTTGGCGTCACCTGTGATGCCGTTGTCGCTGATGAACGACCTGAGCATCCTGACCCCTTCGTCCCTGACCAGGGCGAATCCCTCGTGATCCCCGGACTTTCCGAGCATGACGTTGGATGTGAACTCGGTGTGGTAATGGGTACCGTTCAGAACCAGGAATATGACTGTGGATCCGTCGATCTCCTTGGAACCCACGGCGACATCGACGGATGTCACCGTCGCCTTCTGCTTGTACGTGTCGTTGATGGCGACCTTGTCGCAGCCTATGTCGTTCAGGAGCTTCAGCACCGAGTCGGACCTCTTGCTGATGTCCGCGCAGTTGTACCCGCTGGACATCTCCAGGCACAGTGCGAAGGTCATCATGGACATGTTGAGCTCCGTCGACGGGGACCTGAAGTAGTCATCGGAATAGTACGCAGGGAGCTTGAAGTTCCCGTAAGGGCCTATATAAGTCTCGAACATGTGCTTGTCCTCCAGGTCCCCTTCCGTCGGATCGTAATCCTCGGCGACGCCTTCGGTGAAATCGATAGAGAACGGTCCGTTGGCATTGAATGTGATCGACGGCGTGTTGGATGCCATCGACGTCTTGATAGAATCGACATCGATGCTGTCCAAGTCCATCTTGCACTGATAGTAGGTCGCCCCGTCCTTGTAGTAGAACGATACCACTCCATCGGAACGGATGAGCTCCACATCGACCCAGCGCTTGCTGTCGCCGGAATAGACGAGCTTAACCGGGTTGTTGAGGGACTGGCCCTCCCTGACCTTGATGAGCCCGCTGGGCGTGCTGAACTTGAATTCGTCGATTGACCCGTCCGGATCGTCAGTGAGCGATGCTAGCTTGGCATCGTAATCGTGACTCTTGGTGAGTACGATGCATGCCCCTGCCGCTGCGACGATGATCGCGACCAGGGCTACTATCAGGACCAGATGGGCCGTTTTCATATGCTTACCAAATTGTCCCTGTATTAATTGCTTACTGACGGATAATCGGCCGTTTCATCCCCACATGATGAGGGGTCTGGGCTCGTCCTTCGGACCCCCGTCGTAGGGTTCCTTGCCTATGGAATGCAGCTTGTCCAACACCAGACGCTTGCCGATGTCCGTGACGCCGTATATCTGTATCTTGTTGCCTGCGACCAGCACATCCCTCTTCTCCGCTTCCGCCCTCACCCTTCCGGATGCGCAGGCGGTGATGAAATCGCAGTTGTCGAAGAGCTTCTTCGCCGCTCCGCATGTGGTGTGGCTGGAATGGACGCCGACGATGATGACATCGTTCCCATATCTGTCTCTGATGGTCTCCGCATCGTCCGCGCTGGCCACGGTGACGGCGAACCTCCTGTATCCCTTGGAGTGAGCCAGCTCGGCACCTTTCACCATGTCCAGGGGGACGGTCTCCGGGTCCAGGACGTTGTCCCTGCCCACGGCATCCAGCACCACCTGCAATGGCGATGTCTCAACCAGACCGGATATCCTGCCGCACATGCCCTGCAGGAGCGCCGGCTCAGTTATCACGGCGGTACCGCATCCGTCGGCGGCTATGACCGCAGCATCGATGTCGCCCTTCTCTAGGGCGGTGCTGAGGATCTCCGAGACGCCGAACGTCACGTAATCGCCGGCGCGCACGACCCTGTTCTCGGTGCAGAAACCGAAATCCCTGATGCGGAACTCGATGTTCTCGCGGATCTTCTGAGGGGTGATCCCCTCCATGCCGACGAGCTTGCGGAAGAGCGGACAGAACTCCAGTTCCGGTTCGCCCACCTCGACGACCTCGCCGTCCTCGATGACGATGCGGGTCATCCCCAGAGCCTCGAACACATGCCTGCCACCCTTCCCTGCCATGGAATCACTCCTTCGGCATGATGAAGTTGGTGCTTATCTTGGGCTCCTTCGCGGGGAACTCCACACCGGACTTCTTTCCAGCCTCTATGCACTTCAGGATCCAGGCGGTGTTCCTTCCGAGAGTCCTCATTGTTTGGAGACCTTCCTTGTCCTTCATGACATCCTCGGGGGTGAGGCCGTGGGTCTGGTTCCAGTACTGGGAACCGGGGACGACCATGGATGTGATGAGGAAGTACTGGTTCAGCCTCTCGAAGGATGCGGTGTTCCCGCCCCTCCTGGCGTTGACCACGCATGCTCCCACCTTGCCGGCGAGCTTTCCGCCGTAGGAGTAGAAGAAGCGGTCCATCCAGGTGGTGATCTGCCCTGCGGGTCCCGAATAGTACACGGGAGCGCCGAAGATGAAGCCGTCGAACTCGTCAACCCTGGCTCCGATGGAGTTCACATCGTCGTCGATGACGCATTTCCCTTTGGATTTGCAGTATCCGCATCCTCTGCATCCGGCGATGTCGCCCTTGCCGATCCAGTGGATCTCGGCGGAGATGCCGTTCTCCTCGAGGGTGTCGGCGACCTCTTTCAGGGACGTGTGGACGCAACCGTTCTCATGCGGGCTTCCGTTGACTAAAAGGACCTTCATATCAATCGTCTGGAACGAGCGATTTGCATGTATTTGAGATATCCGTCCAGCGTTAACTGAACAGCTCCTTCAGGATGATGAAGATTGCGAGGATGACGAAAAGGACTCCGAACAATGAGAAGAACCACGGAGCACCTACGGAAGATACCATCCCGACCCACACCAATGCGAATACGAGCATGATTATGGCCGTCATCAGTCTGGATAGACTTCTCATGGCGGAGGGATGGCAGTCGGGATATTAAGCGATATTGAACACTCTTATTGAAGATAATTCATGCACGGTCACTCATACCAATCATCATCTAGGAGTTTGTGAGCGCTGTATACATCATTCCAAAACTGAAACAGTTAAAGTTAATCTGAAGGGCCAAATAACCTGTTCCATGGTCACGGTTTTTAGATTTGTTAAGCACCTGAGGTCTCCCTCAGAATCGCCTCGCATCCGCGAAGGACATCGCGATATGTGGCAGAGAAATCCCCTGTGTACCAGGGATCTGCCACTCCTCTATCCTCTCCGACGTGGGACAGCAACAAGGACACCTTGTGGTCGGGATCGTCCCCTACGAAGGGTCTGAGGTTGCGGAGGTTCTGCTTGTCCATCGCCACGATCATATCATATTCCAGATAATCGGACGGGGTCATCCTCCTCGCAGCCCTCTTGGAATACGGGACGCCATGGTAATCCAGCTCCTCCTTGGCCGGAGGGTACATGTCGTTGCCCAGCTCCTCAGAGCTGGTGGCGCAGGACCTGATGCGGTACATGCTCTGGAGCCCCGCCTTCTTCACGAGGTCCTTCATCACGAACTCGGCCATGGGGCTGCGGCAGATGTTGCCGTGGCAGACGAAGAGGATGCTGATCATCGGATCACTCGTAGTCTATGCGCTCGATCTTGAATATCACGGGACGGGTACCGTCCGAGCAGCAGGCGATCATCTCGTTCTCTTCCTCCATCCATCCCTTCATGATGGAACCGCCCTGGAGACCGGTATAGATGTACCTCGAAATGGAATCCCACAGCTCGGAGCAGTGGGGCATCTTCGGGCCTCCGGCCACCTTGTCCGGATCGCCGTTGGTATGGACCAGGGTGTTGATTCCGCAATGCCAGAAATCGTCCCTCTCTCCGTCGCGGTAGAACTCGAACACGTCCCCGACGTTGTAGCAGGGGCACTCGCCCTCCTGCTTGTCCGCACAGTAAAGCATCTGTAGTTCCGGATACAGTTTCTTGTCGATGACGATGAGCCTGACCTTGTGCTTCATGTTATCCTTATTGGACAACGGGTGCAAGGATAACTATCTGACGAATCCCAGTCATTGCACAACTGTCGATGGATCGTACAGTATTCTCGCGGATCGCACCCCAAGATTATTTGTAAGGATGTCCATCACAGGTGCATGACCATAGCAATTATGCACACCACGATGGGTGACATCAAGATTCAGATGCACGATGACATGCCGATCACCACCGGCAATTTCATCAAACTGGCCAAAAATGGATTCTACAACGGCACGATCTTCCACAGGGTCATCGAGGGATTCATGATCCAAGGAGGGGACCCCGACGGAACCGGAATGGGCGGACCCGGGTACACGATCGAAGACGAGTTCGGAACCGGACACTCCAACAAGAGGGGGACCATCTCCATGGCGAACACCGGAAGGCCCCACTCCGGAGGCAGCCAGTTCTTCATCAACGTCGTCGACAACACCTACCTCGACAAGGAGGACCCCAGGACGCCCTCCGCGCACCCCGTGTTCGGAACCGTCCTCGAGGGAATGGATGTCGCGGACAAGATCAGCAGGGTCGAGACCAGCAGGTCCGACAAGCCCCTCAAGGACGTCGTCATCGAGTCCATCGAGGTAATCGAGTGATACCATGACGATGACGGATGCTTCTGTCGCTGAAATCCTGGCGCATGCCCTGAGGGAGAAGATCGTAGAGACCTCTGTCGTGTGCATCGAAGGATGCGGCACATCCGTCATCGCCGACCCTTCCATTCTGGAAAAGGTCGGAGACAGGATCACAGGCTCGGACTCCGCCGAGCCTGATAACAACATTATTGATATCGTGGGCGAGGACAACATCCTCGACCCCGAGACCGCCAAGGTGGACAACATCGAGGGTGTCTGCGTGGTGTACGACCACGGGATGCACGATGCGGTAGTCACCACCGGCTCCCTGAACGATGCCCAGGTCATGAGGGACATGTTCGGAAGCGACCTCTGCATTGTGGGGATCTTCGACAATGCTCCCGACATGGCGAGGGCGTGTGAGCTCCTCGATATTATTTCTATCAAGGATTCCAAGTTGGAATTCGTCACGAATCTCGGCAAGAAGCTCTCGGAATGAGCTCATTCCTCGCCGAGATACGAATCTATAACAAGATGCGAACCCGAGCGGAGCATGATGATGGGGACCCCTTCCTTCCTGAGTCTTCTCCTCAGCTCCTTGTCGTTGGTAAGAACATATCCGCCGGTCTTCGCCGCCATCTCGACGACCGAATTGTCGCCGGTGTACTCGGTGGGGACGATCTCGTACTTGCGTGCCAAGGCTATCGCGGCCTTCGCATACTTGTGATCCATGTGCTTCAACTCCCCGACCAGCGGTCCGGGAACGATGATCCTGACCTCGCCCAGCAGGTCCCTGAGGGCGAGGTCGAGATTCATCTTCATCTCAAAAGGCATGAGTAAGGCGTTTGTGTCGAGAACGACGGTCTGCATGATCTCACTGATCGACGATACCGTATCCGATGAGTCTCCACTTGTTGGAGATCCTTCTGGAGATGGCGACCCTTTGTCCGGGCAAAATGCACACCGGGATCTTCAGCACGACCTCTGCCGAGCCGTTCCTGGCGCTCTTGACGACACCGACGGTGGTGGCCGTTCCGACACTGAGCATCAGGGGCTCGTTGCTCTTGATGTCCTCGACGGACAGCTCCGCAGACGAACCGACGACACGGTCCAGCAGGGTGGTCTTCATCTTGAAGTCGTGAGCGACCGCAGGGAGCTGACCGGGCACGCCGATGACCCTTCCCGTGAGTCCGTCCGATTTGGTGATCGACGCGTCGAGACCGGTACCGATGGCGATGAGTCCTCCGGGGACGACCGACTTGACGGAGCGTCCTCCTGCCTCGAGGGATGTCACCGTTGCGGTGATTCTCTCGTACACGGGCTTGCCTGCGACCTCGGTCTTCCTTCCGGGGGAGATCTCGATCTCGTCCCCGACCTTCAGGGTTCCCTGGATGAGCGTTCCTCCCAGGACTCCTCCCTTCAGGTCCTCCGGCTTGGTTCCGGGGGAGTTGATGTCGAACGAACGGGCCACGTGCATGAGCGGGGATGCCTTGGCGTCCCTGGTGATCTTCGCGACGATGTGCTCCTCGATAGCCTGGATCAGCATATCGATGTTGACGCCACGGTTCGCCGAGATGGGGATGATGGGAGCGTTCTCCGCGATGGTCCCTTTGACGAACTCCCTGATCTGCTTGTAGTTCTCGATGGCCTGTTCCCTGGTCACGATGTCGATCTTGTTCTGGACGATGATGATCTTGTCGATACCGATGATGGAGAGCGCCATCAGGTGCTCCTTCGTCTGGGGCTGGGGGCACTTCTCATTGGCAGCGACCAGCAGGAGGGCTCCGTCCATGAGGGCGGCTCCCGAGAGCATGGTGGCCATCAGAGTCTCGTGCCCGGGAGCGTCCACGAAGGATACTGCCCTGAGGTACTCTGCATCCGCACCGCAGTTCTTACACTTCTTCGCCGTTCCGTACGCTGCAGCGCCCTGGCATTCAGGGCACTTGTAGAAGGCGACGTCCGCGTACCCGAGACGGATGGAGATTCCTCTCTTCAATTCCTCGGAGTGACGGTCAGTCCACTCCCCCGAAAGGGCCTTGGTAAGCGTGGTCTTACCGTGGTCGACGTGGCCGATCATCCCGATGTTGATCTCGGGCTGCTTTGGTACTTTCATCAGTTCTCCGCGGGTGCCTCGGGGTTGAGGCACTCCTCGATGGACTTGGGTCCGTACTCTTCGATAACGGCGTTAATCTGGACGATGGCATCGGAGATCGTGTTTCCGCGGATTGCGGTTCTTTTCCTCTCTCCGTGGTACCTCTCGTGGAATCCCTTTCCGTCGGAGAGCAGGAGCTTGAGCCTCTTGTTTCCGGGGAGGTCCTTCCTCATGGGGGTCCCGTCTGAATCGGATCCGCCGGTGATCTTGATCTTGTAATCGGGGAGGCCAAAGAATACTCCGTCGACTGTCTCTCCGATCTTTACGCCAATCAGAGAGTTCGCGTGGTGACCGGAGACAGCCACATTGTAGGACTTTCCGGTTTTCTTGTCATTAACAACAGCTTTGAATTCTGCCATTTGAACACCTGTATTGCGTGTGTAACATGGTATGATTTATAAGGGTTCCTACGTGGTTCACCCATTTTAAGGATTATATTAAATAGAATTAATGCTCTTTAAATAATATGATTGGAGGGTGCCCTCCGGACTGTGTTATCTATAACAGAAGGGGGAACCGTTATGATTGTAACGGTCCTTCCCGACGGATATGGATCGTGCGTTCCCGGTTCGGGCTTCGACAGGATACGGAGCGTCTTCGGCGGAGATGCAAGGGATCTTGGACCATCACAATGACAGAAATGCGGGTGGTGTCCGATTCCCTTTGCCGCCTTCGCTGATGCTTATCTGAGAAGTGAGTGGTGTTCCCGTCCTGTGACTCCGCATTGGCCCCTAGGAGGATTACAATGGAGAATAACAAAAGAGTCGTGCTGTCGCTTGCGCTCGTCGCCGTCATAGCAGTCGCAGCGATCGGTATCGGCTATGCTTATACAGCTACGACAAGCAACAGTGGAAACGATGTCACTTTGAAATACATTACGATGATCCCTACAAAAGATAGTGGTGTAATTTCATATACAGAAGATTTCGATGGTAAAAATTTGAAGTATGATTCTGAAACAAGGAAAGGAAATACAGCAACTGATGGAGAAGCCATGAACAACAAGGATATAGTGATATATACCTTGGCTACTGATGCTTTTGATACGAAATTCGGATCAGAGAGTACAAATAGTTGCCTGAAAGTTGGAGAAATTTTCCTTCAGATTGATGAAAACAAGACTCACGATAACAATGATACATACACAGTGAACATCAAAGCTACAGAGGCAACCGCATCTGCCCTGAATACGGAAAAGTTCAGTTGGGGTGTTGCGTTCGAGAGCTGTTATGATAGCATAGCCGATGATCCGTTAAACGGTACTGAATTGGGTGCATTGTCACTGACTGGTCTCCCAACTACCGTCAGTGGTTTGACACCATATACTGCCCAGAGTGGTGCGACTTCTTCGTCATTTACTACCCACACTACCGGTTTTAATATCGTGAAAGTGAGTTTTTATCTGACAGGTTTGGATGAATCTATCACCGAACAGAAGTTCTTGTTGTCAGAGATATACCCCGAATCAGGTACGCCTGCTGCCCCATTACAACCAATGTCTGCAGTAACTTTCCAATTTAAAGCTGTAGCAACTGAAGTTGCAAATGCTTGATGATGTAGTTTCGGCCACTTTAAATCATTGCAGAGGAGGAAAGAGAGTTACTTCTCGTAACCATACATCCTCCTCTGCAATACAACTTCGGCCAATCGACCTCACCTACTATTACTTGACCTCGATGCGATCACACTTGCATGTCTGACCCTCAGAAAAACAAAAAACAAAACCCATTCAAAAATGATAAACGATTTGATGTATCATCTTAAATACAAAAAGTACACATTGTACTGAGTAACTGGAGAATACCGCCATGGACACTGTTATTCGTAGTGAGTGGAGGGATCGTTATTCTTTGAACGGCTCTCCAACAACTTACAGCAACGATGTTATAGTTGAAACTATGCAGGAATCCAGAGCATTATTGATTAAAACATGTTGGATAAAGGATTGTTGCGATCCTGTTCCATCAATAATATCACTTCCTAACCGGAACGAATGCCCTGTACACTCTATTCTCCATATGAACCTCTTGGAGGAATAAAATGGATAACAACAAAAGAATCATGATGTCGCTAGCACTAGTCGCCGTCATCGCAGTTGCAGCGATTGGAGTCGGCTATGCGTACACCGCACTGACGACAAACTCAAGTAATACAGTCAATACAGAATATGTAACCATTTCACAAGACGGTACTGGAGCATATAACTTTGCACCTAGTGATGGCAGCGGAAATCCTCAGAAGGTCTACTGGGACTCTAACGACTACAAATCCAGCGAGCCTGGCGATGCTTCAAGACCGTATAAGACAATCTACACGCTGACAAACAATGTAGAGGATATAACCATTCAAACAGTTCCATATAAAGTTGTTAAGCTTGGTAATGAATTCACGATAAAAGCGACACACAGTTCCGCGGCGGATTCCAAATCGAGCATCACTGTAACCATGGAAGCAGAATCCGGTTTCAATTACGCAGATGGGGTTGTCCTCTTCTTTGAGGTAACGCCTTTGGGCGGTAGTCCAACATATATAAAACTAACAGCGAATGACACGCTGAAAGCCTGGGATGGTACTAGCGCGGCCTCATTTACTCTTGACAGAGACGGATCTGGACCTGACTACAAGACGGCCACGGTTAAAGCCTACATCGGTTACCCCGCCAGCAATCCCCCGATATTTAGTCGCGAACACACTAATGATTCCATCACTGGTCCTTCTGCAACACCGCTAGTAAACGGAGTGCTGAAATTCATAGTAACCGACACTGCTGCAATCAACAACGCCATAACAGGAGTCGCAGTAAATAAGAGCAATATGACTTTAACTGCCGGTCAAAGTGACACAGCGACCATTTCTTTAACGCCCGAATACTCCATAACCAACCTAAATGACGTGTTGAAGATAACCATCACCGGAGACATTACCGCCACAATTAGTGGAAACACTATAACAATAACTGCCGGAGACGATATAACAAGCGGAGCTGTCACTATAACATCAATTACGAACACATCTGCAAGTGCAACGATTAACATAACTGCTGCTTGATTCCAACTAGTAACCCCCAAGATGTAAACAATTTCAAGATGCGGCCTCTTGCTTAATGAGAACCAAAAGGTAAGAGGCCGCAATATCGTTAGTGGATTGAACGTAATTGACTATGTTCAAATACAATAAAAGGCAAATATAATCGTTAGAAAGACCAGATATGGTTACAACTCCCTAAACACTTCCTAAAAAACAAATAGCGTGAATTCGGCACTTCGAGCAACAATTGTTCTGAGCCCTGATCGGCTCGTTTTTCTAAGATCCGGTGCAAATATCGGTGCTGGATCGATTGGTTTTCGTAGGATATGCTGAGCGGTGGCGAGAGCTGCCGCTAGGATATCGGGCATATCGATAGGACATCCGACAAAAGCTATATAAAATTTTAGCCTTATAATCCGAGCAAAGATCGGATATATAGGCTAAAATTCACTAATTCCGAGGGCATGTCGCTGTCTGTGCCGGGCTTGTGAAAAAGGGATTGCACAAAGATGACTCTCGACCTGTCCGCTGCCGAGGAATATGTGGGCCTTCCAGCGTCCATAGCTTTAGCAACAGCGATGTTCGAGCAGACGGGCCTGAGGGAACTGATCGATTCCAAGTTCGATCTGGACTCACGGAAGAAGCTGTCACCTGGGAACGCTGTTAAAGCGCTTATAGGGGACATGGTGGGTTCGAGAGGCCGTAGTGCACTGTTCAACGTGAGCTACAAGTATCTGGCAGCTCCCAACGAGCTGCTGTTCGGAAAGAAGGTCAACGTCAAGGCATTGGGAAGCACGGCATTCAGCAGGGATCTGGACCAGCTATACGAGCTGGACCTCCCAGAGCTGTCCTACGAATGCTATTCCAGGCTTGCCGAATTCTATGGTCTGAAGTCCAATGTGTTCAATGTGGATTCGACGAACTTCAGCATCACGACGTTGAGCAAGGAATCGGATGGCGATGCAGCCGTGCCGGAGAGATGCGGGCATGCGAAGGACGGACGCAACGACAGGCTGGTGTACTCTCTCCTGTCGGTGACGGATGAGAACAGCGTGCTCTGCTATGAATGCCCATATGACGGCGCGACTGCCGATTCCGTAATGGACAGGGGTGCGATTGAATTCCTATCCGGAAAAGTGGATCCGAAGCAATCGACTTTGATCGCCGATTGCAAGATCGCAACGAAACCCCTGGTGGAGCTGATAGAATCCGAAGGATTCGGATTCGTAGCCAAATGTCCGGACAACTTCGGGAAGAAAGTGAGGTCAAGGATCGTCGAATCCGTACGCACGGGCACAATGGACCCGTCCCTGGTCAGGGACGGGTGGGAGATATACGATACGGATGCCGAAGTGGATGGCAGTATCCTCAGATTCGTGGCGTTCAGGACTACCGATGATATTTCTGCAGGCATAGAGTATCTCAGGGACCAGGGTCTGAGGGAAGCGAAGGCGGTTCTGAACAGGTTCGAGTCCAGGACGTACAACTGCGATATCGATGCCAGGAGGGACATCGACGAAGCGTTGTATCAGCTATCGGATTCGGCGTACAGGGCGGAATGGAGCATCGACGAAGTGGAAGTGTCGCTTGGCTACGGGCATAGGGGAAGACCGAGAAAGGATGCGAAGCCTTTGACCAAGACCGAGTACAGGGTCAGCATCGAGCTGGTGTTCGACGAGGAAAGGGCCAAGGCCCTTTCCCAGGACCGCGGCGTAAGGGTGCTGGTAACGAATCTTCCAAGATCGAACGCCGATGCGGAGAACATAAGGTTCGGAGCGACGGCGGATACGGTGCTGAAGGCTTATCTCGGACAGTACAGGATAGAGCACGCGTTCAGGCTGATGAAGGATGGCATGAAGATGTCCAGAGTGTACATTCAGGATATCAAGCGGGAGAATGCGATGATGTTCGTGATCTCTCTCGGGACGATGATCGCGGATATCATGAATCACATCCTGAAGTCCAATGGGATGGACATCACTTCGGACGGCATCGCGATCCATATGAGCAGTCTGATCCTGAAGCACGATCCATCGACTGGAACGGAAACATTCATGGGTCCGAGGGAAGCGGCGATCGAGTACCTGGACATCGTCCAGTCGCTCGGACTTGACAAGGATCATCTCATCGACTGAGGAATACGCGCACATGGGCAATCCGGATCATGGGCAGCGGAAGCTATGGCGTCCAGCAGAAAAATCAGGATGAAGTGCCGAATTCACGAACGATCTTGTCTCTTCAACAATATGAACGTGAATTCGGCACATCTCGAATGAATTAATTTCTCGTGCAAAAACATCGATTTCTTCATGGCCCTGTGCAAAAATGTGTGCAGGATCCATCGTTCTCTTGGGATTTCTCAGAACCGGCGCATAGCTACCGCTATCGT
>JAEEOP010000028.1 GCA_016284295.1 Methanomassiliicoccaceae archaeon | reverse complement strand
TCCAGACATGCGTCGATCTCGGCGCAGATCTGCTTGTTCCTGAATCCTCTCTGCTCCATCGCACCTGCAGGACAGGAAGCGACACAGCTTCCGCATCCCTTACAGAGACCAGCGTTGACGAAGCTCTTGAATGCTCCGTTGGGCTGCTGCACGAGGGAGATTGCGTTGTAGTCGCAGCATCCTACGCAGACACCGCAACCGTCACAGCGGTCGGGGTTGGAGGTGGCGACGATACCTTCGGATACGTACTTGGACTTGGAGATGACGGTCAGCATCCTGGAAGCTGCTCCGGATGCCTGAGCGATACACTCGTCCATGAACTTGGGCCAGTGGGCTGCTCCTGCGACGTAGACTCCCTCGGTTGCGAAGTCGACGGGCCTGAGCTTCTGGTGAGCCTCGAAGTAGAATCCGTCCTTGGAGATGGGGACCTTGACCATCTTGGCGAGCTCTTCCTTCTCCTCCCTGAGGGGAGCGATTCCGGTGGCGAGCACGAGAGTGTCGACAGGGACCTCGAGCTCCATTCCGAGTGTGGCGTCGTATGCCTTGACGCACTTTCCGTCGTATGCGGGAAGCTCGTTCTCGACAGGGTACCTGAAGAACCTGACTCCTACCTGGCATGCCTTGAGGTAGAGCTCCTCGCGGTAGCCGTACGTCCTGATGTCCTTGTGGATGATGGTGACGTTGGCGGTGGGGTCCTTCATCTTGATCTTGATCGCGTTCCTGAGCATGGATGCGCAGCAGACACGGGAGCAGTAGTGGACCTTGTCGTTCCTGGATCCGATACAGCTGATGAATGCGACATCCTTTCCGCTGAACTCGCCCTTTGTGAGCTTCTTCTCGAGGTCGATCTGTGTGAGGACCTTTGCGTCGGATCCGTAGTTGTACTCGGTGGGCTTGTACTGTGCCGCTCCGACTGCGAAGAGGACTCCTCCGACGGGATACTTGGAACCGTCGCTGAGCTGGAGCTCGAAGTTACCCTTGAATCCGGGGATGTCCTTGACTGTCACTCCCTTGTGGACGGAGATGAGCTTGCAGTTCTCGACCTTCTTCACGAGGTCATCGAGGTAGTCCTGGACGCAGACGCCGTCCTCCTTGAAGCAGAAGTTGCGTGCGAATCCTCCGAGCTCCTTCTCCCTCTCGACGAGGTGGACGGGGAAGCCCTGGGCTGCGATGTCCAGTGCGGCGTTCATACCGGTAATACCTCCACCGATGATGGCTGCTGCCTGGGTGACGGGGATCTCGGATCCCTCGAGGGGCTCGAGCAGGCATGCCTTGGCGATTGCCATCCTCAGAAGGTCCTTTGCCTTCGCGGTTGCCTCCTCGTGTGCGTGCATATGGATCCACGAGCACTGGTCACGGATGTTGGCCATGTTGAACAGGTACTTGTTCAGACCTCCGTCCCTGCATGCCTCTCTGAAGAGGGGCTCGTGTGTCCTGGGTGTACAGGATGCGACGACGACCCTGTTGAGGTCGAGCTCGGTGATTGCCTTTGTGATGGATTCGAGGCAGTCCTGTGCGCATGCGTACTGGGACTGTGTCGAGAAGACCACGTGGGGCAGGGTCTTGGCGTACTCCGCGACGGCGGGGACGTCGACGACCGATCCGATGTTGATACCGCAGTGGCAGACCCAGACTCCGACCCTGGGCTCCTTGCCCTCGACATCCTTCTCCTTGGGGTACTGCTTGGGCGCGCAGGGCTCGAAGTCCTTGCCGACAATCCAGGCTCCCGCCTTTGCCGCTGCTCCGCTGGCCTCGGCGACGGATGTGGGGATGTCCTTGGGTGCTGCGAATGCTCCGGTCACGAAGATACCGGGCTTGGTTGTCTCGAGGGGGTGGAAGACCGTGGTCTTACAGAATCCGTACTCGTTGAGCTCGATTCCGAGTGTCTGGGCGAACTCTTCTGCTCCGTCAGGAGGCGTGAGTCCGATGGACAGGACGGCCATGTCGAACTCCTCGGAGACTCCGTCGTTCTTGTCATCGGTGTAGTTGATGATGAGCTTCTTTGTCTCGGGGTCCTCCTCGATGTTGGAGACACGTGCACCGCGGTGCATGTTGATTCCGTACTCCTTCTGTCCCCTCTCGATGTAGGCCTCGAACTCCTTACCGTAGGACCTGATATCCATGAAGAAGATGTCCTCCTGGACGTCTCCGTGCTCCTTGGTGATCATGGCCTGCTTTGTCGCGTACATACAGCAGACAGAGGAACAGTACTTCTTCCATCCCTTCTTCTGGGACCTGGATCCGCAGCACTGGATGTATGCGATCTTCTTGGGTGCCTCGCCGTTGGAGGGGCAGACGATGTGTCCCCTGTGAGGTCCGGATGCGCACATGATCCTCTCGTACTCGATTGCTGTGACGACGTTCTGGAACCTGCCGTATCCGTACTCTGTTGCGACGCTTGCGTCCCAGACCTTGAATCCGGCCGCAGCGATGATGGATCCGACATCAAGTGTGATGAGCTCATCCTTGTCATCGTAGTGGATAGCACCCTTTCCGCACACCTTGGCGCAGTTTCCACACTTGTCCTTGTTGATCTTCATACAGACGCTGGAGTCAATGACAGCCACCCTGGGCACTGCCTGTGCGTGGGGGATGTAGATTGCCTTCCTTGTTGTGAGCCCGAACTCGTACTTGTCGGGAATGTTCTTCACAGGACACTTTGCGATACAGTCACCGCATCCGGTACACTCACTGGGGTTGACGTACCTTGCCTTCTTGAGGACGGTGACCTTGAAGTCTCCTGCCTGACCCTCGACCTTCTGGACCTCGTGGTAGGTCAGAACGTCGATGTTAGGGTGTCCGTTACAATCCGCCATCTTAGGCGAGAGGATACATGCCGAGCAGTCATTCGTAGGGAATGTCTTGTCGAGACGGCACATGACTCCACCGATTGTGGGGTCCTTCTCCACGAGATAGACGTGGATGTCCCTGTCTGCAAGATCAAGCGCTGCCTGAATACCCGCAATTCCTCCTCCGATAACCAATGCCGATTTACTCAATTCATTGCCTCCGTTTAAGGAATGGATATGGGATGCCTTTTTTGGTATATTAAGGCCAATCAAAATAGGCTTAAATATTATGATACCGCATTACTATGACTCCGTTAAAGATTTTTTAGTAAAATCTAAAATTTGGCATTAATTTCAATTTTTCCCGATAGCCAGCATATCGGATATGCAATATCAAAACAGTTACCGTTCACAGTAATGCGACATTTTTCATGGTAGAAATTTTCAATTTATTTCGTATGATTACGAAGTAAAATTGGATTTTTTGACTTAACGCTCTTTAGGATAGTTTTAAATAGTCATATTTTGGCCCTAAATATCTTCGAAATGATGTCTGGCTCATCGAAAATGATTGGACAAGTGCTACATCCACTACAAAACCTAAGAATTTTTAGTCAAACCTCAACTTTATCGCTTTCTCCGGGATGTTCCCAGACCGCCGACGCCGTTGGAAAGGGATTAAGTCGGATGAGCGGATAACCATCTTCCATGGTGGTCAAATCTGTCCGCGGAAGGAGGCGCTACATCGTGTTCACGGTGCCCGCTGAAGCAGGGAGGAGCGAGGTCCTCGATGCGTTGGCAGACCTGTCCGAACCGATGCCCGATCTGAGGGTCATCACGAGCTTCGGAGGCAAGGCGATAGTCCGCTGCAGCCCCGCCGGGATCGAGCAGGTCTCGGCCACCATGAAGGAGAGGTTCCCCGGATCGGAATCCCTCATAACCTCGGGCACCCTGAGGAAGATACGCGAAGTCTACCCGGAGCTCAAGGTCGCCCAGAAAAAGAAACGCTGAACATTCTTGCAACGTCCTTTTATAATACTTTAAGAATGCTGACGCGTAAATAAGATAAGGAGCGGCAATTATGCAACCCGGACAAATGGCTTATGACAGGGGGATTACAGTTTTCTCCCCTGACGGAAGACTTTTCCAAGTAGAATACGCCCGCGAGGCTGTGAAGAAAGGTTCGACGACCATCGGACTGAAGTACAAAGGCGGAGTGGCCCTCATCGTGGACAAGAGGTCCATGAGCAGACTGCTCGAGCCCAAATCCACCGAGAAGATCCACGACATCGATGATTACATCGGATGCGCCACATCCGGACTCGTCGCGGACGCAAGGGTGCTCGTCGACGAGGCCAGGCACGATGCGCAGGTCCACAGGGTCAACTACGGCGAAAACATCTCCGTCGAGATGCTCGTCAAGAAGGTCTGCGACTACAAGCAGCAGTTCACCCAGTACGGCGGAGCACGCCCGTTCGGAACCGCGCTCCTCGTCGCGGGTACCGACGACCTCGGAGTCCACCTCTTCGAGACCGACCCCTCAGGAGCACTCGTAGCATACAAGGCCACCGGTATCGGGAGCGGACGCCCCGCGGTCATGGAGATCTTCGAGAAGGAATACAAGGACGACATGACGTTCAACGCCGCGATGAAGCTCGGATTGAAGGCGCTCGAGGCAGCCATCGAGGAGAAGCCCAGTGCGGAGACCACCGAGATCGGAGTCGCCGAGATCGGAAAGAAATTCAGAAGACTGAGCGAGAGCGAGGTCGACGCCCTTCTCAAGAAGGACGAGAAGAAACAGCTCAAAGAGAAGAACTGAGGCATAAACATGGTCAGCCTTGATGATGCAATAACGGCCAAACTGGAGAGCCATGGTGAGACCTTCGAGGTCCTCCTCGATCCGAAGGTCGTGGACCTGATCAAGCAGGGTAAGACGTTCGACATCGTCGAGTACATGGCGGTGGAGGACGTCTTCAAGAACGCCAGCAAGGGGACCAAGCCCGCCGAGGACAAGCTCAAGGAAGCATTCGGCACAGAGGACATCGGAGAGATCGCAAGGAAGATCGTCGAGAAGGGCGAGATCCAGATCACGGCCGAACAGCGCAAGGAGATGCTGGAGGCCAAAAGACAGCAGATCATCACATACATTGCCGCAAATGCGATCAACCCGCAGACGCACACGCCGCATCCTCCCATGAGGATACAGCTGGCGCTCGAGGAGGCCAAATTCCACGTCGACCCGTTCAAACCGCTCGACAAGGAGATCGAGGAGGCCATGAAGCTCCTCAGGCCGCTGCTTCCGATAAGGTTCGAGAAATCCCGCATAGCGATCAAGCTCAACGGCTCCGACTACGGACGCTGCTACGACGACCTGATCACCTTCGGCATAGTGGAGAAGGAGGAGTGGACGTCCGACGGGTCATGGATCGGCGTGATGGAGATCCCCGCAGGCCTTATCAACGACCTCACGGACAAGCTGAAGCACAAGACGAAAGGCTCGGCATCCGTGAAATTGATTAATTGACATTCGCGAGAGTGATAAAATGGAAAAAAGAAACGCCAGACAGACACGCGAGATCGTTGTGCCCGGCGACATCCTCGACGGAACAGGGATGAGGCCCGGAGAGAACGCATACGTGCTGGACGGCAAAGTCCGTGCCAGTGTCATGGGAGTAAGGAATGTCTTCCAGAACACGGTCGGAGTGATACCCCTCAGGGGAGGATACATGCCCGTATCCGGGGACACCGTCTTCGGAATCATCGTGGACATCGGACCCTCCAACTGGTTGGTGAACATAGGTGCGCCCTATCCCGCGCCCCTGCATGTGAGCGAGGTCCCTTGGAAGGTAGAGTTCGGGGACACATCCAGATACCTGACCATCGGCAACGTGGTCCTCATAAAGGTCCTGGCGGTCGACGAGAGCAAGAAGATCTCCGTCACCATGAAGGACTCCGGACTGAGGAGGATCGAGGGCGGAAGGCTCGTCAAGATCTCCCACACGAAGGTCTCCAGGGTCATCGGAAAGAGCGGATCCATGATCTCGATGCTCAAGAACATGACCGACTGCCGCATCACCGTCGGACAGAACGGATGGATCTGGGTGGACGGAGAGGACGAGAACGCCGACGTCGCGGTCCAGGCCATCGAGATGATCGAGGAGCTGGCCCAGAGCGGCAACCTGACAGACAGGATCAAAGAATTTATCGAAGAGAGGATCCCTCAGGACGAAGACGATTACGATGATGAGGGGGATGAGTGACCATGAGCGGACACACTGATATGGTATTGGTAGATGAGAACGGCCTGAGGATCGACGGCAGGACAGCCGAGCAGCACAGGCCCTTCAAGATTGAGGCAGGAGTCCTCAACAACGCGGACGGATCCGCATACGTAGAGATTGGAAAGAACAAGGTCCTCGCGGCCGTCTACGGACCCAGGGAGTGCCACCCCAGGCATCTCCAGGACCCCACCAAGGCGATCGTGCAGTGCAAGTACAACATGCAGTCCTTCTCTGTCAGCGACAGGAAGAGGCCCGGACCGGACAGGAGGTCCATCGAGATCTCCAAGATCATCTCCGAGGCACTGGAGAAGGTCGTCCTCACCGAGCTGTACCCCCGCGCATCCATCGATGTGTACATCGAGATCCTCCAGGCCAACGCCGGAACGAGGTGCGCAGGACTCACCGCCGCATCCGTCGCGCTGGCCGATGCGGGTATCCCCATGAGGGACATCGTCCCCGCGCTCGCCTGCGGAAAGGCTGACGGACACGTCCTCCTGGACCTCAACAAGGAGGAGGACAACTACGGACAGGCCGATGTGCCCATCGCCATCATCCCCTCGACGGACGAGATCGTCCTCCTGCAGATGGACGGAAACATGACCCGCGAGGAGTTCGACCGCGGTATCAAGATGGCCGTCGCCGGATGCCACGAGCTCCACGAGCTCCAGAAGGATGCACTCAAGAGACGCTACTCCAAGAAGGCACAGGAGGGTAACTGATGACCGAGATAATGTCAGAGATCAAACGCGACCACATGATGAAACTGATCGCGGAAGGAAAGAGGCTCGACGGACGCGGCCTCACCGACGTCAGGAACATCGAGGTCCTCACGGATGTCATCGAGAGCGCCGACGGATCCGCCAGGGTCAAGCTCGGCAAGACCGAGGTCATCGCGGGAGTCAAGATCATCCCCGGGACCCCGTTCCCAGACACCCCCAACATCGGTGTCCTGACCACCGGAGCGGAGCTCATCCCCATGGCCCACCCCACGTTCGAGGCCGGACCTCCCGGAGAGGACGCCATCGAGCTCGCACGTGTCGTCGACCGCGGTATCCGCGAATCGGGCATGGTCGATGTGGAAGCGCTGTGCATCGTTCCCGGAGAGGAGGTATGGATGTGCTTCGTGGACATCTACGCCCTCGATTACGACGGCAACCTCTTCGATGCGGCCAACCTCGCAGCGGTCTGCGCGCTGAAGTCGGCCACCATCCCCGGGGAGCAGTACGGCAAGGGAGAGAACAAACCCCTGCCGATCACATGCCTGCCCATCTCCATCACGGAGGTCAAAGTAGGTAATGATTTAATAGTAGACCCTAATTTCGACGAAGAACAGATATCGACCGCCCGTCTGACGGTTACGACCGACGACAATGGCAACTTCAGGGCCATGCAGAAGGGCGGACGCGGTTCCATCACACTTGATGAACTCAGCCTCTGTCTCGACAGAGCTGTAGAGAAGGGTGCCGAGATCAGGAAAATCATCGGGTGAAATCTATGTCAAAGAGAACAGAGAAAGCAGGAAGTTCCGGAAGGTTCGGAGCAAGGTACGGTGTCATCGTACGCAACAGGATCAAGACCATCGAGGCCCACCAGAAGGGAAAGCACGAGTGCCCCGTCTGTCACCACATGTCCGTGAAGAGGGTCAGCTCTGGTATCTGGTACTGCAAGCACTGCGACACCAAGTTCGCAGCCACCGCATACAGCCCCAACACGAAGAAGGACATCTCGCAGGTCTCGGAACAGTGAGACTTACTGGTCGGCGATTACGATGAGCACTGGCGAATACAGATGTGCAAAGTGTAACGAGCCCCAGAACGTCAACTCCCTCGGACTCCAGTGCGAGAAGTGCGGATACAAGATCTTCCTCAAGGACAGGCCTGTGGACAAGAAGGTCTACAGCACCGACTGAGATGATCGAGGCCACGCTGAGGATCGAAGGGGCCGCCGCATCGATAGCGGTCCCGACGATCTCGCCCGAGACAGGCAGGGAACTGCCTCGCACCGAGACCACATTGGAATCGGATGGGGACGTCGCGCTGATTCATATCAGGGCGACGGACACCACTGCGATGAGGGCGGCGGTCAATTCGTACCTAGAAAGCTTGCGTGTTATAGAAGACATAGGAAATCTGACCAAGGTGAACCAATGAACGGAATCAGCCCACAGCTCCAGAACCAGATCACCCAGTTCCAGCAGGTCCAGCAGCAGCTCCAGGCCGTGACATCCCAGAGAGTACAGATGGATGCCAGCAGGCGCGAGCTCATCAAGACCAAGGACGAACTGGAGAAGAGCACCGGCACGGTCTATAGGACCTCCGGCGCATTCATGATCAAGGTCGACGACCTGGATTCCCTCAAGGCCGACCTCGATGAGTCCATAGAGACCATGGAGGTCAGGATCGGCAGCCTCGAGCGCCAGGAGAACTCCCTCAAGGAGAAGTACACCGCGCTCCAGGAGACCATCAACAAGGCCATGGGGAACGTACAGGAGTGATCCATTTCCTAAACCCGGGCGACAGCCCGGGAATATTTCCTTATATCATTCTACGAATCAATCCGTCATGACAGATGCACTTGTTCTCAAGGACGTACGTAAGACGTACGGACAGAGAGAAGCGGTCCACGGCGTGTCACTCACTGTGCACGAAGGGGAGATCTTCGGGCTCATAGGACATAACGGTGCCGGGAAGACCACCATCCTGAGGATGATCTCCACCATCCTGAAGATATCGTCGGGGACGATCGAGGTCTACGGCAAGGACGTGACGAAGGAATCCGACGAGGTCAGGAAGCTCATCAGCTACCTCCCGGAGGATGCCGGGGCGTACAAGGACCTGACCGGCAGGAGGTACCTCTCGTTCATAGCCAACTTCTTCTGCTCCGGCGAGGAGAAGGAGAGGATGGTCCAGAAGGGGGTGGAGCTCGCCGACCTCGGTGACAAGATCGACTACAGGATCGACACCTACAGCAAGGGTATGATGCGCAGGCTGCTGATCGCAAGGGCCATCATGACATCGCCCAAGCTCGCGATCCTGGACGAGGTCACCTCCGGACTGGATGTGATAAATGCATACGAGATCAGGGAGGTCATCCGCGAGATCGCAAGGTCCGGAGTCACCGTGATCATGTCCTCGCACAACATGTTCGAAGTGGACATGCTCTGCGACAGGGTCGGTATGATCGACCAGGGCAACATCATCGATGTCGGGAGCCCCGACGAGCTGAAGGAGAAATACGGAAAGGACACCCTGGAAGAAGTGTTCGTCGCGGCGGTGAAAGGAGCATGAGCCATCTCACCAACATCATCAAGAAGGAGATCAAGGAGCTCCTCACGCCCGGTTCCGTCGCATCCGTCCTAATCATGGTCCTGCTCTTCGCCAGCCTGGGAGGGCTCATCGGCGAGGAAATAGGGAAGAGTGCGACGCTGCCAGTGATCGGCATCTCGAACTACGAGGATCAGACCGTCGACACGAAGAGCGGCGAATGGAACGCATACGATGCTCTTGTCAACATCTACACCGCCTCCGGAGTGCCTGCATCGGAGATCGACGACTTCATCATCAAGATCGACAGGGACAACATATTCGACGACATGATGGAGCACGGCGTCTCGTTCACATTCCTGCTGTCGGACACGTTCAAATCCGATATAGAATCGGGCAAGAAAGGCGTCCTGGAGCAGGTCTATATCTACGAGCCCAGCGGAATGGTCGGTGGCACGGTGTCCACGACCATGGCCGGACAGCTGGTGAACTATCTGGAGCAGGACCTGTCCAAGTCCATCGTGGGATCCCAGTCCGAGATGGAGCACATATCTTTCCTCACATCGCCCATCGACGGCGGACACACGTACACGTACGTGAAAGGGGAGCTCCAAGAAGATGTTACGCCGTCCGAGATCGCCAACAAGCTCAGCGGTCAGACCATGCTCATCCCGATGATCATCATGATCATCATCATGATGGTCGGAAGCATCGTCATCAGCTCCATGGGATCCGAGAAGGAGAACAAGACCCTCGAGACCCTGCTCACCCTGCCGATCAAGAGGACGACCATCGTCACCGGAAAGATCCTGGCGGCGGCGGTCGTCGGTCTCGTGTTCGGACTGGCGTACATGCTCGGAATGAGCTTCTATCTGGGCTCGCTCACCGCGCCTGCGGTCAGCAGCACCGACATAGACCTCTCCAAGCTCGGACTCGCATTGGGACTCACCGACTACCTGCTGATCATGGTATCGATGTTCCTCTCCATCGCGTGCGCACTCGGCATCTGCATGATCCTCGGAGCGTTCGCGAAGAACTACAAGTCCGCACAGACCATGACCATGCCCCTGAGCATCCTTGCCATCATCCCGATGTTCATAGTGATGTTCTCCGGGTGGTACGGCTCCAACATAGTCATACAGGTGCTCCTGTTCGCGATCCCGTTCAGCCACCCCATGATGGCCACGGAGGCCCTCCTGAACGGGGATGTGACCCTAGTGCTGGGCGGTATCGTCTACATGGTCATATTCGCACTGGTGTCGATCCTGATCACCGTCAGGCTATACAAGTCGGACATATTGATCACCGGACTCAGCCAGAACAAGTACGTGGAGATGCTGAGGGGCAACCGCAAGCACCAGAAGCACTGAATCGTCATTTTCCTGGGGCAATGCCCCAGTTTTTTATCCTCTACCTGTATGACCCCGCATGTTCGGGGAACTGGCAGACAAGCTCAGAGGAAGGAACAAGGTCATCCTTGTCCATGGCAACGCGGATATGGATGCGATAGGATCCGCCTATGCGCTGAAGATGGCCTTCCCCGATGCGGACATCTACGCTCCCAACAGCATCGACCGTGTGAGCAAGATCGTCTGCGAGAAGATCGGTGTCGAATACAAGGAGAGCTGCGACCTGTCCGCTTACGAGCAGATCGTCGTCGTGGACACCTCGTCCCCGGAGCAGCTGGAGGGCGTGCCCGAGCTCCCGAAAAACACTATCGTCATCGACCATCATCTACCCACGGGCAAGTGGGATGAATATGATTTCTACTGCGATCCGGATAGGACGTCCTGCTGCGAGATCATCAAGGATATCCTGGACGAGAACGGCATCCCCATCGACCGCGACACGGCCCTCATGCTCATCGGAGGGATGATCACCGACAGCGGCCATTTCCAGTTCGCCAAGCCCGGTCTGCTGACCGCTTTCGCCGATCTTATGGAAAGATGCTCCATCAACATGGATGAGGCCTACAACCTAACGATGGCCCCTGTGAGCATGTCCGAGAAGATCGCCATGCTGAAGGCGATCGAGAGGACCAAGTTCGACCGTGTCGGGAACCTCATCGTCGCCACATCCTACGGAGGAAGCTTCGAAGCGTCCGCATGCAGGGCTATAATGACCGCAGGCGCTGATGTAGTGTTCGTCGGATCCCAGAGGGACGACACCTTCCGTCTGAGTGCCAGGGCGACTCAGGAGGCCGTCAGAAAGGGCGTGAACCTCGGCGAGATCATGAAGGGGATCGGCTCCGAGACGCAGACCGACGGCGGTGGCCACGCAGGCGCTGCAGGAATTTCCGGGATCGGGGATGTTGAAGCAATGCTTTTCATCTGCATGAAGAGAACGATGGAGATCTTCAGAGAGATAAAGTCCAAAGATCTCCTTGAGAGGGAAGTTTGACCCTCACCTGAGCTTGGTGAGGCTTGCGAGGACCTTCTGGAGAGCCTCGCGGTTCTCAGGGTGTGCCTCGAAGTATTTTGCGACGGGTTCCAGCGTCTTCGCCATTCCGTCGGTGACACCTGTCTTGAGGTCGAAAGGTGACAGCTGCTTGCTGAAGTAAGCCTCCTCGAGCTCCTCGTAGGAATTGTAGGTGACGGGTCCGCCGTACTGCTCGGGGCGGTCCACGAACAGGCAGCCGTTCCTGGGGATGATGATGTACTTGCACAGCATCAGGACGGGGTTGACCTCCTCGTTGCCCTCGGCGTCTAGCTTATCCATGGGACAGTACGCCTTCTTCATCTTCTTGGCGATGTCCTCCTTGGTGTCGTGGATCGTGATGTTGCCCTCGGGCTTGGACTTGGACATCTTGTTCTCGATGGGGTCCATCCTGTTTCCGCCCTTGAGTCCGGGCAGGAGAGGCGTGTGCAGAGCGACGGGTTTCTTCCATCCGAGCTTGTCGGCCGCGTCCCTGGCGAGCATGTGGGCCCTCCTCTGATCGATACCGGCGTATGCCACATCGCAGTTGAGGAAGAATATGTCCGTCGCCTGGAGGATCGGGTAGAGCACCTTCGACGCATCGACCTCGGCCTCGTCCTCGGACCTTCCCATGATCGTCATGGCCCTCTTGACCCTCGAAAGGGATGTAACCTTGGCGACCTTGATGACCTTCTCCCAGTACTCGATCTCCGAGCACAGCTCGCTGGCGTACTTGAACTCGACCCTGTCCTCAGGGACGCCGAGCGCGATGAAGCAGTCCTGCATGTACCTTGCGCAGGTCCTGATGTTCTCGATGTTCCCTCCGAGCTTGTCGTTGATGTAGGCGTGCCAATCCGCCCAGAATATGGTGACCTTGAATCCTGCATCGCAGAGGTCCCTGATCTTCTGGGCAACGAGCACCCAGCCTAGGTGGACGGTTCCCGACGGCTCGAATCCGATATATGCCGTGGGCTCCTTCTTCTCCGTGAGGAGAGCACGGAGTTCCTCTTCGGTAACGAGCTCTTCGGTATTCCTTGTAACCAAGGCCAGCTTTTCGTCTACATTCATATGTATCGTGTGCGGGAACGGAGCGCTTATATTAAGCGTTGGCGGAACACACTGTGTCCCGGTGGGAAGAGGCCAAAGGCACTGTTACCGTAGCTGGTTCGGTTTAAATCCTGAGAACCTAGGTGAACGTTTCCGTGGAACCGGTATCGATCCTTACAGCCATCGCTTTCTCCATCCTGGGCTCCGCCATGGGGCTCTTCACGGGATTGGTGCCGGGCATCCACGTCAACACCCTGGCATCCATGCTGGTGGTCGCCAGCCCAGGGATATCGGCCGCCCTGCAGGGCGCCCTTCCGGAATCGCAGATACCGACGGATGTGTGCTGCATGATCATGTCCGCATCCGTGGTGCATTCCTACGTAGATTTCGTGCCGTCCGTGTTCATCGGGGCGCCCGATGCGGATACCGCCGTTTCCGTCCTTCCAGGACACCGCATGCTGCTGGACGGCAGGGGGATGGCGGCGGTAAGATCCGCTGCGATAGGGAGCCTTATCGGATGCTCAGCGGCGATCCTTCTGGCCGTGCCGATGCAGTACGTGATGATGACCGGCGCCTCAGACATACTGGACCAGGTCACGAAGGCCGTCCTAATACTGGTGGTCGGCATCCTGATGTACAACGAGTACCGGAAGAATCAGCTGCTCTTCGGCGCCATCGCGTTCCTCCTGTCGGGAGCGATGGGGTATGCGGTCATGGAGCTACCCATCCCATCGGACGGGCTGTTCGGGGAAGGGACATTGCTGATGCCCATGCTCACCGGGCTGTTCGGACTGCCGACGATGCTCATGTCCTCCGACGGCGCCAAGTTCCCTAGGCAGCCAGACAAGGAGAAGGACCCTGTGGGCATCGTTCCTGGACTGAAAGGGGTTCTGATGGGTTCCGTGGCCGGATGGTTCCCCGGGATCACATCCACGGTCGGTGCGACTGTGTCCGCTACCATCCTCCCCGACAGGACGCCCGAGCGGTTCATCTCCACCGTTGCCTCGATAGGGACCGTGACCAGCGTCCTGTCCCTGGTGACCCTGTCCGTTTCCGGGAGCGGGAGGTCCGGAACCGTGATAGCGATAGGCGACATCCTCGGCGACAGCATCAGGGGGATCATGACCGAGCCGTTCCTGCTGCTGCTCGTCTCCGCGGCCGTGGGCTCCGCCTTGGGATACGCGCTGACCATCTGGTCGGGAAGGATGATGGCATCCTTCGTGGAGAGGCTGAGGCAGGACCTGCTGAACAAGGCCGTCATAGCGTTCCTGATCATCATGGTCCTGCTGACCACGGGTTTCTGGGGCATGGTCATCATGGTCGCATCCCTGCTCATCGGGTTCATCCCGGTGTCCTGCGAGGACGGGAAGACGGTCCTGTGCGGGTGCCTGATGCTCCCGGCCATCATCATGTAAAAATAACGGAACTTAATCACTAGAAGCATGGATCTCAAGCGTGCGGAGATACTGGCACTACTTGCGATGGCCTTCGGGGTCTTCATGGACGGACTGGATTCCAGCATCGTCAACATAGCGCTCCCCTCCATCGCCGAATCCTTCGGGGTCGATGCCAACGCCGTCGCATGGGTCACCATCACTTATTTCATGATGATCGCCGGCCTGATGCTCTCCTTCGGGAGGCTGGCCGATTCCGGTCACATCAGGAAGATCTACATCATCGGATTCGCCATATTCGGTATCTCTTCCCTTGTATGCGGGTTCTCGCAGGACCTGTGGACGCTGGTCGGTGCCAGGGTCGTCCAGGGTATCGGAGCGGCGATTCTGGGTGCCGTGGCGCCCATGATCTGCGTGAAGTTCATCTCCCCTTCCAAGCTCGGGCTCGCCGTCAGCGTGCTCATGCTCTCAGGAGCGGTCGGCTTCGGATCCGGTCCCGCCGTCGGCGGACTGATAATGGACATGGCCTCCTGGCACTGGACGTTCTTCATCAACGTGCCGATAGGCGTGCTGGCCATACTCTTCGCGCTCCGCGCCCTGCCCAAGGACCATGACATAAAGGATGCTAAGCTGGATCTCGCAGGAAGCGCATTCCTGCTGATCGCGGTCGTCGCAGGGGTGTACATCCTCGAGATGTTCTCGCATGAGGGACAGGGCATGATCTGCGCGGCCATGGCCGTCGTCCTGGTCGCATGCCTCCTGCTGTTCGTCCGCACTGAGAGGAGGACCGCCCACCCCATGCTGAACCTCGAGATGTTCAGGGACTGGAGGTTCGACTCTGTCTCCCTGTGCTATCTGCTGATGAACATCTGCTACGTGGGAGTGTCATACCTGATACCGTTCTACATCACGAAGGAGCTGGACGTCAGCTTCACCTTCACCGGGATCCTGATCCTTATACCCAGCATCATAACGATCCTGATCAGCCTCCCCGCAGGGAAGTACGCCGACAGCCACGGCAGGAAGAGGATGGCCCTGGTGAGCTGCGCTGCGCTCCTGTTCTTCAGCATCGGCTACTGGCTCATCAGGCCGGACATGGGATGGCTGCCCTTCATACCGATAGGGATAATGGGAGGCATCATGTGGGGGCTATGCGGAGCATCCGTGGCGAGCCGTATAATAGACCGCGCCCCGCAGGAGGACAAGGCCATAGCCTCAACGCTTTCCAACTTCCTCTATTACACAGGGGGCTCCATAGGTACCGCGATGTTCGCATCCCTCGCGACGATAGGCTCCGGATCCATCGGCGTGCCATTGGACCTGATCCCGCCGGAGGACTTCCTGGCAGGATTCACGTTCGCGATGATACCCGCGATGGTACTCAGCGTGGCGACGTTCGTCGCCGGGTACATCGTTCCGGACGAGGGGATCGGTTCCTCTTGAGCACCTTCAGTTCCGCCTTCTCCAGGAACTTCTGAGCATCCACGACGAACCTCTCATGAGTGCCCGAGCCGACCTCCCCTGCGGAGTCGTAGACGCGCACGTTGAAAACCAGGCGTCTCCTGTCGATCTCCACGAGCTCGGTCTCGCAGACCACTGTCATCCCTATAGGCGTGGCCGCGGAGTGGGCGATGTCGAGATGGGTGCCGACAGTGGACATCCCCATCTCCAGATAGGGGATGACGCTCTGCGATGCGGTCTTCTCGATCAGCGCTATCATCGCCGGCGTAGCGAAAACCGGCAGATCCCCGCTCCCCAGCGCATCCGCCGTGTTGGATTCGTTCACATCTACCGACTGGGATCCCCTGATTCCTGTGCTCAGCATACCACACCGATTCCACCGCGGATATTTATCGGTGGGCCCCTTGCCGGGCTGCCAGGTTTTAACAATGTTAAAAAGCTATTTCTACTTCCTTTGAGTTTTTACATTAAGAATAATATACGGGCCGTATGGGATTGGAAGAGCAGCTTTACGAGGAACTGATTCAGCTGAGGGAGCGCCTCAGGGAAGAAGGCAGGATGTCCACAGGCCGCATGCCGAACATCTGCTCGGATGAGGCGCTGGCCGAGATGGCGCACAGGGTGCCGACGAAGATAGACGACTTCATAGCCATCGTCGGCGTGGGCCAGAGGTTCATAGAGGTATACGGCGAGAAGTTCCTGGCCGTCACCAAGAAGTATGCTGTGACCGCCGCCAAGGGTTCCGACCTCGCATCCGACACCGCGAGGACGCTGAGGGAGCTGGAGAAGAAGCTCATCAACATCAGCAGGGGGAACAGGCTGCTCTACCAGGGGAAAATATCCGCCAAAAACACCTTCGACCTCATGAGGATCCCGAACATCGACGTCATCGAGCTGCTCTTCGGCAAGAAGAGGGTCCTCAGGCTGTGCGACATCGCCAACAGCAAGGAGGACGAGAGGTTCTACAAGCACCTCAACCAGGTCATCCGTGAGGTCAACAGGGAGATGAGGGAGAAGGGACAGTACGACCTCTACATCGGGTACCCCTTCGTGCAGGGCAAGATGCCCAACGACGACTTCGACATCCGTGCACCGCTCGCGCTCTTCCCGGTCACGCTGGAGAAGGACGCCCGCTCCATATCCCTGACATACGACTCGTCCCGCGATGCGATGTACAACAACACGCTCATCCTGGCCTACATCAAGGCCACCGGCCAGAACAGGCCGCTCCCCAACAACATCCTCGAGGACTACGAATACAGCACGTTCATCGACGACACCTTGAGATTCTTCAAGATAAACGGCATCACGATCAAGTGCGAGCAGACGGAGCCCACGGAGTTCATAGACTACAAGGCCGGGGAGTTCCCCGACTACCTCCCGGGCGACATGGAACTCGTCCCCAACATGGTGGTCGGGAAGTACCCCACATACTCGAGTTCGATCCAGAGGGACTTCGATGCAATCCTCTCCGGCAAGGAGATCAACGGGATCCTGTCGGACCTGGTGGAGAACCTCGACAAGACCGACTTCCTTTCGGACAAACCGGATCCCCTGTCGTTCGACGACATCAAGGAGAAGGGCATGGAGGCGTCGGAGAAGGACCTGGTGTACATCAACTCGCTCAACAGCGCACAGGAGAACATCCTCACGGCGATAGACAACGGCGACGAGATCGTCGTCCAGGGACCTCCCGGAACGGGCAAGTCGCAGGTCATCACGGGGCTGATCGCATCCGCGGTGGTCAAGGGCAAGACCGTCCTGATGGTCTCGGAGAAGAAGACCGCGCTGGATGTCGTGTACTCGCGTCTAGGGAACCTAGCCAGGTACTGCCTGCTGATCGACGACGTGGGGAACAAGGACCTGTTCTACAGGCAGCTCGACAGCATGCTGTCCGCAGGGGTGCCGAAGAAGGGTACCGACATAGAGTCGATCTCGGAGAGCATCAACGATGATGTCGAGCTGCTTACAAAGATCGCCGACACCATGTACACCCCCGGTGATTTCGGGATAGCGCCGTACAAGCTCTACGGCCTGGAGAAGACCAACCTCTCCGACGAGAGGCAGTTCACCGAGTACAAGGTCCTCAAGGACAACATCGACCCCAAGCTGATGTCCCTCAAATATCCGGACATCACCGAGCTGCACAGGATCTACGGCAGCGAGAGCTACATGCGCAACTTCAACGATTACAAGACCCTCTCCGGAGGCAACCCCTGGCTGACGCAGATGAAAGGGGACCTGTCCGAATACAACATCGGAGAGATGAAGGCGGACCTGATGGACCTGGAGATGCAGATGAAGGAGTTCAACTCCAAGGGATTCATGGGGAAGCTGTTCTCCAAGGGCAAGGTCAACCGCGAGGCCACGCTGATGGCCTCCAAGTACTTCGACAACTACAACCAGCACACCCTCAACATGCTGATGGACGACCCCCAGAGGATCATCACCGGCCTGGACGACTACGAGAGGTTCGCCTCCCTCTCCACGGTGTATAACAGGATGACCTCCACCGAGAAACTGTACGGGGAGGATCTGCTGTCCATATCGGACAAGACCAAGATGAGGTTCTCGGAGAGCAACGACAAGATGTACAACTGGGTGCTGAACGAGCATCTGATGAAGTTCGATGCCGAGCACAAGGACATCATGCAGCAGATATGGGACTTCGACAGCATCATCAAGGACATGGACAGGAAGATGGAGGAGAAGCGCAGCCTGTGCAAGGACAGGGTCGAGGAGATCCTCCAGAACAACCTGCGCTACATCACCGAGTCCAAGAGGCGCGGTGACATCAGCAGGATCATCGAGTCCAAGAGGAAATGGAACCTCAACAAGTTCATCAACCGCTACGGCTACGAGCTGTTCAAAGGCGTCAGGGTATGGCTGCTGACGCCTGAGGTGGTATCTGAGATACTTCCGTTGGAGATGGGTGTGTTCGATCTGCTCATCTTCGACGAGGCCTCGCAGATGTACGTGGAGAAGGGAATACCCTCCATCTACAGGGCGAAGAAGGTCGTGGTCGCAGGTGACCACAAGCAGCTGCGTCCCTCCAGCCTCGGTATGGGAAGGATCGAGTACGACTCCGACGAGGACGACCCGGACGACGACGTCTCCGCGGCATTGGAGGAGGAATCTCTCCTGGACCTTGCAAGGGCGAGGTACGACTCCATCCTTCTGAACTTCCACTACAGATCAAAGTACGAGGAGCTGATAGCATTCTCCAACTACGCGTTCTACGGCGGAAGGCTGTACGTGTCCCCCAACGTGGTGGAGCCCCCGAAACCCCCGATCGAGACCGTCAGGGTGGACGGGCTGTGGGAGAACAAGTCCAACATGGCCGAGGCAAACAAGGTGGTCGAGCTCCTCAAGAACATATTCATCGAGAGGAAGAACAACGAGACCATCGGCATCATCACCTTCAACGCGTCCCAGAGGGACCTGATAAACGATGTGATCGACGAGGAATGCACCAAGGACCCATCCTTCGGAAAGACGGTGACGAACGAGATGAAGAGGTTCGACAACGGGGAGGACGTGGGGCTGTTCATCAAGAACATCGAGAGCGTGCAGGGGGACGAGCGCGACATAATCATCTTCTCCATCGGATACGCCAAGAACTCCGATGGCAAGCTCATGCAGAGGTTCGGATGGCTCAACAACCGCGGAGGAGAGAACCGTCTCAACGTCGCGGTGTCCAGGGCCAAGAGGAAGATCTACATCGTGTCCTCCTTCGAGCCCAAGGAGCTTCAGGTGGAAGATAACAAGAACGACGGCCCCCGCATACTGAAGAAGTACCTGCAGTACGCCGATGCGGTCAGCAGCGGCAACAGGGAGCTTGCCGATGCCATACTGCATTCATTCGGGGACGAGCGCTGGACCTCCCACGAGGAGCTGTCCACCGTCCACATAGCGGACAAGGTGTACAACGCGCTGGTCAGGAAGGGATACACGGTCGAGAGGAACGTCGGTATCGGAGGATACCAGATCGACCTCGCCGTGAAGCAGAACTACAGGTACATCCTCGGCATCGAATGCGACAGCCGCCTGTACGAGATGTCCGACTCCACCAGGGAGAGGGACTACCACAGGCAGAAGTACCTCGAGTCGAGGGGATGGAAGATCCACAGGGTATGGACCCCGGGATTCTGGAAGAGTCCCGAGAAGGAGATATCCGGGATAATAGACGCAATAGAGAGGGTTTGAGATGAAGACCACTTTGAAAATTGAGGGAATGATGTGCGAAGGATGCGTCAAGAAGGTCTACGACGGACTTTCGGGACTCGACAAGGTGAACAAGGTCGACGTCAACCTGAAGGCCGGCAAGGCCACCGTCGAGCACGACGGGGCCACCGACGAGGAGCTCATCGGGGCCGTCGTCGATGCCGGGTTCAGGGCATCCGTGAAGCACGGACTGTTCTCATGAGGACCCGCGTATTCCGCATAGGAGGCATGTCCTGTGCGGCCTGCTCAGGCAGGATCGAGAGGGCGATAGGCGCCCTCGAGGGCGTGGACTCTGTAAGCGCCAACTTCGGGAACAACACCGCCACGGTGACCTACGACGATTCCAAGGTGACCGAGGACGACATCGCATCCGCGGTGCATTCCGCCGGATATACGATGATCAGCGACGACCGCAAGAAGGCCGAGAGGCAGGAGGTCGAGGCGCTGAGGGTCCAGAAGCGGGACCTGATCATAGCTCTGGCGGCGGTGATACCTCTGAGCATCATCGCCATGGCGCCGATGCTCACAGGCATCGAATGGCCGTGGGACAAGAGGGTCGACTGCATCCTGCAGATACTGCTGTTCCTGCCCATCGCATACGCCGGAAGGAGGTTCTACAGGAAAGGGTACCCTGCGCTCTTCAGCAGGAGCCCCACGATGGATTCGCTGGTTGCGCTGAGCACCACCGCATCGTTCCTGATGGGGCTGTACTACACCTACGTCGCGTTCACCGGCGGAATGGTCCACTCGCTGAGCTTCGACTCCGCAGGGATGATCATAGCATTGGTCAGCGTCGGGAAGTACATCGAGGCGCGCTCCAAGCACAACACCAACGATTCCCTCAGAAGGCTCCTGGCCATGGCCCCGTCCAGGGCCACCGTCATCAGGGACGGGAAGGAAATCGAGATAGACTCCTCCGTGCTTGTCATGGGGGACGTGGTCCTCATCCGCCCCGGAGAATCCGTGCCTGCGGACGGGACCGTCATAGATGGATCGTCATCGGTCAACGAATCCATGCTCACCGGGGAATCCGCACCCGTGAAGAAGGCTGCGGGCTCCGTAGTCTACGGTGCCACGGTGAACGGCAACGGGAGCATGAAAGTGATGATCGAGAAGACCGGCGAGGAGACCGTCCTCTACCAGATAGCGAGGATGATGGAGATGGCCCAGGGCACCAAGGCCCCGGTGGCCCACGTGGCGGACAGGGTGTCCGCAGTGTTCGTCCCCGCCGTGATAATCATCTCCGTGCTGAGCTTCATCGCTTGGTACATAGCCGGGCTGTACAACCCCGCTTACGACCTGGAATTCTGTCTGACCATAGCGATCTCCGTCCTGGTGATCTCATGCCCGTGCGCACTGGGGCTGGCCACCCCGCTGGCCATCGTGGTGGGGACCGGCAACGGATCCAGGTACGGGATACTCTACAAGACTGCGGCTTCCCTGGAGGCTGCGGCGAACGTTGACACCGTCATCCTCGACAAGACCGGAACGATAACGAAAGGACAGCCGACGATCACCGGTGTGGTCACCGATATGGACGAGAGGAGGTTCATCTCCGTGGTCGCGTCGGCCGAGTCCGATTCCGAGCATCCGCTGGCCCAGGCCGTGGTGGGATATGCGAAGGACAACTCCATCCCGCTGCTCGAACACAGCAACTTCGAGGCGGTCACCGGGATGGGGATCCGCTGCACCGTGGACGGTTCTGAGGTTCTTGTGGGCAACACCGAGCTCATGGAGGCCAACGGCGTGGAGCTCAGGGACATCCCCGGCATACTCGTCGCCATCGACGGTGAGCTCGCGGGATCGATAAGCGTGTCCGACCCCATCAGGGACGAGAGCCCGTCCGCGATATCCTCCCTCAAAGGCATGGGCATCGATGTCATGATGGTGACCGGAGACCGCAAGGAGACCGCCGAGGCCATAGCTGCCGAGGCAGGGATCAACGAGGTCATATCCGGAGCGAAGCCGCAGGACAAGCTGGACAGGGTGAAGAAGCTCCAGATCCAGCAGAGGCATGTGGCCATGACCGGGGACGGGATCAACGACGCCCCCGCACTCACCCAATCGGACGTGGGTCTGGCGGTCGGTTCCGGAACGGACATAGCCATCGAATCCGCCGACATAGTGCTTATGAACGACGATCTCAGGGCCGTGCCCGCGGCGCTGGAGATCGGTCGTGCGACATTGAAGAACATCAAGCAGAACCTGTTCTTCGCCATGATCTACAACGCGGTATGCATCCCCATAGCCGCCGGCCTTCCGGTGGTGTTCGGATACACGGACCTTGTGATGGTGATGCCCATGCTGGCCGCAGCGGCCATGTCATGCTCGTCCATCTCGGTGGTTACCAATGCAGTCAGAATGAGGAGGTTCAGGCCCTCGTCTCTGCCCCAGCCTCAGTGACGTGGCCGTCAGTGTGCCGTTGTCGCGCTTCCAGGCCACCTCTGAATCCACGACCTCTATCGGACGGGAGTGCATCGGCGAATCCAGGGTCATCGACTCGTATTCGCCGCCCTCCCCCATTATGCTTATCCCGTGCTTCTCGCGGATCGCCTTGAGCTCCCTGACCGCATCCTCGTCTATGACGCGACCGAGCCATTCGGGACCGAGACCCTCCGCGTAGCATCCGACTATCATCGCCTTGATGCCGGATTGCAGGAACGCATCCATGACCAGGTCCTGGTCCTTCCTCCACAAAGGAGAGAACACCCTCAGGCCCAGGTCGTGGCAGACCAGGTTCATCCTGTCCCACTGGTAGTCTGACCAGACGGCACCGGTGATGACACCGTCCACATCCAATCCCTCCAAGGCATCCCTCAGGCCCTGCATGTCCCCCTCCTCGGTGCCGGAGCTCGGTGCGGTGACCAGCTTCTTCCCCATGGCCTCCGCCATCAGCGGGACCGCAGATAGATTGGGCGTGTGGAATATCCACGATGCGGCATCCTCGGGGACTATGTTGACCAGATACGGCACGTCGTGCCCCATTTGCTCCTCGATGTAAAGGGAGAACGTCGAATCCTTGCCGCCCGAATAAAGGGATGCCAACCTCATGCTGCGACCATCGCCCCCATCCGATAAAAGGATGCTTTTTTTAATGATGTGTCGATGATGATTGCAGAGGAATGTCAGATGGCCCTTGACGCGAACGCTATGAAGAAACTGGTGGCCGAGGTCGCTGTCGACAGGTACGTGAAGGACGGCATGTCCGTCGGGCTCGGTACCGGGTCGACCGCCAAGTTCATGATCGAGAGGATCGGCGAACTGGTGAAGCAGGGTTACGACCTCACGTGCACGGCCACGTCCGTGCAGAGCGAGGAGCTCGCCAGGAGCCTAGGCATCAAGGTCGTCGACCTGGACGAGATAGACCATCTGGACGTCACCATCGACGGGGCCGACGAGGTCGATCCCGGGATGCAGCTCATCAAGGGCCTCGGAGGCGCCCTCCTCAGGGAGAAGATCGTGGCCGCCGCCACTATCAACGAGATAATCATCGCCGACGAGTCCAAGCTCGTAGAGAAGCTCGGAACGAAGGCCCCGCTCCCGGTGGAGGTCCTGCGCTTCGGCCATGAGCATACGAGGTACGCCCTGGAGAGGCAGGGGTGCAAGGCGACCCTCAGGATGAAGGACGGGGAACCGTTCGTGACGGACGGCGGGAACTACATCTACGACTGCAAGTTCGAGGCCATAGAGAAGCCCTTCTTTCTGGAATCGAGGATAGACGTCATCCCCGGAGTGGTGGAGAACGGACTGTTCCTCAACACGGCCTTCGATGTGCTGATCGCAAAGGCGGACGGCACGGTAGAGAGCATGGCCGACAGCCTTGCAAAGAAGGAGGAATGAGCGGTTTCACGGCCCTCGAAAGGGGGCTGCGGCCTGTCTTAATCGAGCACATCCCCTTAATAATATACAATATACTGGGAGGGTACTGGTATGTCGGGCGGACGACCCACCCGACAAGGGTTCATCTTTTTATATAACCTCGATAATAGCACGCCCGATTCAATTCAAGGTGAATACCATGAAAATGCCCAGAACGATCAAAAGATACTGCCCGACCTGCAAGGCCCACACCGAGCAAGAGGTGGAGAGGGTCAAGAAGAAGAAGGCAAGCGAACTCAAATGGGGTCAGAGGAGATTCAGAAAGGTCACCGCCGGTTACGGAGGATTCCCCAGGCCCAAGCCCGAGGGAAGGGAGAAGCCCACCAAGAGGATCAACCTCAGGTACAGATGCACCCAGTGCAAGAAGGCCAACATCTCCCCCTGCATCCGTGCGAAGAAGTTCGAGCTCGTGGAGTGATTATCATGACCGGAGATTTCATCAAGATCAAGTGCCCCGACTGCGAAAACGAGCAGATCGCGTTCAAGAAGGCAGCGACCAAGGTCACCTGCCACGTCTGTGGTGCCACACTCATCGTCCCCAAGGGCGGAGTCGGAGACATCAAGGGCGAGATCGTTGAGGTAGTCAACTGATGTCAAGGACCAGGGGCCTTCCCGAGAACGGTGAGCTTGTAGTCTGCACCGTCAAGAATGTGAAGAACTTCGGAGCCTTCGTCACTCTGGACGAGTACGACGACAGGGAAGGGTTCATACACGTAAGGGATGTCGCTACTGGTTGGGTAAAGTACATCAGGGACTTCGTCAGAGAAGGACAGAAGATTGTCTGCAAAGTCCTGGGCGTTGATTCACAAAAAGGTCACATCGACCTTTCTTTAAAATCCGTCAATGAACATCAGAAAAGGGAGAAGATCCAGCAGTGGAAGAACGAGAAAAAGGCAGAGAAGCTTCTCGAGATCGTCGCTGAGAGGATGGACATTGACCTCGATAAGGCATACAAGCAGTTCGGAGACGAGCTGCTTGATGCCTACGAGACACTTTACAGTGCTTTTGAATCCGCAGTCGCATACCCGGATGATTTCCTTTCGGAATTCGAAGGTGAGTGGATTGATACATTCATGGAGGTCGCGAAGGAGAACGTCGCACCGCCCATGGTTCAGATCGACGGTATCCTCGAGATGAGCTCATCCGCACCCAATGGAATGGAGCTCATCAAGACGGCGCTCATGGCCGGACTGGCGACAGCGGACGGTTCATCGGTCGAGATCACCTGCGTGGGATGCCCCAGATACAGGGTCGTCGTGAACGCGGCTGAGTACAAGGAGGCCGAGGACATCATGAAGACGGTCACCAACACTGCGATCGAATCGCTCGTTTCGAACAACGGCACGGCAGTGCTCAAGCGCGAGAGCAAGTGAGATGAGCAGCGAGATCCGCAAATGCGCCGGCTGCGGAAGGTACACGCTTTCCTACGATTGCCCGGTATGCGGAGAGAGGACCGTGATACCTGTTCCGGCACGCTATTCCCCCGACGACCGTATGGGAGAGTACCGCCGCAGATCCATAATCAAGGAGTACGGAGAGAATGGAAAGCCTCATAACCTATGACTGCAGGCCCACCTTCAACAACGTGGTATTCATCGAGGGCCTCCCCGGCGTGGGCAACGTCGGGAAGATTGCAGCGGACTTCCTGGCCTACAAGCTGGAAGGGCAAAGGCTCGCCAGCATCCTCTTCAGCGAACTCCCCGCACAGGTGATGATCGACAACGACAACCACCCGTATGCGGTCAACGTGGAGCTGTGGTACGCCAAGGACGTCAACGGCAAGGACGTGATCTTCCTCCTGGGAGACAACCAGCCCACCTCCGGCCAGGGGCAATTCAAGCTCTGCAAGTACATCTTCGACAAGATCATCCGGTACGACCCGCAGATCATCCTGACCCTGGGAGGTTTCGGACTCGGGGAGATAGTCACAGACCCGCATGTACTGGGTGCAGTGAACGAACCCAAGCTGAAATCAAAGCTTGAGAAGATCGGCGTGGAGTTCCGTCCCGGAGAGCCGCAGGGCGGCATCATCGGTGCTGCAGCGATGTTCGTGGCCTTCGCCAACGAATACGAGATCGATGCAGCCTGCCTCATGGGAGAGACCTCCGGTTTCCTTGTAGACCACAAGAGCGCCAAGTGTGTCGTGGACGTGCTCTGCAAGTTCCTGGGGGTCGAGGTGGACACCAGCGAGATGCAGGAGAACATCGAGCAGATCGATCAGATCAACGATGAGGTCCAGGCGATGTCCGATACGAAACCCGAGGACCTGTCCTACTACCGCTGATACTGACCCAGAGCCGACTTTTCCGCTGGAAAGGCCTACCAATATTTTTTATAATGCTTACGCATCCAAGGTTTGTCCCCACTTAGCTCAGACTGGCTAGAGCGGCTGACTGTAGAGTGTTTTCGGTAAAACCGATACAGCCGCTGAAATCAGCAGGCCCCCTGTTCAAATCAGGGAGTGGGGACCATTACCTACTATTTTATATATAATGAATGAAAAATGTTCTTTTTTAGTCATCTTAATCATTTCTTTAACATACACCGAAAAACACAGTATTACAATACCGCAACAGCACCGTTCCCTACCCCCTGTTTCTGAATTAACTAATTAACTCGATACTGATTCACAAATATAGTCACGAACCTAACTTTTTAGAATCATGATTGATTAAAAAAAAACTGGCCTCTAAGTTGAAAAAGTGGTCTGTCCATTGAGAAAGTAACCACACAAACACAACGAACAGGCCAGTTCGTCCACTTACCTCAATCCTAATTAATTTACCGCTGGTCTGCGCGAAGCGTTTGTGTGGTC
>JAEEOP010000027.1 GCA_016284295.1 Methanomassiliicoccaceae archaeon | reverse complement strand
TATTCTCGTTCGGACTGGGAAGTTCCGTCCCAGTCGTTAATTGTTTTTGCTTCACAACTGAACATTCCGGCCGGGACACTTTTTGATTTCGGTCCCAAAGTCAAAAATCAATGTTCAGTTGCGCTTGGTGGCGAGGTCAGGTGAGAAATCAACTTTTTATAATATAGTAATGTCCTGTATCTATGATATTTGACCGCCTAGCTAATGGCATTCAGAAACATGCCAAGCTTATCATCGTGCTGTGGGTGGTCATACTCTGCGTCTCCGTTCCGTTCGCTATCAAGGCCGGACAGGTCATGAGCTATAACCTGAACGACATGGCGTCCGAGGATTCAGAATCCATCCAGGGTATGGCCATAATGTCCACGATGTTCCCGAGCTCCGACTCGGACACGTCCGGTGACATCCTCGTCCTCTATTTCCACAACGAGGAGGAGATGGTCACAGCGCAGAAGTTCGTGGACGACCTGAACGATTCCCTGACAGGTTCGGAGCATATCGCATCGATCCTGAAGATGGACCCGATGATCGCCGAGAAGGGCGACGGTATAGTCCTGGCCGTGGTCGCACTGGATGTGACCACGGGAGGTACCGCACTGACGCCCTCCCTGCGCGCATTCATCAACGATGTGGCCGAGAAGACCGGATTCACCGGCGCTCACTACCTCACCGGAATGAACGCCATCGGATACGACATGGAGCATGACGCCCTTGAGGACGTGTCGAGGATCGACCCCTTCACCATCCTCATGATCCTGATCCTGGTCGGACTCTTCTTCAGGTCCTTCGTGTCCTCCGCGACCCCTCCGATGACCATTGGAGTGGCCTTCGCCGTCACAATGGGTCTGATCTTCTTCATAGGTCAGGCGCTGAACATCTTCTTCATCACGAACATGCTGATCCTGGTATCGATGATGGGTGCAGGGTGCGATTACTGTATCTTCATCATCGCCCGTTACAGGGAGGAGTTGCGCAAAGGCCTCTCCCATGACGAGGCGGTGCACCAGGCCATCGTATGGGCCGGCGAGTCGATCTCCATCTCCGGAGCATCGGTCATCATCGGTTTCGGAGCAATGGCGATCTGCAACTACTCCATGATTTCCACCATGGGTATCTGTCTCGCGCTGGGAATCCTCATCGCGCTGATGGCCGCACTTACGCTCATCCCCGCGATCCTCCAGCTGGTAGGGGACAGGATCTTCTGGCCGACCAAGCTCGATGCGTTCAAGGAGGGCGGAAAGGCCACCAAGGGATGGTACGCATGGTGCGCCAAGGTCGGAAACGCATACTTCCACAAGTCCGCGCACTTCTCGCTCAAGCACGCCAAGGCCATCGCCATCGTGGCGGTCCTGCTGACCGTTCCTGCGGCGTACGTGGTCGTCGAGAGCGAGAATTCCTACGATATGATCACCGCCATGCTCAGCGGAGAATCGGGCGACGGTATGTCCTACATCGGCCAGTATGCCGATCAGGGTATGGTCATGCCCAACTACAGCGTGATAGAGTACAAGGATCCGCTGGCGACCGTCCATAAGGAACAGGGATCCATGATAGGCACCCTGGATTGGAACGAGAACTTCTTGAACAACGTCTCGCCCACGCTGCCGGCGTTCTACGCCGCGATGATGAAGGACGAGAACGTCGCCTATGTGGACGGCCCCTTCGTGTGGAGCGAGATGCTGGAGAAGATCGAGGAAGCAGGCATAACCGACACCGACGAGAAGATCCAGTTCATCAAGGACAACCTGTCCGCCAAGAACGCATTGGTATTCGAGACTGCGATGAACATCCTCGAGGAGCAGGGAATGGATGTCGAGTACATCTTCGACGGTCCCGCAGGGATCATCGACAGCATCTTCAAGCAGTTCGACATCGATTTCGACTGGGCCAAGGAGGTCCAGAAGTCCAGGTCGAAGGGATTGACCAATGCGACCGAGATCATCAGCGACATCGAGGCCAGGTTCGTGGAGGAGCATCCCGGACAGGCCTCCGCAGTGCTCTCCACCATCATCGAGGAGATTAGGAAGACCGGCGCCACGGACGAGATGATCGTCTATGGCTTCGGCCCCACCATCGACGGCATCTTCGCATCGTTCCCCGGCAACTACGACTGGGATGCGGAGGTCGCCAAGTCGAAGGCGAAGGGTCTGACCGACCCCTCGCGCATCATCAGCGACATGAAGAGCAGGTTCTCCTCCTCGTACCCCGGAGCGCCCTTCATCATGTTCTCGACCATAATCGATACCATGCACGATCAGGGACTTCCCGACGAGGTCCTCGTGGATGGATTCGGATACTATATCGACCCCATGATCAGCGAGCTGATGCCCGGCATCACATGGAAGATGATCATGGACATGTGCAAGGAGCTGGGCATCACCGACCCCGACACCATAATCAACAAGGTCATCCCCGACAGGATCAAGGACCCGGATATGAAGCAGACCTATTACGACGCCATAGACGAGATCCATTCCCAGGGCATCACCAACGACATGCTCGTCAACGGTCTGGGGCCCACCATCAGCGGATACATCAACTCTATACCCACCAAGTACAGCTGGGACCTGGCCGTGAGGCAGGCGTCCGCATCAGGACTCACCGATCCCACCGCCATCATCGACGCCACAATCAAGAACATGGGCTCGTCCCACGGGGAGCAGGCCGCCCTGGTCCTCAGCCAGATCATCGACCAGATCCGTCAGAACGGTGTCACCGACGACATGATCGTCTTCGGCCTGACTGACCAGATCAACGGCGTGTTCGAATCCCTCAAGGTGGACACCACCTGGGAGGAGTTGGTAGCGCAGTCCAAGGCAAAGGGACTCACCGACCCCGACGACATCGTCGAGGACATCGTCAAGACCTTCGAGGAGGAGTACTCCCCCTTGCTCGCGACCGTCCTCAACCTCATCATCGACACCATGCACGAGCAGGGTCTGTCCAACAGCATCCTCGTCAACGGCTTCGGTTGCGTGGTGGACTACGTGATGAACGTCACCACCAGGGTCGTCGGAGGACAGAACGTCAAGGCAGAGGAATGGAATGTCACCTTCATCTCCTTCGTATCCGCCACCGAGCTGGCAGCGATGTCCCCGAGGTCCATGCAGTCCCTGTCCGTCATATCCGGCGCAGTGGACGAATACATGAAGGATAACAGCACCATCGTATCGAACGAGTGGAACACTGGTACCGCGATGATCATGTACGACGTATCCGAGGAGGTCCAGAGCCAGTTCACGTTCATCGAGATCCTGGTCGTGGTCCTCATCATCATACTGCTGTTCGTGGTCATGAGATCCTACCTGATCCCGTTTAGGTCCGTGCTCACCATCCTGATGTCCATCTCCTGGACGCTGGCGGTGACGCATCTGGTGTTCGTGGATGTCATGGGGGCGGAGGTCATATGGCTGATCCCGCTGATCCTGCTGGTCATCTGTCTCGGATTGGGAATGGACTACGATATCCTGCTCACCACCCGTATCAAGGAGAACGTCACCGAGCTCGGAATGAGCAACGACGACGCCATCTTCAACGCGGTCACTCACACCGGATCGGTCATCACCATCTGCGGTCTGATCATGGGAGGAGCTTTCGGTACGCTGATGCTCTCCGGAATGACCATGCTGCAGGAGTTCGGATTCGCACTGTGCTTCGCCATCCTGGTGGATGCGCTGGTGGTCCGTACCTACATCGTCCCAGCCGTCATGCATCTGCTCGGCGACTGGAACTGGAAGGGGCCCAGGTCCAAGGCCGCGAAGAGGCTGTCGGAATCCAAGGAATCCCGCATCAGGGAGGAATGAAACCATTTAACGACGGGGGCGGCAGGACATCCTGCTCCCCGTCCCTTTACCTTCTTCGGTATTTTAGCATCCTGTCGCGATCCCGGGATAACAGCGGCTGACGGCTGGCTCAATCATAGTTCTCTTTTTATGGGATAAAAGGGATTTCCAGGCCAGGTGTATTGAATGGATCTACTGGTTCTGGTGGCCTTCATCGTGTACTTCATATTCGTACTCGGTATCGGCTACTATTTCTATAACAAATCCCACGATATGGAGGACTACATCCTGGGCGGGCGTTCGATGAACCCCTACGTCACAGCGATGTCCGCGCAGGCCTCCGATATGAGCAGCTGGCTTCTGATGGGTCTGCCCGGAGCGGTCCTGCTCCTCGGACTCGGAGAGGCATGGATCGGTATCGGTCTCGCCATCGGTTCCTACCTCTCGTGGCTGTTCGTCGCTAAGAAGCTGAGAATCCACTCCGAGGTGTTCAAGAACTCATTGACCATGCCGGAGTTCTTCTCCAACCGTTTCAACGACAAGAAAGGTATCCTGAGGATAGTCGCCGCCGCGATCATCCTGTTCTTCTTCGTCATCTATGTCGCATCCGGATTCAAGGGATGCGGAGTCATCTTCCAGACAATCTTCCCCGAGATCGGGCTCGAGGTCGCAATGGCGATCGGTGCGATCATTGTCATCGCTTACACCTTCATGGGCGGATACAAGGCGGTCAGCTGGACCGACTTCTTCCAGGCGATCCTCATGGTCATCGCGATCATCGTCGTTCCTCTGGTCACCATCGGGAACACCACCGGAGGATGGGATGCTATCAACGCCGGTCTGAACGATCTGGGGACAGACTTCATGAACATCTTCTACGACGGCGGACAGCCGATGGGCGTCATCGCCATCCTCTCGCTGCTCGCATGGGCCTTCGGATACTTCGGAATGCCCCACATCGTCGTCAGGTACATGTCCATAAGGGACCCTAAAGAGGTCAAGGTCGCAAGGCGCGTCTCCCTCATTTGGATCATCTTCGCCCTCAGCTTCGCCATCCTCGTCGGAGTCGTTGGAAGAGGATACTTCATAGTCGAGTACGGAGGGATCCCCGACGGATTCAACGCCGAGCACATCTTCGTGTTCCTTAGTGGACAGATGTTCCCTGCCCTCGTGGCCGGTGTGCTCTACGCTGCGATCATGGCCGCGATCATGTCCACCGCGGACTCCCAGCTCCTTGTCGCCTCTTCGTCGATCACCAACGATATCGTCAGCAAGACGAAGTGGGCCCAGAAGCAGGACAATCTCGGAAAGAAGCTCATGTGGATCGCAAGGGGTATCGTCATCCTCGTCGCGGTCCTGGCGATCATCCTCGCGCTGTACGGAGGAAGCAACATCATGGGTCTGGTCTCATACGCTTGGGCTGGATTCGGTGCCGCCTTCGGACCGTTGATGATTCTGTCGCTGTACTGGAAGAGGATGAACCTCTACGGTGCCATAGCGGCGATGTTCGTCGGATTCCTGACGGTCATCCTGTGGAACACGTTCCTCACCGGACCCACCGGAATCTACGAACTGCTCCCCGGATTCATCTTCGCGCTCATCGCGGGAATCGTCGTCTCGCTTGTCACCCCGTCCCCCGACCAGGAGGTCGTCGACGAGTTCGAGAAGGCGCAGTCCATCGAGAAGGATTCAGCCTGAAACCATTGCCGTCCTTCGGGACGGCATCTTTATTCCATCCTATGAACAGGATAGCGGATTACGATACCATCGAGGACGTCTATCAGGACGAGATGGTGCTCAAGGGCTCTAGGTTCATCGGCATCGTCATGCCGTGCAATGCGGAGTCCGAGATCCCGGTATGCATCGACAAGGTTTCCAAGCAGTATCCCAATGCCACGCATTACTGCTACGCGGCCGTGTTCAACGGCTCCGAGAGGAAGGAGAAGTCTAGCGACAACGGCGAGCCGTCCGGTACCGCGGGGAAGCCCATCCTCTTCATGCTGAAGGGCTCCGGGCTCACGAACATCATCTGCATAGTCGTGAGGTACTTCGGAGGCACTCTGCTGGGTACCGGCGGGCTGGTCCACGCGTACACCGAGGGCTCCAGGATCGCACTGGAGAAGGTGGCTCGCCACACGCGTACCGCCTGTGCCGTGTACAATTTCACCTTGGATTATCCGTATTACAGCATATTCGAGAGCAAATGCAGGGACCTGATGGCCCGTAGCCCGTCATGCGACTACTCCGCGAAGGTGGACGTGAAGGCATGGATCAGGCTGGAGGATGAAGAGGAATTTGTCCGCAGGATAACCGACCTCACCGAAAGACATGTCATGCTGAAGCCCTTCGACGACGAGTACATCGACGACGCGTTCCCCAGAAGGAAGCGAAGGCTCCCACATTCACCGAATCAAAGCATGGTACAGTTTATTAGGTTGATAGCCTACGGAACCGCATGCTGATCAAGGCCCAGTCAATCACGAAGGCGTTCGGTCCCGTAAAGGTCCTCAAGGATGTCAGTCTTCAGATCAATAAGGGCGACAGCATAGGGCTAATAGGCGTCAACGGCGCCGGGAAGAGCACATTCTTGAAGATTATGCTGGGGGAGCTGAAGCCCGACACTGGGGAGCTCACCCGCAACACCCACAATATAGGCTATCTGGAGCAGTTCGCGGAGTCATCCTCAGAGTTCACCGTCAGGGATGTCCTTGGAAGGCCGTACGGCCATATAGAGAACATCAAGCGCCGTCTCAGGGAGATCGAGGAGATCATGACCGCCGGCGGTGACATCGACTGGAACGAGCTGGCCGAGGAAAGCGCCAACCTGGAATCGCAGCTGTCCAAGTGCGACATGGACGACGAGGACAATCAGAGAAAGGCGTTGGAGAAGGTCGGACTATCCGCAGAGTTCATGGACAGGACCATGGATTCCCTCTCCGGAGGCGAGCGCGCCAAGGTCATGCTCTCCAGGATCGTCGTCCAGGCGGAGGAGTGTGATCTCCTGGTCATGGACGAGCCCACTTCCCATCTGGACATCGACACCGTCGAATGGCTGGAGGACTATCTTCTGGATTCCCACTGTGCAGTGCTGGTTATCAGCCATGACAGGTACTTCCTCGACAAGATCGCGACTAGGATGCTGGAGATCGAGCACGGGAAATCCAGGGAGTACAAGGGCAACTATTCGGATTTCATAATGAAGAAGATGCTCGACCTGGACCGCATGAGGAAGGAGTACCGCAGATACGCCATCGAGAAGAGGCACCAGGAGAACATCGCTAAGCAGATGTACATCGACAACCCGTTCATGGCCGTCCACAAGACCAGGCAGAAGATGATCGAGAAGATGGAGGTCAAGGAGAACCCGGAGAAGATGGAGGAGATCACCGTGAGGATCCAATCCGCGCACAAGTCCGGGAAGAACGTCCTCACTGCCAAGGACATCTCGATGGCGTATGACGGGAAGATGATCCTGGAGCATGTGGACTTGGACATCCACAAGGGCGACAAGATCGGAATATTCGGGGCCAACGGCCAGGGTAAGACCACCCTGCTGAAAGCATTGCTTGAGGAGATCCCATGCACGGGAGAGCTGTGGATTGCCCCTGGTGCGAAGATCGGCTACTACTCTCAGAACCATGAGGGACTCGATCTAAGGCTGTCGGCAGAGGAGCAGATCCTCTCCGTGATCGGGAGGGACCGCAGAGGGGATGCCAGAAAGATGCTGGCCCGCTTCATGCTCTACGGCGACGATGTGGAGCGCCCTATCTCCACACTATCTGGTGGGCAGAGGGCGAGGGTCGCGATGTGCCTCCTTCTTTTGGATGCGACGAACCTTCTCATCCTAGATGAGCCCACGAACTATCTGGACATCCCCGCGAAGCATGCCATCGAGGAGGCATTGGTGGATTACGACGGCACCGTCATCACCGTCACCCACGACAGGTACTTCCTGGACACGGTCTGCACCAAGGTCATAGAGGTGAAGGACCACAGGGCCAACGTGTTCTCCGGAACCTATTCCGAGATGAAAGGCCGCAAGAACACCAAGGAGATCGTCATGGATGCTGACGAGTACCGCGTTCTATCTCCGTTCACCAATTGGGTCACCGGCAAGAAGTACGTCAAGGGCGACAGGGTGCTCATCGCTCCCGCCGACCAGAAGAGCTTCGAATGGGCCTTGAACCAGGGCAAGCTGAAGAAGACCGGAGGCCGTCAGAGGAAGAAGGTCAACGTGCTGGACGAGCCCAAGAAGGATCAGTGATCAGGAAAAGAAGGGCCGCCGCGATGGGCGACCCATTGTTATTCATTCCTCGGCCATGCGCCTGAGGACGTACTGAAGGATACCGCCGTTGGCGATGTACTCGACCTCTGCGGGCACATCTACCCTGCAGATGGTCTTGAACTCCAGCTTCTTGCCGTCCTTGTAGGCGGTGACGTAGATCTCGCCCTTGGGCTCCAGGTCGGACAGGTCGATGTCGAATGTCTCGGAACCGTCGAGCTGCAGGGTCTCGCAGTTCTGTCCGGGGAGGAACTGGAGCGGGACTATTCCCATTCCGACCAGGTTGGACCTGTGGATCCTCTCGAACGATTCCGCGATGACGGCCCTGATACCAAGGAGGAACGGACCTTTGGCGGCCCAGTCCCTGGAGCTTCCGGTTCCGTACTCCTTGCCTGCGAGCACTATGAGGGGGGTCATGTCCTCCTCGTACTTCCTGGAGGTCTCGAAGATCGTGTCCACGGAGCCGTCGGGCATGTACTTGGAGCAGCTCCCCTCGCTTCCGGGGACCAGCTGGTTCCTGAGCCTGATGTTAGCGAACGTACCCCTGACCATGACCTCGTGGTTGGCCCTCCTGGACCCGTAGGAGTTGAAGTCCTCCTTCTTGACGCCCTTGGCGAGGAGGTACCTTCCGGCATCGGAATCGGCGGAGAAGGCTCCTGCAGGGGAGATGTGATCAGTGGTGATGGAATCACCGAGCTTGGCCAGGCATCTGGCCCTCTTGATGTCCTTGATCTCGGGCTCCTCGAAGATGTCGTCGAAGAACGGAGGGTTCCTGATGTATGTGGACGCCTCGTCCCAGTTGAACAGAGGGGAGTCGCTGCATTCCACAGCGTCCCATCTGGCGGATCCCTTGAAGATGTCCTTGTACTTCGCCATGTAGGTCTCCCTGGTGACGTACTTGTCGGTGATCTCCTGGATCTCCTCGTCGGAGGGCCAGATGTCCTTCAGGAAGATCTTCTTGCCGTCGACCTCCGCGATGGGCTCCTTGTCCATGTTGATATCCACGCGTCCGGCGATGGCGAATGCCACGACCAACGGAGGGGAGGCCAGGTAGTTGGCCTTCACGAGGGGGTGGATACGCCCCTCGAAGTTCCTGTTGCTCGATGCGATGGCGGCGACAGCGAGGTCGTTCGCCTTGATCGTGTTGCTTACCCTCTCGGAGAGGGGTCCGCTGTTCCCGATGCATGTCATGCATCCGTATCCGCAGACCTGGAATCCGAGCTGTTCAAGGTAAGGGAGCAGTCCCGAGTTCTTCAGGTACTCTGTGACGACCCTGGATCCGGGTGCGAGGGATGTCTTGACGTAGTCCTTGGGCTTCAGACCGAGCTCGGCGGCCTTCTTGGCCACGAGTCCGGCAGCGATCATGACTGAGGGGTTGGCCGTGTTGGTGCAGGAGGTGATCGATGCGATCACCAGGGAACCGTCACCGAGCTGGTCGGAGAAGGGCTTCTTCTGCTCCTCGACACCGAGGGCCTTCAGGGACTCGGCGAACTTCTCCTTCATCTCTGACAGGAGGATCCTGTCCTGCGGCCTCTTGTGTCCCGCGAGGCAGGGCTCCACGGTGGAGAGGTCCAGTTCAAGGGTGTCGGTGTACTCCGGCTCGCCCTCGTACCACATCGTCTGCTCCTTCATGTACTTCTCGATGGTGTCGATGTGGTCCTCGTCCCTTCCGCTGAGGCGGAGGTAGTCGATGGTCTTCTCGTCGACAGGGAAGAATCCCATGGTCGCACCGTACTCGGGGCCCATGTTTGCGATGGTGGCCCTGTCGGCGAGGCACAGGTTCTTGTATCCGGGTCCGTAGAATTCCACGAATTTACCTACGACACCCTTCTTCCTGAGCATCTGGACGACGGTCAGGACAAGGTCCGTCGCGGTGATCCCGGGGCCGAGCTTGCCGATGAGCTTGAATCCTATGACGTCGGGCAGCTTCATGTAGCTGGGCTGGCCGACCATGACCGCCTCGGCCTCGATTCCTCCGACACCCCATCCGACGACTCCGAGTCCGTCGATCTGCGTCGTGTGGGAATCGGTACCGAAGCACGAGTCGGGGTAGGCGGTCTTCTTGCCGTCCTTGTCTTTGACGTGGACGAGGGGGGACAGGTACTCCAGGTTGACCTGGTGGCAGATACCGTTCCCCGGGGGGACCGCACGGAAGTTCTTGAGGGAGCCCTGCGCCCATTTGAACAGAGCGTACCTCTCCTTGTTCCTCTGGAAGTCCAGCTGCTCGTTGAGTTCTTGAGCGTCGTCCCTTCCCGCGTAATCCGTGTTTACCGAGTGGTCGATGACCAGGTCCACCGGGATCATCGGGTTGATGAGCTCGGGATCCTTGCCCATGTTGTCCACCGCGTTCCTCATGGATGCGAGGTCCGCGATCGCGGCCCCTCCGGTCAGGTCCTGGAGCAGCACCCTGGCCGGGATCCAGGGGATGTCCCTGTCGGTGTTCTCCTTCGGGTTCCAGGACGCGGCTGTGAGGACGTCCTCGTCCGTGATGAGCTCGCCGTCCCTCTGCCTCAGCATGGATTCGACGATGACCTTGATGGAGTAGGGCATCTTGGAGAGGTCTTTTATGATCCCTTTGGACTCGAGCTCCCTGAGACTGAATATCTCGATGTCCCCTTCCTTGGTCTTGATAGTCTTAGTGCATTTTCCGATATCGGTCATGCTTTCACCTTTATGGGACCTCCCTATAATCGCGCATTATAATTAACCTTGGAATCGGTGTTTACGTCGATTGACGGAACCATAATTCGTCAATATTATATACGGTCCTCAGCTACCAGGTTGCATGGTTGAAGAATTCAAACAGAAGATAGCGGGCGAGATCGCGCTGTCATCTGATCCTGGAAAGACCATACGCAAATGGAGGGAGGAATTCGGCCTGTCCCAGCATCAGCTGGCGGACAGCATGGGGATATCCCACTCCGTTGTCAGTGACTACGAGTCCGGGAGGAGGAAGTCCCCCGGCGTCGCGGTCATCAAGAAGATGGTGGAGTCCCTGATCAAGCTGGATGAGGAGAGAGGCTCCCCCGTCATCTCCAAGTACATGCCAGAGCACAAGCTGGATTGTATCCTGGCATCCGACGAGTTCCCGATAGGGGTCGACATGAAGACCTTCATCGAGGCGCTCGACGGGAAGAACCTGGTGGCAGACCAGATCCCGCTGAAGGTGATCTACGGCTACACCATAGTCGATTCGATCAAGGCCATCCTGAGCCTGGGGTCGGAGGACTACATGAAGATGTATGGATGGAACATCGAGAGGGCACTTATCTTCACGAACGTGCACTACGGACGTTCGCCGATGATCGCCATCCGCGCCCACCCGCTCACGCCGGCGGTGGTCGTCTATCAGAAACCGGATGCGGTCGATCCGCTGGCAATCAAGCTGGCAGGTCTGGAGCGCATCCCCCTGGTCACCACCGACCAGGAGGTCGAAACCATTGTTAAGAGGCTCACAGCGTTGAAAGGAGTTGAGAATTGATGGATGTCGGAATTGTAAGCTATGGGGCATACGTCCCTAGGAACAGGATAAAGCCCGAGGAGATCGGAAGGATCTGGGGCGTGGACGGAAAAGGCATGGGGAAAGGACTGATGATCAACCAGAAGTCCGTCCCGTCGCCCGACGAGGATGTCGTCACCATCGCCACGGAGGCTGCCAGGGGCATGATGGCGAGGGTACCCGAAGTGGACCCCAAGGACATCGGTGCGATATACGTCGGTTCGGAATCCCATCCGTACGCCGTGAAGCCTACTGCGACGATAGTCGCAGAGGCCATCGAGGCCACACCTGCCATGACAGCTGCGGACATGGAGTTCGCATGCAAGGCGGGAACGGCCGGGATCCAGGCCTGCATGGGTCTCGTCGGATCCGGAATGGTCAGGTACGGAGTGGCCATCGGAGCGGACACATCCCAGGGAGCCCCCGGGGATGCTTTGGAGTACTCCGCATCCGCCGGAGGCGCAGCGTACCTCATCGGATCGGAGAAGATCATCGCCAAGATCAACAAGACGCTGAGCTTCACAACGGACACCCCTGACTTCTGGAGGAGAGAGGGACAGCCCTACCCCAAGCATGGAGGAAGGTTCACGGGAGAGCCCGCGTACTTCAGGCACATCACATCCGCAGCCAAGATGATGCTGGATGCCATGGGCACAAAGCCGGAGGACTACGACCACGCGGTCTTCCACCAGCCCAACGGAAAGTTCCCCACGAGGGTCGCCGGACAGCTCGGATTCACCCCCGAGCAGATACAGTACGGCCTCCTCACGCCTGAGATCGGGAACACGTACAGCGGAGCTGTCCCCCTCGGATTGGCCCATGTGCTGGACCATGCGAAGCCCGGCGACAGGATATTCGTGACATCATACGGATCCGGAGCCGGAAGCGATGCGTTCGATATCACAGTCACGGACGAGATCGCCAACTACAAGAGGGACAACGCGCCGGTGCTGGACCAGATCCTGTCCAAGGTCGTGTACCTCGATTACGGAACGTACGCCAAATACAAGGGAAAGATCGTTATGCCGGAGTGATTGGGATGAGGGAAGTAGCAATTATCGGAACCGGAGTCACGAAATTCGGTGAGCTTTGGAACAAGTCGTTCAGGGCCTTGGGAATCGAGGCCGGAGCGAAGGCGATCGAGGATTCGAACCTTTCTGGAAGCGAGATCGACGCAGTTTACATAGGGAACCTCTCGGCAGGACGCTTTATCAACCAGCAGCACATCGATGCGCTGGTCGCAGACTACTCGGGAATGGCCACCAACCACATCCCCGCGACAAGGGTCGAGGCCGGAGGAGCATCCGGAGGAGTGGCCTTCAGGCAGGGTGTCATGGCCGTCGCATCAGGCATGCACGACATCGTCATGGTAGGAGGAGCGGAGAAGATGACCGACCTCGATGACGCATCGATCAACTCCGTCATGGACTCCACTGCGGATTCCGAGTGGGAGGCCGAGATGGGAGCGACATTCGCATCCCTTCACGCCATGATCGCCCAGAGGATGATCCACGAGGGCATCGCGACACGCGAGGAGATTGCATCCGTCGCTGTCAACAGCCATTTCCACGGGGCGTTCAACCCCAACGCGCAGTTCAAGAAAGCCGTCCCCATCGAGACGGTGCTCAAGTCCGGCCCTGTGGCGACGCCCCTGGGCATGTTCGACACCGCACCCATCTCCGACGGGGCCGCATCCGTGATCCTCTGTCCCCTCGAGGACGCCAAGAAGTACACGGACTCCTACGTCAAGGTGGCGGCATCCGCACAGGCGAGCGACACCCTAGCGCTCTTCCAGAGGTCCGACATCACATCGTACGGAGCGACCGTCTGCGCATCCCAGAACGCATACAAGGCGGCAGGCATCTCCGCATCCGACATTAATGTCGCGGAGGTCCACGACGTGTACTCCGTCGGAGGTATCATGGCTCTCCAGGACCTGGGATTCTACAAGAAGGGCGAGGCCGGGAAGGCCATGCTCGAGGGCCAGTGCCACTTCGATTCCGGAAAGGTGGCGATCAACACCTCCGGAGGACTGAAGGCACGCGGACACCCGATCGGTGCGACAGGTGTCGCCCAGATCGTGGAGATCTCGGAGCAGCTCAGGGGAAGGGCGGACAAGAGGCAGGTGAAGGACGCCAAGTACGGTCTGGCGCAGAACGTCGGAGGTACCGGTTCCGCTGTCACCGTCAGCATTCTGGAGGCGATCTGATGTCCGGAGTAGCAAGGGAATGGAGAGAGATCCCCGGAAGGTACAACCTGAAAGGGACCAAGTGCACGAACTGCGGGAAGCTGTTCTTCCCTGCACGCAGCTTCTGCCCGGTGTGCCGCAGGGCCAGCATGGGCAAGATGGAGGAGTACGATATCTGCAGGACCGGAAAGGTGTTCTCGTTCTCGATAGTGCACGAGGCGCCGGAGTCCAACAACCTCCAGAAGCCGTATGCGGTCGCCATGGTCCAGACCGACGACGGAGTGATGGTCACTGCGCAGCTGGTCGATGTCGAGTTCGATCAGATCCAGATCGGTATGCCCGTCCGTGCGGTGCTCAGGAAGCTGTCCACCGACGGCGAGTCCGGGATCATCCGCTACGGTTACAAGTTCGTGCCGATCGAGTGAACAATAAAAGGAGGGGATATCCCCTCCACCTTACCAAGTTTTAGAAAGAATTCCCAGGTCTTCACTGCTTCAGCAGCTCCACCATGGCCACGTTCTCGATGGCCTGGTCCTCGTAAGGGATGGGACCCTTCACCAGTCCGAGCTTCTCGGCCTTGGCATCGGTGGGCGCTATGAGCGAATCATCCCTTACCATGCCTATGGACTCCAGCTCCGGGTCCTTGATGCATATGAGCAGCGCGACGTACTCGTTCCCCTTGGGCTTCATCTTCGCCAGAGCCTTGGAGATCTGTCTCTCCCATGCGGCGTAGAGGATTATCTCCGTCAGGAGGGTCTTGGACCTGTTGGTCCCCTCCGCGAAGGACCTCTCGGCATGGCGGACCGCGGATATTATGTGGCCCTTGCCGACCACCATGTCCGGGTCCATGAGGACCACGTCCCCTCCCATGGATGTGAAGTGGCGGACTATGTCGTCGAATTCCGCGTCTCCGCGCATGCCGATGATCTGGAAATGCATAGATGAAAACCCCGTTACAGATAGATAATCCTACGGTCACCCTTTCCTTCTGATGAGCCAAATTCCGACGATCATCGTGATCAGTATGGCCAGTCCGGTGAGCACGTACTGATACGTCTCGGAACTGTCCCCGGAAGGCTGCGGTGCAGGTTCGGACACCACGACGCCGATCATGTCGGGGAAGGATCCGCACACCCATCTGTCGCAGGACACCATCGGGTTCTTGCTCCAGTTGACCGTCTTCAGGTCATAGGTCGTCTGTCCTTCCGCATACTCGACCTTCGTTACGGTGCCCTGCTCGCAGTACCTGCTGTCCGGATTATCCGAATATCCGTAGTTGGCATAGCTCCCGAACCCGTTCATGTAGGTGGGCATCGTCTCGTCCACGCTGTAGTGCACGGTGTTGCCTTTGGTGTCCATGTAGTATCCCTCGGTCGTCACGGTCACGTTGCTTCCGAACGATTCGTCCCTGAGGGCCTTCGGCAGGACGACCTCCATGCCCTTGTCGTCGAGCTGCTTCTTCGCCGAATCGTCGATGGAGACGACCCTGTAGAGGTAGATGTGAGACACCCCGTCGACGGTGGATTTGTACAGGACATAGGAAGGGATGTAGACCAGGTCGGATGCGGCGCTGAACTCGAAGCCGGTGACCCTCATGTCGCCGTAATCGTCCCATCCGCTGTCCGCGGCCTTGGGGAGGCTGTCCACGACCATGGTCACCTTCACCCTTGTATCCTTCCCGTACGCGGCCGTATCCGAGCTCGGGTTATGCTTCGTCGTACCGGTACCGGAGTAGAACGTGCATGTGTCGCCGACCTCGTAGTTCGTCTTGGCGGCGCCGTCGACCGCACCCTCATCCGCATCGATGATGACGAAGGCGGACAGGATCAATACGGCAATGGCCATGAAGATCAGTAGTTTTCTCATTTTCATACATCCTTGGGACCGAGACAGGAGGGATGGCCCTCCTTCGGAATCCATGCGGGAATGAAGGATTTCAAGGATATTTGAACAAATTGATGGCTATATTTGGACATAATTGCACACATATGGACTTTTGGCTCCCTGCAAACCCTTCCAATGTGGCCTTGTTACTTTTATTTAGGAATAGGGGATACACGCGATCACACGTGATCGTATGAGCGATGAATGGATCAAGATAGCCGCACCAGCAACGTCAGCCAACATAGGGGCTGGGTTCGATACCTTCGGAATCGCATTCGAGGGGCCCTGCGACATAATCGAGGGCAGGAAGATCGAATCCGGGCTCAGGATCGTCGAGGTCAACGGACCGGGGGCCGAGAGCATCCCGCTGGATCCCGACACCAACTCTGTGACGATAGCGGCCAAGGAGGTCCTGAAGAGATGCAATGCCGACTTCGGCATGGAGATCAAGATCACCAAGGGCATCCGTCCCTGCAGCGGAATGGGCTCTTCCGGAGCATCCGCATCGGGCGGAGCGTACCTCGCGCACGTCATGACCGGCGAGAAGCTTTCCATGAACGAGCTCATCATCTGCGCCGCCACGGCGGAAGGGGTGACATCCGGCGGATTCCACGCTGACAACGTAGCACCCTGCATCCTTGGAGGATTCACCATCATAAGGTCCAACGAGCCTCTGGACGTCATGTCCGTCAGGCCGCCGAAGAACCTCGGTGTGGTGGCAGCCCTCCCGGACGTCCTGGTCCCCACGAAGGATGCAAGGGCCGTCCTGCCCAAGGAGGTCGCCCTCAAGGACATGGTCTTCCACATAGGTCACGCATCATCGCTCGTGTACGCCATGATGGCAGGAGACATAGACCTTATTGGAAGGTCCATCGCCGATGCGGTCATCGAGCCCGCAAGGCAGAAGCTCGTCCCTCACATCAGGGAGGCCGAGGAGGTCGCCAGGGCCAACGGCGCGATATCGTCATGCATAGGCGGTTCCGGCCCGTGCATACTTTCACTTTTCAACAAGGATGTCACCGACGGCAAGGCCATAGCCGAGGCCGTCGAGAAGGTCTATTCCGACAACGGGATGAGATGCGACACCTGGATCACGGAATGCGGTTCCGGATGCAGGAGGATTTGAAATGGCAGCACACAAAGTAGTCTGTTGGGATTGTGGAGCAGAGGTCGACGACCCGTTCGTCAACACCTGCCCCAAGTGCGGCGGTCTTCTGACCGTCAAGATGGATCTTGAGAAAGTCAAGGAGATGAAGCCCGAGGATCTCCGCAAGGCGCCCATCGGAGTGTGGAGGTACGCACCCTTCATGCCCGTCGACCCTGCCCACAAGGTTTCGATCCAGGAAGGTGGGACCCCGCTGTACTCCACCCAGGCGTTGGGAGAGGCGATCGGATGCAAGAACACCTTCGTCAAGTTCGAGGGTCTGAACCCCACCGGTTCCTTCAAGGACAGGGGGATGACCATGGGAGTCTCCCACGCCAAGGAGCTGGGAGCCACAGTAGTCGGATGCGCATCCACGGGTAACACCTCCGCATCCCTCGCAGCCTACGCCGCCAAGGCGGGCATGAAGTGCGCAGTGTTCCTCCCTTCCGGAAAGGTCGCCATGGGAAAGCTCGCGCAGGCCCTGTTCTTCGGAGCCAAGGTCCTGTCCATCGACGGTAACTTCGACGACGCCCTCGCACTGGCGAGGAAGATGGCGGACGAGAGGAAGCTGTACCTGCTCAACTCCATCAACCCCTACCGCCCCGAGGGACAGAAGTCCGTCCTCTTCGAGATCATCGACCAGCTGTGCTACGACGTGCCCGACAGGATCATCCTGCCCGTAGGTAACGCCGCGAACATCTGGGCCGTCTACAAGGCATGCATGGAGCTGAAGGAGGTCGGATGGATCGATAAGGTCCCGATGCTCACCGGTATCCAGGCAGCAGGCTCCGCACCCGTCGCAAGGGCGTTCGCCGCGAAGAATAAGACCTTCGAGCCTGAACCCAACCCCGAGACCGTCGCCACCGCCATCAGGATCGGAAACCCCGTCAGCGGAAGGAAGGCTCTCCACGCCATGTACTCCACCGGCGGATACTGCACCACCGTGACCGACGAGGAGATCATCTCCGCCCAGCTGCTCCTCGGAAGGAAGGAGGGAGTATGTGTGGAACCTGCATCCGCAGCATCCGTTGCAGGACTCAGGAAGCTCATCGAGACCGGAGTCGCCGACAAGGACGAGCGCGTGGTCTGCATCTGCACCGGAAACGGTCTGAAGGACCCCGACACGATCATCAACAACTGCGCCCCTCCGATCAAGTGCGGCAACTCCGTCGCCGATGTCGAGAGGATCCTCTCGCAGTGATCCTAAACCTTTGGGGGATGGCCTCCCCCATCTTTTTTCAGCAATTCTCGGGACTGCCGTCCATGATCGGAACATCTGCAATCGCCCAGCGATGCTGAACCCTATCAGAAATCGAAGAGGTTGGTCTGCTTGGAGCCTTCCTCTGTCTGCTTGGTTTTGGAAGAGCTCTTCTTAGGAGGTTCCGCAGAAGGCTCCTGCATGACGACCGGCTCGCCGTATTCGGCGGCCATCTCGGCCATCATGGCCTCCTCCTCGGACGGGGTATAGGTCTTCTCAGGCTCAGACCTCCCTCCGGCCTGCTGCTTCATCTTCGCAGCCAATGCGGGACCGATCCCGGGGATCGCAGCGAGGTCGGATTCGCTTATGGCGGCGACATCGGCCCTGTCCTTGATGCCGTTGTTGAACAGCGCCCTCGCCCTGCTCCTTCCAACACCTCTGAACGAAACCAGGTCCATGAGCTCCTCCTTCACCCCGTATCTTATGCGGGTCATGAGGGGTCTGATCTTCTTGATCGCCATCGGGTTGAACATGTAGGCGATCTCGCTCATGGCGTAGATGATCCAATCCATCATGTCCACCTTCACGCGGATGTCGCCGGGTCCGATGCCCATGATGTCCGTTATGGTATCCTCGTTCATCTCCTCGATCCAGTCCATGGTGAGGAGGGCGACCTTCAGGTCGCTGTTGAAGTATTCGTAATCGTAGTCCTCGATATCGTCGGGGTCCACCAGCAGGTTGTCCCATATGGCATCCGACACGGAGTTCAGTCTGTCCGTGTCCGATTTCTTGGGGTACATTCCAATGACATCGGGCGTCATGGCCGCGGCCACCAGTATCGGCAGCACCTCGGTATCGTTGTTGATGTTCACCACCGCTTCCTTAAGTATGGATGCGGAGGCAGGATCGATGTAGAGGTCGGACACCCTCTTGCCGAAGGACGTAGCCCTTATTGAGTCGCCGTCGACCTTGGCCATCTCCTCGTCGACCAGCGAGCGGACGATGCCATCCACCACGCTCTCTATGCCGAACAGCTGTGAGACCGTTCCGAAGAACGTCTCCTTAAGGAAGTCTATGATGCTCTCCTGGCTGTCGGCATCGTTGGTGGCCAGCAGACCGAGGACATGGCTCCTCAGGATCTTCTCGTTGAACAGCTTCGATGTGAGGCGTTCCGTGTCGTGATCCACATAATCCTCCATCAGGTGGTCGAAGTCGGCATCGTTCTTGGCGATGAGCACGGCCTCTCCGTACGGGTCGTATCCGGGCCTGCCGGCGCGTCCGCACATCTGTTTCACCTCCATGACGGATATGGGGGAATTACCGTAGTTGGTCTCGTAGCGGGTGGTGTCCCTGACGATGACCCTTCTCGCTGGGAGGTTGATGCCTGCGGCCAGCGTGGGCGTGGCGACTATGCATTTGATGTCCCCTCTGCGGAACCCGTCCTCGACGAACTTCCTCTGCCTGTAGGTCAGACCGGCGTTGTGGAACGCCATCCCGCATTTGACGCATGATGAGAGCTTCTTCCCGGTGGCTGTGGTCTCCGTCTCACCTTCGAGGATACCGATCTCCTGCTGGGAGAGAGGCCTTCCGGCGATCTTGCCCATCTCCTTGGAGTACTTGACCGCCAGTGCCTCGGTCGAACGTCTGGCGTTCACGAACACCAGCGCCTGTCCGCCGTCCTCGACGGCTTGCTTCACCAGGCTCCAGACATCCTCCCCTGCAGGAGGCACCTCCCTCTTGGAACGGTCGTCGAACTCGATCCTGCCGTTGTGATAGACACCCTCCTTCAGGGGTATGGGGCGCCAGTCGCTCTCTACCAGCTTGGCATGCAGCCATTCCGCCAGGTCGAACGCGTTGGACATCGTGGCTGAGAGGGCTATGATCTGCAGCTCCCTGTTGCGCCTCATCAGCTTTGTGAGCGTCACCTCCAGCGTCGGCCCCCTTCCGGGATCATGGATCATGTGGACCTCGTCAGCGATGACCAACCCCACCTGATCGATCCATCTGCTGCCGTGGCGGATCATGGAGTCCGCCTTTTCGGATGTAGCTATGATAACATTGGCATCCTCGATGCCCTTGTCGTCGGAATCCAGGTCTCCGGTGCTCAGCACCGCCCTTATGCCTAGATGGGAGAACCTGTCGAAGTCCTCCTTCTTCTCCGATGCCAGCGCCTTGAGCGGCACTATGTAGAGGACTCTCTTCCCCTTCTCGACCATCATCTGGAGGGCGGGGATGTATCCGATGAGCGACTTCCCGCTGGCGGTCGGTATCGCCGCCACGAGGTTGTGGCCCTGCAGGGCCAGCGGTATGGCCTGCGCCTGGGGAGGGTGCAGATTGATGAAACCCGCGTCCATGAGGGCCTCGGCGACCCTGTCAGAAATCTCGAGCTCGTCTACCCTCATCCAAGATCACTGTTTGCACAATTCCCTTACAAGCTGCTCGATCCTGTCGGCGTTCTCGCTGCCTACGCGGGCGCCCTTGCGCTCCAGGTAGACCCAATCCCTCTTCCTGCATTCCTCCTCGAACTCGGGGTTGGTCACAGCGATGAGCTTTCCGTTGTCGATGCCGTCCGCCTCGAGGAAAAGCCTGAACATCTCCTTGGGCATGCAGAATATCACCTTGTCGAAGGGCCTGGTCAGGTACGATACCTGATCAACGAAGCTCTTCTTCTCATCGACCGCCTTGAACTCCTCCCTGGTGTCCATGGTCTCGTCGTATCCTGTGATCATGTAGTTTCCCGGGACGAACCCGTAGCGTGCCGTGATAACACCGTAGGAGACGTCGCAGAGCTTCTTTCCCTTGTCGTCCATGGCGGTGTCCAGGCGTGCGACCAGGTTCTTGACCTCTGTGGCCCTTCCCTCGAACATCTCGAATGCGGAGAGCAGCCTGTTCTTGTCCTTGAAGACCTTGGAATCGTTGGTCACGATCAGAATGCGCTTGTTTAGATGGAGGTCGGTCATGAGCTGCGTCATGTCAGAGCCTCCTGTTGCCCAGCCTGTACGCGATGCTGCAGTTCCCTTCCGCGGATACCATGCAGGGTCCCATGGGGTTCGACGGCTTGCAGACCTTGCCGAACATGGGGCACTGCTCGGATTTGATCAATCCCCTGAGCACGTCCCCGCACTTGCATCCTTTCGCTTCCGCTTCAACCTCGGGCGTGTTCTTCAGTATGTCCTCGTGGACCTTGGTGGCGTCGTGGTCCGCGAACTGCTCCTTCAGGGCAAGTGCGGACTTGGGTACCATGGGGAATCCCCTCCAGTGGCGGTCCACGGGTGTGAATGTGTCCTCGATCAGTTTCATGGCGATCGGATTGCCTTCCGGCCTCACGAGCCTGGTGTACTCGTTCTCCACCTCGTGCCTTCCGTCCCTGATCTGCTTGCACAGCATGTACACGGACATCAGGAGGTCCAGGGGTTCGAATCCGGAGACGACCTGGGGCATGTTGTAGGGGCCTTCGGAGAACGGTTGGAACATGCCGGTACCGGTGACCACGGCCACGTGTCCGGGCTCTATCAGTCCCTGGATGTGCGATTCCCCCAAATCGAATATAGTCTTGAGCACAGGGGGGCAGATCCTGTGGCAGCTGTAGATGCTGAAGTTCTCAGGGCAGGCGTCCTTGTGGAGTGGAACGCACGTGGACGGTGCGGTGGTCTCGAAACCGACCCCCACGAACACCAGGGGCTTGTCCTTCTGCTCCCTGGCCATGGCAACAGCATCGTCGATGGAATAGACGATCCTGACATCAGCTCCGTCCGCTTTGGCCTGGAAGAGCGAGCCGATGGTTGTTGGCACCCTCATCAGGTCCCCGAACGCGGTGACCGTGACGCCGTTCCTGGCGAGCGTGATCGCATCCGCGATCTCCTGGCTGGTCGTGACGCAGACAGGGCATCCGGGACCCTGGGCGATCTCTATACCGACGTCGTTGAGCATCTGCTCGAGCCCGAACCTGACGATCGTGTCCTGGTGGGTACCGCAGATGTGCATGAACTTCGCTTCGACACCCATCGCCTTGATCCCGTCCAGGATCTTCTTCGCAGTCTGCTCATCCCTGTATTTGAACATCATTCCTCCTCCTCGATATCCATGCATCTGACGACGCATGACTGACCTTTGGTGACCTTTATCGGGCCTCCGCACTCAGGACATGCAAGGACAGGTATCGAATGCGTATCGAAATCTGGATCGGAAATGACCTTGACCGGTCCGACATAGCCGCATTTGTCGCACTCCACCTCTATCGGCTCGGGTTCGATGATGAATTCCGAACCCTCGAGGATCGTGTTGCGCGTCACGATCTCGTATGCGAAGGACATCTGCTCCTGTCCGAGGTTGGTCATCTCGCCGATCACGACCGTGACCGAGTTGACCTTCTTCACCTTGTATTTGCCGAGCTCCCTGATGACCGCATCGACCAGTGTGGATACGACTGATACTTCGTGCATCGGGGGATAGATGGGCAAACCCCATAAAATAATGCTTGGAGCACCCAGGCCGTTTTCATCACGTCACAGGTGTGGCACTGGTCGGGACTTCTCCCTTTCGGCGGCGTATCTGCAGTACCCGGCGACCTTGCATCTCTCGCAATGGGGGTGGTTCGGGAGGCATACGACCTGCCCGTGCCTGACAAGGTACCTGTTGATGTCGGACCATCTGTCCTCCGGGGTTATGGCCATGAGGCCGAACTCGGTCTCCTCGGGTGTCTTGGTGTCCACGAGCCCCATGAGGTTGCTGATCCTGTGGACATGGGTGTCCACGCACACCGAGGGGATGTCCATCGCATACGACCTGACGCATGCGGCGGTCTTCCTTCCCACCATCGGGAGCTTCATCATCTCATCCGTGTCGGACGGCACGACGCAGCCGTACTCGTCCCTGAGCATCCTGCAGCATTCGACTATGGCCTTCCCCTTCTGCTTGGGGAACCCTGCCGGGCGGACCAGCTCGGCCACCTCGTCGACGTCCGCTTCGGCTATCTCCTCGATGGAATCGTACTTGTGGAACAGGTTGTCGGAGGCCTTGCGGGTGTTGTCGTCCCTGGTGCGCTGCGACAGTATGGTGGCTATGAGCACATGGAAGGGGTCGCAGGGCCATTCCGGGTTCAGGCCCTCGGAGTTCCTTCCGGGGTACGCTCCTTTGTTGTAATCCGCGGACAGTATGTCCAGAATCTCGGTCATGACGTTCTTCTTAGCCATCTCAGACAATCCTCCGCTGTCCTGAATGATCCCGTGACGAGGACGATGCCATCCTCCTCCAGGGCGGCCTCCACGGCCTCTCCGACGGTGTCCTTCACCGTGACATCGTCATGATATTTCCTATAGACGGAGGCTAGCGCCTCCTTATCCGCCGCACGCGGCGAATCCGGGGATGACACGAACACCCTAGTCGCTATCGGCGACAGATTGGCGGCGACCCCTTCGAGGTCCTTGTCGCTGAGCATCCCTATCACGAGGGTCACCTTCCCGTAGATCTCCGATACATCCCTTCTGAGATATTCGGAACCCTTCTCGGTGTGGGTGGCATCAAGGACTATCGGCAGATCAGGGAGCTTCTGCATCCTCGCCGGCCATCTGGCCTCGTGCAATCCGACATGGGCGAAGGGGAGTATGCGTCCGGAGTCCTTCAGGGATCTTACCGCCTCGATGGCGAGTGCCGCGTTCAGGCGTTGGTAGCTGCCGGTGAGGCCGGTCTCGTAGTCCCTGCACAGGTGGCGGAAGCGGACGTGGTCCTGTGCGTTCTCCTTGAGGACAACCTCCTTGGGATCGATGACGGTCAGCGGGCACCCCAGATCCGAGCAGCGTGCTCTGATGACCTCAAGGGCCTCGCCGCAGTTGGTTGTGACGCAGGGGATGCCGGGCTTTATGATGCCGGCCTTCTCCGAAGCTATGTCGTGCACGGTAGAACCCAGATACTTCGTGTGCTCCACGCTGATGTTGCTGATGACGGATACTTCGGGCATGATGATGTTGGTGGCATCCAGTCTGCCGCCCATTCCGACCTCGATTATCGCGATGTCCACCTTCTGCTCCTTGAAGAATGAAAGTGCGCAGGCCACCAGCGCCTCGAAGTTGGTGCATTGGCATCCGGACGAGTCGCACGCATCCCTGACCGTTCCCAGACATCTGTCCAGGGAATCGTCGTCGATGTCCAGGCCATCGACCCTGATGCTCTCGTTGACCTTCATGATGAACGGGCTGGTGAACAGCCCTGTCCTGTACCCTGCCGCCCTCAGAATGGCCTCCAGCATGCAGCAGGTCGATCCTTTGCCGTCGCTGCCGGCGACGTGGATCAGGCGGAGGCCGTTCTGCGGGTCGCCGAGCGCATGGGTGAGCTCGGAGATGCTGTCCAGCCCCGGCACTATGCCGCGGGACGACAGCCCATCCAACCAGGCGATGTTACCTCCTGCCATGCCAACCCCATGACGCTCCTTTTTTAAAATGTGTTAGACGATGGAGGGGCATGCAAGGTGTGGTCGTCATTAACGGTTTCCTGAACGGGCCCAAGTTCCGTGAACCTGCGGAGATGGTGGTCGAGGCCGGGCGCAGGCATGATGTCGATATCAGGATCATGCACAGCACGGACATCGTCTCCCCTATAGGGGACAGGGATTCCATTGCCGACGCCACCGGGGATCCGGATTTTTTCATATTCTGGGATAAGGCCGTGAAGCTGGCCAGAGATCTGGAGGACTGCGGATACCCTGTGTTCAACACCTCGGAGTGCATCAGGCTGTGCGACGACAAGGCCCTCACGCACCTCAGGCTACGGAGCCGCGGGGTGCCGTTCCCGAGGACAATATGCAGTCCCATGAGCTTCGGGCAGTCCTACGTCGAGTGGATGCCTAAGGTGCTGGAGCATCTTTCGTATCCCTTCGTGGCCAAGGACTGCTTCGGATCCTTCGGGGAGCAGGTGAGGCTCGTTACCAATGAGCAGCAGCTGCTGGACGAGGGCAGGGACGGCGCACCGAAGATCTTCCAAGAGTACATCGAATGCAACGGAGAGGACATCCGCATCGAGGTCGTCGGGGACAGGGCGGTCGCGGCCGTGAAGCGCAAGGCCCCTGCAGGGGATTTCAGGGCCAACGCTACCCACGGAGGGGTGATGACCGCTTATGAGCCCGAAGAGTCCGAGATCGAATTGGCGATAGCCGCAGCAACCGCTGTGGAGGCTGATTTCGCGGGAGTGGACATCCTCCGCACTGAAGATGGCCCTGTGGTATGCGAGGTGAATTCCAATGCGCACATCAAGAACCTCAGGAACGCTACGGGGAAGGACGTCAGCGACGACATCCTCGAACATATAATCGGAAGGGTCCGCTGATATCATGGACTGCTGGATCCTGTATGAGAGGGGCGATCTTGAGGCCAACTGCTTCTTCGCCGACAGGCTCAGGAGCTGCGGCGTGGAGTTCGGAATGGATTGTTCGATCGTCACAGTGGATGCGGCTGATCCGTACGATGCTCCGGACATAGTCGTCTCTAGGGCCAGGGATCCCGATCTCCTGTCCTCGTTGGAGGACAACGGCAGCACAGTGTTCAACGGATCGTCCGTCTGCAGGATCTGCAACGACAAGGCCATGACGTACGGTCTGGCCAGAAGCCTCGGCATACCGTTCCTGCCGTTCTCCATACCGGGGAATCCTCTTCCGAGAGGGCCTCCATGGGTGGTCAAATCGTGCGTAGGGCACGGGGGGACGGAGGTGTTCAAGGCGGATTCCGAGGATGAGGCCCGTCGGTTATGCGATAAGCTGTCTGGCAGGAAGCCGATCGTCCAGGAGATGGTGTCCGATCCCGGGAAGGACCTCAGGGTGTATGTCCTGGGCGGGAGGATCATAGCTTCCGTATTGCGCTCATCGGAGACGGATTTCCGTGCGAATTTCAAGCTCGGCGGCAGGGCGGAGCTGGTGGAGCCTCCATCAGAAGTCATCAATATAGTGAGAAGGATAGTCCCCGAACTCATGCCGGATTTCATCGGCATCGATTTCGTGTTCGGGGACGGGAATGTTTATCTGAACGAGATAGAGGATGTGGTCGGGACCAGGATGCTCTACTCGCTCACGGACCTCGATCCTGCGAGGATGTACATGGAGTACATCGCTCACTCGAAGATGTCCTTGTAAATCTGGTCCACCAGTTCGGCGTAGGTCATTCCCTTGTCGGATGCGACCTTGCGGACGAGGTCCATGGTTCCGGATCCGTACTGGGCGGCCTTCTTCTTCTTTTCCGCGATGAACGGGAATCCGAGGTTCCTTGCGACCTGCCTGAGCAGCATCTTCCTGTGGTCCTGGTCGACCGGCATGAGCTCCTTCAGGTCCATTGCGTTGACCTGCATGGTGACGAGCGGGTCCAGGTAGGGGTACAGGACCTTCCTGTTGAAGTGGTCCGCGACCTTCGTCTCGTGGGGGATGGTCGAGGAGATGAGCTTCCCGAGGTCGGCCTTCCTCATCCTGTCGAGCTCCTCGTTCGAGAGCCCGATGTATTTGGAGTATCCTGCGAACAGCTCGTCGGATCCCTGTCCGCTGAGCACATACTTCTCGCGGACAGTCCTGCATACGAAGAACAGAGGGAGCTCGAACGAGAGCGTGAGCGGACTGGAGGTCCCGGTGATGGAGATCATCTCCCTGAGCCTCGCCTCGATGTTCTCCTCGGTGATAGGGATGTGCAGCCATGGCAATCCGAGATTTTCGGACATCTCCTGAGCCATCACGACATCGTAGGATTTGTCCTTACCGGATGTGTACAGGGTCACAGATCTTGCGTACTCCTTCGCTATTCCGGCGACGAGACCGGAATCGAGCCCTCCGGAGAAGGCTACGGCTATATCCTGGTCTTCGACTTGGCTCTTGATTGCGGAGACCAAGGCGTTCTCGAGATTATCAGATTCGACTGACATGGGTGAGGAATCGTCTATGTGGCTAATAAAGTGATGGTCTGAACTGTTGGCCGTCAGTCGGATACATTCGTCTCTTCCCGACATGGATTGTTAAATAATCTGTATCGGATTTATCATCCAATGTCAATCAACAGCACCGAATTCAGATTCTCATTGGTTCTGGGCATCCTGTTGGCATCCGTCCTGGCGTTCGCCGCGATGTCGGCGGAGGAGGCATCTGCCGATTCCGATTCAGATATCTACTACAACAGCGGGGCGCTGATGGATTCCCTCGTGGATGCCAACGGCATCACCGATGAGGGGGCCAGCGTGGCTTGGTCCAAGAATGCGGTATCCGGCTATGCCATCGCAGGCGATTTCGCCTACGTGGCGGATCTGGCCGGGAACCTGTCGAAGATAGGCCTGAGGGACGGTGTCACTGTCAAGACCGTCCAGACCGGGGCCAAAGGTACCAACTACCCGACCGTGGGAGGAGGCTATGTCCTCGATACCGTGTCCGGCAACGTGTACGACCTGGACCTCAACTTCCATCATTCCATCCCGGACAAGAGCGTGCAGGGATACTTCGACGACGGATTCTGGTATATCGTCAAGAAGGACAAGACCTGCGTCTGCTACGCCGTGGACGGCACTGCAGCGAAGTGGACGTCGAAGCTGAACTTCTACATCGACAGCTTCACCTTGCCGGTATCCCTGGCAATCAACGACGGATATCTGTTCTACCCCGGCATAGGCGAATCTGATGCCAACAAACGCATCCTCTACTGCTTGGACAAGGGCACCGGGGAACAGACCGACATGATCGAGATGACCGGCATCAACAGGACGTATTGGAACAGCGGATTCATCTTCTGCGAGGGGGACACCGTCGCTGTCTCGACACACTGGGACACGCTGGCCAGCAAACCCAGGCTCGGCGATTATGACACGATCTTCAAGATCGATGTGGGCAAGGACGGGATGTACAGGACCGGCACGGCCACGTACATCTCCAACGGCTACAACGACACCTACGGCTCATGCTTCGTGATGACCGACGGCCTGGCATTCGCGCATACCGGGCTAAGCTTCAAGGTCTTCGACCTGAGGACCAACGAGATAATCGCCACCACGCCTGTGGACGAGCGTCTTGGGAAGACGTACAGCAATATCGCCATCGCGGCCGGTGACGACGGGTTCGTGCGCGGATACGTTTCACCGGGAGGGATGCCGCTGCCGCTGCTCCCTGTGGACGGTCTGATCTGCTTCGAGTACAACAAGTCGACCAAGGAGATCAGGACGTTCGACCTCCCCGTAGGCACACCTGTGACCGATATGACCAATCCGGTCAAGATCGGGCCCAACGGCGAGATCCTGTTCGCAAAGGACGACGGGACTTTGTACTGCCTCACAGCTCCGATGTCCGGGGACATGGACATCAGCATGGTCCTGGTCTGCGCCGTGATAATAGGTGTGCTCCTGCTGGTCGCCGCCATTGTGATAAGGGATTGATGAAAAAACAGGTGCCTTCGGGCACCTTACCCTCATTCCGGCAGGCGGGATTCTTAGGTATCACTTATTCCATATTTGTGTTACTATAAGGTCCCAAAGATGTATCTTGGTAACACTTATTTATTCTATAATGTTAATCCGAACAGCATGACAGGCGTCACACGTATCGGTGTTTCTTTGGAACCGGAACTTCTGGAAGCCTTCGACGTGGATATCGCCAAGAAGGGTTACGGCAGCCGTTCGGAGGCGCTACGCGATCTCGTACGCGATTCCCTCGCAGAGAACGAGTGGAAGAACGACGACGAGTGGATGGTCGGTACCATCGTCCTTGTCTACGACCACACGGCCACATCCGTCGGGGACAAGATCACCGACATGCAGCACCACCATCACGGTCTCGTGAAGACGTCGGTCCATGTGCATCTGGATGATTCCAAGTGCATGGAGATCCTGATCTGCGAGGAGACTCTGGCAAAGCTCAAGTCCTTCGCATCGGAGATAACGAGCATCAAAGGGGTCCTCAGAGGACGTCTGACGATGGTCGCGCCCTCTTCGGGGAACCTCCATCACATAGGCCACAGGCACTGATCCTACGCTTTCTAGCCCCGCCAAGGTCCAGCGCGGGACCGCAGTTGCGGGTTGCAATAAATCATAAATATCCTCGGGCCAGTTTCTGTCAGGCAATGAGGAAACTGATAATCACTGAGAAGGCAAACGCGGCCAGAAGGATCTCCACCATTCTATCGGACGGGAAATCGCAGTCAACCACCACGGGCGGTGTGACCGTCATCTCCTTCAGTTCGGGCGGGGACGATTACAGTGTTGTCAGCCTCAGGGGACACATCATCGAGCTCGATTATCCCAAGGAGTACAACGATTGGAGCGCCATCGCGCCTGAGGACCTCGTCTATGCGCCTCAGGTCAAGACGGTCCGCGTCAAGTCCATCCTGAACTCCATCAAGAGCATCGCGGCGGAATCCGACGAGATCATAATCGCGACCGACTACGACAGGGAAGGAGAGCTCATCGGTATGGAGACCGTGAAGTCCATCGATGTGGACATGAGCAAGGTCAAGAGGGCCAAGTTCAGCGCCCTGACCAAAGGGGAGGTCGAGAACGCGTTCAGGAACCTCACCGAACCCGACGAGAGGCTCGCCGATGCCGCAGAGGCCAGGCAGATCGTCGATCTGTCATGGGGGGCCGTCCTCACCAGATTGATATCGCTCTCATCCGGACAGGTAGGCAACAACTTCATGTCCGTCGGAAGGGTCCAGAGCCCTACGCTGAAGCTCCTCGTGGACAGGCATGAGGAGATCGAGAACTTCGTCCCTGTCCCTTATTGGAACATCGTGGGGAAGTTCGGCATATTGGCATTCAAGGGCGACCACGAGAACAACCCGTTCTGGAAGAAGGAGGAGGCGGAGGCCATCCTCCAGACCATCAGCGGGCAGACCTCGGGAACGGTCGTCAGCTATGATTCGGAGATCAAGGAGGAGTACAGGCCCGCACCTTTCGACACGACGATGATGCAGGTCGAGGCCAACAAGATAGGCATACCTCCGACAACGGCCATGAAGCTTGCCGAGGATCTCTACACCGGGGGATACATATCGTATCCCCGTACGGAGAACACCGAGTATCCCAAGAGCCTAAACCTCAGGTCGGTTCTTGAGAAGCTCAAGGATTCAGATTTCAAGAACGAGGCTTCCGAGGTCCTCGCCCAGGAGAAGATCTATCCTTCCAAGGGAAAGAGGAGCACAACGGACCATCCTCCCATATACCCCACAGCAGGCGCCACATCCGACAAGATGAAGGGCGACAAGTGGAAGCTGTACGAGCTCATCGTCAGGAGGTTCCTCGCCACCGTCGCGACCAACGCCAAGGCCGAGGTCACCAAATGCGTCATCGAGGTGTCGGGAGAGAAGTTCCTCTCCGACGGCTACGTGCTCAAGGAGCCGGGCTGGAAGAAGTACTACAAGAAGTACCTCCCCAGCAACGACAACAAGCTCCCTCTCCTCAAAGTGGGGGAGGAGGTCGACATCAGGTCGCTGAGCTTGGTGGAATCGGAGACCAAGCCGCCCTACAGGTACAACCAGGGATCCCTGATCCAGGAGATGGACCGTCTGCAGCTCGGTACCAAGAGTACGAGGCACGACATCATAGGCAAGCTGTTCTCCAGGAACTACGTCCAGGGCAACTACATGATCCCTACGCCCAGCGGTATCGCTCTCACGAGGTCCCTGGAGAAGCACGGGGGAGGCATCACGGAGCCCAACATGACAGCTAAGCTGGAGTCGGACATGCTCAGCATATCCGAGGGCGAGCGCACGCTGGATTCCGTCGTGAAGGAATCTCAGGACATGCTCCACGACGTCGCGGTGAAGATCACCGAGGCATCGGAGGCCATAGGCAAGGAGATCAAGGATGCGCTGCACTCTCAGCAGCATATAGGTATCTGCCCGTCATGCGGCAACAACATGTCGGTCAAGAGGTCCAAGAACGGCAACTTCATCGGATGCGACGGATACCCGGACTGCAAGCGTGCCTATCCGCTGCCCAGAGGGGCCCTAATACAGACGACCGACACCAAATGCGAGGTGTGCGGTCTCCCTCAGCTCAAGATCATCAGGAAGGGCAACCCGCCCTCCATACAGTGCATCGATCCCAAGTGCACCAGCAATGTATCCAAGACCGATCTCGGCCTCTGCCCCACATGCAAGAACGGGCACATCAGGATCATGTATTCCAAGGCCGGCAGGAGGTTCGCAGGATGCTCCTCATGGCCCAACTGCACCCAGACCTATCCTCTCAGGCCTAGGGGTCTTATAACGCCCGCAGGGAAGGCCTGTGCGATGTGCGGTGCACCGATGGTGAACCTCGGAACGTTGGAGGAGTGCATCAACCCGGACTGTCCCGGAAAGAAGAAGGCATCCCACGCTCCGAAGACAGCCGCCAAGAAAAAGGCAGCTCCGACCGAATGATTCCGGTCGGGGCGGTTCCCATTTTTAATGGTTCCGACCCAAATAAATACGATTCATCCCGCGTTTATAAAGTAACACTAATAATTAAGAATGTGTTACTATCTAACTTTCTTAAAATCAGTACGATTCCTCATCGATGAGGCCGTTATAAAGATCGTTCATAAAGTCGATCTCCTGGGAGATCCTCTTGTTCCTGCAGACGGTGCATTGAAGTTCTTTCCCAAGAGAGATCTTGAGCTGCATCTCGTATCTGTCCAAATTGACGATACGTCCGCAGGTGCAGTACACGTTCATCCCGTTTTCCTCCGTGAACATGTCCAGACATCTGCTGGATGCTGTGTGTGTCACATAGCTACCGCTATATGACGGTTCTTTTTCAATCACTATTGCAGTCCCCCGACCTGCGAAGATTCATGGTCAAACGATGCCGACCGATACGCAAATCCTCGCAAGGGGGACTAAGTAAATTCCTGATATAAACCCTTAGGCTAACAATCTTAGAGTGACTTTTTCCGGTCTATTTTTCCGGTCGATTTTCATTCATTCATAACAGGTAGGTTTATATACATAAAATTTAGAAAAATTAACAATGAACAGTGTATAAAACCATTGTGTTAGTACGATTTTCTAAGTGTCGCCACGAATCCCGTCAAGGTCTAGGATTGTGAATCATCTTCGCCTTGCAATCCCACAGCTGCTGCGATAGATCGACATAGTACTGGTGGGGATTGGCGAAACGCTTCACCTCTTCCCACAGGGTATCGAGCTCCTCCCTGCAGTGCTCCCTGATGTCCTCGAGCGAAGGAAGGTCGTACACCAATTCTCCGTTCTCGATGACCTTGACCATGAGCTCCTTGACGGAGTATTCCGTAAGGGTCTTCCTCTTCCATGTGGCCTTGGGATCGAACAGTTCGAGAGGGGCCGATGTGTCTATCGTTTCGTCGTGCAGGCATATCTGGTCCGCTATGGCCATTCCGGAGCTGTCGTAGACTCTGTAGATCTTCTTGAAGTGCGGAGTGGTGATCTTTTCGACGTTCTCGGAGATCTTGATCTTTGGGACGATCTTGCCGTCCACCTCCATCGCCACCAGCTTGAACACTCCGTTGAGCACGGGGTCGCTGTGGGATGTGATGAGATTGTCCCCCACGCCGAAAGCATCGATGATCGCGCCTTGGTCGAGAAGATCCTTGATGAGCAGCTCGTCCAACGCGTTGGAGACGACGATCTTGCAATCCGTGAGTCCTGCTTCATCGAGCATTTTCCTGGCCTGCTTGGTCAGGAAGGCGAAGTCGCCTGAATCCAGGCGGATGGCGAACTTGTTAATCCCTTTAGGGACCAGGACCTCCTTGAATGCGCGGATGGCGTTGGGGATGCCGCTGTTGAGGGTATCATATGTATCCACAAGGAGCGTAGCATTGTCCGGGTAGAGCCCGCAGAACGCTTTGAAGGCCTCGAGCTCCGAATCGAACATCATCACCCACGAGTGGGCCATGGTGCCGCTAGCGGGTACGCCGTACCACTTGTCGCTGACCGTGCATGCGGTACCGCCGCATCCGGCGATGTACGCTGCTCTCGCACCCAATATGGCTGCATCCGTTCCCTGGGCTCTCCTGGAGCCGAACTCCAGAACGGTCCTTCCGCGGGCGGCCCGCACGATACGGTTGGCCTTGGTTGCGATGAGCGTCTGGTGGTTCACAGTCAGGAGAGCGAAGGTCTCCAGGATCTGCGCCTGCGCTATGGGCGCCCTGATCGTGACGAGGGGTTCTCCGGGGAATGCAGGGGTGCCTTCTGGAATCGCCCAGACATCCCCGGTGAAACGGAAGTCCCTCAGATACTCGAGGAACCCCTCGCTGAATGTGTTCTTGGAACGAAGGAACTCTATGTCGCTGTCGCTGAAGCGGAGGTTGGTGATGTAGTCCACCAGCTGCTCCAATCCTGCGAATATGACGAATCCCCCGCGGTCGGGCACGTTCCTGAAGTAGATGTCGAAGTACACCATGCGGTCCTGCAGACCGTTCTCCACGTAGCCGTTGGCCATCGTGTACTCGTAGTAATCGCACAGCAGGGGGATGTTCCTGTCGTATTCCATCATCATGCCTCAGATGTGGAATTTCTTGATGCCGGGGAACACGGCCTTGGATCCCAGCTCCTCCTCGATTCTGAGGAGGCGGTTGTACTTGGCAGTCCTCTCTCCCCTGGCAGGCGCACCGGTCTTGATCTCGCCGGATCCCCATCCGACGGAGAGGTCCGCGATCGTGGTGTCCTCGGACTCTCCGGACCTGTGGGAGACCACGACGTTGTATCCGTGGTCGAAGCTCATCTGTGCGGCCTCGCCGGATTCAGTGACTGTACCGATCTGGTTGACCTTGAGCAGGAGGGCGTTTGCGGCACCCGCGTCGATCCCCCTAGCGAGACGCTTGGAGTTGGTGACGAACAGGTCGTCCCCGACGATCTGCACATGGCTGCCGATCTTCTTGGTGAGCTCGGCGGTGGTCTCGAAGTCGTCCTCGAAGAAGGGGTCCTCGATGCTGATGAGGGGGTGGTCCTTGGTGAGCTGGACGTAGTGGTCCGCGAGCTCGCCTGCGCTGAGCTTCATGCCGTCGACCTCGTATACTCCGTTGGAGAAGAACTCCGAGGATGCGGCGTCGATGGCGAGGAACACGTCCTTGCCGGGCGCATATCCCGCATCGGAGATGGCTGCGACTATAGTGGAGAGCGCCTCATCAACGGTGTCGAGCGGGGGAGCGAATCCTCCCTCGTCGCCGATGTTGATGGCCCCTACGCCGTACTTGGACTTGAGGATGGATTTGAGGTGCATGTAGACCTCTGTGGACATCCTGAGGCAGTCGGAGAAGGTCTTCGCGCCAGCCGGGATGATCATGCATTCCTGGATCTTCAGGTTGCCTCCGGCGTGCTTTCCGCCGTTGATGATGTTCAGCATGGGAACGGGCAGGGTGACGTGGTCTCCGCCGATGTGCTGGTAGACGGGGACGTTGTTGCACATGGCCCCGGCCCTGGCGACTGCAAGGGACACGGCCACGGTGGCATTGCCTCCGAGAGAGGTCTTGTTCTCCGTCCCGTCCAGCTCGATCATGGCCCTGTCGATGCCGGCCTGGTCGGTGGGATCCATGCCCGTGATCCTCTTGGCGATGGGGCCGCGGACGTTCTCGACGGCCTTCAGTACGCCCTTCCCGCCGTATCTGTCGCCTCCGTCGCGGAGCTCGTGGGCCTCCCATGAACCCGTGGATGCGCCGGACGGCGCGATGGCGGTAATCCTGTGTCCGCCGACGGTGATCTCTGCCTCTACGGTGGGGTTGCCTCTGGAATCCAGGACCTCCCTTGCCCAAACCTTCTCGATCTGCATTTTATCTCCTTCAGTTGTACTCGGAAAAATCCCCGAGCAGGATATTGATGTCCTTGGTGTTCTTACCGTCCTTGGATATCGACACCGCGAATGTGACCAGTTTCTCCCCTGGTTTCCTGTCGACCAGCTGGTGGAGGAAGACCAGTGCCTGGTTGAGGTCATTGCTATCGACTATATCATTGCAGTCATCGATCAGCACGATGGGCTTGTCGTTCTCGCTGATGTAGTCGTTAATGAACACCGTGAGCGTCCCCAGGGCGTTGATGTCCATGGATCTGGACCTGCCTGTGGAGGACAGGGTGGTGACGTCCACCAGGTCGCTGCCGAACCTCTGCTTCACCACCTTGGGGTTGTATGATGATATGATCAGTATGGAGTAGTCGTCGGGATTGAAGATGCGGGCGAACTCGTAAATCTTGTTCGGCTCGTCCTCGAAGAAGACGTACGATCTGCCGTATAGCGGGGCATCGGATGCGATGTACTGCGCCACGATGCTCGTGTCGTCCACGGTGAGGTGCTGCGGTTCAGGCTCCTTCTCGACCTTGGTGCTCCTCTTGAGTTTGGCGAGGAATCCGGTGTTGCGTGAAGTCTTCCTCTCCGCATCTGCCTTGAGGCTCTCCTTCCTGGCGCTAACTATCCCCAATGCGTTGGGGATGTCGGCGGTCTTGAACGGCTTGTTGACGACCGTGAGAATGTGGATATTGTCCTTAGGGGCCTCCTCGTTGAGACCTTTGACCAGAACGGTGTCGAGGCATACTGTGGGATCATCCTCGTGGATGCGGGTCAGGACCTGCAGACCGTCCTCCTCGTTGACGACCGAGTCCAGAAGGATGACGTCCGGCCTGAACTGCGGGATGTTCTGAACGGCCTCCTCGATCGTACCGGATATGTTGACGATGTGGCCGTTGTCCATGAGGATGTCCTTCAGGATCTCTTGGATGGCGATATTGTCGTCCACGATAGCTACTTTCATCGTCCGTAACTCCGTCCCACGTACGCGGTAAAAGGTATTTGACGTTCACGATGGCCTGGCCGGACGGATTCCTCTATAGCTCTCGCTGATGGAGATAAGATCCGGCCATAAGGCCGTAAAAATCAATATGGAACAGTATTCACTGTTTCCTGCTCTCTTTGGCTTTGGGCCTGAGGTTGCTGTATCCGCACTTCCTGCACTTGGACGCCTTAACAGGGTTGGTGGCGTAGCAGTTCATGCATACAGTCTTGTCAAGGAGCCTGTGCTCAGCCTCTTTGAAACGTGCCATTCGAAATTCCTCTGGATTCCCGATTAAGCATGATATATAAAACCTTTATTGGGAGGATGCTGGGTTGTTTAGAATCGGTTCGATTGAGCGGACGGTATCTGGCTCGGTCCAGCAGGCTTCTCTGCTGGACGTAGTCCAGAAGGGGATCGTGGCCATGGCCGGGCAGTTCGTGTATCACCAGGTCCGGCCGGAGGATGTCGATCAGCTCCTTGCAGCGCGGGTCGCTGAACGGGAGATGCTGATCCAGCGTGCTTATGTGGTGATACGATCCGGCGATGTACTCGTTTATCGGTCCGTCGGTGTGCACGACCTCCTCGAACGTCTCCCTGTAGCGTCCCGAGGCGCTGTAGTGGAAGTGCACTCCGCCTATGGCGTCTATGAGGTCCTGGCTATAGCCGTCGAATATCTTAAGGAGGGTTTCGATGCCGTCTTGCTCTGTGTACACGGGCAGGGTGTTCATCAGATGCCCCGTGTCCAAGCATATGCCCCAGTTCTCGAACTCCAGATGCTTCTCCAGGAGCCTGTAGTCAGAATCGCTTTGCAGCCTTAGTCCCGGCCACCAGAGGTTCTCGAATGCCAGCTTGAACGGCGGCTCCCCGCCAGGGAAGTCCGCTACGGATGCATTCATCATTTCGCAGAACGTGCGCAGGACCCTGTTGGAATCCAGCGAGTATCTCCTCTTCCTCAGCTCGGTGAGGTCCACGTTGCTGGCATGGATCACCCCGTGCTCCGGATGTGCGGGCGCGGCCATCTCGATCATGTTCCTGATGGTGGCTATGACCTCGTCCCTGTCTCTGCCGTACATGTAGTATTTGGAATAGTATTCGGACATCTCGTACGCCCTGCCCTCCCAGGCAGCGAGCCAGTCCGTGGCGAAAGGGAGGTGGACGGATACCGTGTACCTGTGGTATACGGGATCCATCGCCTCATGTGAGGTGAGGGTCTCCAGACCGTTGCACCCTATCCTGGAGAACGTCGCCTGGAGGTCCTTGCCTATGTCATTCAGATCCTGATAGACCGAGTAGCTGAAAAGATGCTTCATCAGAACAGTTCAAGGGCAGCGGAAACTGCGGCGATGATGGCGGACTGCTTGGTGGTGCCACCGCCGATGATCAGCGCATCCTCCGGCTTCATGCCGTATTCGTCGCGGATCTTCTTGGCGATCTCCGGCCTTTCCACATCCAGGTTCCATCCCGGAGGGATGCAGAGGTTGCCGTCCCTGAACACAATGGTGGTGCATCCTTCGGCTCCGACCTTTATCCCGGCGTCCCTCTGCTCCATACCGTTGTTCACCTTGTTGGCGACTCCCTTGACTATCACGCCCTGTTGCTCGGTTCCGATGACGGAGCCTTCGAGGTAGATGTCCACGGGTTGGATGGGGATCTGCTCCAGGAATGTCTGGCCGTTCTTGGTGATCATGATGCCCGTCTGCTTGATGGATATGTACTCCCACTCCTGGAGGGTGTCCAGTATCCTGCGCATGCTCCCCTCTCCGATCCCCACCTCGTCGGCGAGTCTCTTGCGTCCGATACGCTTTCCGTTGGAGAGCAGGTGCATGGTCCAATAGACGTTGGCATCGTTGAATCTGAACATAGGACCAAATTGAGGAGCATCGATAATCTTCAAACTACCACCAGTTAGTTGGATGGGTCTGTGGATATATAAATAAAATGGGAAAAAAGGGCCATTGGCCCTGTTTCAATAAATAGGTTGGATGTATCTGCTCAGAAAGTCCTGACCTTTCCGTTGATGATGAGGTTGGAGACCTTGTCGACGTTGTCGAGCCACTCGTATGCGATGGACTCCGCCTCCGTGGACCACTTCTTGAGGTTGGGGTTCTTGTCGGGCTCGGGGAGCACGATCTGCACGGAGCAGTTCAGGGGCTGGGAGACAGGCTTTCCGATCTGCGAGAGGATCCTGACCCTGATCTCCGCCTCGTCGGTGACCTTCTTTGCGACGTCCTCAGCGATCAGCTTGGACATGACGTTGTAGATCTTTCCGATGTGGGTGATGGGGTTCTTACCGGAGGTCGCCTCCATGGACATGGGCCTGTAGGGGGTGATGAGTCCGTTGCACCTGTTACCCCTTCCGACGGATCCATCGTCTCCCATCTCCTGGGAGAGTCCGGTACAGGTCAGGTAGTAGATGCCCTTCTTGTAGTTGTCACCGGTGTTGATGTCGAGCTTGAACTTGACGTCGTCGTCGCCGATGATCTTCATGGCGTTGTCGGTGACGAGGTCGTACATCTGCTCGATGGCGGACTGGTAGCTGTTCGCGTCGGGGAGGTACTTGTCGACCATTGCGCATGCGATGGTCATGGTGACGGTGTTGTCGATCCTGGAGCACATGACCTTGACGTCCTGTCCGGTCTCGGGGAGCTTCTTCTTCATGGCCCCGTTGATGTACTGCTCGGTCTCGAGTGTGAGCCTGTCCGTGACGGAGTAGGGTGCGTATCCGACTCCGAAGGAGGTGTCGTTGGCCAGGACTCCGGATGTCTTGTAGACTCCGGTCAGGTCGTCGGATCCCATTCCGATCTTCGCATCGAGGATGACCTCGGAGTCGACATCGAGGTTGGGGAATGTCTTCTTGAGGTACTTGCGTGCGGCGGCGAGGGCGACAGGCTTGCAGGGGAGGTCCCTGGCGTCCTTTCCGTCGATGTATGTGGTGGCGCGTCCCACAAGGAGCATGTAGACGGGGTCGATGATGTGTCCGCCGCCGAATGCGGGCTTGGCGGTTCCTGCTGCCAGCTGAGTCTCGTCAGTGTTGTGGTGCAGCACGTGTCCGACCTCTTTGATGTACATCTTACAGAGGGCCTTGGAGACTTCCTCACCGAGTGCGTCCGCGACGGAGTCAGGGTGTCCGATTCCCTTCCTCTCGACGATCTCGACTTTCTTCATGGGTGTGGGGATCTCGTTGAGTCCCTCTACGTAGATGTTCTTGGACTTCTTAGGCATGTAATATCGCAATAATTCCTTGTTTATATATGTTATCTAGAATAATATTCTTATAGGAATATCATTATCGGAGCCGTATGAATTTCCCCCCGGTGACCGACATACGTAGGATTAGAGTGGAGATGGGAGTCACTCAGTCCGAGCTGGCCGCAAGGTCGGGCGTCAGCCAGGGCACCATAGCGAAGATCGAGCGCGGCAAGGTATCGGCGAGCTATGAGACGGTGGTGGCCCTCTTCGAGGCGCTGGAGGGTATGACCAAAGCCATAGGCAAGGGGAAGACCGCCATCGACGTCTGTTCCAAGGAGGTGGTCTCGCTGCAGAGCGATCAGACCATCAAGTACGCGGCGGACATGATGGGCGAGACCGGCTACTCGCAGTTCCCCGTGTTCAAAGGGAACATGCCCGTCGGCAGCATATCCGAAAGGGACATATTCGACCTGATAAGCAGCGAGAAGTCCATCGACGATGTGTACGGAATGACCATATCCATGGTCATGGGCGAGTCGTTCCCCGTAGTCCCGGACAACACTCCGATAACGTCGGTCGCGGGGATAATGAGCAACAGCAACGCCGTCCTGGTATCTTCCAAGGGGGTAATCGTCGGCGTGCTGACCAAGGCGGATATCCTCAAGCTGCTGTGAGCGGTTCATCTGCTTTTCAGAAAGAGGCCGTCAGGTCTGACCTCGTAGAGGTCCATGTCCGAGGCCGCACAGGTGTTCTCGAATATGGTGCGGGCCTCGTCAACGACCTCCTGATGGTCGTCGTAACGGTTGCTGATGTGTGTGAGGATCAGGTGCGATGCGCCTGCGGACAACGCGTCCTGGGCGGCCTCCGCCGCCGTGGAATGGAAGAACTCCTTGGACAGCTGGGCCTGTCCAGACATGTAGGTGCTCTCATGGATGATCACAGTGGCACCCTTCGACCCTTTCACAACAGAATCGCAAGGCCTGGTGTCCCCGGTGTACGAAACAGACATACCTTTCACGGGCGGGCCGACGACCATGTCGGGCGTAACATCTCCGACGGTCACCCCGTTCTTCAGGCGTGACATGTCCGGTCCGTCCTTAATGCCCAGGGACAGCGCCTTCTCGCGGTCCAGTTTCCCGGGGCGCTCCCTCTCCCGGATCATGTATCCGACGGACGGTATGTTATGTTCCGTCCTGTAGACCGAGACGGTCATATCCTTCACCTGGAAGGACTCTCCTCCCTCCACCTCGACGATGTCCAGCGGATAGACAGTGGTCCCTTCGGTAACGCTCATGAACGCATCGATGCATTTCCGGATCCCTTCCGGACCGTACACCGTGAGCCCTTCCGTACGTCCGGACAGGCTCATCGTCTGGAGAAGTCCCGGAAGCCCGAATACGTGGTCGCCGTGAAGATGGGTTATAAGGATCGCCCTGATCTTCATGAACGAGAACGGCGAGATCATGATCTGTCTCTGGGATCCCTCGCCGCAGTCCATGAGGATGATGTCGGAGCCGCCCCTCACGGCTATGCAGGACGTGGCCCTGTCCCTGGAAGGGACGCTGGCCCCGGTCCCCAGAAAGAGCAGCTCCAACATGATATCTGCAGGGCTCAGTCGTAGATCGCGTCGAGTTCCCTGTCGGTCTTCGTCTGCTTCTTGAACTCCTTGTAGTGCTCTTTGCAGAGGTGGACGTTACGGAGGTCGCCGCTCTTCAGACTGAGATCGGTCTTCTCCACCTGTTTGATGTTGAACGACCTCTCTGCATCGTTGTCACATCCCGCAACGTCGCACTTCGCCGCTGCGGTGTTATGCTTAGCCAATGACATGCATAGTTAATCGACGGACTCGGCTAAATAACCAACGTCGGTTAGGTCGGGAAATCCGTCACTGACTCTCCGTTCCCAGATACCTCATCATCAGGGCCGGGAACAGGCATGATATCCACAGTGCGACAAGGAATCCGCCCACTAGGGAACCTATGGACGAGGATAGGAGATACGGCACCATGAACAGGATCCCTGCCATCAGGATGCCTCCCACGAAGATCAGCAATCCGTACTTGGAATCCCTCATGCGCATGTCATAATTGATGTACCTGTGGTCCAGCAGTATCCCGATCATCATGCCATAGTACATCACGCAGTACTCCAGGATGATGACCGCGTTCTGCCAGCTGGCTATGAGCGATGCAGCCACCAGTATAGACATGATCAGAAGATGGACCGTCCAGGAGATGTAGAACTCGCGCACTCCTCTGGAACCGTAGTCCACGGCGACCTTCGCCGCATAGACCGATACCCCGGCGACGACCAGGCCCGCGATGATGTCCAGGGGCGTATGCACGCAGAGGAAGAGCCTTCCCGCGATCACGATCACCGCCAAGGCGAACAGCACGATCGCTGCAATTCTATATCTGCTCATGAACGCGGCCGGTATGAGCGACGACGCGGCCATGATCGTGTGGGAGCTTGGGAAGGATGGTCCGGACGCATGCGCCCCGTCGACCCTCTCGATCCCCGGATCCAGCACCCATGGCCTCGGCTGGAAGAACAGCGCTTTCACTACCGTGGACACGGTGGTGGCCGCAGTGAATCCTATGCCTATGATCTCCCCCTTCCTCTTGTCGACGTACCAGAGGAACCAGGCCATAACGATGACCGGCAGTATCTGGAAGAAGAATCTCCCCGAGAATGCCAGGAATATGTCCTCCAGTATCGGGAACTGGTGGCGGATGTCCTGTAGGACGAATAGGAGCTCGATGCCGGTCCACACGGAACCGTCCATATCAACATGGTAATAAAATCAATGTGCCCTAAGGAGGTTAGACCCTCACGAGACCCATTTTCCTTATATGGACCATCCCATGCGGATAGCATGACTATCGTATCCCCCTCGATGCTATCGGCGGATTTCTCGAAGCTCGGAGAGGAGCTCGTCCGCGTCGAAAGAGCAGGAGCGGACTGGGCCCATCTCGATGTGATGGACGGCGACTTCGTACCGAACATAACCTTCGGACCTCCGGTCATCAAGGCCATCAGGAAGCATTCCGATATCACCTTCGACGCGCACCTGATGATTCAGGACCCCATCCGCTACATCGATGCGTTCGCGGACGCGGGATGCGACATGATAACAGTTCACTGCGAGGCCGAGGGGGACATACACGGGGCCATCGCCAAGATCAAGGCCAAGGGCTTGAAAGCAGGATTATCGATCAACCCGGAGACGGACGTCAGCGCCATGGAGGAGTACCTCCCCGAGGTGGACCTCGTTCTGGTGATGACGGTGCATCCCGGATTCGGAGGGCAGTCGTTCATAGCCGACTGCGTCCCCAAGATCTCATGGACCAAGGAATGGGCGAAGAAGAACGGGAAGGAGCTGCTGGTGTCCGTGGACGGAGGGATCAACAAGGATACCTCGAAGGTCTGCGTCGATGCCGGCGTGGATGTGCTCGTGGCCGGATCGTATCTGTTCAAGATGGACGACATGTCCGCAGCCATCGAGGAATGGCACGGTCTCTGAGGTGCGATCATGGGAGTAAACCTATCGCCGATCGTGACTGCAAGGGAGATCGAGCTGGAGGATCTCAGGGGGAGGACCATCGCCATCGACGCGTACAACACGATCTTCCAGTTCCTATCGATCATCAGGCAGCCCGACGGGAAGCCCCTCATGGACGAGGAAGGAAGGGTGACATCCCACCTGTCCGGACTGTTGTATCGTACGGCGAACCTCATCGAGGCGGGGATCGAACCCTCATTCGTTTTCGACGGTAAGCCCAACGAGCTCAAGGCAGGCACCATCGAGGAGAGGATCGCCAGGAGGGAGAAGGCCAAGCAGGAGTACGAGCAGGCCCTTGCCGAAGGCGACCTGAAGAAGGCGTTCTCCAAGGCCCAGCAGACCGCTAGGATGACCCCGGAGATCCTAGACACCTCCAAGCAGCTCCTGAGGCTGATGGGCATACCTGTGGTCCAGGCGCCCAGCGACGGAGAGGCCCAGGCCGCGTACATGTGCGGCAAGGGTGATGTCTATGCGGCCGCATCCCAGGATTTCGATTCGATTCTTTTCGGAGCCCCTCTGCTGGTCAGGAACCTGACGATCTCTGGCAGGAGGAAGGTGCCCGGAAAGCAGCTCTACAGAGATGTGAAGACAGAGATCATAGATTCCAAGGAGATGTTGGATTCCCTGGGCATAACAAGGGAGCAGCTGGTGGACGTCTGCATGATGATCGGCACGGATTTCAACACCGGCATCAACGGCATCGGACCCAAGAAGGGTCTCAAGCTCATCCAGAAGCACGGCACGCTGGAGAAGGTCATGGAGGAGACTGACATCGACATCCCCGGATACGAAGATGTAAGGGAGATATTCCTCAACGGCCCCAGGTCGGACGACTACGCCGTCAAGGCCGGCGAGATGGACAGGGACGGTGTACTGTCCCTGATGACCGAGTACGGCTTCTCGGAGGACAGGGTCGGCACGGTCCTGAACAAGATCGAGGCGGCCAGGAAGGCCGAGTCCAACAGAAGGAAGCAGAGGTCCCTGGACGCATGGTTCTGATATCATGATAGATTCCCACATGCACCTTGCGGAGCAGGTCCCGGAGGGATATTCGGATTTCCCTCAGCTGTCCCGCATGGTCTCATGCGTCGCGAAGGCCGATGAGTGGGATGAACAGGCTGCTATCGACGACCCCCGTGTCATCAAGTGCTACGGGGTCCACCCGTGGTACGCGGAGGACTGGACGTTCGAGAACAGGAAGAAGCTCTTCGACCTCCTGGGGAGCGATCCCGGGGCCCACGTCGGGGAGATCGGACTGGATTCCAAAAGGGGCAAGATCCTCGGCCAGACCATGGTGATGATACAGCAGCTCGACATCGCGGAGCATTACGGCAGGGTCGTATCCATCCACGACGTCGGATGCGAGAAGATGGTGCTGGATGCGCTGAAGGGCCGCAGGCTCGGAGGCGTCATACTCCATTCATACGGGTCCGACAGCTATATCAAGCCGTATTCCGAGATCGGTTGCTATTTCTCGATATCGCCCAGGATCCTGTCAAGGTCGGACATCAGGGTGAAGAGGCTGCTGGATGCGATCCCGGAGGACCTGCTCCTGCTGGAGACGGATTCTCCGAACATCGGGAAGGATTTCACAGGCATGAGGGATTTCGCAGAAAGGCTCGGAACGGTCATCGGCAGGAGCGCCGACGACCTCCTAACCAAAGCGGAGGAGAACCTCAGGAGGCTGTTCCCATGAGGGGCATGGAGGAGAGGACCTCCCTGCTCGTCGGAGAGGAAGGGCTTGAGAGGCTCCGCGGAGCGAAGGTCATACAGGTCGGTTCCGGCGCCGTTGGAGGCTACGCATTGGAAGGGCTGGTTCGCGCCGGCGTGGGGAAGATCAGGGTCGTGGACCACGACGTTTTCTCGGAGAGCAACCTCAACCGCCAGATACTGGCCACGACCGATACCCTGGGGAGGCCCAAGGTGGAGGTCGCCTGCGAGAGGGCCAGGTCCATAAATCCGGAGATAGACATCAAGGGCATGGATACCCTTGTCACAGAGGAGACCGTCCCTGAGATCCTATCAGGGGATTACGATCTGGTCGTCGATGCCATTGACACCCTCCGCAACAAGGCCGCACTATTGAGGTACGTCTCCGAGCACGGAATAAGGACGTTCTCCTCCATGGGTGCCGCCCTCCACATGGACACGCAAGCCGTGAGGATAGCGCCGCTGATGAAGACCAGCACTTGTCCGCTGGCGGCATCGCTGAGGAAGTCCCTGAGGGGATGCGACACATCGATGATAACTGCGGTATACTCTGTGGAGTCTCCCCTGGTGAAGCCTCAGGAGAGGGACGACAATGGCAAAAGCGTCCTCGGCTCCCTGCCGACCGTACCTGCGATCTTCGGCATGACCCTCGCCAACGAGGCCATCAGGTACATCCTGGAGAGATGACCGCCAATCATTGTCGATCGGCCATCGGACGATGCCAACCCTCCCCTACCTATATTAATAGGACCCGCATACGCGTGGATATTACGGGCAAGATAGACCCGGATATGAGGACTAGCAATGATAACGCCGATCCGCGCCAATTATGATGCCAAGGGCATCGAGAAGGACATCCAGGAGTACTGGAGGTCCGAGTACGCATACGAGAAGACCAGGGAAGCCAGGAAGGGCGGCAAGAAATTCTACTTCGTCGACGGACCGCCGTACACCACCGGCTCCATCCACCTCGGTACCGCCATGAACAAGACCGTCAAGGACATCCTGATCAGGTACTGGAGCATGAACGGATACAACATCCGCGATCAGCCTGGTTTCGACATGCACGGTCTACCCATCGAGGTAAAGGTCGAGAAGCAGATAGGCGTCCACTCCAAGAAGGACATCGAGGAGCTCGGGATCGACAATTTCGTGAATACATGCAAAGAGTTCGCACAGGGCCTCCGCGCCGACATGACTGAGCAGTTCAAGCAGCTGGGGGTCTGGATGGATTGGGACAACCCCTATCAGACAATCAAGCTGGACTACATCGAGTCCGCATGGTGGACCCTCCAGAAGGCATACGAGAAAGGGCTCCTCAGGGACTCCAGCAGGGTCGTCACCTGGTGCCCCAGGTGTGAGACTGCCCTCGCAGAGGCGGAGATCGAGTACTGGGACGAGACCGACCCTTCGATCATGGTCAGGTTCCCCATCAAGGGCGACACCGCATCCCTGCTGATCTGGACAACCACTCCCTGGACACTGGCGGCCAACATGGCCGTGGCCGTCCATCCAGACTTCGATTACGCGAGGGTGAGGCTGTCTGGCCCCAAGGGCTCGGAGGAGGTCATCATCCTCGAATCTCAGGCGGACTATGTCATGCAGAAGGGAGGCTACGAGAAGTTCGAGGTCATCGAGAGGATGAAGGGCCAGCAGCTCGAAGGCATCGAGTATCAGCCCGTGTTCGAGCTGGACGTCCCCAAGTCCGATTGGAACTACAAGGTCGTCACTGCCACCTACGTCGAGCAGGACAACACCGGTCTGGTGCACACCGCTCCCGGACACGGTCCTGACGATTACGACACCGGTAAGAGGTACGGCATCGCGCCCTTCTGCCCCGTCGCCGAGAACGGAAGGTACACTGACGAGTTCCCCCTGATGGTGGGCAAGAAGGTCAAGACCGTCCACGACGACGTCATCAAGTACCTGGACGAGAACGGAAGGCTGTTCAACTCCAGCAAGATCAAGCACAGGTACGGGCACTGCTGGAGATGCAAGTCCCCTATCATCTACAGGAACACACGCCAGTGGTTCGTCGACGTCCCCAAGGTCAAGGACGAGATGCTGGCCGAGATCGACCGCGCCAAATGGGTCCCCGATTGGGCCGGAAGCACCAGGGAGAAGAACTGGGTGGAGGGCGCCAGGGAATGGTGCATCTCCCGTCAGAGGTACTGGGGGATCCCCATGCCCGTCTGGGAGTGCGAGTGCGGGGAGAAGAAGGTCGTCGGACAGTACGAGGAGCTCAAGGAGGGCGAGGGATACACCGACGGCATGGACACACACAGGCCCTGGATCGACGGCGTCACGTTCAAGTGCCCCAAGTGCGGCAAGACCATGCACAGGGTCCCCGACGTCCTCGACGTTTGGTTCGACTCCGGAGTAGCGGCATGGGCATCCCTCGGATACCCCCACCACAAGGAGGAGTTCGAGGAGTGGTGGCCCGGCGACTTCATCGTCGAGGCCCACGACCAGACAAGGGGATGGTTCTACTCCCAGCTGGGGGCCGGGGTCATCTCGTTCGACCGTGCGCCCTACGACGAGGTCATGATGCACGGATGGGTGCTGGACCCCAAGGGACAGAAGATGTCCAAGTCTCTGGGCAACGTTATCGAGCCGCTGGAGATCATCGACCAGGTCGGGGCCGATTCGCTCAGGTACTACATGATCAAGAGCAACGCCCCCTGGGAGGACACAGCCTTCCAGAAGGATGGGCCCAGGAACGCTAGGAAGGTCCTCAATACCTATTGGAACGTCGTGAACTTCGCATCCACCTACATGATCCTGGACAAGTACGATCCTGACAACTTCACAATCGACAGCATCTCCAAGTACCTCAGAGACGAGGACCGCTGGATGATCTCCAGGACCGAGAAGATGGTCAGGACCGTCACCAAGTATCTTGAGACCAGGGAGCTGCACCTCGTGGCACGCGAGCTGGAGAACTACATCCTCGAGGACCTGTCCAGATGGTACGTCTGTCTGGTCAGGGACAGGTCATGGTCCGAGGGCGAGGATGCTGAGGCGGACAAGAACGCCACGTACTTCACCCTCTACTACGCGATCATGAAGACCGCCCTGGTGCTTGCGCCGATCGCCCCCCACATCGCGGAGGAGGTCTACCAGCACATGGGAGGCAAGAAGCTGACCGTCCATATGGAGGACTGGCCTGTATGCGACGATTCCCTCATCGACGACGGCATCGAGCACAGCATGTCCCTTGTCAGGAACATCGTGGACATCATAGCCGCCGAAAGGGCCAAGATGGGATCAAAGCTCAGATGGCCCCTGCTCCAGGTCTTCGTCCGCGGTAACGATGCTGATGTCAACAAGGCCGTGAAGATGTTCGACGACGTCCTCGCCGACCAGGGCAACATCAAGAGGGTCCAGTACCTCGGAAAGGACGAGATCCCTTCCGTGGAGAGCGACATCGAGCCTGTTGAGTTCGACGAGGGAACGATCTTCATCGACTTCAACGTGACACCCGAGATCGAGGCCGAGGGCTACGCCAGGGAGCTCATCAGGCGTATCCAGCAGATGCGCAAGGACATGAAGCTCAAGGTCGAGCAGTACGTCGACATCGAGGTCTCCGCCGAGGACCGCCTCGTTGGTCTCTTCGAGACCTGGAAGGAGCACATCTCCACCGAGGTCAGGGCCAAGGAACTGAAGTTCACCTCCGAGCCGAAGGGAACCGAGGTCAAGGAGTGGGACGTCACAGGAAAGATGATCACGATCGGTGTCACTCCTCTGGAGTGATCCCGGGAACAACAGGGGATACTTCCCCTCTTACCCGATGCTCCGCATCGGGGTCCGCCCCTTTTTCGGTCCACTTTCGGCCACCCCCCTCTTAGCCTTATATACGCCGGCAGGGATGGTGATATCAGAGGAGGAAAAGTGCATCCCCAAAGCACAGTCCTTCCGATGGCGGAACGTTTTCCATCCATCCTATCCTAGCTTTCCGCCATCAGATTTTCCTTAATGCGTTGATCCCGGGGTTCCGTGAAGGACATCGGTCGGGACCGCAGTCAAAAAGAGTGTGAACGCATATCTCCCAAGAGAAGATCAGATGAAGCAGTCCACTTTGTTCGCACCCGAACCCGAGGAGACCGATGCCTTCGAGCCGTTGGCGTCACGCATGAGGCCCAAGGACCTCGACGAATACGTCGGCCAGAGGCATCTCCTCGCCCAGGGGAAGCTCCTCAGGAACCTGATAGAATCGGACAACGTCCCTTCCATGATACTGTGGGGGCCTCCCGGTGTCGGGAAGACCACCCTCGCAGGGATCATAGCCGAGAGGACGGACTCGAGGTTCGTCAAGCTGTCGGCCATGACATCGGGCATCAAGGAGGTCCGGGAGGTCATGGAGAGGGCGGAGTCCGCCAGGAGGAACGGCAAGAAGACCATACTGTTCCTCGACGAGATACACCGCTTCAACAAGGCGCAGCAAGACGTGTTCCTTCCGTTCGTCGAGAAGGGCAGCGTCATCCTCATAGGGGCAACGACCGAGAACCCGTCGTTCGAGGTGAACCCCGCACTGCTGTCCAGGTGCAGGGTGTTCGTCCTGCGTCCGCTGGAGCAGGAGGATCTGGAATCTCTCCTGCAGCGCGCCATAACCGATCCCGCGGGTTACGGAGATTACAGGGTGGAGATGCCGGAGGGGATGGTTTCAATGATAGCCGACTTCTCCAAGGGCGACGGGCGCACGGCACTGAACACGCTGGAGACGATCCTGATGAACGGAGAGATTTCCGACGGGACCATAACAGTCACGATGGAAGGGATCAAGGACTGCATCTCCAGGAAGTCGATGATGTACGACAAAGGCGGGGAGGAGCACAACCAGGTCATTTCCGCTTTCCATGAGAGCATCAGGAACTCGGACGTAGATGCAGCGCTGTTCTGGCTTGCGAGGATGCTGGATGCCGGGGAGGATCCGGTCTGGATAGCCCGCAGGATAACGCATGCGGCCGCGGAGGACATCGGCCTTGCCGACACCAACGCGCTCAATGTCGCGATCAACTGCTTCCATGCGGTGCGTCTGATCGGCATGCCGGAATGCGAGGTCCATCTTGCTGAGGCCACGGCGTATCTGTGCCTTGCGCCGAAGTCCAACTCGGTGTTCCTAGCTTACGAGGAGGCGAGGAGGGATGCCGCTGTCCATGACACCGATCCGATCCCCCTGGCCGTGAGGGCGGCGTACACGAGGCTGCAGGAGGACCTCGGTTACGGTGCCGATTACCAATATCCTCACAACGCCCCGGACAAGATCACAGATATGCAGTGCATGCCTGATTCATTGGTCGGTAAGAGATACTATCATCCTACTGACCAGGGGCAGGAGGCCGCTATGCGCTCGAGGTACGAATGGATACTGGAATGGCACAGGGTTCATGACAGGCCGAAGGACTGACGGACCGGATGAAACAGTGTCCGTGTCGTTGCATTTCGGTATCAAGTTCATATTCACGGACAATTTAGATGTCGGAGAGGATGATGACTTACAATCCTGGATGCTTTTGAATAGAGGTTTTGGGGCAGATCCCAAGTCGTCAGAACGATGTACAGATCATCTTGAGAATCAAAGGTTACTTCCTCATCAGTTTGTGTGTTATTTGGGCCCCTATAGGGGGGGTGACTAGGCGATTGTATGAACTACTTCAGGAGTTCGGATAAAGATAGACAAGAAGGCCGACAAGTACTCCAACACGAGACGTTTAAGGTGATAGAAGCAGATGCGTTCAGCACAAGGACCGATGAAAACGTTCCTTCTAGGATCTGCTATACACTAGGTCTTGAAGGTGAAAGTTGAAGACGCCAACCATGTCATTATCCTGGAAAGTGGGAAAAACGGAGTATGCTTGACAGATCCACAAACGGGAAAGAGCACTAGAAGCAGGACAAAATCAAAAAGATCCTTGACCATATAAACTACAGCGCTAAGAACTCCCCGAGAATACTCAGGATCGACAACCTCTGTCCGAACACGAAGGTGATGAATGTAGTGCTGAAGAAGGCTGGTGGTTCCGGTGGAAAAGGATGATGTGCTTGAGTATATGAGGAAGAACTATCCGTCAGATTTCAACGATGTCAGGTTCCACAGTAAGTTCAAAGATTATGATGTATGGTCGCCAATACCATCTGAAGAAGGAATTGAACTGGGATGGCCTCCTTTTCTTCTGGTCAAAGACAATACTATCAGAAGGGCTTCATCCGATGAAATAATAGAAATCCTGGGAATTGAATGGGATTGACCAGAGTATTGACGAAGTTTAGTCGCTAAGGAGCCACATCCCTCCGCCGATGTTATCGATGGTCGGAGCGAATTATAAACCCAGCGGAACCGTGTCCTGCGACCTCCGCATAATAAACCTCGCCCTCCATCTTCCATCGCCGACCTGTCGGACGGCCGTGCCCCTTGCTAGGCTCATATCACTCCTTGGCATTACGGTCCCGGCAGGTCCGGTGTTCTCATTGGCGGAGGGCCATGATCCGTGCATTCCATCCTTGATTCTTCTTCTGCAAGCACTTCTGACGCGGCAGTCATTAACAGACTACATACTAGTTTTATATCCTCTAATGGTCATGTGATGGACTGAGGAGAAATACCTCGAGACCCCCTCTACTCCCGTCGGAGTAAAGGGTTTGGGGTTGGCGTTAGAATAACCAGAGTAATCTGATTACTTCTAACACCAACCGAAGGGCCTCAAGGGTCAGGATCTTGTTGTGGTAACGTTCGTCCTGACCCTCATCTTTTTTAGACATTTTCATGCCCTCCAATGAGGTGACAGAAAGTCGTCGACCACAGGACCGAAGCCACCATGGTTGGCTTCTTCCTGACGGTCCGGCCCACAGTTTTCACATATATGATGACTAACTACAATGTTACAACAAGAAATCTCGAAATTCTGGTTAAAACTTATATATACACAACATATGTTAGTACATGGTTATACTTTTTAAATATTAGAATTCAGTTATACCTGACATGAGAAGAGACGAGATAATCATCAACTCGACCATAGCATCGCTCGGCAACAGCTTCTGCATCCCGATCACCAAGAACGAGGTCGCACTCATCGATGCCCACAAGGGTGATGACCTTGAAGTGCACATCATCGTCAAGGGGAGGGTAAACGAGGACTGACCGCTGAAGGGTCTATCGCGTCCTGACCATCTTACGGGTGATGAAGCCCCAAGACATCGAATGTACCGTAGGTGCAGGCACGTTCAACGCACCGGCACCCGTCCGACGCGCTTATGTCCAGTCAGACAAATCACCGCAAAGTGTTATACGCATCCCCCTCATAACGATGAATCATGACGGATATCATGATTCGCAAGAGGAAGCGGATGAGAGAGAAGGAGATCAAGGCCCTTTCCAAGAACCTCCAGGAGATCTTCGGGGTCCCGGTCTTCGACGAGCGCGATGCCGTGGACATGGCCGAGAGCTCGGATTTCAATGTCATCTTCGTCGGTCAGGATATCCTTGGGATCGTCTACGAGGAGAAGCCCTTCCTCACGATCAGGGGGCTCCTGAAGTACAGGCCCGAGGCGAGGTCGGTCACGGTCGACATGGGCGCGGTGCCCTTCGTCACCAACGGTGCCGACGTAATGGGGCCCGGCATCCTCGACGCCGACGACTCGGTGCAGGAAGGGGACCTGGTCTGGATCAAGGACGTGAAGAACGGTGTGCCTCTGGCCATCGGCAAGGCCCTCCGCTCCGGAACGGATCTGAAGAGCAAGGCCGGAGGGAAGGCGATCAAGACCATCCACTTCGTCGGCGACAAACTCTGGAAGTCCGGGGAATGAGATGGAGCGCGCCAAGGCCATCCAGGACCCGGTCCACGGGAACATAATCGTGGACGGCATCTATCTGGATGTCATGGACCGCCCGGAGATGCAGAGGCTCAGGTCCATCAGGCAGCTGGGCCTCGGCAACCTGGTCTTCCCCGGCGCCAATCACACGCGTTTCGAGCACTGCCTCGGAACCTATCATCTCTCAGGCCGCATGGCATCAGCCATCGGATTGGACAGGGAGGATTCCGACACCGTCAGGATGGCCGGACTCCTGCACGACGTCTGCCATCCTCCGTTCTCGCATTCCCTGGAATCGGTCATGGAGAGGGCGACGGGGCTGGACCACATGGACCTGGCCCGCTCGCTGATAACCGGGAAGGTGCCTAACCATAAGGCCATCGACGACGACCTCTTCGACGGCCTCCCGCCGATAGGAGAGATCGTCTCCAGGGAGGGGATAGATCCGGAGGAGGTCTGCAACCTCATCGCCTATCCGGACTCCGCTTCGGACAACCTCGATTCCTTCATGGGCAAAAATGATTACTTCCCGTCCAAGGACTATGCGCATCAGATCATCCATGGCCCGGTCGATGCGGACCAGATGGACTATCTCATGAGGGACGCCCACTACACCGGGATCTCACACGGAACCATCGACTGCGACAGGCTGATCAACACGATGAAGGTCCACAACGACCGCATTGTCATCAAACGTGGAGGCACCACGGCCGCCGAAGGGCTGATGGTCTCCCGCTCGCTTATGTACACTTCGGTGTACTTCCACGAGACCACCAGGATAGCCCAGAAGATGCTGGTGAAGGCCGTTGAGGATTCCGATGCGGACCTCTCGCAGCTGTATCTCTGGACGGATTCGGACCTTCTGCAGAGTGTGATCTCATCCGGAGGGAAGGCATCCAACTGCATCCGCAGGATCATGAACCGTGACATCAACAAGAAGGCGTTCGCGGTCTACAGCGCGGACATGACAGAAGATGTGGCATCCAGGCTGATCGAGTTCGCATCCGAGGAGGGATCAGCCCGCCTGGAGCAGGAGATATCGGATCAGTCGGGCGTGGATGCGTTCCACATTGGGGTGGAGACCACGTCCAGGTCGAACCTGCTCTCCACGATGAACATCGGGAAGACGGACGTTTCCATAATGGACGACGAGGGGAAGATAAGGTCCCTCACACGCTTCTCGCCCATAGCAAGGGCGCTGCAGTCCAGGAACCCTTACTCCTGGGCGATACTCGTATCCGCTCCGGCCCCGTTCAGGGACCAGGTGGAGAAGGCCGCCAGGAAGGTCCTGGGGCTCTGATCATCCTTTTATGACGCCTATCGGCGTGAGCTTGGCGACCTTCGCGGTGAGCCCTGCGTTGCAGACGACCTCGATGACCTGGTCCACATCCTTGTAAGCACCGGGAGCCTCTTCGAGCACACCCTCGGTGGATGCGTTCCTGAGGTAGATGTCGTTGGACTCCATCTCCTTCATGACGCCGTCCATGGTCATCTTCTTTATCGCCGCCGACCTGGACATCTGCCTTCCTGCACCGTGGCAGGTGGATCCGAATGTCTGCTCCATGGAGCCCCTCCTACCAGCGAGGACGTACGTGCCGACCTTCATGTTGCCGGGGATGATGACCGGCTGCCCGACATCCCTGTACCTCAGAGTGATCTCGGAGCGTCCGGGAGCGAATGCGCGGGTCGCACCCTTCCTGTGGACCAGGACGTCCTCATGGTGCCTGTCGATGTCGTGCCTCTCCTTCTTGGCGATGTTGTGCGCCACATCGTAGACGACATCCATGCCCATGTCCTCTGCGGACTGGCCCAGGATCTTCTCGAAGGATTCCCTGGTCCAGTGGGTGATCATCTGCCTGTTGGCCCAGGCGTAGTTGGCGCCGCAGCACATGGCCTTGTAGTAATCGTCTCCCAGCTTGGAGTCGAGGGGCGCGCAGGCCAGCTGCCTGTCTGGAAGGTTCACCGAGTTCTTCTTCACGTAGCGCTCCATCTCCTGCAGGTAATCCGTGGCGATCTGGTGGCCGCAGCCCCTGGAACCGCAGTGGACGGTGATGGCGAGTGTGCCCTGCTTCAGGCCGTACACCTTGGCTGTGGATTCATCGAATATGTTCTCCACAAGGTCGACCTCGAGGAAGTGGTTCCCCGATCCGAGGGATCCCAGCTGGGGGAGCCCTCTCTTTCTGGCCTTGTCGCTGACCGTGGTGATGTCCGCGTCCTGCATGTGGCCGGACTCCTCGGTCACCTCAAGGTCCTTCTCCCATCCGTAGCCGTTCTCCACAGCCCATTCGGACCCGACGGCGAGGATCTCGTCCAGCTCCTTGTATCCGACATGGGTGAGGCCCTTGGATCCGAGTCCGGAAGGGACGTTGTTGTAAAGTTCGTCTATCAGCGCGTTCTTCTTGTCGCCCAGGTCCTCGAGGGTGAGGTCAGTCTTGATCAGGCGGACTCCGCAGTTGATGTCGAAGCCGATGCCTCCGGGCGAGATGGAACCGGAGTTCTCCTCCACGGCCGCGACCCCTCCTATGGGGAATCCGTATCCCCAGTGGATGTCCGGCATGGCCATGGAGCTCCCGACGATCCCGGGCAGGCATGCGACGTTGGCGGCCTGCAGAGGGGCGTTGTCGGAGCGTATCTGCGAGAGCATGTCCTCGCTGGCGTAGATGATGGCGTTGGTTTTCATCCCTGTGGACTCATCCATTGGGATCTCCCATCTGTTGTCATCGATCTTGTTGAGCTTACCTTCCCAGGACATGATATCACGCACAAATCAGAACACAATAGGGGCCGGGACCGAGATTTGAACCCGAGTCAAGGGATCCACAGTCCCCTAGGATAACCAAGCTACCCTATCCCGGCCATGTTGTAAGGCCAGCTATTAGATTCCCTTACATAAAGATATCGTTCTCAGGCCCGCGGCGCCATCCGACACGGCATTTCAGTATAGTGGCGCAGTACGGCGGGCTCCTTGGGGGACGCTCAGTCTCCTCGGAGACGCCGCATGTGCCTGATTCGATGAAGGAACAGTTGGTTTCAGTCCCTTACGAGCTTGTAGGTCATGAAGAATACTTCATCATCAGTGCCTTTGATCTCGACCCAAGGCGAGACCTCCATGCCGAGGATCTCTCCCTTGGTCCCGGAATCGAACATGATCTTATCGTCCTCGACCTTCCAGGGGAATCTCTCGTACACGATGTAGTCCTCGTAGGCTTCCATCTCGCCGGATGCTATCAGCTCGTCGACCTCCTCTTGAGACATGTCGTCCGGCTTCTCCAGCATCATCAGGATCTCGCCTCCTTCCGTGAACATGACCTTGCTCATGTACAGGTCCTTGTCATCGACGCTCTCGTCGGCCAGTAGGTCCTCGACGGACCTCCAGGTCTGGTTGAGGTCCGGATCCATGAACAGGACCTCCTTTATTTTCCATCTTCCCACGACGTTGATAGCCATGCAGTCGAATCTGCATGCTTCTTATATAACGGATGTTGACTCCGACCGGTATCGGGCATTCGACGATCGGTGGTGCGGCTTCTTCTTGAGGATGTCCGGTATGTTGTACATGTAGTCCAGGACGCTCAGCGCCTCGGGATGCTTCTCGGCGTATTTCCTGAAGCCATGGAATATTCCGGCATTGATGAAGAGTATCGACGACAGCACCAGCCCGATCCCCAGCGCATTCTGTACGGACAGGATCTCACCGAAGACCAGCGCCCCGATCACTGTCGCGGAGACGATCTCCATCAGCGCCACGACCGAGATGGTCGTCGGGAGCAGGTACTTGACGGCCCAGGCTTCGAGATATAAGGGGATGAACGACGCGACTATTCCGAGGCCCAGGATGTAAGGCCACTCGCCCAGGTCGGTGACTGTATCTGCGATCAGACCGTAGTCGATGAACGGCAGGACCATCAGGGTCCCGAACAGGGCGCTGTAGAGCAGATACGCGGCCGGGTCGTAGCCCTTGCTGTAGCTGACCGTCCCGCCCAGCATGTAGATGCCAAGGGTCAGACCCGAGATCAGGGCCATGATGATGCCTTCTGCAGTCGCGCTGCCGTCCGAGAAGACTCCGCCGGTCAGCAGGGTGCATCCGATGAAAGCGATGATCATGGCGGCGATCTTCCGCGGTGTGATCGCCTCCTTGAACAGGAAGAACGACAGGATCAGCACATAGTACGGGGAGGTCATCTGTAGCATCGTCGCCAGGGACAGAGGGGTGTTCCCCAATGCGAAGAAGAACAGTATGTCCGAGATCAGCTTGAACACGCTGAACATCAGGATGAGCAGCATGCCCTTCAGACCTATCCTGAGGGCACCCTTATTGAATATCAGGAGAAAGGGCAGGATCACGGCGGTCATGACGGCCGTGCGCAGCAACGATATCATAATGGGGTCGAATCCGAGAGCGTTGAAATGACGGGTGAAGATCCCCAAAAAGCCGAAGAAACTGCACCCGATGGCCAGTAGGATCACAGCCTTCGTCGTGGTTGAATTCATGATCCCTCTCTCCCCGTATACTCAAGTCGTTCCCAGGTCCCGCGGTCCGTCAACAGAGGTCCGAACCGCCCTTTCAAAATGGTTTCGGCGAGGGGGATGTCCCCCTCAGGCCGTTCATTCCTCGGTCTTCTCCTCGGCAGGGGCCTCGGTGGAGCTCGAGTAGATCTCGTTGTCTCCCTCCGGGGGCTTCACCGTGAAGAAGATTCCGATCACGATCTGCAGCAGGATGATGAACATTCCGCACAGGAACGAGAAGTCCACGCTGTTGGCGAAGGACAGGAGGATGTTCTGGGCATCCGCCGCGATCGCGAAGTCTATGGGTCCTGCGATGCCTGCGGCGATGTTCTGGAACGCTTCGGCTAGGTCGTCGAGGACACCGGCGCTGTGGCTGACGTTGTCGAAGACGATCTGGGAAACGTTGTTGTGCAGTTCGTCGGTGATCTTGCTTCCGATCAGCACCGCGAAGATGGCGGTACCGATGGTCGCACCGACGGAACGGATCAGGTTGACGGCGGATGTGGTCATTCCCATCTCACGCACCGTCGAGCTGTTCTGCACACCGGTCATCACGACGGCCATCATGCATCCCAGTCCGAATCCGAGCAGGAAGAGACAGAGCGCATAGTAGGTCAGCGTGGAGTCCACGGTCAGCTTGGACATCATGTACATGGATGCGGCGGTGATGATGGGTCCGGCGATGAGCCAAGGCCTGTAACCGGTCCTGTTGAGGAAGTGTCCGCTGGCGGTCGCCGTGATCATCATACCCGCGACCATGGCCAGCGAATACTCCGCTGCGGTCAGGGTGTTTCCGTCCATCAGGATGGTGACGGCGAACATTGACGAGTAGGTCATCGCTCCCATCATTCCGATACCGAAGATGAACATGAACACGGCAGCGAGGACGACTGTCCTGTTGTGGATGAGGTGAGGCGAGAGGATAGGCTCCTTCGCACGCTTCTCGACGAGCACGAACACTGCGAGCAGGACGAGCGCCAGGGCGGTCATTCCGAGGGACTCCGCGCTGACCCATTCGAAGTCGTTGCCTCCCCACTGGAAGAGCAGGAGGATGTCGATGAGGAACGCGGAGAGCAGTGCGATACCGATGTAGTCGATGGTGGGCTTCTCGTGCTGCTCGGGCGTCGGGAACTTCTTCAGGGTGAGGAGGAACGCGGCGATCGCCAAAGGCAGGTTGATGTAGAAGCACCAGTGCCATGAGATGTTCTCGGTGATGTATCCTCCGATGAGGGGGCCGATACCGCTTCCGATACCGAAGATGGCTCCGAGGATACCCTGCATCCTTCCCCTCTCGTGAGGTGCGTACAGGTCGGCGACGGCGGCCGTCGCGACGGGGATCAGGATACCTCCGCCCAGTCCCTGGAGACCGCGGCAGACGATGAACATCTCCATGTTGGTGGAGAATCCCGCGAGGACGGATCCTGCGGTGAATGTAGCGAGACCTACGAGGAAGAGGGGCTTCCTTCCGTACAGGTCGGAGAGCTTTCCTGCGATGGGGATCATCACGGTCTCGCAGAGCAGATAGATCGTGATCATCCACGAATACAGCGAGGATCCGTGGAGGTCACCGACGATGGTCGGTCCGCAGGTACCCACGATGGTACCGTCGAAACAGGCCGTAAGCATCGCCAGGATCAGTCCGAGCATGATCATCTTACGGACCCTGGGATCGATGTTCTTGTAGGTGATTTGTTCGATTGCCATAGAGTTAAACCCTTCTGATAGCGAGGCGATAATGATTCACTATATAATAGGGGCGTACAATTAATTCATGATATCTAACTCTCTGCCGGGCGAATTGTTCTTCGGGAAGGCCTTCCGACCTCTCGTCACTATTAAAAATGGTTTTGCGATGCCGTTCCTATGGCAAAGAAGAACCTGATCTCTGTGGTCGACATGAAGGACGAATGGCCTGATCTCGTCGACCTCGCTATCAAACTCAAAGCGGAGCGCGGTCACCACGGCGATCCGCTCAAGGGAAAATCCCTCGGTATGATTTTCGAGAAGCCCAGCACAAGGACGAGGATCTCCTTCGATGTGGCGATCACCGAGCTCGGAGGACACGCGGTGTATCTCGACGAGTCCAAGATGCAGATCGGTGTCCACAGCGAGACGATGGAGGACACCGCCCGTGTGATGAGCCGCTTCGTGCACGGCATCATGTACCGCGCATTCGACTACAAGATGATGGACAAGCTCGGGGACTGGGCATCCGTCCCGGTCATCAGCGGTCTCGACAACCTCGAGCACCCCTGCCAGGCACTGGCCGACATGGTCACCATCAAGGAAAAGCTCGGAGGGTTCAGGGGCAAGAAGCTCGTGTACCTCGGGGACGGTAACAACGTGTGCAACTCCCTGCTGTACGCATGTGCGATCATGGGGATAGACATGGTCGCCTGCTGCCCCGCGATCAGGATGCCCAACGCAGAGATCATGTGGAACGCGTCCAAGATCGCGGAGGCCAATGGATCCAAGATCATCGCATCCCATGAGCCCGAGAAGGCCTGTGTGGATGCGGACGTCCTCTACACGGACACATGGATCTCCATGGGCGACAAGACCTCCGAGGAGGAGGCCATCAAGATCTTCAAGCCCTATCAGATCAACGACGACCTGGTGTCCATCGCCAAGCCCACCTGCATCGTGATGCACTGCCTCCCCGCACACCGCGGACAGGAGATCACCAACGAGGTCATGGAGGGTCCGCACAGCGTCGTGTTCGACCAGGCGGAGAACAGGCTCCACGCCCAGAAGGCGGTCCTGTACACCCTGATGAAGGATTGAAATCAGCTTATCTGGGAGGAGATCAGTTCCTCGACGGTGTCGAGGAAGGTCTCCTTCCTTTCTTTTGGAATCGTTGCCGAGCCCGAGACGGTCTGACCGATCCCGGAGCCGCCCACCGACATGGCCGCCTGCCTCAGGATCGACAGGTCGAGGCCCTTGCCCGCAAGGTCCCTGTTGGCCTTGGCGGATATCTTCGTAACATCTCCCGAATCGGCCATGCCGAAGAGAGGGAGGTTGCGCCTGCATTCGGGCGAGTTGAGAATCATTCCCGTGACCGCATCCAGAACGGAATCCTTCACGTTGTCCTCACCGTCGAAGAACTGAATGAACCTGCGCTCCCTGATGAGGTGGTTGCCCTTGATGTACGACACCGCGGACGATATGTTGCGCCTGTGCTCCGCCCTATGCGTCTCCGCATCCCTCAGGGCATCGGGGTCGCCTTTGCAGATCCTCATCCCGGTGTCCGCATCATCGTACCTTCCGCAGGAGTTCAGGATGTTGGAGAACTCCCTCGCATCCCTCAGCCCTGTCCCTTTCGGGTATCCGGGCAGGGTGTACGCCTCCCCGTATATCCTGTTCTGATCGGACATCTCCAGCGGGGACAGGATGTTGTCGATTATGCGTTCCTTCTCGTCCCGGTCCAGGTCGTTCCAGCACCTCATCCTGCCATCGGAGTTCAGCGGTATGTTCAGGAACTCCAGCATCTCCATGCATCCGGAGGGGTCGTCGGTGAGGCCCTGCAGCGGCGGGTCGTTGCAGTACTGGAAGAACTGTACGATGGGGCGGGTCTCCCTGCCGAAGAGGCGGAGGTCCTGCTCCACTATCAGATCCCCGTTCTGGACCGCATCGGACATTATCGTCTTGTTCAGGCCTACCAGCCTGGATTCGCGTGAGTCCTGACCGTCCCCCACGGCGCCGACCACCGCCAGGTGGGCGAGGTCCCTGTTCCCCTCATCGACCTTCCTGGACAGGAGGTAGGTCATCCCTGCACCGCTGACATCGGAGGAACCGTCGAATCCGTACGCATACGGGTTCAGATGGTCTATGGATGCGAAGCTGTCCAGGACCGTCTGCTTCCTTCTCCAGTTGGGGTCGGGGGTGTGATGGTCTGTTATTATCAGGTTCTGCCTGGTGAACTCCGACAGGTTGGCGCTGCCGAGGTCGCACAGCCATACGAAATCCTCCTCGGCGGTGTTTATCATCCTTATCAGGTCGTCGTCGACAGTATTTATGAAAACCGTACGCCGGGGGATCCCCATGCGCTCCAGCGTGATGTCCGCTATGGATCCCGCGGATATGCCGTCGGCATCGGAACGGGATACGATCAGAGCGCTCTTAGCTCTCTTGAGGTCGGAGGAGGCGCGTCCGAGGTCCCTCCCGAGACGGGCGAGGTCACCATTCGAATCCTGCATGCTCCTTCACCAGTTTGCCGTAGATCACGCCGGCTATGTACTCGAGGTTGATGGTATCCGCCCTGTTGTATTCCGTGAGGATACGGAGCGCATCCTCGTCGCCGTGGCGCTCCCACTGATGCCACAGATGCACCGCCATGGCGCCGTCCACGCCCTCGATGTCGTCGTCCCTGGTGATGCCGAGCTCTATCTCCAGAGGTTTCAGCCCTCCCTTGAACCCGACCTTCCTCGATGCGAAGCGCAGGTCGAACTGCGGGATGTCGAAATCGACGGCAGGGAAGCTGTTCCTCAGGACGGGGATGTCGAAGCAGCTGCCGTTGAACGTGACGAGCATCTTGGAACCCTCGAGGGCCTTAGAGAGCGATTCCGAATCAAGATCTATGCCCTCGGTCAGCGTGTAGGTGCGGTCCTTGCGGTGGACGGTGACCACCGTCACCAGGGAATCCCTGCTGAGGCCGTCGGTTTCTATGTCCAGGTAGGCCGCATCGTCCTTGAAATGGTCGTACATCCTCCAGTGATCGGATTTCGGCACGATGTCCCCCAGTGAGAAGGCATCGCCGTCCTTCAGGAGCTCGTCGGCCTGCATTATCAGAGGATCGTACTTCTCCTTCATCGCGGGCCTGACACACCCGATGCTGTCCGCCGACAGGAAATCGTCCCATGAGAGGATGCCCGATCTCCAGATGTCCTTCTCTTTCTTGGCACCGACGGAAGGCAGCATCACGAAAGTGTGTTCTATCATCTGTCCGGGGTAATGATTGAACTGTTTTATAGCTACACCCTTTTAGCGGATGCCATGAGGGAGAAGGAGATACTGCCGGGTGTGAGGATCACCAATGATAGGTGCCTTATCCTCGATGACGGGCCCACCGTCGTCGTGGGGGATCTCCATCTCGGATATGAGAGGGCGCTCGAACAGGAGGGACTGTATCTCCCGCGCATCAACACCGATTCCATCAGGGAGTCCCTCAACGATATCCTTTCCAAATACGAGCCGAAGAGGGTGGTCCTCCTCGGGGACATCAAGCATGACTTCAAGCGCGCCGGGTACGAGGAGAAGAACGAGGTCCGCAGGATCTTCAGCCTTCTCGCAGAGGAATGCCAGGTGGTGGCCGTTAAAGGCAACCACGACAACTACCTCCAGAACATAGTGGCTGACATGGGGTTCCTGGTGGTTGACTATCTGGACGTCATGGGGTACCGCCTGGAGCACGGTCATGCCGATTCCGGCGTCAGACCGGTTATCATCGGCCACGAGCACCCTTCCGTGAGGATCCCTGGCACCGTAGGCGGAGGGCTGAAGCTCCAGTGTTTCGTCCATGCCGAGAAGGACGGGGTCATAGTGATACCGCCGTTCAGCCCGTTCGCATCGGGGAACGACCTGGTCCTCGACAAGGACTGCGTGATGGCCCCCGCGCTCAGGGATTCCGACTTCAGGAACGCCCGCCTGTACGGGGTTACCGACATGGGGCTCATGGATCTAGGCACGTTATCGGACGTCTCGGACATCTCGTTATGAGAGTTGGATTATACGTACAACTAGTTGAAGCCATACTAATTTAAGGTACGGTCTTAACTGACTTTGGATACGGTCAGAAAATTCGGTTTTTGTTAAATATGATAAAGGGTATGCGAAATACAGGAGTATTCATTATGGCAATGACACCTAGAGAGAGAGTACTTGCTGCACTGAAACAGGAATCCCTGGACAGGCCCCCTGTCGCGGTTTTCACACAGTCAGCAACAATAGCACAGATGGACGCAGTCGGAGCAGCATGGCCCGAGGCTCACAAGAACCCCGACCTCATGGCAAAGCTCGCAGCCGCACAGGCGGACCACAACGGTGCCGAGTGTGTCAGGGCAGCATTCTGTCTCACAGCCGAGACAGAGACTCTTGGAGCAAAGGTCGCAGTCGACAAGAAGGACGCTGCACCCATGATCAAGGAGCACCCTCTCCACTTCGATGCAATGAGCGGCGAGTTCGATGACCCCGCTGCAAAGCTCATGTCCCCCGAGGAAATGGTCAAGACCGGCAGGCCTGCAGTCGTTATCGAGGCCGTCGAGAAGCTGAAGAAGTCCCACGGCGAGAACTACGCTGTCGTCGCAGGAAACACCGGAGTCATCACACTTACCGGAAACATGTGCAACACCGAGAACATCATCTTCGGTATCCTCATGTGCCCCGACGAGGTCGACAAGTGGCTCAAGGTCATGACCCCCTACGTCAGGACATACACCGAGGCCCTGTGGGCAGCCGGAGCGGACTGTGTCCAGTGTTCCGAGCCTACCGGATCCACCGACATGCTCGCACCTGACATGTTCGACCAGTACGTCGGACAGCACGTCGGACCTGCACTCAAGCCCGGAAAAGACAAGTACTCGATCCTCCACATCTGCGGTAACACCGAGCCCATCCTTGAGATGATGGTCAAGACCGGAGTCACCGGAATCTCGATCGAGGAGAAGGTCGCACCTGAAGTCGCATGCGGAAAAGTCGGCGGAAAGACCTGTATGGTCGGAAACGTCGGATCGGTCATGCCTCTGTTCCAGGGAACACCCGAGCAGGTCAAGGAGGCAGCAATCCGCTCTGCAAAGGCCGGATTCAACATCATCTCCTCCGGATGCGGTATCGCACCTGCAACACCCGACGAGAACTACACCGCAATGGTGCAGGCTATCAAGTCTCTCGGCAACTGATTTCAAACTCATTCCCCCCGAAAGGGGGGCCAACTTCCAATTTTAATATCTATATGGCCATTCACGGTCCATGTCAGAAGTTCTAGCCAGGAATGCGGAGTACGCGGATGTTCTGAAGAGTGTCCTGAAGCTGAGATACGAACCTGTCGCTATCCGTCTGGTCAGGGAGGACGAGGAGTTCCCCCAGGGGCTCGAGGCCCCCGAGGCGCAGATGAGTCACTGTCAGTCGGTCTTCAAGGCGAAGGACGGAGCCTGCCTTAAGATGCCTCTGGAATGCCACAACTGCATGGTCGGCGCGTCGGCCCTCGGTCTCATCGAGACATCGGAGAAGATCGCATCGGGAGAGTTCCATGCCGGTCTGGGGATGCACGATTCCGCCCAGGCGGCGTCCAAGATGATCGCCGACCGCAAGATCGTCCCGTTCAAGGCCAAAGGCACTGCGGTATGTCCCCTGTCCAAGGCGGATTTCGTTCCGGACATCGTGGCGATAGACGACATCCCCGAGAGGGTCTATTGGATCGTCCCCCTCATGACCGCTGAGAAGGGAGGCCGTGCGCAGTTCAGCACATCGCCTTTCCAGTGTGCCTGTGAGGACGTGACCTCGATGCCGATCTGCACCGGGGAGCCTAATGTGTCCCTCGGATGCTTCGGATGCAGGAAGAAGACGGACATGAAGCCCGATGAGATCGCCTGCGGTATCCCGTACGGCCTGATCCCGGGTTACGTCGAGCATCTCAAGAAGTACGAATCTGGAGTGATGACGAAGGCGAAAAGGGACTGATCATACTTGAGTGGGATGGGTAATCCATCCCCTCAAAAACGGTTTATAAACTCTCGTTCGAAATGTTAGATTATTCATCCAACCTACCAAATTTATAAATATAACACCCTGAAACGATTATTCAGATCGGTGTTTTCCTGTGCATTTTCGACTAAAAACATTAGTCATGTTAACGGCTGTTATAGCCAGTAAATACTGTTCCTTTAAATCCAAAGAGAATATTCAGAAAATTGCAAGGGGTATGCGAAATTGCAAGATTTCGCAGAAAAAAATTATTGAACAAGGAGGTATGAAATGCCAAAATACGAGGACGTAATCGACTTGTATGACGACAACGGAAAACGTATCGCTAAGGATATCCCGTTGGAAGCAATCAGTCCATTGCGCAACGAAGCGATCAAGAAGATCGTGTCTTTGACAAAGAGGACAATCGCAGTCGACCTCGCCGGAATCGAGAAGGCTCTCAAGTCCGGCTCTGTCGCTGGTGCGGTTATCAAGGGCAAGGAAATCGACATCCCGCTCGTCAAGAACGCAAACAAGATCGCTAAGATCGTCAAAGAGAAGATCCAGGTCTATGACGGTGACGGCACAGAAGTAGCCGTCAAGGGCAACAGGCTCGTCGCCATTGTACCTGAGGCAAGGATGAGCGCAGGAATCGAGTACACAACAGGATTCACATCCGTTGCGGCAGCAACCACAGAGGCTATCATCGACGAGTTCAAGATCCCGATGTACGAGGCCAACATGGTCAAGGCAGCCGTTTGGGGAAGATACCCCCAGACAATCAACTTCCAGGGTGCCAACGTCAAGTCGATCCTCGAGGTTCCTCAGAACAACGAGGGTGCTGGATTCGCACTCAGGAACATCATGGCAAACCACGTCGTTGCACTCGTCAACAGGAACGCAATGCAGGGAACAGCCCTGTCTGCCATCTTCGAGCAGTGCGGATCCTACGAGATGGGTGACCTCATCGGAAACTTCGAGAGGGGCGGACTTCTGGCTCTCGCTTACGAGGGACTCAACGCCAACAACATGTTGTACACGCTCGTCAAGAAGAACGGTAAGACCGGAACTGTCGGAACTGTTATCGAGTCCCTCATGGACAGGGCAATCACCGACGGCGTCATCAAGGTGAAGGAGACACTCCCCAGCGGATACAAGGTCTACACGACCAAGGACCTCCCTCTCTGGAACGCATACGCAGCAACCGGAATGGTCGCCGCAGTCATGGTCAACATCGGAGCAGCAAGGGCAGCACAGGGAGTTCCCGGAACAGTCCTGTACTACAACGATCTGCTCGAGCACGAGTCCGGACTTCCCGGTGTCGACTACGGTCGTGCGGAAGGAGTCGGAGTCGGTATGTCATTCTTCTCTCACTCCATCTATGGAGGAGGAGGACCTGGTCTGTTCCACGGAAACCACGTTGTGACCAGGCACGCAAAGGGAGTCCTTATCCCCGCAGTGACAGCAGCTAACTGTCTCGATGGAGGAACACAGACCTTCTCCGCAGAGGCCACATCCGGTCTCTTCAAAGAGGTCTTTGGTGATGTCGAGGAGTTCGCGAGGCCCATGCAGTGCGTAGCTGCAGAGGCTAAGAAGGTGAAGAAGAAACTGTGAGGACCTTGTATGGTATCTAACCCCCCAGCAGACTACGCAGGCGTTCCGCTTCCGGAAGTGCAGATCATCACCAACCGTCTCCTCAGCGCAGAGACGACTGAGGCGGTCCTGAACAAGCTCGATGTCATCGAGGGCGTCAGGCAGATCAACATGACTGGTGAGAGCATCCCGAAGACCATCAACAGTGGTCCGGCGAAAGGACTTCCGAACAACCATACGGAACGCAAGGTCATCAACGTCAACGGACGTGAGATGGAGCTCCGCTACCTTGTGGGAGCTTTCTACATCGAGCTCGAGGTCGCCGACGAGGCTGAACTCGACGACAAGCTGGAAGAGATCAAGGCTGCATGCGATTCATGCATAGAGTTCGGCTACGTTCTCAACGTGGGTAGATATTCGAAATACAAGCCCACACTTCATGATTATAGGAGTGAATAAAATGGCATACAAGAGACAGTTCTATCCTGGAGATTCAATCCCTGCAAAGAACAGGCGCAGATACATGGATCCCAAGGTCAAGTTGAAGAAGCTCCGTGACGTTCCTATGGACGATGTCGTCAGGATCATGGGACACAGGAACCCCGGAGAGGATTACAAGTCCATCCACCCCCCAATCGAGGAGGGCAAGGAGCCCGAGTGCCCCATCAGGAAGCTCGTCGTCCCCATCGAGGGAGCAAAGCACGGAGACCGTGTAAGGTACATCCAGTTCACAGATTCCGTCTACTTCGCACCCATCTCCCCCTACCAGAGGGCATGGATGTATCTCTCCAGGTACAGGGGAGTCGACACCGGAACACTGTCCGGAAGGCAGATCATCGAGGTCCGTGAGAGGAACCTCGAGATCATGGCGAAAGAAATGATCGACAACGAGACCTTTGACCCCGCCCTCACAGGAATCAGGGGAGCAACCGTCCACGGACACGCATGCCGTCTCGACGAGAACGGACTGATGTTCGACGGATGGCAGAGGTACCAGTGGGACGCCAAGAAGAAGGAAGTCGTCTACGTCAAGGACCAGGTCGCAATCCCCCTCGACAGGAAGATCTCCGTTGGTAAGCCCGCATCACAGGCTGACCTGAAGAAGAGGACAACCATCTTCAGAGCAGACGGCGTTGACATGAGAGAGGACAAGGAAGTAACAATGTACGGACTCAGGATCCACAAGCTGAGGACACTCGGCGGTTACCAGCCTTGGGCATTTAAGGAGTGATTTACATGGCAACAAAACAGAAGTTATTCATGGATGCATGTAAGAAGAAGTTCAAAGAGGAACCCACTGACAGCTCCACCAAATACTACTGCTTTGGTGGATGGAAACAGTCCAAGTCCAAAGTCGAGTTCCAGAAGACAGCAGAAGCGATCGCAAAGAAGCGTGGAATCCCCATGCTCAACGAGGACATCGGAGTTCCTCTCGGACAGAGGTCCTGGATGCCCTACCAGCTGTCCCACACGGACATCTACGCTGAGGCAGATGACCTGCACTGTGTCAACAACACAGCCATCCAGCAGGCATGGGATGACATCAGGAGGACCGTCCTCGTCGGACTCGACTCCCCCCACCAGACAATCGAGAGAAGGCTCGGAAAGGAGGTAACACCTGAGACCATCACCGCTTACATCGAGACCGTCAACCACACAATGCCTGGAGGAGCCGTCGTTCAGGAGCACATGGCTGAGATCAACCCCGCTCTCGCATACGACTCCTACGTCAAGGTCTACTCTGGAGACGACGAGCTCATCGATGAGATCGACCCCAGGTTCGTCATCGACATCAACAAGCTCTTCCCCAAGGACCAGGCCGAGCAACTCAAGAAGGCAATCGGAAAGACTCTCATGCAGGCAGTCCGTGTCCCCACAATCGTCGGAAGGATCATGGATGGAGCAACAACCTCCAGGCACGCCGCAATGCAGATCTCCATGGCTTTCATCTCCTCCTACAAGCTCGCAGCAGGAGAGGCAGCCATCGCCGACTTCGCATACTCCGCGAAGCACCTTTCGATCAACATGGGTACCATGATGCCTGCAAGGCGTGCAAGGGGACCCAACGAGCCCGGAGGAATCCCCTTCGGATTCATGGCAGACATGGCACAGTCCGACCGTGTCCACCCCGATGACCCTGGACGCGCAGCACTCGAGGCAGTCGCCCTCGGAGCAGCCGTCTTCGACCAGGTCTACCTTGGTGGATACATGTCCGGAGGAGTCGGATTCACACAGTATGCAACCGCTGCATACACCGACAACATCCTCGAGGACTACGTCTACTACGCCATCGACCACATCAAGAGCAAGTACGGAGGATTCTGCAAGCTCGACCCCAAGGACATGGACAAGCTCATGAAACTCGGAGACGAGATCAACTCCTACGCACTCGAGATGTACGAGAGGTACCCCGCCATCATGGAGGCCCACTTCGGTGGATCCCAGAGGGCAACAGTCGCCGCAGCATCCACCGGTATCGCCGGAGCTATGGCAACTGGAGTAGCTGACTGCGGACTGAACTGCTGGTACCTGTCCATGCTCCAGCACAAGGAGAGGACCGGAAGGCTCGGATTCTACGGATACGACCTGCAGGACCAGTGCGGTTCCGCCAACTCCTTCGCATACAGGTCCGATGAGGGTCTGCCGATGGAGGTCCGTGGACCTAACTACCCCAACTACGCAATGAACGTCGGACACCTTTCCGGATACACCGGTATCCCCAAGGCAGCACACGTTGCCCGCGGAGATGCCTGGACTGCCAACCCCCTCGTCCGTGTCGCATTCGCAGACCCCGCACTGGTCTTCGACTTCGCCAACGTGACCAAGGAGATCGGCCGTGGAGCTCTCAGGGAGTTCCAGCCTGCCGGAGAGAGATCCGCAGTCATCAAGGGATGATCAGTTGCAGAACGGGGACCTCGTGAAGTACATGCCGACCTCAACGGTCGGTAAGATCACAGACATCAAAGAGAAGGATGGCGTGACCTGGGTCAGACTGGATTACACCGACCTCTACTATGATTCGGTGAACCTTGTACCTGCCGATCCGTCGGAGTACATTGAGGTCTCATTCAAGGAGCGTTCATCCTTCGAGAGAGGAATGAAATCGATAGAGGACATCAAAAGGGAGACCCAAGAGGTCGATATATCGGAGTTCATGCCCTCCGGAGGTGGATGATCCATCCCTAAACCTTTTCCCCAAACCCTTTACCCTCTTATTTTTGTGATTTTCAAAGATGATGAAGACGGCATGTATGCATTATTGCGTATAGTGCCGATGGGAATTATGAAGAACAGAATGGCCGCGCAGAACGTCGTCTGCGGGCCGGTGAATGTGTTTACATCCTGTTGAAAGCAACGAGGACGGAAGCGTATCTGGAGTCGTCCTCCAGTCCGTAGTAGAGCCTCATCATGCGGTCGCTGGTGGGTGCGGGGCTGCATGATATGACGTCCTTGCATCCGTTGCTCTCGTTGAGCTCGGGGAAAGATACAGGGGGCATGACGAACTGCTCGGATCCTCCTGCCTCCACTCCGAGGAAGCATACGAATCCGTCGCCCATCCACACAACGTCCTTACGGCCCTCGTACTTGTGCATGGTGAACGGGAAGACCTCCTCTCCGAGAAGGTTGCCGTTCGCACCTTCGAGTATGACCGTGGGTTCTGGCGGGGGCCTGAACCTCGGATCCTTCACTATGCATATGACGGCATCCCTCTCGAGCGCCTGAAGGAAACCCTGGTTGTCCACAGGGATGCTGCCCATGGATCTGACAGTGGACTCCTCCTCTCTCAGCTTCTCGAGGATCTCCCTGTCGAGGTAGAATGCGTACTTGACTCCTCTCAATCCGCGTACTATCTCCAGCGGTTTGTCGAGGCCTGCGTCCAAATCCTTAGCCATTAGTCTCATCTCTCTCAGTTGTCTGGCACATCATCATTTTCATGAAGCCTAATAAGGTTATCGACACCAGCCATGGAACGAATATCCACCACCCCTATCACGGCGATGGTGCGGTTGTCAAGTTCTATCGGGGTGACTATGACCCTGATCCCCTTGTACGGGCCCGAAGTGGCGATCCTCCTGATGGTCGTACCGCAGCGGATGACCTCCTCGAGGACCTCTCCGGTGTAGGCGTTGTCGATGACGGCTCCGTTCTCGATCCTGACGCCCAGGTTGTCCCTGTTCTTGGCGCAGACCGGGAGACCTCCCACGAGGTCGTGGATGGCGAATGCCAGCGAGAGGAGCTCTGAATTGTCGCTCCTCGTGGATATGATGTCCTTGATTCCGCGGGAGAGCTTGAGTCCTCCCATGATGTGGATGCCGGCTACGACCGCTCCGATCTCGGCCGATCTCTCCGTCTTGCCGGTCCCGATGACTATGACATCCTCGTTCTTCAGATTGAAGACCGATTTGATCTCGTTCTCGATCGAGGGCTCAACATGGTATTCGGAGCCGGGGAACATGAGCTTCCCTCCGACGTACACCAAGGTGGTGGCGCCTGTGGCCCCTGCCTCGATCGCGGCATCCCTCTCCTCGCATCCGTAGGAGACCATGTGGGCGACTCTGGGTATGCGTACGGCGAAGTTCTTCTCGCCGATCGTGAGCTCCGGCACGGATATGGGTGCCAGGTCCATGCGGGTCTTCTTCTTCAGGTCCATTCCGGCGCTGGTCAGGATGATCCCGCTCTTGTTGATGCTGATGATGCCCTGGTTCTGTAGCAGGGATATGATGGTCCTGGTGCTGCCCTCTCCGATGTCCAGCAGGGATGACAGCCTCTTCCTTCCGATGGTCTCCTCATCGTCGAGGTAGTAGATGGTCTTCCATAGGTGGTAATCATTGAATTTGGGGATCGGACCCCCCATCCTGCTGTTGGACATCATGATGGATGCATTGTGCATCCAATTTATATAATGTTTGCAATAGTTTAGTTTTCAACTATAATTACGCTAGTCCAGACATACACAGTCGCGCGCATAGTCTTTTAAGGGGCGAGGGTGTAGAGGGGAACATGGCTCAAGAGTCGGTAGAACTTTTGGTAATTGAGAATGTGAGCAAGTCCTTCGAAGGACGCGTCTCGCTCAACAACGTTAGTGCCAAGTTGACTACTGGTGACATCTTAGGATTAATCGGAAAGAGTGCTGCTGGAAAGAGCGTCCTCATCCACATTCTGAGGGGTAACGATGATTACAAGCCCGATTCCGGACGTGTAATCTACAACCTTAACCAGTGTAAGAAATGTGGCAACCTCGACCTTCCCTACAAGGGCAAGCCCTGTACACTGTGCGGCGGGGAGACCAACACGCAGGCCGTGGATTTCTGGTCCCTTAAGCATGACGACCCTCTCAGGCAAAACATAAAGGGTCGCATATCCATTATGCTCCAGAGGACATTCGCCCTCTTCGGAGACATGACCGTCATCGAGAACGTCATGGAGGCCATCCCCGAGGATGTAAAGGGGGACGACCGTATCCAGCGCGCGATCGAGATGCTGAAGCTCGTCGACATGACGCACAGGACCACGCACATCGCTAGGGACCTGTCCGGAGGAGAGAAGCAGCGTGTCGTCATGGCGAGGCAGCTGGCCAAGAGGCCCCTGCTGTTCCTTGCCGATGAGCCCACAGGAACATTGGACCCCACCACGGCGGAGACCGTGCACAGGGGATTGATCGACTACGTCAAGCAGAACGGCATCGCCATGGTGTTCGCATCCCACTGGCCCGAGGCCATCGACAGGATGGCGGACCAGGCCATGCTCCTGGATGCGGGTAACGTCGTCATGCACGGCGACCCCAAGGAGATCTCCCAGGCGTTCATGAAGGACTATCACTTCGAGAAGTCCTCCCACGGAAAGGTCGGTGACCCGCTCATCGTCTGCAACGATGCGAAGAAGCACTACTTCTCCGTCGTCAGAGGAGTGGTCAAGGCCGTTGACGGAGTCACATTCGACATCAAGGAGAAGGAGATCTTCGCGCTCGTAGGTTACTCCGGTGCCGGTAAGACCACCACGTCCCGTATGATCGCGGGAATGTCCCCCGCTACCGGAGGGGAGGTCAAGATCAGGATCGGTGACGATTGGGTCAACATGTCCGAGGAGGGATACGCCGGAAAGGGAAGGGCCACCCCATACATCGGATTCCTCCACCAGGAGTACACCCTCTATCCGTTCGACACTGTGCTGCAGAACCTGAGCACATGCATCGGAATGAAGATGCCCGCGGAGCTCGCAAAGGTCAAGGCCATCCAGGTGCTGATCAGCGTCGGATTCCCCAAGAACGACGTCGAGAAGATCCTGTACTCGTACCCCGATTCCCTGTCTGTGGGAGAATGCCAGAGGATCGCGTTCGCACAGGTCCTCATCAAGGAGCCTCGCATCATCATCCTGGACGAACCCACGGGAACCATGGATCCGATCACCAAGACGATCATCGCCAAGTCCGTCATCAGGGCGAGGGACACCCTCGGCGAGACCTTCGTCGTCGTCAGCCACGACATGGACTTCGTCCTGAACTGCTGCGACCGCGCCGCGTTCATGAAGGGCGGAAAGATCATGGCAATCGGCGATCCGAAGGAGATCCTGGAATCATTCGACAAGGAGCCTGTACCAGAAGGTGAATGAACATGAAGCAGAAGATGGGGAGACACCTCAGCTTCGTGGAGTGCAGGGAATCCATGGGTCTCGGTGCCGGAGGAGGCCTGGCCGCAAGGGCCACGCTGTCCGAGTCCGGCAGGGACGTCATAGCCATCGCGATGGGCCCCAGCAGGAGGCACATCACGAAACCGGTCTGCGAGATCACGTATGCGCTGCGTGAGGAAGGTATCGACACCAGCGTCATGGTCGTGAACGCGGGATCGGGAGTCCCGGCGGATGCGCCGGATATGACCACCGGTAGCTACTTCGGACTCGATCCGATAGAGGTGGAGAGGATCCAGCAGTTCAAGGTGGCGTTGATCCACCTGGGCAACGTCCGCATGCACATCATCTACAAAGCGAGGCTGATCCTGAGGAACGTGAACATCCCAGCCATCATCGTGGCGCAGTGTCCAGTGGATTATGAGGACTTCGCCGCCGTCGGTGTGAAGACCAAGGCGGTCATGCCTCCAGAGGACAAGATAGACACCAAAGGTACCATCGTAGAGATCGTCAACGGGGTCGTCAGGGGAGTCACATGCTCCCAGGACAAGCTCGACGAGATCGTGTCGAAGGTCCAGTCAATGCTTCCGGAGCGTGAGCACCGATGAAGGTTATAGTCAACGGCAAGGAGAAGAGCCTGAAGAAGGGAGCGACCCTCAAGACGGCCATCGCCGGTGAGACGTATTACAAGGACACGCTGATCGCCGTCCACCTCTCGGAGGAGAAGCTGGTCCAGGAGACCAGCGACTTCGAGATCGAGACGTCCCGCGGAACCCTCGTCATGCATCTCAACGACACGCCCGAGGCGAGGATGTGGAAGGCGCTCTGCGCCGAGCACATGATCGGTGTGACATCCAGGTGGGTGACGCACAACATCATCGCATTCGGATCGTTCCCCACGGAGCTCGCCACGGACAGGGGCGAGTACGGCTACAGGACATACGATGTGTTCCTTTCCCTCGGAGGGTTCGACAACAGGACCACCTACATGATGGTCGCCAAGGACAGCCATAAGGGGTCCTACGGGGCCGGGAAGGCGGTCATCGGAAGAATCACCGTCGGAAGGCATCTCATAGACCTGTTCAAGGAAGGGGACGAGATCCTCTCCGTCCGCCCGATGATGTCGGAGATCAGCACGGAGAACGTGATCGTCACCAAGGACCTCTCCATGAAGATGGAGGAGGGGTACAAGGTGGAGACCGCGGTCACCATCGCATTGGACAACAAATCTCCCGCATCTGCGGAGCATATCATGGTCCTCTCCAACAACGGATACATGAGGGCCACAGATGTGACCGGAAGCTTCGTCGCATGCTCGGAGGACCTGGACGTCGAGATACCCAAGGAGGACAACGGCGTCAGGGACAGGGGATGCGTCGCCGTGAGGTGCGAGGGGGTCGGCCAGGGAAGGCTGTACATCCTCAAGGACCGCAGGCAGCAGTCCGTCTCGCACAACATCGCAGGCCAGGTCGTCAACGGTCTGGCCATCGTCGAGTACGCGTCCAAGGACGACATATTCACAATCCAGACGCAGCCTCCCCGCACGTTGGCGGTGGGCATGACGCAGAAGGCCGGGGAGGAGTTCCTCAAGGCCGCAGGCGTCGAGGCCGTCAGGACCGGCGACACGTCGGACGATGCTATCATCGTCGAGCAGACCCCGGAGCAGACCGTCACCGCATTGGCGGAAGGCAAGGTGGAGACGTTCGGTGTCAAGAAGGATCGCGTGTTCAAGATCAAGCTCACGGACAAGGATCCGAGGAGCGTACATTACTTCAGGAAGGTCACCGGCCTCAGCCACAAGCCCATAGGGTCGATGACGGTCCAGTTCACCTTCGAGGGTCTGCCCATGGTCACGTTCTACGGTGACGAGATGAGGGGCAAGGACATCGTCCCCCAGGACCCGTTCAAGAAGGTCAAACGCGGAGATATCGGAATCACCAACCAGGCCAGGCCGTACCACGGTCTCATCGGTATAAGGCTCCAGGACAGCAAGGAGCACGGACCCACCGGAGAGGAGCCCTACGGTACGAACCTCATCGGTAAGTTCGATGACGACCTGGACAGGCTGATGGACGGTCTGAACGACGACGATATCGTATACATCAGAGAGGTGGATCTATGAGTGAAGAGAGGGAAACCAGATTGTTCATGATCTCGCCGAGGTCCATGCTCACACCGGACCAGCTCGTCCGCATGGTGCATTCCTTCGGCGATGAGGTTCTCGTCAAGGAGACATGCTACGGATGCCTGGTGGAGGCGCCCAGGGTGAAGGTCAGGGAGATCCTGGCCAAGGTCAGGGAGACCTACCCCAACGAGGTGTTCTCCAAGATCAGGGCGTACAGGTGCAGCGACCCGCGCAGATGCCGCGCACAGCACGGCACGAGGCCTGGATTCGCCCAGCTCGAGGAGGAGTGGGCACTGCTCGCCAAGATACAGTACGGCCTGGATCAGGTGGAGAAAGGTGCAAGTTACAGTCCCAAGGAGGACAGGAAACGTCTTGATGTAAAAGCTTTCAAGAAGATATGCGAGGTGCAGTGATGAAGATCTTCATAGACCCCCCGAACAGCCTGGTCCTCTTCGACCTGGTCGAGAGGTTCGGGCACGAGCCGCTCAGCACGATGGCGGCCATACAGGAGAGAGTTGACAATCTGGAGGTTGACATGCCGCCGATGAACGTTACGCTCGACGATGTTGTGAAAGGACTGAAGTACGCAGGGATTGAGGTCCCTTCCGGAATCAGGGGAAGGATGGCCCTCTGGGGACCCCTCATCGAGGAGGCCGATGCGGCCATAATCATGGAGGACTGCCCCTACAGCTTCGGATGCGTCGGATGCGAGCGTTCCAACCTCATGATCAAGTACCTGGTGCACAGGCGCGGAATCCCCACCCTGACGGTGAGGTACCCCGAGACCGACGAGGATGCGGTCAACTTCGTAGCACAGGCCAAGGAATGGATGGAGGGATTGAAATGACCATCAAGATCGCGCAGTTGTCATGCGGTACAGAGTACAGCAGCGTCCAGTACGAGATAGAGAAGGCCGCCAGGTCCGTCGGGGCATCCATCGTGTACCCCGATGTGTCTGCGGCGGACATAGACAAGGCAGTCGAGGACTTCGGATTCAAGCCCAGGTCCCCCCAGCTGAAGCTCATGATCGCAAGGGCCGCGGAGCTCGCCTCCGGAAGGTACGAGGCGGATGCGGTGTTCATCACCACATGCTTCAGGTGCGCCGAGGCCGCGCTGGTAAGGAACGAGCTCAGGAGGTACATCCAGGAGCACACGAACCTCCCTGTGGTCACATACTCGTTCACGGAGAGGCTCAAGGCATCCCAGCTCCTGACCAGGATGGAAGCGTTGGTGACCATCGTCACCAGGAAGGAGCTCCTCGCAAGGGAGAGGCAGACCGGTCTGACGGTCGGGCTGGACTCCGGTTCGTCCACCACCAAGGCCGTCGTCATGGAGAACAACAAGATCATCGGAAAGGACTGGACGCCCTCGGGAGCGGTCGTCGTGGAATCGGCCACCCAGGTGCTCAACAACGCCTTGGAGCAGGCCGGTGTATCCTTCGACCAGATCGAGGCCATCGGTACTACCGGATACGGACGTTTCACACTAGGCGAGCACTTCAAGGCCAAGCTGGTCCAGGAGGAGCTGACCGTCAACTCCAAGGGAGCCGTATGGCTCGCCAACAAGCAGAAGGGAGAGGCCACCATCATCGACATCGGAGGAATGGACAACAAGGCCATCACCGTCAGGGACGGTATCCCCGACAACTTCACCATGGGAGGAATCTGCGCCGGAGCGTCCGGAAGGTTCCTTCAGATGACATCCAACAGGCTCAAGATCGACATCACAGAGCTGGGAAGGCTGGCGGACCAGGGAGACTGGAGGAACGCCAAGATGAACTCCTACTGTTCCGTCTTCGGAATCCAGGACCTGGTCACGACGCTCGGAGAGGGAAAGAGGTTCGAGGACGTTGCATGCGCCGCATGCCACTCCGTCGCCGAGCAGGTCTACGAGCAGCAGCTCCAGGAGATCGATGTCAGGCACCCGATCATCCAGGTCGGGGGAACGTCTCTGATCTCCGGACTGGTCACTCAGATCGGAGAGGTCCTGGGTGAGCAGCCCATAGTGCCGCCGGACTCCCAGTACATCGGAGCGGTCGGCGGCGCCCTGCTGAGCTCAGGATTCCTGTGAGGGGTCTCCATGGATGTAGAGATAATAGGAGAGGACAAGTTCGGGGAGCCTGCATACAAGAAGCTCTTCGAGGACACGATGAGCGATCTGAACAAGGCCGTCCTTATCGACAGGGCCAAGCTGGTCCTGAAGCCCTCGGTCCCGCTCTTCGTCTTCTCGATAGTGCTGAAGGCCGACCCCGGCAACAAGACCGTGGTCGACGTGGCCAACGTCAGGGAGGAGGGATCGACGACATACATCACGATCACCCAGGAGCGCTACGCTCCCGACATCCTCAAGGCGCTGTGGACCGCCTACGGCAGGAACAGGGTCATACAGCAGACACGTTTCGACATCGAGGTGGCCAACGCCAAGATGTCCGAGCTGCAGCAGATGGTCATATCATCGGGCGAGCAGGACCTGAGGGAGATCATGGGTGCCATCTGGAGGTCCATGCCCGAGGGCATCAAGAATCGCCGCACCTTGATCGACGGCGGTGTCATCACCGTGGTCGCCACGGAGGAGCTGATGGAGCCCGCCATGATGGAGGAAGGCATGGCGGTCCACAAGTCCATGGGAGGTGTCGCAGATGTTTGAGGTCATGATGTACGACGGAGGGATCTACCGTTCCGACGAGCTCTTCGAGCTCATCGAGGACGTTGGAGGGGTGGTTCTCCAGAAGAATAGGAGCTCTCAGATGCTCACGGTGATCATGTCCGTGCCCGGAGAGGACAAGGAGGAGATTAGCAGGCTCTGCAGGGACATCGGAGGGGACGTCAAGGAGGTCCCCCTGGCCGGTACCGAGATCGCGGTCGTCGGACCCACGCTCGGAAGGCACCACATGCCCCACCCGATCTGCGACATAGCCGAGATCCTGAGAAGGGCCGGAGCGGTCACAGTCGTCATGGGCCTGGCAAGGGGCAGAGGGAAGAACACCTCGCAGATCTCCGCTGTGGAGAAGGGCATCATCGACGAGTACGATGCATGCGTGTTCTGTCTGGGCAACTTCAAGACCTGTGTTGAGAAGAAGACCGAGCTGATCAGGGACCTCCACGTCCCCGTGGTGCTGGTCTCCGGACCGATGCCCGAGGGCAAGGAGGACACCTATGATGCGATCGTCACCGGGGTAGGCAGGAAGGCCGCCAGGATGAAGGATGCCGAGGACAGGGCCAAGCTCGACGAGATCTCCGACACGGTGGAGGCCGTCCTCAAGGACAGGAAGCTCTCCATCGAGGAGGACCCCCTCTTCGTTCACCCCGCCGAGGTCAAGCAGATCCTCCAGGAGTACGAGCCGATCGACATGTGCCTCAGGCCCGCGCCGATGGTCCTCCATCTGGACGGACTGAGGATAAAGATCCCCTACGCGGAGCATCACGATTATCTGGAGAACGTGATGGTCTACGGCAGGAAGCTCGGAGAGGTAGCGTACATACAGCCCTCCAGGATCGACGAGAGCAGCGTCATCATCCGTATCAAGACCCGTTCGCAGGTCGAGTACGAGGATTCCCATAAACAATGATCCGCAAGGGCACATACGTGCTCAGGATCGACCTAGGGGCCGATGCAGAGATCCGCGTCGGTGCCCTGGGGACCTTATCTTTTTCGAAGGGCACATACGTCTATGCGGGCAGTGCCATGGGCGGCCTCGACCAGAGGCTCGGAAGGCATTTGTCGAAGGACAAGAAGGTCAGATGGCACATAGACAATCTGACAATGGCCGCCGATTCCGTTTCCGCCCTCGAGTCCTATCCGGATTTCATTCCGGAATGCAGTCTGGCACAGCTATGCATGGAATGCGGCATGACACCGGTCCACGACGGTTTCGGATGCTCCGACTGCAGATGCAGGACACATCTCTTCAAGGCCGAAGGGCAATCCCTCGAACGTCTTGTCGATACCGCCGGCCTCAGGCCTTTCCATCAATCTCATTGAATCTCATTCCTTTCTCATTCTGGATAGATTCCCTTTATATTATAGAACATGACTCAAACATCCATTCAGTCCACACTATGTGGAGGTATGAAGAAAATGAAGTCGCTTGAATACAATGGAGCACCCGTCTCCGAGGAGGTCCTCGACCGCATCGCAACAGTGATCGGCGAGGGCAAGATCTGCAAGGACGGGGAGTGCACAGTCGTCGCACCCGCCAACCAGGCGGATGTCATCGCAACAGTCAAGGCCGTCATGGACGCCAAGGGAGCAGTCACCACGAAGGCAGCCAGGCACCACGATGCAGGAGAGGTCGTCTTCGACTTCAAGAACATGAAGGCCATCGAGTTCATCGACACCGTCAACATGACCGTCAAGGTCCAGGTCGGATGCAAGTTCAGCGACCTGCTGAAGGCAGTCGAGGAGAAGGGCTTCACCATCGGAGCCCGCCCCGCCGGAGCCGACATGACCGTCGAGGATTGGGTCTACACCGAGTCCCCCTGCGTCGGATCCTACAAGTACGGAACCGTCAAGGACAACGTCTACAACGTCTTCGCCGTCGACTGCAGCGGAGGAGCGATCGAGACAGGTTACGACATCATCGGATACTACATGTCCGGTTACAACCTGACCCAGACCTACCTCGCATCCTCCGGAAGGATCGGAATCATCACAGCAGTTACGATCAAGATGGTCCCCGCAGGTGTCACCAAGGCCGTCGCTTACGAGTTCGGAGCTTTCGCAGACCTCCAGAAGGCGTTGGAGACCATCGCCCAGGAGCCCTCCGTCAAGCCCCTCCACATCTCGTTCAACGAGAACAAGGCCGTCCTCGCATACCAGGGGGACGAGGCATTCGTCGACCTCGACGTCAGCGCCACCGATGCGTTCTTCGAGGGAGCTAACAAGATCGACGATGACCTCTGGACCGGCATCGAGGGAGCCGCTTGCATGTGCCCCACAGCACGCACATTCTACATCCCCGTCAAGAACCTGGCAGCATTCCTCGACGAGGCGAGGACCGCAGGTTACAAGGTCGCCGGAAACGTCCCCGACTGCACCACGGTCGCAGTCAAGATTAGGCACGGAGAGGGAGCCGACATCGACGCACTCGTCGAGAAGGCAGAGGCCCTTGGCGGAAGGTACGCATGCAAGTGCAGCAGCAAGTACCGCACAGAGGCCACCAACAACTTCGTGAAGAAGGTTACGGAGGGATACCTCGGCTACAAGCCCAAGGACCCCAAGTTCGACCGCAAGGTCACCCCCGAGATCCTCGAGGCTCTCAAGGAGGCCGTCGGAGCAAAGAACGTCAACACCAACGGAATGGACAGGATCATCTACTGCCATGACCTCGCACCCCTTCCCAAGGAGGCCGGACTCGCATTCAACTGCATCCCCGACGTCATCGTCAGGCCCGAGAACATCAAGCAGATCGCAGCCGTCATGAAGATTGCGTACAAGAACGGAATCCCGGTTACCCCCAGGGGTAACGCGACATGGGGTCTCGGAGGATGCATGCCCACATTCGGCGGAATCGTCCTCGACATGACCTCCAAGATGAACAAGGTCCTCGAGATCAACACCGAGGAGAGGTACGTCAAGGTCCAGGCAGGATGCACATGGAAGAGACTCCTCGAGGCATGCATGAAGAAGGGTTACATCATCGGATCCTACCCCTCCAGTTTCCCCGCGGGAACCATCGGAGCATGGATCTCCACCAACGGTATGGGAATCGGTTCCTACAAGTACGGATCCGCCAAGGACAACGTCCTGAACTCCTGCGTCGTCGTGGACGACGGATCCATCGTCACCACCGGATTCGACAACATGGGATCCTACGGAATGAGCTACAACCTCAACCAGTTCTTCGCAGGAGCGGAGGGAACCCTCGGAGTCCTCGGAACCGTTACGTTCAGGATCTACCCCATTGGAGAGATCAGGTGCACCGGATACGAGTACGACGGCCTCAGCATGGCCGACCCCCAGCTCCAGGAGATCGTCCAGAACCCCTCCGTCATCCCCCTGCACATCGCATGGTCCGATTTCAAGCACTTCGAGAACCAGCGCAAGGCCGGAATCCACGCACCCGATGTCACCAACGTGTTCCTCGTGACATTTCAGGGAGATGCCGCCCACAACGACCTCGGCGAGCAGTTCGCCGACGCCGCCGCAGAGAAGCAGGGCGGAAGGAAGATCGCGACCGAGGTCGCAGAGCACGAGTGGGAGGAGAGGTGCTACGAGTTCCGCGCCAGGAAGGTCGGAGTCGGAGAGATCCCCGCAGAGGTCATCGTCCCCACCCACAACTGGGGAGAGTACGTCGACATCTGCTACGAGGGATTCGACGAGATGAAGATGGAGGCCGGAGGAATCATCGGAGTCATGGTCGACAGGTCCACCACCCTGTTCATGCCCTACTACTTCAAGGACGACGAGCTCCTCACCGGAATGCTCCCGTTCGGATTCAACTTCTACATGGGAGACAGGGCAGCGGAGTTCGGAGGAAGGTCTACCGGTCTCGGAGTGTTCTTCGCATGGCAGCTCGATGTGATCCACAACGTGCCTACCGTCAAGAAGATGAGGGAGCTCAAGACCGTCCTCGATCACCACGATGTCGTCAACCCTGGACACGTCGTATGCGGTATGACCAGGTTCGGAATCAACCTCGGAAAGCCCATCATGGGAATGGGAAGCATCATCCTCCAGACCGTCAAGAAGATGTTCCCCAAGGACACCACCTTCGAGGACAACAGGAAGAGGTTCAGATACAACGACCTCGAGCACCTGAAGGTCCTGGACAGGCACCACAAGCTCGGTGACGGTACCCAGTAATCAAGTCACTTCCAAACCATTTCCGCCCCTTGCCGGGGCGGCATCCTTACAGATTCTATACTTGTGACGAATGGCGGTCCTGAAGTCGGACCGTCCATTCAGAGATTGTTCCGCATCAGAGGAACTTCATGACGTCGCCTGCATAATCGGTGACGACCATTTCAGGGTCTTCCTTCAGCCAATCCTCTCTGGACATGGATCCCGACAGTACTCCGATGAATCTCGCACCGGCATCCCTGGCGGAATAGAAGTCCGTGCGGTTGTCGCCGAGGTATAGTATCTCCTCGGGCCTGACGCCCAATTCATCAGCGAAGTAGAGCATCGCCTTCGGCGAGGGTTTGGCATCATCGTAGTCCCTGTAGTCCCTTCCAACGATGGCATCGAAGTAGTCCAGAACGCCCATCTTCGTCAGGGCCTTCACACCGTACTCATGGCTTCCGCGGGTGAGGAGCCCTACCTTGTAGCCTTTGGATCTCAGCTCGTGCACGGATTCCAGGCTTCCGGGGAAGGGCTTGGCCTCATCGAGGTACAGAAGTTCTGTGGCCGTGAGCTCATCGTCGATCTCCTTGCTGACCGCAGAGAACTCCCCGCCCCTTCCGTGGGACTCCAGCCATTCCCTTATGGGCGCTCTGAGCCTCTTCACGGTCTTGAATTCGATTTCGTCGAACGGTATTCCGTGCCTGATGCACGCATCCCTGTCCGCCCTGTCGATCCTTCCGTAGTCGACATGGGTGTTTAGATACGTCCCGTCAAGGTCGAAGCCTACGGCCCTGATCCCCTTGAACATCTCACATCCTCTGCGGGGGCCACATGCCGCGGAGCCTTCCGCCCTCGCGTTCTGGATCCATGGTGCAGACCTCGAGACCGGGCACGATCATCCTAACTGCGGGTACGCCGAGCTCCGGGCGAGTGAGGTCTGCGCAGATGACCTGGTCGAATCCTGCGTTCATGAGGTCTCCCAGGACGACCTCGATGTCGTCCAGCACATAATCGGTGGACCTGTCCGGCATATCCTCCAGATAGATCTTCTTCTGGTTCTCGCCGAACCACATGTGGTTCACCTTCTTGATCTTCTCATAGCCCATCTCCTGCGTGACCTTCTGCAGCTGGGCGTTGATCTTCATCCCGTGCTTGTGGGTGGTTCTGCTCTGGGCAACCTCGGTGATTGCCCTGATTGCGGCGATTTGCGGGTCCAGATGCGTTCCGACACCGATGGTCAGGAGCTCGGGATCCTTGGTGCGGGTGTCGTCCGCCGCAGCCCCGATGGTAGTCACGCCGATATCTGTAGTAAGGTCCTTGAGATGGATCTCGATGCCCTGTTCGTTGAACTTCTTGATAAGCTGCGCAGGTACCGAATCCTTATCCCTGATCAGGACGTCCGCATTGGTGTAGTCCCTGTACTCGCAGATGGACCAGGCGTCCCTCTCGATGTCCTCGAAGAGGGCGTGGAGGATGGCCTCCTCCATAGTGTTCCCTGCGGCTATGCCGTTGGTATGCCAGCTGAAGAGCTGCAGGTCATCGTCAGGGACATAAGGGTAGAACACCGCGCATGCGGGCACCCAGATGGGCTCTCCCCTGAACATCTCGAACGCCTCGACCCATGCGATCTCGGAGTTCTTGTTGTAATGGTCGAGGACGCGCAACGGAAGGATCAGGTCGACCGGATTGCAGGTCAGCATGACCTCCTTCGCCTGGGCGTATGTGCCGTACACGACCTCATCAGATTCACGCTGTTCTGCGCTGTATCTTTCGATGGCTTCCATGACGGCGGAGGCCTCGGCCTGCTCCACCGTGGGGCCTTTTCCGTTGTAATATTTGGGTTTGCCCAGCGCGGTGTGCTGCCTGTCGACCGAGAAAACGGGGATGCCGACGTTGTCCGTGCTGGTAATGTTCTCCGGCTTTCCCATGCCTGCCTTCTCAAGGAGCGGCAGCACCCTGTCCAAGGTCTCCTTGGTGGGGATGGTCCTTATTCCTGTGCTCTTCGAACATTTCGGACAGCGATTAAGCATCATGTTGATGACCTCTGAAGGTGTCAGGTGATGGTAGTAGCCCCCCTTCTGTTTCAGGTGGCATTCAACTTCGCGTTCTACCCACGGGTCCCGGGCAGGTCTTTCCCGTTGTATGAACTTGCTCCGATGGGGAGTCGCCGTTTCACCAAATCCTCGGGAACGTCACCGTCTGACGGATCATCCTTTGACCGAGTCTGTGTCGTTTCTGGGCCCTTGCCACGGCTCTCGCCGTACAGGCTTACGCCTGTCCATCTTGCCCTTGGAGGAGGGAACTTCCTCAGCCGTCCTTGCGGACTACCGTCGGCCACCCTCCATCTCCTAACGTCCCCTCGCATTCAATGGGAAGATAAATTAGTTGTTCCAGGCTCTAGGATGAACAGGCTGATATGACGCGCCAGCAGCCAGTGTTTAGGTTCTACCTTTATATTACAGGAATGCGTTAAAACCCCTGGATGGGATAGCATGGGTGATAGCACTCAGGATAGTAGCGGAAGCTGTCAAGATTTGTTCAAGCGTATGAAGGCACCTCAGACAGGCCAGCCTTCTGCGTCTTCGGCGGGATCCTCCCCGAACGTCGTGTCGACCGATTCGTGTACGTATTCAAGGGGAAGGAAGGAGCTGGGAAGCGACGGATTCGAGAAGTATAGCATCGATGATGGTGTCGAGGTCTATTTCTCCAAGGTTCCTGAGAGCGCACTGTTCAACGACGGTAACGCGGTGACGACGAGGGCACAGCCCAACGTCATGGTCGGACTCTACAGGACACGCCCCAAGGTGGAGGTCCAGGTCAAGGAGGTCCAGTCCGTCGGTTCACTCTCCGCGGAGGAGCTGTTCGTCGATGTTGCACGCGGCGAGGAGCAGGTCATCGACACCAAGGTCGGGGCCTACAGGAACGGCGTCTTCATGAACCCGAAGATGCTGTCGCAGATGAAGTTCTGAATCCGGGAATTCCGCTCGGTGCCTCTGAAAGGAGGGAATCATTCGTCATGGATGGCGTCAGCCATGCCATTCCGATAGTCCATCGGTCCATGACCGTCAAAGGCCTGATTCTTTGCCAAGACTAAAAATTGTTAGATTAGCCAGCAAGCGATTGGGCTAAATACTCACACACAATGGTCGGCTCGAGGTTACTAAAATGCCGACAGTTAAAGAGGCAGACTGTGTTGGATGCGGAGCATGCGCAGACGCGTGCCCCTCTGACGCTATCACCATCGGAGACATCGCCGTCATCGACGCCGGAAAGTGCGTCGACTGCGGTGCATGCATCGATGAGTGTCCTGCAGGCGCCATCGAGTGATCCTGCAGACGAGACCAATCGTCTCTAAACCCTTTAATTCTTCTTCATTCTGGCGATTGCTGGCACTTGATGGCACAGGTCCTGACCGTAGATTATGTCCACGCCCAACCTTTTGCACAGGATGTCCTTTATCACATCCTCCATATCGTACCATTCGTCGAAGATTATGACATCCTTTCCCGATGTATCGGGATAGATAGAATAGGAAAGATCCAGCATCCCGCATATCTCCGCGGTCTCCTGAACGAGGTTGCTGCGCCCCATCCTCCTCATGCCGAGCACGGCATCGCGGCTCCTGTCCCTGAGGAAAGTCTCGATCTTGTGGTGCAGATCCCTGTCGTCAGCAGGGTTCCTGTTGCATAGCTCTTCCATGCCCGTCCATGCAAGCCGTCCTATTTGATTCCTGGGGCATCTGGCTAATACTGGTCAAAATGGACTTCTATATATAGGCGCACCCCTATTCGGAGAGCAGGAGAGGAAGATGACCGCAACCAAATACGAGAGGGAGATCCGTTTCCTTGGAAAGCAGTCCGACCATCTGGCATCCTAGAAGGCCAAGATCGTCGAGAAGGGAGAGCCCACAGAGGAGGACAAGGCATGCATGGCGGAGATAGACCGCCTCATAGCCCAGTACCAGGCCCGCAAGAAGGAGATCGAGTATTCCTACATCGAAGCAGGTCTTGAGCTCCCGCTTGCCAGCAGGAACCTCAACGCGAGCGTGTATGCGATAGGGGCATCGTTCGAACCTGTCGGAAGGGATTATAGGAAGACACTCATAGAGGAGACCAACGCCAGGAACGCCATCGCGGCCAAGGCGTACGAGGGCTACGAGGTCCCCGAATCCGACGATATCGATGAGCTCAACGCCGAGGTGAAGAGCATCACCGAGAAGCTGACGATCATGGATCAGAAGATCATGGAGGCGGACATCAACGACGATGTCGGCGAGAAGAAGCGCCTGGAGGAGGAGTCTAACAAGCTCCGCTTCAAGCGCGACAACACGATCAACAAGATCAAGGCCCTGAAATCCGAAGGGCTCAGATCCCCGTCGGCATCCGGAGTCAGCAAGGAGTTCCAGGACAAGATCCTTGAGAACGAGCAGCAGATCCAGGCCGTGAAGACGCAGATTGCCATGGTCAGGAGCGATGTCTATGAGGTGAAGGACATGCTCTACGCCATCATGGAGCGTCTCGGCATGGAGAGGCGCGACTTCCACGACAACGACGATTGATAATTCTACAAACAATAAATGCCCCCTTTCGGGGGCGGTTTTATGTTCAGGCGAGGGGCCTGAGCTCGAGGGTGTGGAGGCACTGCTTGGGACAGACCGATTCGCATCTCCTGCAGGCGGTTCCTCCGCATCTGTCGGTCTTGATCTCGGCGATGTTGCCGGTATCCTTCTTGATGATCGTCAGGGCCTTCTCAGGGCATTCCTTGACGCACTTCTGACATCCGATGCATCCGTCGAGGACTCCGGTGGTCGTGGTACCCGCCTGGATGATGTGCACCTTGCACTCCTCGGTGTCGGGCAGGTCCCTGATCGCGAGACGCTTGTGATCGATGGTCTCGGGTGCCGGGAGTTCGGGGATCTTCTTGATGTCGTACATCTCGAGCATGTTGTTGTACTCGCTGAAGGGCATTCCTCCGCACCAGAAGGAGTACTCGATGGAGTAGATCTTCTGGAAGATGTCGGATGTGGCGAACATGACGTGCTGGGCGAGGAGCTTCTTGGCGAAGACCTTTAGCTCGTCGAGGGTGATCTCTCCGAAGATGATCTTCCTCGCCATTCCGATGGAGGTGTTTCCGAACTGGACGATCCTCCTCGCTCCGGGAGTGACCATTCCGACCTCCATTGCCTTGATGGGGTCCACATACAGACCGGATGCTCCGGACATGTATGCCTTCTGGATGTCATCCACCCAGACGCCGGCGGCATCCATGAGCGTGAGGAATCCGCAGCGGAGGGCACCGATGGCCTTTCCAGCCTCCTCGACATCCTTGGAGCTGATCCTGATGCCGTCCTGGAGGACGAGGTATCCGCTCTCGGTCTTGATCTTCGAGTTCTGTATGATGCCTGTCTTCATACCGTTGGCGAGGGCTGCGATGACACCGGTACCGGTGATTCCGACCGCCTTGCCGTGCATGGGACCTTCCTCGAGGACCTTTCCTGTGATGGGGTCGATGAGGTCTCCCATCTGTGTGGCGATGGTGTCGTCGAGGACGTAGCATCTCCATCCCTTGTCGGTGATCTCGATCTCGCTGAGCGCGCCGGGGGCTGCGAGCATTCCCCTCTCGATCTGCTGACCCTCGAGGGCGGGTCCGGCCGCTGCGGAACCGGTGTAGATGTTCCCGTTGACAACGAGGGCCATCTCGGCGTTGGTTCCGTAGTCGACGACGATACAGGGCTCCTTCTCGTCGAGGATGTCAGTCATCATCATCATTGCCATCGCATCGGCACCGATCTCGTGGGTGACCGCGGGCGGGATGATGACCTTCGCTTTGGGCATGCCGACGAGTCCGATGGCGGATGCGTCGAGGACGGCTCCGTTCCTGTCGGGAGACACGATCCCCAGGGAGGCGATCTTGTTCTTACCTGCGTAGGCGAGGTCCCTGATCTCGATGTTCTGGAAGAGAGAAAGCTGGAACGGGTTACCGCAGACGGCGATCGTCTCCACGCAGGAGAGGTCGATGTTGAACTCCTTGAACAGATTGTTGATGGCGGAGATCATGAGGCTGTTGGCCAGATCCTCCCCTACCTCCATAGCATAGTTGACGTGATCGATGACATTCATTCCCGGAATGGGGTGGCGCTCGGTGACTGCCGTGGCCATAGTCTTCTTGGAATCCAGGTCCACTGCCTGGCAGCGGAATCCGCTGGTTCCCAAATCTAAGGCGATTCCATATCTCATAGTATCCTCCTTCGGATGCAACATTTAGGCATCGTCTGTGTGATATAAAACGGTTCATAACAACGATGCCAGAGCTCATGTTCCCCATAGCCAGATGTCTGTACGACGGTTGTATGCTGAAGTTGAGGTGTCTCACCCGTACAATCTCATCGCAGGCGAATCTGAATCGTTCGGTTTCTTAAAGTACTTAATAGTCAAGACCGATTAAACTTCCATGCAGACTGAAGATAGTACAGGAAAGCCCAATCGTATCATGACATTGGACGTCCTGAAAGGCATACTGATGATAGGCATCGTCATGGTCCATCTGGTCTTCCTCGCGGGTACGGATGCGCCAGTCGATCCGATCACTCCGAGCGATACCGGCGAGGCCAGACCGGGCATATCTTCACCGATATACATACAGATGCTCTACCTTGGTATGATGATGTTCTTCATATCCTCAGGGTATTTCTTCAGACCCAAAAGGAGTGCCAAGGAGAACATCATCAGGCGTGTAAAGCAGCTGATCATCCCGATCGTCGTCGGACTGATCGTTCTGCCGACCATTCTTTATGTTTACCTGACATTGCTGGGCCAGGGGCCGACATGGGAAGACCTCTATCCGAGTTACAAAGCGGTCCTTGGAGGCGTTCTCGTATTCCAGCCCTATACGGGTTACGATCCGAGCATAATCGTGGGAATGTGCTTCGTCTACAACGGATACTACTTCCTGCAGCTGATGCTCGTGGCATTCGTGCTCTTCTATCTCCTGGCGGACAAGGTACTGGATGATCCGAAGAAGCTCATCATCTCGATAGTGGTACTCATCGCATGTACCGCACTTTTGATCGAGTTCGTCAACATGAGGCTGCCGTTTTACGCTCAGCTCTCGCCGCTTGCTGCAGCATTCATGCTGTTCGGTGCGGCTATAGGAAAGAAAGGTCTGGTGGAATGGATGGAGACCAGCAGTCTCAAGAATCCTAAGCTTTGGGCGTTCTTCATAGTGTCCTTGGCTCTTGGCGCGCTCATGGTCTTCGTACTTCCGACCGGTACCGGTTTCGATACGATGGTGTTCGGAGACTACGGCGGCTGGTCGGCATACTCGTACTTCATAGCGGCCGTATTCACCAACATGGCCCTGCTGTTCCTCGGTTCACTGTTCGCGAGGATACCGCTGCTCAACAAGGCACTGGCCACCGCGGGAAGGCACAGTATCGCAATCATCTGCCTGCACATATTCGTGATCAAGCTGATGATGGCTCCGTTCCATGAGCTCATGTCAACCTATACGTTCCCTGTGACCCCTATCGGAGAGAGTGTCGTGTACTGGTTGGTAGCAGTCATCGTGATTGTGCTTGTGGCCGAGTACGTCCCCAAACTGATTCAGAAGAGGAAGGAATCGAAAGAGTGAGGTCGATCGCTTCCTATCCGGCAACTCCTGCAAGGAATCCTTGCAGTATGGGTTGCCGGGCAGGATGATCGGAAGCATCCTTCCTAACCCAAGTCCGGTCGGATACGAAAAAGGTCCGGCCGGACCATTCTACGTGAATTCGGCACATCTCCTTGAATTATTCCGATTTCTGCATAGCGTCCGCTGCCAATTATCGGACCGTTGCCTCATCCCAGCAGATGATCCGGGTCGATCTCGAGAGCTTCCAGTATCCTCAAGAACAGGTCTATGTG
>JAEEOP010000026.1 GCA_016284295.1 Methanomassiliicoccaceae archaeon | reverse complement strand
GTTGTTCTTCGTCTCGTTGTCCTCAGGTACGAACTTGCCCTCGAAGTTGAGGTTGTACTTCTCTTTCATCGCCGTAGCGGTCTCGGGGATGATCTTGTAATCCCAGTCCTCCTCAGGGACCTTCTTTCCCTTGAGGAATCTTTCGTAGACGTCAGTTACGGTCAAGAATCTTGTTGCTGCCATCTTCTTCACCTCTCATTGATAATCAGTTTCCCGTGAGCTGGTCGACAAGGCCGATGATCTCATTGGCGGTCTCGGAGTATCCGTCTGCTCCGATCTCGTCGCACCACTCCTTGGAGCAGGGTGCTCCGCCGAAGATCGCTTTGTAGGGTGCCTCCATCTCCTTGATGGTCTCCACGAGCTCTCTCTGAGACTCGAGGGTCGTTGTCATGAGTGCGGATCCACCACACACCTGTGCGTTGTTCTCCTCTGCCGCATCCATGAAGTCCATAGCGGATGCGTCGGGTCCGAGGTCGATGACGTTGTAGCCTGCTCCCCTGAGCATGGCACAGCAGACGTTCTTACCGATCTCATGGATGTCTCCCTCGACTGTTCCCATAACGACAGTTCCCTTGAGGTTGCCTTCTCCGGATTCCATGAGAGGCTTGAGGATGTTGAGTGCAGCTTCCATTGTCTTGGAAGCAGCGACGACCTGGGGTAGGTAGATCTCTGCCTTATCGAATCTGACACCGATCGTCTCCATTCCCTTTCCGAGTCCATCTCCGATGATGGTTCCGATGTCCATCTTAGCATCGATCGCTTTCTGGGTTGCTTCCTGGGCAAGCTTGATGTTCCATGTCTCGACTGACGTCTTAAGATCAGCGAGAATCGCTTCGTTTGACATGTTTTTCCTCCTTTTTGGTTTTCACCGCCAATGTTCCCATTGGATGTATTTGAGATTTTTTTACAACTATTTAAAAGGTTTTGGTTCAAACCGATTAATTGATGTTAATAGTATTTAAACTATTCTAAATATTGACTGAATCAATAAAATGACTATTTAAACTTATTCCTATTCATTACTGTTAACAACCAAACTTTTAAATAGGGTACATTTTGATTTTTCATACAGCTGAGATGCGTAATCCATCGCGGCCGAGTACGAAAGGAATGCAATGGCGATCACCAAGGACCGTTCAAAGAAAGGAGGGTTCGGTCCTCGGTCGGCAAAGGAGGAAATGCCGGATCGTCAACTGCGGCGACCCTAAGAAAGGAGGAGGGTCGCCGGTGTCCGGGTCGGATCGCGCATCTGAAAGGAATGGTATGCTTGATTCACAATCTTGTATACTAATAGAAGGAGGAAACAAATGGCTAACGGAGAGGCCCTGGTATCTGAAGTATTTCAGGGAGAAGATCGGAGCTACGCAGGTAGCGAGGATAATCAGTTGAAACGCACAGTGAGTTGGAAGGACGGGATGTTCGTCGCATTGGGTGTCCCGCTCCTGATCGTCCCGAGTCTGTATGATGTCGGGTCCATGATCTGGGCGCTGTGCATATTCACATGGACTATCGGTGTCGTGCAGGGTTTCGTGCAGAACATCGCTTATGCAGAGATGGTGACCACATTCCCGCAGGCCACCGGAATCCCCGGCTGCGCACAGGCAGTCTTCCATTCCGATAAGGTGGTTAAAGGGAAAATAGATAAGAGCAAGTTCATCGGCGCGTTCGCATCCTGGTGCTATTGGTTCGCATGGACGCCTGTCGTTTACATTTTCTCGGGACTCATCGTCGAGTACATCGGCGTTATGTTCGGACTCCAGCTCGGAGCATGGGAGACCGTCGGTCTCAGCATGGCCGTCATAATAACTATGGTCACAGTGATGTATGCTATGAGTTCCCGCGGTCTTGAGGGCGGAGGAAAGGTCGCCCTGGTTCTTGCCGTCATATCTCTCGTTCCCGTCATCGTCATCCTGTTCGGTAACATCGGTTCATTCGAGTTCGGAAGGATCTCGGAATCATGGGTCTTCCCTGTGTCTGGCAGCGATTCGATGATGTCCCTCATCTTGATCCTCGGATGCATGGGTCTCGGGCAGTGGTCATCCTGCGCATGGGAGACCGCGGCCATCTACGGTCCGGAATACAAGAACCCTGGAAAGGATACCCCCAAGGCCCTTTTCGGATGCGGAATCATCTGTCTGATCATGTACTTCCTCGTGCCGTTCCTGATCTACGGAGAGATCGGTCAGGAGGGAGTCAGCGAGGCCGGATACCACACCCTGTACCCTGTCGCAGTCTCTGCGTTCGGAGACGTGGGCGGATTGATCGCTCTGGTTGTACTCGTCGTGGCTATGATCCTTATCATCCAGACCGGATACCTCGGATCCTCCAGGTCCCTGTATTCGATGTCTAAGGAAGGAAACCTTCCCAAGTGGTTCGGAAAGCTCAACTCGAACGGAATGCCCACGAACGCTTTCCTGTTCGTGTCGATCATCAACTGCCTGCTGATGCTCGTGCTCAGCGTGCTGCCCATACTCGGTGCAGAGACTTCGGTCATGACCGTGCTCTCCGCATCTGCGATGGGTTACGCCATAGCGAACTTCGTTGCGCTGTACGCTTTCGTGAAGTCCAGGACGGATCCCCGTTTCAAGGATCTCCCCAGGCCGTTCAAGGCGCCCAAGTGGTACACGCCTGTCGGTGCGATAATGTGCGTGCTGCAGCTTGTGCTGCTGGTATGTCTGGTCTACTGGAGCTACGTCGCATCCGGCAACAGCTTCATACCCGCCATCATCGGAGCCACCATACTGCTGTTCTTCATACCGATCTGGTATTCTGTTCAGAAGAAGCAGATGGCGGAAGCCTGCTGATACAAACGGCCCCGGTCCGCCGGGGCCCCTTTAGGTATAATAATAGATATTGACAATTACAGGACAGCGACTGATATCATGAATTATCTGAGGTATGTGCCGATCATATGCGTTATAGGTGCGATTGTCGGAGTGATCTCCATCACCCAGCTCTGGATCCACGGGGTCGCGGGGTTCGAGTGGTCTTCCGACCTCACGGGCATAGACCTCATGGGTTCGGATTTGGATGGATTCCAGAAGTATCTCCCTATCGTGATATGTGTAATCTCTGTCCTGGCAGCTATTATGGCCGTCCTCACGATGACGGTCCGCAGGCTGTGGTACGGGATATTCATCTGCATGATCCTCGGTATCGTGGTGCTGGTCCTGACCACCGTCTTCTCGATGTGGACCATCGACGGAGAGAGGATAGTGCACTTCGTATCGTCCGGTTTCTGGTTGTCCTATGCAGCAGGAGGATTGATTCTTATCGGTGCGGCTATACAGTATTCGCTGATGTTTATTAAGCCGAGAAAGAGTGGCCGTTGATCCATCCTAATGTATTAAATAACAACCACTCAGTACTATTCCGCATTCGAGCCTAAAAGAGCGAAGAATCTTCGATTGGGACGATCCCCATGAAATGGGAATTATGCCCGTTTTTGGGGATTTTTATCCGCCATCTGCATTGGTTGGAGGCAATAATGGGTGGATATATGATACATCCATCGGTATGTTTAAATATATGGCCAAAAAAGCGTAATAAAAGTTTGAATTTTAATCAAAAATGATTGCATCTAATCAAATTAAAAAGAAAATTTTAAATATATGATTGATGGGGGAACAATCACATATCCGAGTCTATTACCTCCTCTATATATGTATAACTACAAACTTTTATTAATCGAATAATAGGTAGGGAGAGTAAGGTAAAGGAATTTACTTTATTGGAGGAATAAAATTGGCTTACGAGGTAGAAACGAAGAACCTGAAGGATGCATTGGTATCCTGTAAGGTTCCTGACATCACAAAGGCAGTCGAAGACGCGCATGCCGCAGGCATGCCCGCTGACGAGATCATCAACTCGCTCGGTGCAGCCATGTCCGACGTCGGAGTCCTCTTCGAGAGGGGAAAGCTCTTCCTGCCCCACGTCCTCAGTGCAGCCGCTGGAATGAAGAAGGCAATGGAGATCCTCGATGACGAGCTCAAGGCCGGAGCAGGCAGTGCTACCGCCAAGGGAACCGTCGTCATGGGAACCGTCGAGGGAGATGTCCACGACATCGGAAAGTCCATCTGCTCAACCATGCTCCAGTGCGCTGGTTTCGAAGTCCACGACCTCGGCAGAGATGTACCCCTCAAGAACTTCATCGAGGAAGTCAAGGGCGGATGCAACTACTGCGGAATGTCAGCCCTGATGACCACAACGATGGTCGGAATGAAGACCGTCATCGACAACCTCGGAAAAGAGGGAGTCCGTGACAAAGTGGTTGTTATGGTTGGCGGAGCCCCTGTCACACAGGGATACGCGGACAAGATCGGTGCGGATGTCTACGGAGAGTCCGCTTCCGAGACAACAAAGAAAGCACAGGCAATCGCGTCTGACTGAAATGGTGTATTAAATGACTGAGTACTACACAAGAATGGGTGATGGTAAGAGAATTACCATGACAAAGGAGCAGATCCTCGACGACATCCACAACGGAACCGCTGATGCAGCCGACATGGCAAGCATCCCCCAGCTCGATGCCAACGACATCGAGCACATCGCCGAGATCATCATGAGCCAGGACAGGGTCGTCGGAGTAGAGCCCGGAAACGAGATCGTTCTCTCCTACGATATC
>JAEEOP010000025.1 GCA_016284295.1 Methanomassiliicoccaceae archaeon | reverse complement strand
GTAAGCGGAATAGCGCATCGATTCCGAGACCACTGTGGCTATCCTCTCGAAGATCAGAAGCTCGGTCGCCTCGGCGTTGACCCTTCCTCCGGAGCTGGGAAGGTCCGCGGTGAACCTGACCTCCACATAATGCTCGGTTATGGCGACGCATCCCCTGTCGAGGATCTCCTGTCCCGGCCTTGGGATGAACATCTCCCCTCCGTCGGTCTTCGGTATGGGCGAACGAGCATGGGTACGGGCGGACTCCCAGAAGCGCCTGGCTATTAGGTCCCTCAGGGCGATGTCGCGAGAAGGGGTGTTGTGGGTGTCCTCGGGGAACCCTGCAGCCTTCAGCGGGACCCTCACGCGCATGAACGTGTGCCCTGCCCTGTCGTTCTGGACCTCGTCCACAATGAGCTCGAAATCCTCGAGCACGAAGTTGTTGGTCAGTCCCTTGTACTTAGCGAACGGCTTCCCGTCCGCATTCTTTAGCGTCTTGCGAAGTACGTCCTCCGATGCCATTGAATCACCCGTGTCCAGGTGCCCGGATCCAATCGCACAGAGTCGGTTCGCATCCTGCAGCCTGAGGCCCGGGCGCCATAGCGCATCGAGCCCGTCCCCCCTAAGATGCTTGCATAGAAATTCCTATGCTTTGACCGGTCAGCGGAACAACCGTCCGCCCCGGTGATGTTCGCGCCGAGCGTGGCCAGACCGCCCTTGCGGGTCCTCGGTCTCCGGCCCGGAAACGGCTCCTGCCGCTTCGTCCATCGGCGCCTTTCATGAGAAAAACTCAACGGAACTTGCTGTATCTGTCGAGGAGCCTGTTTATCTTGTCGAACTCCTCCTTGGTGAGGTCGCCGGACTCCAGATAGGTCTTGACGAACTCCTTCGCGTCTTTCGTGGAGACGCGCGATGCCTTGGCGATCACGGTCGCCAGGAACGACGAGGCCTTGGAAGGGTCCATGCTGGACTCGGCCAGAACCTCGTTCATGTCGTACTTGAAAGGATTAATCCTATGCGTGTTAAGCATAGCCTGTCTCTTCGTGGACTCTTTGGTCCTCGGTTTGCTTCCGCTTTTCTTGTTGCTGTTGCGGGAGCCTGTCTTATCAGTCCCGCTGCCGGAGCTGCTCAAGGTCCCCACTACCACTTTATTTTTTTTCAATTCACCAACCAAGATTATAACTCCAGGCTATCGAAACAACGTTGTATATTTAAACAGTTCGTGAGTTCATTTATTAAATAATACGTGCTAGCGTAGAGACATGGACTCAGATGGAACCGAGACCGAGGTTCGTGCTACAAATTCCACTTTAATCACATACATTATCCTGTTGGTGACCACGATAACGCTGGCCGCCATAGGTCTTGTGATGGGGGACAGCGGAGACCTCATTCTGACCGTCCCGGTTTCGTTCCTTCTTCTGATAACGATCGTCTCGGAGCGCCACACAGTCCATGTCCCTACCCTCACCGTCATAATGATCTGGGTCTCCATGCTCCTGAGCATCTCCGGAAGGCTGTTCTTCGGCGGAAAGGTCCTGTCCATAGTGGCGGACGTCCTGATGGGAGTGAACCTCACCCTGATCGGACTGATCATCGTGTTCATCCTGCTGAAGAGCATGCCAGGAGTGCGCGACGAGAATCCCACGTTCGTCGCCATCATCGCCATCTGCGTCGCCATGTCCGTATTCGTGCTCATGATGATGACCCGTTATCTCGCATCGAAGGTCATGCACACGATCATGATCCCCGAGGTGGAGGTCCTTATGGAGAGCATGGGCGCGATGATGATCGGATCGGCCATCATCGGAATCCTGTTCGTCAAATACCGGGACAGCAAGATCTTCAAGTACACCGTGAACGACTTCCTGGAGAACAACAGCAGCGTGTTCGGATTCGAGGAGAGGGAGAAGCTGGACATCTACGACCTCATCGCAGGCGGAGAATCGGACAAGCTCGAGTTCAAGTCCACCGTCAGGACCAACCTCGCCACCGGGGAGGTCGACAAGAGGATGGAGAAGGCTGTCCTGAAGACGATCGTCGCGTTCCTGAACACCGACGGAGGAACCCTGCTGATCGGCGTATCCGACGACGGGGAGATCTGCGGAGTGGACCTCGACAGCTTCGAGAGCCTGGACAAGATGAACCTCCATATGACCAACATGATCGCCAGCGCGATC
>JAEEOP010000024.1 GCA_016284295.1 Methanomassiliicoccaceae archaeon | reverse complement strand
GGCGATCAACATCCTCCTCAAGGGGTTGACTGGCAACCCCGTTCCCGCAAGGGACGAATCGCCTACCGCATGAGCGGACAGGCACGTACCTGGGCGGTCTATTCTGTCATCCAGACAGGATCGAACTGTCCAAGTCAAGTTTATAGCTTCAACCGCATCGAAACAGAAGTGGTATGATGCGCAGCATGAATCTTATGAAATCCTATGAAAAGTAACTTTTATATATCTGTCTGGTATGCTATGTCTTGGTATGACGGCCATAGCGGAGGAGTCACACCCGGTCCCATTCCGAACCCGGCAGTAAAGCCCTCCCGCGTACCTGTCTGTACTGTATTGCGCAAGCGTACGGGAACTCAGGCACGCTGTCAACCACTTCTTCATTCTCATCCGGTGGACGGGAGTCTACATATCGCCGATAACGATTATCTATCCCGAGATAGGTGGGCTTCACGCTGATCATATGCTTGGGGACTTTATCTATCACAATCCGACCAAGATCTATTTCGGAGAGAACGCACTGGACAACCTGAAGGACGAACTGGGCACCTGCGGCAGGACCGTCATGATGGTCTACGGAGGCGGATCCATCAAGTCCAACGGAATCTACGACAACGTCCTTTCGATACTCCGCGAATGCGGCAAGGAAGTGGTCGAGGATCCAGGTGTGATGCCCAACCCCACGCTGGAGAAGCTGAATCAGGGCATTGCCATCGCCAGGAAGAATGACATCGATCTGATCCTGGCGGTCGGCGGAGGATCCGTGTGCGATTATGCCAAGGCGCTGGCAGCCTCCGTGTACCTCGAGGACGACCCGTGGGACAGATACTTCGTCAGGCACCTCCAGCCGGATTGCAAGGTGATACCCATAGGATGCATCCTCACCATGGTCGGTACCGGATCGGAGATGAACGGCGGGACCGTCATCACCAACGAATCGGTAAAGATGAAGATCACGCATACATTCGGACCCTCTGTGATGCCCAGGTTCTCAATACTGAACCCAAGATTCACTTTCACCGTGCCCAGGAGGCAGATGGTGGCCGGGATCTACGACATCTTCAACCACATCTGCGAGCAGTACTTCTCCGGCGAGGACGACTGCACCAGCGACTACATCTCCGAGGGATTGATGAGGTCCGTCATCACGAACTCCTACAAAGCACTCAACGACCCTCAGGACTACGAGGCGCGTTCCAATCTGATGTGGTCGGCCACGTGGGCGCTCAACACCCTGATCTCCAGGGGAAAGTCCACGGACTGGATGGTCCACATGATCGGCAAGGGTGTCGGCGCCTATACGGACGAGACCCACGGGATGACGCTCTCTGCTGTCTCCATCCCTTACTACAGGTACATCTGCCCGTACGGATAGAAGAGGTTCGTCCGCTTCGCCACCGAGGTCTGGAAGGTGGATGCCGAGGGCAGGACCGATGCGGAGGTGGCCGACGAGGGCCTGAGAAGGCTGGAATCCTGGATGAGGGACCTAGGAGTGACCATGAACCTCAGGGAGCTGGGCGTTACCGAGGACATGATCGAAGGCATCGCGGACAGCACCATCCTCACGGGAAGAGGATACAGGGTGCTTGACCGCGAGGATGTCGTTACAATCCTGAAGGAGAGCCTCTGACGGGATCCAAGGTCCGTCTACTGTTACCAGTGCCCAATCCAACTCAGCCAAGCGTTATATCGTCATCACAGCGATTCGTTTAGCGCATTTAAGGTGATGAAGATGAAGTTCGATAAGGTACTGGTACCGGTCGATGGAAGCCTGCTCTCAGACATATCCGTGGATCTAGCGGTCAATTCCGCCGGCGTGTTCGCCACGCATCTGACGTTCGTGTACGTGGTGGATGTGAACGAATGTCGCAAGTTCGGCACCGTGGATCCGCAGATGGAGCTGTACAAGTCCAGGACCGAGGGCAAGCTCGCCCTGGAGCGTGCAGTCAAGATGGCCGAGAAGGCCGGGATCCCTTATGACATGATACTCTGCGAGGGTGCCCCCTGGGAGAAGATCACCGACATGTCCAAGGAGATGGACATGATCATCATGGCCGTCACCGGGAAATCGGGCATAGGCTCCGGACGTATCGGAAGCACGGCCGAGAAGGTCATCGAGAACAGCTTCTGCCCCGTGCTGACCTTGAAATCCGGATCCAGGAAGATCGAAAGCATCCTCCTGCCGGTGGAGAACGAGAACATGGCGGCCATCGATGTGGCCATCGAGACCTGCAAGCGCATCAACGGTAGCATCACCGTGTTCTCTGTCAAAGGCAAGAACCTAGATGCGGAATCTCTTGTGAACAAGGTCGCATCCAAATGCGAGGCCGAAGGGCTGAAGGTCAACAAGGAGATCGGGGAGGGGGACATCGTCGAGTCCATCGTCGGACGCTCGGGGATGTACGACCTCGTCATCATGGGGACCGTTCGTCGTGGAACCCTCACGAAGATCCTCAACGGAAGCATAGCAGAGCGTGTCATGACCAACGCTTCATGCCCCGTCACGATCGTGAGGGACATCTGAACCCTTCGGGCCGAGTCCCGTATATTAATTCTATAAAAGAGAAGGCAGGATGGCCGTGCGAACGGCCGTCCCGCCGGTTATTGTGGTTTGTGCTTTCCCGGGATCAGAGTTCGGACAGCTTGATGAGCTTGTTCCATCTCCTGTCGACCTCTGCCTGCATCTGCTCGATGACAGGCTCCCACTTGTCCTGGAGAAGGTGCTTGTACCTTCCCTGGGAGGTGATCCAATCCATGACAGGCTTCTTCTGGGCCTTTCCGTCGGCGATCCTTGCGCTCTCTCCGGTCAACTCGTACTTGCCGTCGACGACCTCGAAGAGAGGCCATACGCAGGTCTCGACACCCAGCTTGGCCATCGCGATGGTCTGGTCCGATGCGAACCTCCATCCCCTGGGGCAGGGCGACAGCGCGTTGATGAACGCGGGTCCACCGCAGTTGAAGGCCTTCTGGGCCTTCGTCACGGTATCCCTCCAGTTGTGAGGGGACACCTGTGCGACGTACGGGATGTTGTGGGCGACCATGATCTGCGTCAGGTCCTTGGAGAACTCCTTCTTACCGGACGACACGGAACCGGGCCAGGAGGTGGTGGTCTGCGCACCGATGGTGGTGGCTGACGACCTCTGGATACCGGTGTTCATGTACGCCTCGTTGTTGAGACACACGTAGAGCATCCTGTGGCCCCTCTCCATGGCACCGGACAGCGCCTGAAGACCGATGTCGTAGGTGGCTCCATCTCCCGCGAAGTTGACGAAGTTGATGTTCTCCTGGATCTTCCCCTTCTTGTGGAGGGCGTTGTACGCGGTCTCGAGACCTGCGCAGGTGGCCGCTCCGTTACCGAAGGCGGTGTGGATGTACGGGGTGTTCCAAGAGGTGTAGGGGAACACCGTGGTGGATACCTCGAAGCATCCGGTGGACAGGGACACTGCGACCTCGTCCTCGGATCCCATAAGGATCTGCTTTGCGATTATCGATTCAGCGCATCCGGCGCAGAGCCTGTGACCGCTGGTGAGCCTTACCGGCAGTTTCTGCAAGTCCTTCAATGCAAGAGAGGTCAAAGCCTCACCCCCAGATAGTGAATCTTCTCGGCCTTGCCGTCGACCACCGCCTTCAGGGACTTCTCGAACCCTGCTACAGTGGCGTCGGCACCTCCGAGACCGTAAATGACATTGTACATCTTGGGAAGCTTCTCCAGGTCGGAGGCCGCCGCGACGACCTCGGGGAACATGGGTCCGTAGGAACCGATGCTGAGGTGCTTGTCGAAGACGATGACGGCCTTCTTCCCTTCCATCATCTTGGCCAGGTCCTCCATGGGCCAGGGCCTGAAGATGCGGGGCATGGCGCAGCCGACCTTGATTCCGCTCTCGCGGAGCATGTCGACGGTCGCCTTCATGGTACCGAACGAGGATCCGAGGACGACAACTACGTACTCTGCATCGTCGCACCTGTACTCCTCGACGAGGTGGTACTCCCTTCCGGTGAGGTCCTTGAACTCCTTGAAGACCTCCCTCGTGACCTCCAGGGCCTTCAGCATGGCCTGGACGGACTGGTACTTGTGGGGATAGTAGTAATCGGGACCGTCCATGTTTCCGTGGGAGACCGGGTGCTTGGTATCCAGCAGGGGATACAGGGGCTGGTGCTCGCCGACGAAGTTCTTGACGTCCTGCGTGTCGACCATGGTCATCCTCTCGATGGCGTGTGTCAGCACGAAACCGTCCAGGTTGACCATGCAGGGCAGCTGGACCGAGTGGTGCTCCGCGATCCTGGGTGCGACGATGGACATGTCGTATGCCTCCTGGACGTTCTCGGAAAACAGCATGAGCCATCCGCAGTCGCGGGCGGCCATGGCGTCACCGTGATCGTTGTTGATGTTGATGGGTCCGCTCACGGCCCTGTTGGCGACGGCCATGATGAGGGGGACCCTCATAGCAGCTGTGATGGGGAGCATCTCCCACATGTACGCAAGACCCTGCGATGCCGTCGCGGTGAAGGTCCTGGCACCCGCGGATGCGGACGAGGTGCACAGCGTGAGCGCGGAGTGCTCGGACTCCACGCAGACGAACTCGGTGGACACCTCTGCGTTCGCCACGTACTCTGCGAACTTCTCCACGATGATGGTCTGGGGCGTGATGGGGTATGCCGCGCATACGTCAGGGTCGATCTGCTTCCATGCGAGCGCTACTGCATTGTCTCCGTTGATTGCGATATCCTGAGGCATCTTCACTCCTCCTTCATGACGATGGCGTCCCTGGGGCACACCTTGGAGCAGATACCGCATCCCTTGCAGTGGGTGAGCTTGAATCCGCTCATGTGCCCGTCCCTGAACACGACGCTGTTGTCGGGGCAGTAGATCCAGCACTGACCGCAGTCGATGCACTTGTCCTGGTCCACGACGGGGACGTACGTTCTCCAGTCACCGGTGTTGAACTGTTCGGAGTTCCCGGGTTTGATTATGCGTCCTCCTACCACGAGGTCGCTGATGCTTGCCATTACCATTTCACTGCACCTCCTGGTATCCTCTCTTAAGGGCGGAGAGGTTCTTGAGAATGACCTTCTCAGGCAGCTTGCCTGTGAACTTGGTCGTGATCTGATCCTCCAGATGGTCGTATCCAACCAGAGGGGAGCATTTGATTATCGCTCCGAGCATGACTGTGTTTACCATGGGTTTACCGATCTCCTCGATGGCGATCTTCTGTGCGTCGAGAGTGTGGCATTCCGCCTCAGTCATCAGCGCTTCCTGGAGCTCCTTGGGGGATCCTGCGTAGTTGGCCACGATCTTCGTGTCCTTCTTGATTCCCCTTGTGACATCCACCTTTCCGACGAGGGTCCCGTCCATGATGACGACGATGTCGGGCTCGTATACCTGGCTGTGAATCCTGATAGGGTTCTCAGATATCCTGGTGAATGCTCTGATGGGTGCTCCCATCCTCTCCGGGCCGAACTCGGGGAAGGCCTTGACGTACTTCCCTGCAAGTATAGCGGTCTCGGCTAGGATCTCGTTGGCAGTGACGACACCCTGGCCGCCTCTGCCGTGCCAACAAATTTCGATATCCATTTGGTACCACTGACCTCCACATACTTTGCGACACATTAAAAGGTTTGGACTGTTTCAAAAACGAAAAATGCCAATTTATGCTACTGATAGCAGATTATTGCATTTCAATTTCTACGATTATAAGCAATATTATTACGAATAATATTAGAATGATTATCATAACTCGTATTTCATACGAATTATCCATCCAACTCACTCCGATTACGTCTTTCTACTATTTTTGAATAAAAAATAGTAAGTAATTGACCGATACCTTATAATTTGGTATCCGTCTTATAGCAATCGTGGACGGCCAAGGCCGTCAAAATTCCAAACTGCGTTAACACAGCGGGGACTCCCAATGGATAAGAAAATTGTCGATGTAAACGAGCTGCATGTCGAAGACGTGCCCTTCGTGGGTGGCAAGGGTGCCAACCTCGGAGAGCTTACGAACGCCGGATTCCCTGTGCCTGAGGCCTTCGTCCTCACCACAGTGGCATACGACTACTTCCTCTCCAAGAGCAAGATATTCTCCAAGATCAACAAGGAGCTGAAGGCCATAGACAGGAACTCGGACGATTCCCTGGTCGCGGCCTCCGACAAGATAAGGGCGCTTTTCGACCAATGCGAGATCCCGTCCGACCTGAAGAAGGAGATCGTCTCGAAGTACAAGATGCTCTTCCCCAAGGGAAAGACAGGATTCGTCGCAGTCAGGTCCAGCGCGACCGCCGAGGACCTCCCCGATGCAAGCTTCGCAGGACAGCAGGAGACGTACCTCAACGTCAAGGACGAGGAGGACCTCTTCGACAAGATCAGGAAGTGCTGGTCGTCCCTCTTCACCGCAAGAGCGATAGCGTACCGCGAGAAGCAGGGCTACGCCCACGAGGACGTCAAGCTCGCCGTCGTCGTCCAGAGGATGGTCAACTCGGAGTTCTCCGGTATCATGTTCACCGTGGACCCCAACAGCGGTGCGAAGCAGATCGTCATCGAGGGCGGATACGGACTCGGAGAGGCGATCGTGGGAGGAGAGGTCACACCCGATACCTACGTCATCGACAAGCAGAAGATGGAGATCCTCAAGAAGAGGATATCCACACAGACATGGAAGTACGTCCGCGGAAAGAACGGCGGTGTCGAGAAGAAGGACATGCCCAAGGACATGGTCAAGAGCCAGAAGATCGCTGACGACCGCGTCCTCGAGATCGCCGAGATCGGACGCCAGATCGAAATCCACTACAACAAGCCCATGGACATGGAGTGGTGCATCGAGGACAACAAGGCGTACATCGTCCAGGCAAGGCCCATCACGGCCACCGGTAACTCGTCCACCAACGAGACAGTCGGAGATTCGGTGTCCAGCGATGCCATCGTCGCATCCGGACTGGGCGCCAGCCCCGGACTCGCCACCGGAAAGGTCATCATCTACGACACGTCCATGAGCCTTGACGTCATCAAGGAAGGCGATGTCCTGGTCACAAAGATGACCATGCCCGACATGGTCCCCGCGATGAGCAGGGCCGCCGGAATCATCACCGACGAGGGAGGAATGACCTGCCACGCCGCGATCATCTCAAGGGAGCTCGGAACACCCTGCGTCGTCGGAACCGGCAACGCCACCGAGTGCCTCACCAACGGAATGGAGGTCACCGTCGACGGTACCACAGGTAACGTCTACAAGGGGATCATCGCCAAGAAGGGCGGCGATTCCGGAGCCTCCGGAGAATCCACTGGCGGAAACGTCTGCGCAGAGTTCGTCCCCATCACCGGGACGAAGGTCATGGTCAACATGTCCATGCCCGCGAAGGCGGACGAGATCTCCAAGCTGCCCTGCGACGGAGTCGGACTCATGAGGATCGAGTTCCTCTTCACCAACTACGTCGGGGAGCACCCCTGCGCGTTCCTCGCGGAGGGAAGGGAGCAGGAGCTCATCGACAAGCTCGCCGACGGTATCTCCAAGGTCACCAGGGCCTTCTACCCCCGCCCGATCGTCCTCAGGACATCGGACTTCAAGACCAACGAGTACCACGACATGAAGGGCGGAGCGGACTACGAGCCCAACGAGGACAACCCCATGATCGGATGGAGGGGATGCTCCAGGTACGTCTCAGACAGCTACCGCGACGCGTTCATGTGCGAGCTCAAGGCGATCAAGAAGGTCAGGGACGAGATGGGATTCAAGAACCTCAACATGATGCTGCCCTTCGTCAGGACCATCGACGAGGTCAAGGAGATCACCCGCATGATGGAGTCCATCGGACTCAGGAGGAGCAAGGACTTCAAGCTCTACTTCATGGCGGAGGTCCCGGTCATCATCTTCATGGCCGACGAGTTCTGCAAGTACTGCGACGCGTTCTCCATCGGATCCAACGACCTCACCCAGCTGACCATGGGATGCGACAGGGATTCCGATATCCTCGGACACATGGGATACTTCGACGAGAGGAACGAAGGAGTCAAGAGAGCGATCAGCCACCTGATCAAGGTCGCCCACGAGAACGGCAAGTACGTGAGCATCTGCGGACAGGGCCCCTCCGTGTACCCCGAGTTCACCGAATTCCTCGTAGAGGAGGGAATCGACGGAATCTCCCTGAACCCCGACACGTTCTACAAGACCAAGAGGATCATCGCGTCCGCCGAGCAGAAGATCATGCTCAGGGACCTGAGGGAGCTCAGGAACAGACTCTGAAAACGATGGGGGCCCGTCCCCCGTCATCTTTCTCTTTTTCATGACCAGGATAAAGATCACCGCTGTCCGGAGGACCGAGTACAGGGACCTTATGGAGATCTACGAGAACCCTATAGAACATACTTGCGACATCTGCGAGGGTCAGACCTTCATATCCGAGAATGGCCGGAAGCCGGAAGGGCTGTGCGACAGCGCATGGGAGTCCATGGAGTACTTCGTCAGGGAGCTGACCAACGGCGGCGGGAACTTCTTCGACGGATGGATGAAGAATCCCAGGTCCGCGATGATCTCATGCAACGACGGGTTCAGGCCCGTCAGCTTCTACATCGAAGCGATCGACGATCAGTGAACATCACGGTCTATGAGCTTCTTGGTGAGGGCCTCGGTCTCCTCGCTGGGGAGGAGCATGGTGGTGACCTCCATGAACGGATGCTTCGTGCCCTCGATGATCTTCACATCGTCAAGGGATCTGAGGTTCCATTTCTCGGCGGTCTTCTCGAGACCTAACTTGACATCATAATCGTTGGGGATCAGGACGATGGCCTTGTAGGTCTTCATGCCCATCTTCTTCGCCGCGAGGATCCTGTGGTGGCCGTCGACGACGAGGAACCCGTTGCGCCTCTCGACGACGATCAGAGGCTCGACCATTCCCCTCTTGATCTCGTACTGGCGGCCGACGAGCTCGTCCATGTAGACCTCCTTCTGAGTGGGGACTACCCTGTCCACGTCGATCTCCTTGTTGACGACCTTCATCTTGATACCGTTGGTCTCCTCGAGGAACTTCTTGACCGTCATGACCTTGTTGGGGCGGGACTTCTCGATCTGCGACCTGACGATGTCCAGGTTGGATATGATGCCGATGAGCTTCCTGTCCTCGTCGATGACCGGGAGGTTCCTGAGACCGTATCTGAAGAGGATGCGGGTCGCGTCGGAGATGGTCATGGAAGGGATGGCGCAGAAAGTACCCTTCTTCATCACGTTGCGTATCTTTGCGTTGGGGCTGTCCACATAGCGCAGCAGCTCCTTCGCAGTCACAAAACCCAGAAGATAGCCGTTCTCCGCCACGGGGAATCCGTGGAACTCGGAGTTTATCACCTGGTCCACGGCTTGCTTGACGGTCATGTTCGGATCTATGGTCTGGACGTTGCGGACCATGAACTCTCCGACCAATGGCTTCTCTTCTGACATGGGGTGCGTATCTACGATTCAGATTTAATAGTCTGGTCCATGGATGTGGCATCCCTGCATGATATGCTGCATTTATCCGCCAAAGGGGATAGCGTGCGGGGCTGTCCGGTTCACCTCTTTATCATCCAGGTCATGTTCTTGAACGTCCCCGTGCGGACGATCACGCCTCTGTCTATGAGTTCCGAGACTATACGGGAGACAGTCCTGCTCGACAGCCCGACCGCTTCCGACAATTCCTTCATGGTCGTGTGCGGATTGTCCGACACATACCTGAGGATCCTAGATTCGGACTCAGTCAGGGATATCTGCTGGATGGGAAGTGTGAGGACCACTCTCACCCTCTCGGGATCGGCCAATTCCTCGATGGATACGTTCAGAAGGGACCCATCGTCCTTCGAGAGGAACATGGAATGTATCCCTGCGCCGATCTCCTCGACAAGACCGATTCCCAGCATCATGCGCATCATGTTACTGTTCCTGGGGTCGCTCGTTCCGCCCCGTATCGCATTCTCGAGAGGGATGCGCAAAGAGCCCGGGTTAGTCACAGCGACACGGTCGCCGTCGTAAATGATGGATATTCCTCCGCGACCGTAATAATCTGCATGGACCAATGCGTTGACGACGGCCTCCCTTATAGCGATGAAAGCCTCCGATTCGTCCTGACGCCTCATTCCCTCTAGCTTGAATGGTGAACCTATCTTTTCGGAAAGCTTGCCGATGACGGCCATCATGAACGAGAACACGTTGTAATCCACGTTGAAGGAATCGGAATTGATCCGGAAGCTCCACCTCTCATCATTCATCACCTCCCTGTAATCCAGATGGAAGTTAGGGAATTCGTCGAGGATGTTCGAGATCCTTCCGAACATCAAAAGGCCGGCGCGGGTGGGATGGATGATTCCATTCTTCGACTTGATGGCCCCGATGGTGAACAGAACTTCCTCCACACTCTGACTTGCCCACTTGTTCCTATGTCCGGTGGGGCCGAGCATAGAGACGAATCTCTCTATATCCTCCATGACCAGACAATCGTAGCCTTCCAGGGAATCAACTGTTTCTCCATCTGATCTATCATCGAACGAATCCCTGAGCATAGAATGAACAGCTTCTTGCCTGCACCTGTAATCCCCCTCATGATTCCTCTTGTAAGTCTCAAGAAGCATATTTCCATTGAGATATACTGGCCTGGACCTCCTATCCGCACGCGGGACCTCCACTATGATTACATCAAAACCGTCGACATTCTCGACATAGACGTCCTTGGTATCGAGCAGATTGGCGCTTATTTTAGCAGGATTGTTCAAAGTATCCCATATGACCTTCATCTCATGTTGAGGGTTCTCAACACCGGTTACCTCGTAAGTTCCGGCAATCTGATCCTCTTCCACACCAAGGATGATTGTTCCTCCAGATGTATTCGCAAAAGAGGAATAGGTCTCCCAGAAATCACGAGGGACGTTCTTACGCGCTGACTTATACTCAACACGTTCTCCTTCCGGCCCGTATCTTTGGAGGAAATCGTCTGATGAGGTCATAAACAATCAAGCGACATTATCATATTTAGTCTATTTTTTGAATTGTCGTCAATCCACGCCAAAATCCACGCCATCCACGCCAAATCATGTTAAATCCACGCCAAAATCCACGCCATCCACGCCAAATCATGTTAAATCCACGCCAAAATCCACGCCATCCACGCCAAATGGATAGCGTATTACGCTATCGGGTACGAACCTGTCCGAAAAGACATCAGCTTCCTGCCAAGGCCGCCTTTGCCTTCCTCTGCTCGAGTATCTCGCACACCAGAGTCGAACCCAGGATCAGGCCAGCGCCGATCCATCCGAACAGGCCCAGATCCTCCCCGAGGAAGATCACGCCCAGGATTATCCCCAGGACCGGTTCGATGTAGCTGTAGATCGCCGAGGTGGATGCCTCCAGATGGGCCAGGGACCCGAAATAGAGGGTGAAGGCGATGGCCGTCGGGAACAGGGCCATGACCAGCAGCAGGACCATGGTGGTCGCATCGACAGTCAGACTTCCGTAGTCCACGGTGAAGAGCGAGTATATCAGCACGACGGTGGCGGCGATGAGAAGCTGCATGAAAGTCCTGTCCAGGGCCCCTATGCTCTTGAGCTGCTTGTTGAAGACGACCAGTCCCGTGTAGAACACGGCGGCCATTATACCGCAGGTCAGTCCGTAGGAGTTAGCCTCCAGCGACTTGCCGTCCAGTATCCCTGTGACCAGGACCAGTCCGAGAATTGCCACGAGGGCGCAGACCAGCTTGGTCACCGTGAGCCTGGTCCTGAACACCAGCGGGGAAATCAGGATGATTATCACCGGTGTCATATAGTTCAGGACAGTGGCGATCGAGATCTCGATGGATTTGTACGCCTCGAAGAGGAACAACCAGTTTATCCCCAGGCATGTACCGGAGAGTATCAGGGTGAACAGGTTCGACGAGATGTCGTCCTTCGAGAGCCTCGTCCTCATGAGATACACGATGATTAGTAGGAAACCGGCCCCGAAGAAGCCCCTGGAAATGACGATCACGCTGGCCGGAAGGTCCACGAAACGGGTGAACAGGCCCAATGTGCCGAACAGGGTCATGGCTATGACCGTCATCAGCCTGGCGTTACTGGGCGTGATCACATTCCTCATGAGAACCCACAATGCCATGATGGATTTATCAGATTCGATAATGTTCGAAAAGATTGACCGAAATGGTTTGGGGGATCGGCTTGCGCCGACCCCAGCTTGAAGGGATAGTCACGGGTTCAGGCCGTGGAGGTCTGAACTCCGAATCCGCCCATCTGTCCGGGGAAGGCCTTTCCTCCCATCTGTCCGGGCATGGTCATTCCGCCCATACCAGGCATCATGTCGGGTCCGGAGACTCCGCTGTTGTTGGTGACATTGGCCTCGGAGGAGACGAAGAACGCTCCGTCGTAATCGATCCCTGCCTCTCCTGCGCCGACTGAGCTGGTGATGGTGACCTTTCCTCCGACGATGTTCACGTTGCCGTTGGAATCGATACCGTCCCCGCCGGACCTGATGGTCCAGGTGCCTGCAGTGATGTTGACGGAGTATCCAAGGCTGGCGAAGGTGCCGTCGCTGTTCGCAGCGTTGATCGCGTCATCGCTGGTGACGAGGGTCGCGCTTCCTCCGAAGAGGTTGACAACGGTTCCCTCGAGCCCCTCTACGGACTTCTTCACGTCGATGGTGGGTCCGACGCCGTCGTTACCGATGGTCAGGATGCGGTCGGCGTGGATCGCATCGTCCCCGACGGAGATGTTCAGGGTTCCGGAGAGGATCGTGACATCGTATCCGCCGTTGATACCGTCGTTGGCTGCGGTGATGTTGATCGTGAGCTCCCCGTCGATGACGAAGGAAGGGGTGTCTGCATCCCCGATCTTGATTCCGTTCTTCGCGTTTCCGTTGATGTTGAGCGTTCCAGTTCCGGTGAGGACGACGTTGGCTCCGTCCTTTACCTTGATAGCCGCTCCGTCGAAGGCGTCGGCAACCTCTGCATCGGTGGACTCCTCGTCCGCGGGATCCTCGTTGTCCGTAAAGGTGACGGTTCCCTCGATGATGATCTTGGCCTCTGCGCCCTTGTTGACGGACACGGTGGCCCCGGTGGTGCTGGTGAGGTTCAGGTCCTTGAGGATGAGGACGACACCGGTCGTTCCCTTCTTGACGACGATGTTTCCGTCGCTGCAGGTTCCTGTGACGATGTACGTTCCGGCCTCAGTGATCTTGACCTGGTTGTTCTCGTCGCTCATGACGATGGTCTGTGCGTTGGCTGTGTCTGCGGTGAGATCGGATGCGGTGCTTACGACATCGGTCGTAACGATGGTTCCCGCCATATCGGAGGTTCCGGAGATGGCGGTTCCGTTCTGCTGACCGGGGAATCCGGGCATGGTTCCCTGACCGGGCATTGCAGGCATTGTTCCATCCTGGGATGGAATCGTAGGTGTAGTTCCGTCCTGGGAAGGCATGGAGGGTATGGTTCCCTGTCCAGGGAATCCAGGCATGGTGTTGTTCTGTCCAGGCATTGTAGGCATGGTTGTGTTCTGTCCAGGCATTGTAGGCATGGTTGTGTTCTGATCGTTCTGGGGGAATCCGTTTCCGGGCATTGCAGGCATTGTTCCATCCTGGGAAGGCATGGGAGGCATCATTGTGTTCTGTTCAGGCATTGTGGGTGCGGTCGTGTTCTGTCCAGGCATCGCAGGGACGGTTGTATCCTGCTGGGAGACCTGTGCGTCTGCTTCTTCGAATTCGGGGACCGTGATGACGGGCTGCTCCACAGCAGCCCCGGAGTCATCCTGGGAGTCTCCCTGCAGAGCCGTCGCACCGGCTAAGCTGAGGCAGATCGCGGCCAGGATGGCCATGATCGAGTACATGTTCATGCTAGACATCGTCTAAACTCTCCTGTGTATCGTTGTTTCTTCTTGTGTAAGTGGTTTCGATAGTCTTGGTATCCGCCAAGCAGGTGATCTACAGCTCATGAGAATGGCCGATCGCACATGATCGGGACATCCTCCCCATCTCATGGGAACGAACGATACGCAGGGATTGACATCCGCTGTCTGATCGTTACACAGTAGTGAATCCGAACGTACCGTACGTTACGTTCAGATTGCGGCCGAACGGCCACGGTCGTCGTAGCAGACACAGAAGTTCATGTCTGCGGACATGGAATCAGCGAGAACGCCGACACCGTTATCGGAAGGAGAATCGAAAACCATCGAGGACTCCTCCTCTTCATCCTCCGCATCCTCTACGGATACGGGGTCGTTCATATCATCCTCATCGTCGTCGGAGCCGTCCCTGGATTTGCTGTTCCCGGACTGCTGCATGCCGACGACTGCGCTGACCTCGACGAATCTCGAATCGAGTACGGCCCTGACGGTGTCCGCCGCCTTGACCTCTCCCTTGGATTCGAGCACGTCTATAACCTGTACAAGGAAATCTGCCTCGAAGAGCTGACGGTCCAGGACCTCCTGCATGGCGGAGACGATGACCGCCTCCTCGCCGGAGTACACGTTATGATCGATGACGATCACGGGGTTGCCGTCCTTCTTCTGGTCCTTCTTTTCCTTGAATGCCTTCTCGTATTCCTCGATGATCTCCTCCGTCTTCGAGGGGACATCCTTCTTCGGGATCTCTACGGCCTTGGGAGCATGGGCTCCGAAGCCGGGCATCTGGGGGCCGCCCATCATCTGCGGTCCGTGACCCTGGCCTGCCATAGGCGGCTGGGGAGGGATTGCGGATCCGGGCATGGCCTGGAACGCCCTGTCGGGCGCATCGGACCTCTGGCCCTTCATGGCGGGCTGAACCGCCCCGGGACCGGTCATAGAGGGGATGGTATGGGTCGATGACGCCCTCTCCGAAAAGGATCTGTTCAAATCCTGGTCGTCTAAGACTGTGAGAGCGTCACATGTGTCATCATCGGATGCGAAAACGCCCGCCATAGCGACCACTAGGACCGCTGCGAACAATAGGAGCATCGTCTTGGATGACATTGACCTGGGGTGATAATTCAACTATTTAAACGCCGTTGAATGATTGTCAGAAATGATAGAAACCTTCGATTTGCTCCAAAATAGATACCCAACATCTTAAAAAGTGGTCACATAATCCCATGGACAGAGGTTTACTATGAGCGGACCAGTTCTTACAGGAGAAGCGATCGAACAGGAGACAAGGCTCCACGACGCCCTCTCACAGATCAAACATGTCATCATCGTCATAAGCGGAAAGGGAGGGGTCGGAAAGAGCACCGTTTCCTCCAATCTCGCCATGTCCCTCGCAATGAAAGGCTACAGCACAGGACTCATGGATATCGACATCACCGGGCCCAACATCCCCAAGATGTTCGGCATCGAGGACGAGCAGCTGATGGCCGACGAGGAGAAGATGCTCATCCCGATCATAGTCCCGCCTTCCCTGAAGATCATGTCCATGGCCTTCCTGCTCCCCAGCAAGGATGTCCCCGTCATGTGGCGCGGACCCGTCAAGATGTCCGCCGTGCAGCAGTTCATCGAGGATGTCAGGTGGGGCAAGCTCGACTACCTCGTCATCGACATGCCTCCCGGAACAGGGGACGAGGCGCTGTCAATCGTGCAGCTGATCCCCAAGGCCGACGGAATGGTCATCGTCACCACCCCCCAGCAGGTGGCCCTCCTCGACAGCAGGAAGTCCGTCGGATTCGCGGCTCAGACCAACATTCCCATCATCGGTATCATCGAGAACATGAGCGGATTCGTCTGCCCCCACTGCGGAGAGGTCACGGACATCTTCAAGTCCGGCGGAGGAGAGGATGCGGCTAAGGAGTTGAACATCCAGTTCCTCGGAAAGGTCCCGATCGAAACGGCCGTCGTCGAGAGCGGAGACGCGGGAACACCCATCGTCCTCAAGGACCCGAAGTCCGCATCCGCGAAGGCCTTCGAATCGATCATCGACAAGATCATCAAGACAGTTGAGTGACATGAGAGTGGTCGTCACAGCCGAAGGGGAATCGATAGATTCCGATGTGTCCGATGATTTCGGACACGCCCCGTTCATCCTCGTGGTGGATACCGATACCTACGACTACCACGTCATAGAGAACGAATTCGCCGATTCGCCGGAGGGAGCTGGCGTGGCGGTCGCCAAGGCGATCACGACCTTGGAACCGGACGCGGTCCTCGCAGGAGGGATCGGCACTCACGGGCTGGACATCCTCAGGAAGGCCAACATCTTCGTCTCGTACGACGAGGAGGGCACCGTCTACAACTGCGTGTTCGACTTCGTGAGGAGACACGCCAACAGGAGGGCCGCCTGACCGTCCCTTCAAACCCCTTTCTTATCTCCCCATATTATCTTGTGGAGCTGGGGCAGGACCCTGGCATCGACGTCGTCCCTGAGAACCGATTCTACTAGCCATTCAAGTTTGTCCGTTCCGCCTACAGGACCGAATATGACGTTCGTGTCCACCGGATGCTCCTTCAGGTAAGATACCGCGAAATCGTAATCCGCCTGATCCTTGATGATGAACTTCAGCTGGTCCTTCCTGGACAGCAGAGAAAGATTGGATGCGAGCATGTGGTCGGTCATGCCTGACGACGGGCACTTGATGTCCATACTGATCATGATGAGCGGATCCTTCGGGACCGTGGAGAGGTCTATCGACCCGTTGGTCTCCAGAACGACCTTCTTTCCTGCAGATATGAGCGCATCCAGCAGTTCCCCGATGTCCTCCTGGAGCATCGGCTCCCCGCCTGTGACGCAGACCGTCCTGCATCCGCCCACTGCATCCATGATCTCAGGCACGGTCATGTCCGTACCGCCGGTCATGGAGTACATTGTGTCGCACCAGGAGCATCTCAGATTGCATCCGACTGCCCTGACGAACACCGTGGGGACGCCCATGGTGAGCCCTTCCCCCTGTATGGACTTGAATATCTCACAGATCTTCATAGGGGATCTCGTCCTTGTATCCGGCTTCCACGAATCCGGCCAGCCTCAGCCTGCATGAGTCGCAGTGGCCGCAGGCCTTCTCCCCTCCGTTGTAGCATGACCAGGTCAGGTGGAGCGGGGCTCCGAGCCTCTTGCCCCTCCTGACAATGTCCGCCTTGGAATCCATGCCGATGGGAGTCACGATCTTAATAGGATGGCCTTCCTTGCCTGCCTTGGTACCTACTTCCAGAGTATGCTGGAAAGCCTGGATGAACTCCGGCGTGCAATCGGGGTATCCGGAATAGTCCACGGCGTTGACGCCGATGTAGATCCTGTCGGCATCTATCGATTCGCAGAGCCCTGCCGCTATGCTGAGGAAAACGATGTTCCTAGCGGGAACGTAGGTGATCGGGATCTCCTGGTCCAGCTCGCCCTCGCGGTCCAGAGGGACATCGATGTCCTTCCTGGTGAGCGCAGACTTGAACGAACTCAGGTTCAGGTCGATGATGACATGGGGGACCTTGTAGAACTCGCACACGTTGGCCGCGGACTGCAACTCCTTGGTGTGCCTCTGGCCGTACCTGAAGCTGATTGCCGTGGGTTCGCATCCGTCGGCTATAGCCTGTGCGAGGCATGTTGTGGAGTCGAGTCCTCCCGAGAGCAGGACCACTGCCTTGGGCATGTCAGAGCACCTTCGTGTACCACGCGGTCTGGCCGCGCTCCTCGTCCAGCCCTATTGACAAGGACCTGACGTTGTCGGGGAGATCCAGCTCCGAGACCATGCGCTCGGCCATCATCTTGGACATCTCCTCCGCGGTGGTCGTGGGGATGTCTAAAAGGGTCACGTCGATCCTGGGGAAGACGTACCTCTTGCCGTCGCAGATCGCCTCCACCGATTCGTCGGTGATGGTCAGGTGGACGATCTCCGACTTCGTAGGGAGGAGGGTCTTGTGGTCGACTTCGTCGATCATCTCCTTGAGCTTCCTCTTGAGGACGACGAAGTCCATGATCATGCCCTCTGCGCCGATGTCCCCCTCGAGCCTGAGGCGGACTATGTAAGAATGGCCGTGCAGCCTGGAACACTTCTCATGCCTGGGGATGAAATGGCAAGCGGAGAACCTTATCCCCCCGTATCCTCCGTCGATCTCTAGCATCATGTCTCATTCCTCCGTGAGTCTGAGGGCGAGTGCGATGGAGTCCCTGTAGTCGGTTTTGACCCTGGACGTGTCTATGAAGACCTTGTCCGAGTTGACTACGGGCGCTCCCAGAGCCTTGGCGCCCCCGATGAAATGCAATGTCCTGAAGATTATGTTCCCTGTGATGCCCTCCGGAGCGATCAGGATGTCCGCCTGGTTCACGGCATCCTCGATGAGGATCTGGCAGTGGTATGCATCATACCCCTCGCTCTTTAACTGCCTGGCGATGTTGCGGGCACTCTCGATGGACCTGTCGACGGCCTTGCACCTTCCGACATCCTCACACCTTCCGCCGGACATTACAGCGATCTTCGTTCCGAGTCCGACCCTCTTGGCGGTCTCGACGCACTTCCTGGCGAGCTCCTCCCTCTGCGCATCGGTCCAGCCCTCGTCGATACCGACCGGGGCCATGAGAATCATCTTACCGTTGAGGAGCTCGAGGAACACTACCCTCTCCAGCGCCTTCATCCCAAGCTTCTTCTTGAGGATGGGCAGCAGAACGGACGAGGACATGTCCCCGCGGATGGCCGCATCGATCCTGCCTTCGGCGAGATCGTCGGCGAGCTTCTCAGGATCATCGTAGATGACGACGTCGTACTGGGCCATCGCCTCCACGCTCCTCTCGACGTTGCCCGCATCCGTGCCGCGCCCGATTCCGACACGGGCCTTCGGCAAATCACTGGCGAGCAATGCCTCTGTAGTGAACATACTACCACCAATATACTTCATTTATAAAAAGAAGAATAGAAACGCTGCGGATGGCACGTTCGGACGGCAGCATCACGGCCTTATCTGATCGAACCTGTAATCGGCCCATTCGGAATCGCCCAGCACGATGTCCAGCTCCGGGATCGTGAGCATGGGGCGCTCGTACCTCGCGGAGTCATCCATGGCGACACGGGGGCATGCCGTGTTGACATACGCATCCACGCGGTAGGCCATCAGAGACATCGGAGTGATCTCCTCCATGACGGCCTTGTATGCCTTGAGGCCGTGGGACCTTATCTTGGATATGACCCCGTCCGCCTCTGCCGAACGGTTCTGACCGACCTTGCTGCAGACTATGACCAGGAAGCTCTGCGCACCCTTGGCCGATTGGGTGGCAGCGAACCTCTTCCTGAGGATCCTGTCGCGTGTCTCCGCCATGTCCCTGACCTCCTTCGTGATGGGGTTGAGGACGATGACGTCCTTCTTCACACCGAATGCAGCTGCAAGCGGGTGGAAGTCCCCCTCGCCAAGGAACAGGAACGCATCCACATCGTCTATCACGGATTCTGCCGAACTGCAGTTGCATCCCAGGACCTGCCCGGGATACGCTATCCTCCTGTCGCCTTCGCCAACGAGGGCCGTCCTTCCGGTCGATTCGAGGATGGATCTCATGGCAGGGATCAGATCGATGTACTGAATTGTGGCCAGAAGTCCGATCCTCTGGGGAAGGTCCCCGAGGACATCCATGACGGAAGCATCCATAGTTGCATCCGAGCGCGACTCGATGTACAGGACGTTCGGATCATCCCCTTGGGAAGGTATGCGGGAATGCCCGAAATGGACGAGAGCATCCGTCTTCCCCTTGTAGTCATAAAGGTCGCAAGCACCGTAGCACGGGTATCCTACGACAAGGATATCGACACCTGTGGAATCGATGATAAAATCAGAAATCTCCGTTGCCCTGATCTTGAGACCCTCGGGCAATTGGAGGGCGACGGAGGAGTACCCTCCGTCGCGAATCCAAGCAACGATGCGATCCAGTTGGAAATCGAACATCTTGGAAATCAGTTTACGAATTCCTGTCCCTTCTCTACGTCGACGTAGCAGGGGGAGGGGAATTTCATGGATGCTCTCCAGAGAGCGTCCTTCGCAACTGCGACCTTATCAGGGTTGACCCTGACCGTCAGGATTGCCTGGTTGCGCTCGAGCCTTGCAGCTGTTCCGACCGCCTTTCCGAATCCCTGACGCATTCCACTCGAGACACGGTCAGCTCCTGCTCCGGTCGCGAGCTTGTTCTCCCTGAGGACGATGTGGGGGTACGCCCTGACAGTCATGTGGTAGTTTGCCACTCCTGCCTGGGAGGTGAGAACCTTGTTTGCAGCGATACGGCCTGCCTCGATCGAGGTGTGCCTGATCTGCACGCGGTTCTTGACTTTCAGTGTCAGTGTGACGGGGAACTCCTGCCTGGTGTTGCCCATCTCGTACTGACTCACACGGCTTGCAGGCACTCCTCCCATGTACTCGCGGCGAGTGTATGCCTGTCCTTTGATCTCTCTGTACATCGATGCTGGCTTTCTTACCATTGAAACCACCAATTGTGATTGTGATAGGACTCGAGTATCCAGACGTTGTATATAACGACTAGGTCGACATCCTGTACTCTGTCTCGGACGATTAACAACGCCCATATAAACCTTATGCCAATGTTAAGGCGTTTTATTAAGAACGGACAGAAGACCCCTGACAGAATAGCCTCCGTCGATCATCCACGTCCCGGACGACCGCTCCGCGGCATCTGGACGGGGTCCCCGAAAGCGGTAAAGATAATTTATTATCTGTCGCCCCCATGTAGTATCGATGCGCTCATTCGGATTCAGGGTTATCCCTTCAGACCCCGACGACAGGTCGGGTGTGCCAGTAGCTGTTGCAGGACAGGTCATGGTCGACGTCCAGAAGATAATAACGGACATCGGCACGTCTGACGTGAGGATTGCCCTGAGGCTCCAGAACGAGATACCCGAGGGGATCAGGAAGAAGTTCGACCTGACCATCGGCGGCAGCGGCCCGTCCGGCATGAGCTCCGGACCTTCCGAAGGAAATGACGAAGCGATGGAGAACGCGCTCACGACACTATGCGAGACCCTGGACTTCCTCGGCAAGGGAGCGGTCGGCAACTGGATGACCGACAAATTCGAGGACGACGAATCCAGGTGCCAGATAGCCCAGGACCTCATCGCCCTGAACGACCATCTGGCAGGATACACGCTGGAATACGGCATCGGCGACGATGTGAAGAGGTTCCACAACCTGGACAAGGAGAAGATCCTCAGGTACACGTACAACAGCGACTGGGTCTCGGCGGCAATAGGCGTAGTCGTCAAGGACAGCGTCAAGAAGAACCACTGGAACTTCACCAACGACCAGTACCTCGTGGCGCTGAGCTTCGCCAAGAACATAGCAGCATCCGACATACCCTCTTTCGCCAAGGCCGGGCCCGTCATCGTCATGGGAGAGGTCAGAAGGAACGACGAGGGCCACATCGTGAGCATCGAGCGCGTCAAAGGATGCTACACGCTCCCCGAGGTCAAATTCTACAGGATCATCACATCCAACGGCGACAGGAGCCTCCTGAACCCTCTCATCGCCATACCCAGCTACGACGAGGAGAAGGACGCCTGGTCCCTCAGGAACGACATCATCGGCATGAACGTCACCAAGCCGTCCTGGGACGAGTGCATCATAGCCTTCCATGATTATGCGCAGTTCCTCTTCGAGAGCTACGTGGATTCCGGCAAGGAGTTCGAGGGGGAGGAGAAGGAGATCTCCGAATTCCTCCAGTCGCTGCTCCCGGTCATCTGAATGCACACACGCGTGCAATCATTATTATAGGACTGCGGATGTGGGAATGGGCAGGTGCACACATGTCACGCCGCCCACCGAACGCTACAATCCATGAGATCGGAGCGGAGCGCATCGACAGGCTGCTGACCATGTCCGAGGAGGCCGTAAGGATCGGCAGAGAGGACAGGGCCAGGAGGTATGTCGATATCGCCAGGGCCGTGAGCGGCAAGACGCGCGTCAAGATACCGAAGGACAGGAAGTACTGCAAGAACTGCCACATCCCGATGATGCCGGGGGTCAACTGCACCGTGCGCCTGTCCAACCACAAGGTATGCATGAGATGCGATGCGTGCGGCGAAGTGCGGCGCATACCGTACATAAGGGAGCAGAGAACATGACGGAAAAGGATGCCAGGAAGGAACTCATCAGGCGTGCGAACGAACTCAGCCCTACCGTCCACATCGGCAAGGACGGGCTGGATCAGGGCATCTTCGATGAGATCACCGCTCAGCTGAAGAAGAACCGTCTGATCAAGATCAAGGTGCTGTCCAATTCGGAGGACGGCGCCAAGGAGACGGCGGCAGCCATCGAGGAGGCCACCGGTGCTGTGATCGTGGATGTCCGCGGAGGCGTCATGATAGTCACCGACAAGAGGACGTGGACCTCCCTCTCCCAAAAGAAATTCTGAGGTAATGAAATGCTAGATGTCAACGTGATCAGATCGAACCCTGACATGATCAGGACGATGATCAGGAACAGGAACAGGGACGAATCGATTCTGGACAGATTCCTCGAGGCAGACTCCGAATGGAGGGCGCTCACCGATGAGAACAACGGCCTCAGGAAGATCAGGAACGAGGTCTCCCTCGAGATCTCCAAGATGGCCAAGGGCGCCGAGAAGGACGCGAAGATCGCGGAGATGCGCGAGGTCGGGGACAAGATCAAGGCCAACGACGAGAGGATGGCCCAGCTCGAGGAGATCAGGCAGGACTGCGTCCTGAACATCCCCAACATCCCCCACGAGTCCGTCCCCATCGGAAAGGACGACACCGAGAACGTAGTGGTCTACGAGGCTGGGGAGAAGAGGAAGTTCGACTTCAAGCCCAAGGAGCACTGGGAGCTCGCTGAGGACCTGGACATCATCGATTTCGACAGGGGAACGAAGGTCGCCGGAAGCGGATTCTACGTCATGAAGGGCGACGGAGCAAGGCTCGAGCGCGCCCTGATCAACTACTTCCTCGACGTCCACAAGGACCAGGGCTACACCGAGCTCGTCGTTCCTGCAGTGATCAACAAGGCGGCAGTCATCGGAACCGGTCAGTACCCCAACCTGAAGGACGACATGTACTACCTCCAGAGGGACGACATGTACCTCAACCCCACGGCGGAGGTCCCCATCACCAACCTGCTCCAGGACGAGATCCTCGACAGATCACAGCTCCCGATCTACTACACCGCGAACCTGACATCCTACAGGCGCGAGGTCGGAAAGCACGCGGACACGAAGGGAATCATCCGTGTCCACGAGTTCAGGAAGACCGAGATGGTCAACTTCGTAGAGCCCAGCAAATCATATGAGAGGCTCGAGGAGCTGAGGAAGAACGCGGAGGACCTCATCAACGGCCTCCAGCTGCCCTACAGGGTCCTGCTCCTATGCACCGGGGACATGAGCTTCTCATGCTCCAAGTGCTACGACCTGGAGCTCTACGCTCCAGGAAAGGACGCATGGCTCGAGGCATCGTCCTGCTCCAACTTCACGGACTTCCAGGCCAGGAGGGCCAGGATCAAGTACAGGCCCGAACCCCACATGAAGAGCGAGTTCGTGCACACCCTGAACGGATCCGGTCTGGCGCTCCCCAGGACGATCGTCGCGATCATGGAGAACTACCAGAACAAGGATGGTACCATCACCATCCCCGAGGTCCTGAGACCCTACATGAGAGGACAGGAAGTCATCGACAGGAAACACTGAGAAACCTTGGCGGGGGTAACCCCGCCTTTTGATGTTTATATCGGGCCTTCGGCCCAAGATCACTTCAGCTTCTTACCGTCACTGAATGCCTTACCGACCTTCTCGCCGTATGCGAGGTAGTCATGGTTGAGGCCGTCGTAGATTATGGGGTGGAACTTCCTCAGATCCACCTTGCCGTCCGTGAGGACGGATTCGTCGATGCTCAGGTTGATGATCTCGCCTATGCACTCGCAGTTCTTCTCCGTATAGCTCTTCAGCTCGCATTCGAGACAGAGCGGGAGCTCCTTGATAATGGGCGCATCGACCTTGTCGCTCTTCTCCGCGTGGAATCCTGCCCTCTCGAACTTGTCGGGCACGTCGTTGCCAGATACGATGCCTACGTAATCGGAACCGACGAGGGTCTCCTTCGTGGCGAACGCCACTGTGAATGCCTTGCGCTTCAGGATGTTCTCCACGGTCTTGTGCTCCGGCGACAGGCAAAGCCCTATCTCCGTGTCCTCATGGATGCCTCCCCATGCCGCGTTCATCGCGTTGGGGGTGCCGTCATCGTCGTACGTGGCCACGATCAGAACCGGTTCGGGATAGATCGTGGGTTTCGCTCCGAAATCCTTCCTCATGAAGAAGGGTAGAGCATCCTCTCATATATGCATCGCATCGAGTTCCGCCATTATGCCCGAAGCGTCTATGCCCTTCTTCCTCTGCGAGAGCCTCTGACGGGTGTCGGCGACGCCGTCCCTGAGTGTCGTGGAGGATACGCCGTAGCGGATGGAGATGAAGGCTTCCATGTACGCAGCCAGGTTGTCGCATGTCTTCAGATCGTATCCGTTGCGGATGCCGAACCTCTCGTCATCCTCGTCGGAGAAGGGGTCGAGGACCATGAACCTGAACTCGTCGTGCCAGTCTGGATCGATGAGCGGGAGGATCTTCTCCTCGACGAGTATCCTCTCGTACTCCTCCAGAACGGATGCCAGGCCGGAAACGTTGACCTTGATGGGGGTGATGACATCCTTCGTCAGCACCTCGGGGAGGTCGTGGAACAGCCCGGTGTAGTAATCGTTGTAGATCTGCCTGTCCGATGCGCCTGAATCGATATCATGAAGGTACATCGCATTAGCCACCAGGAGCGAATGCCCCAGGACGGTGGTCTTGGGGATGCGGGGTGTCCTCGCCCAGCGCTGCTGGAATCTGAGCTGCCCTATGAGATCGACGAAGTTGAACGCATTGCTCCTCTCCGTCGTGATCTCCGAGACCCCTGCCAGATCCCTGTGCTGGTCGATCTGCTCGTCGATCTCCTGGCGGGTGACGTCGATGCCGTAGAGGGACCTGTTGGAATCATAGATGAGATTGAACTCCCAGCGTGTCGCAAGATAGTGCGCCGCACGGACGATCTCGTCCTCCAGGGACCTGCTGTCCGAATCCAGATACGATACCAGTCTGTCCCTGAACCCGGGATCGGAATCCGGGACGAGCCTGTCGAACTCGGATATGACGAATGCGTTGACCTCCGCCTTCCTGTCCTGGACGATCTTGTGGAACACCTGCGGCTTCAGGTCGGTCATCACCGAACGCTGGATAAACGAGAACATCTGATGCTCGATCAGACGCCTCCAATCGACCTTCCTCCCGTTCTTCTCCTCGTACTTGCCGAGGAGCCAGGAAATTGCCGCCTTATGCGCCTGCTTGTCCATCTCCGTCAGATCCACTGGTCTGAGATGATCGTTCCACCTGTGCATGTTGGCGGAATCGAAGAAAAGATACAGAATATGAGCGTTGAGTGCGGGCATACGCCTCACTCCTTGGCCTCTTTATCGGTATTGACGCTCTCGGGTTCTTTGGAATCGTACTGGATGTTGCCCTCGTCGATCTCGAATCCCGAATAGCGCCTTTCGTCACGGACCTCGGCCGGAGCGTCCGTAATCTCAACAGGTTCCTCGGAAGTCTCTACGGCCTCGCCTTCGGGTTCGGCTGCCGCATCGTCCGCGGGAACCTCGGCGGCATCGCCCTGGGCCTCGACAGCGACCTCATCCTGAGCGCCGTCGGCGACATCATCGAATCTGGAGTAGTACTTGCCGACCAGGCTCTCGATCCTGGCGTCGTCGTTCTCGGGAATGTAAGGGCCGTCCAGGGACAGGATTCCGCCTTCGTCGCGCTCGTCCAGCGCTTCCTCCACATCCTCGATGCTCCTGTTGAGGGACCTGATCCTCAATCCCGTCACGGTGTATCCGCCGACCAGGATGATGACCCCGACGATGAAGAGGGCGAAGAATACCGTCTCCGGATAGAACATGTAGATGATGAATGAGATGACGGTGATCAATGCGCCGACCCACGCCAAATGCGAAACCATCTCGTCCCAATCCATGATACCTGTAACCCTTACCACGATAAAAACGGTGGCGATGCCACCGCTGTTTTCACTGCGAGGCCTGCTGCAGCCTCTCTACTACGAATCCCCTGTCCATGCTGGCGAGGAACGGCCCGAGCCTCGGACCCATGTTCTTGCCGATGAGGATCCTGTACATCGCCTTGAAAGCGGCCTTGTTGCCGATGGAATCCTTGGCGACATCGGTCACCGCTGCGTTGATCGAATCAGCTGTCCAGGCGTCGTCCGCGAGCCTTGCCGCCAGGGCCTTGAAGTAGGACTTCTCGTCGGCGGTGATCTCGATCCCCTCGGGGACTTTCGGCTGGATGGAGAACTTGACGTTGTCAGGAGCGAAGTTGTCCAGCCAGAACCTGATGCATCCGACCCTGGTCTCGAGCCTCTTGATGTCGAAATCGGTGGCCTTGGACATGTCCTCGGTCCTTCCGAGGATCTCCAGCACGTTGTCGAAGTCCTTGGCCATCTGCACCACGTTGACCAGGTGCCTGTAGGAGATCTGCAGGGGCAGGCTCTCGGGGACATGGTTGTGCTGCGCGATGACGTATGCGCTGACATTGTTCTCCTCCGCCTCGGTGAACTCGTTGGCGAAGTATGCCTTCTCCATCCTGTCGTACTCGTCGGTCATGTCCAGCAGGCCCATTCCGTAATCGTAGTCGATGGCCCTGTTGGGCTGGGACCTGAGGAACAGGTAGTTGAGGACCTCCGGCGGAGTCATGTGGATTGCGTCCAGTCCTGTGACCGCGCTTCCGAGGGACTTGTGCATCTGCACGATCTGTCCTCCGGACTTCAGCTGGACGAACTCGTATGAGATGGGGTAGGGTGCCTTGCCTCCGAAGATCTCGGACACGATCCTCTTTCCGGAATCGTATGATCCTCCGGCGGCAGCGTGGTCCTTTCCGAAGGGCTCGGCGGATGTTCCGAAGATCATCCACTTGGCAGGCCACTCGAGCCTCCACTTGAGCTTTCCCTCCATCTTGCGTATGTCGACCTTTCCGGTGGATCCGCACTTGCACTCGTATCCGAGGTAGGGGAACTCGTACTCGTCGAACTTGGGCTTGCAGAAGCGTCCGCAATCCGGGCAGAGCGGATCGTAGGGCGAGAAGTTGGGGTCCGCATCCTTTCCTGTGACCTCATGGAGGATCTGGATGACCTCCTGCCTCTTGGTGATGGCCAGGTCGATCCACTTGGCGAACTCTCCCTTGGCATAGAGCTCGTGGGTCCAGACGATCTCGCAGTGGACCTCAAGGGAATCGACGGCATCCAGGAAGGGCTGGATGAAGTGATGGGCGTAATTTTTGTGTCCTCCGCAGGGGCAGGGAATCATGCATATCGGCATGCCGGTGTACTTCTCGTACTCCTCCGGGAGGAACTCGTATCTCTTCCTGAGGGGATCGAACGAATCGATGAGGTAAACCAGTCTCACATCCTTGCCTTTGGAGGCGACGGCGCTGCGGATGGATTCTCCGGTGATCGCCTCTCTCAGACTGCCCACGTGGATGATACCTGTAGGACTGATGCCTGTTGCGATCAGCGGGTGCTCGCAGGTCTCTGCCACTTCCTTTGCGATTACATCTGCCCAATGCATACTAATCGAGCCTCGCTATAAAGGAATAATAAAAATAGGTTTGGTCGGGCCGTGCCCGACCTTGATATTGAAACCGGTTGGGAGTTCAGTCGTCCATCCTGACGAACTTGTCCTTGGTCACACCGCACACGGGGCATGACCAGTCGTCGGGAAGGAACTCGAACGGCGTCCCAGCGGGAATGCCCGATTCAGGGTCGCCGACAGCGGGATCGTAGATCTCTCCGCAGATGGTGCAGACGTATCTGGAGAACTCCTGCCTGGGGATGAGCGCGTTGACAAGCGACTTGACCTCCATGAAGTCTAGCTGCTCGGGGTTGTAGTTAGGACGGACGGTCTCGTTGATGACCTCGAATCCGGCCTCCCTGAGCCTGTCCTGGATGATCTGTGCGGATTCTCCGCTCCATCCGTAGCATCCGAAGGCCGCGGCCCTCTTTCCCTTGAACTTGAGCTGCATCAGCATCTCGAGCCAGCCTGCGACGCTGGACATGACCCTTCCGTTGACCGTCGGAGAACCTACGCAGACCGCCTTGGACTTGAACACCTCGGTCATGATCTCGTTCTTGTCGGCCTTCGATATGCAGAACACCTTCACCACGGTGTTGGGGCTCAGCGAGAGGATCTCGGATGCGATGGCATGAGCTACCTTAGCAGTGCCGCCCCACATCGTGTCGTAGACGATGGTGACCTGGTCCTCCTTGTAGGCGTCCGCCCACTCCATATACTTGTCGAAAATCTGCATGGGGTCGTTGCGCCAGATCGCTCCATGGGAGGGTGCGATCATCTCGATCTCGAGGTTGATCTCCTTCATGTATCTGAGCTTCTTGAGCATCACGGGTGCGAAGGGGTTGAGGATGTTCGCGTAGTACTTCATGGCCTCCCTGCAGAGGACCGTCTGATCGCCCATGTCGGCGAAAAGTTCTCCAGAGGCGCAATGCTGTCCGAAGGTGTCGGCGGAGAACAGGATGTTGTCGCCGGTCATGTACGTGGCCATGGAATCGGGCCAGGAGAGCATCTTCATCTCGATGAACACGAGTTCCTTCCCGTTCCCGATGTCGACGGAATCGCCGGTCTTCACCACGTGGTAGTTCCATCCCCTCTTGCCATACTGGCCCTCCAGGCTCTTGACGGCGTTGGATGTGCAATAGATGGGTACGTCCGGAATCTCCTCCAGAAGTGCGAGGAGGGCGCCGGAATGGTCGCATTCCCCGTGATTGATCACGACGAGGTCGATGCTGTGGATGTCTACCTCGTTCTTCAGGTTCTCCACGAAATCGAACCTGTGCGGGGTCCAGACCGTGTCAATCAGAACCGTCTTCTCCTCTTCGATCAGATAGGCGTTCTGAGACGATCCGTTCTCCACGGAATACAGGTCTCCGCGGAAGTTATCGAGTTCCCAATCCATGTAGCCTACCCAGCTCACGTTCCCCTTCACAAGTTTGCGCATGTTACCCTGTTAGCCGTATGGCGGGGCACGATAAAGAAACTTATGGACGATGGCCCATCCGTGGTAGGGGATACGGGAGAAATGCCCGTTTTCCGTCCATGACAGCCTTTTTATAGTTATCCTTGATTCGCTGGGCTATGGCAAAGAAAAACGACAGCGGTTTCCAGTCTTCCGCAGGTCTGATGAGATACTTCGATGTCGAGAACGAGAAAGGTATCAAGGTCAGCCCCTACGCGGTCATCGGGATCGCTATTGCTGTAATCGTCATCGTCGAGGTCGCATCCATATTCTTCTCCCTGTGATTTCGGATTGTCCAGCAAGCCTCTGATTCACTATGTTTCAGAGCAATCTAGAACGACCCTGTGTCGTCGTATCGTTCCATTCAGCCGATGCTCCGCATCCGGCTGCATATTATGTTCTAGAAGGATTGGGACGACCGTCGTAAGGACGGCCGCCCCGAAGGAGTTTCAATCGTTCCATTCGGTGACCGGCGACGGGTCCGACAGGACGTTCTTGTGGAAGACCGGATCCTCCACACCCTCCGCCTTCTGCCTGCGGTAGTCCTGATAGGCCTCCCAGCCGTATTTGCTCAGCTTGAAGATCACCAGACAGTTCACCACTCCGCAGATTGCCAGCAGGACGTCCATTATGGCATAGAGTCCGTCCGATCCGAAATACGCGGAGAAGAACACCACCGCAACGGTGAACACCATCAGCCCTATCTTGGCGGATCTCTTCTTGGTGATGAACTTGAGGTTGTTCTCCCCAATGACGTAATCTCCCATGAAGCAGGTGATGGCGAACAGGAACAGGAAGAAGAACACGACGGATTTGGTCAAGTCCCCTCCCAGCGTGGTAGCGATTATGTGCTCCAGGAGCGCCATGGAATCATCGTATCCGAGGGCCATGAGATCATCGTAGCTTCCGAAGCTGAGGACGACCAGGGCGACCATGGTGCAGACCAAGGTGTCCACGAGGACTCCCAGGGACTGAGACATGCCCTGCTTGACCGGGTGCGGGACATCGGCGGACGAGGAGATGTTGGTGATGGTACCCTCTCCGGCCTCGTTGGACCAGATACCTCTCCTGAGGGCGATGGTCAGCATCGCTCCCACTCCGCCTCCGACGGTGGCGGGCACGTTGAAAGCGCACGTGAATATCGATGATATCGCCTGTGGCACGCCGTCGATGTTCACGAGGATCACCACAAGGCAGATGATCACCCAGGCGACGGCCATGAAGGGGACGATGAGCACGGATGCCTGTGCGACACGCTTGAAGCCTCCCAGCGCCACGAGAACGGCAATGATCGCCAGGAAGATAGCGATCGCCAGCGTGTTGTACTGGAAGTCGTATGCGGCCGTGAACGATGTCGATATGGTGGAGATCTCTGACAGGACGTATCCCCCGATGTAGACGGCGATCATCAGCCCGGCCACGATCATCCCAAGCTTCCTGGACCTTAGGCCCTTCGCGACGTTGTGGGCAGGACCTCCGATGTACCCTCCCTCGCCGTCATCGCTCTTGAATATCTGACCGATGGTTGTCTCGAGGAAGCTTGTGGCCCCTCCCAGGGTGGCGAAGATCCACATCCAGAATATAGCCCCGGGACCTCCCATTATGATGGCTGTCGTGGGACCCACGATGTTGCCGACACCGATACGGTTCCCCATACTGACACAGAATACCTGGAACGGGGTGACACCGCTCTTGTTGCTCTCCCTGGAGAAGGTGATCTTGACCATCTCCTTGATGCCGGTGAACTGTATCGCCTTGAGTTTGATGGTCGCCATTATCCCCACGAAGACGATGAGGACGAACGGTACGAACCATAGGTAGTCGTCGAATTCCCAGACCAAGTCCATGAATTCCTCTACAGTTGTCATGATCCTTCGATTGTCAACGTCCGATAAATAATAGGGCAGAGGATTTGGTTCGAATTCATAAACTAACAGTGTTTCATGCACATAAGTGTACATTATATGGATAAAAAGGGAAATGGTTTGGACCGCCCGGGATCAGAGTTCGTCCTCGGGCATGATCGCGTATTCATCCTTGTACTTCCGCTTGAACAGCGAGGACAGTATGGGAGGCGCTATGATGGTGGTGAGCACGGACATCATGACCACCACGGTGTACAGGTCCCCTGAGAGGACGCCTGCGTTGAGTCCGATCGATGCAATGATGATACCGACCTCTCCCCTAGGCATCATTCCGACTCCGATAATGCTGAAGGAGGACTTGTCTATGGTCCTGTCCCCGAGCTTGGCACCGAGTCCGCATCCGATGTACTTGGTCAGCATCGCCAGGACGATGACCGCTCCGATGAGGATGACGGTGTCCATCGAGGTCAGCGAGGAGATGTCCACCTGAAGACCGACGTTCACGAAGAAGAACGAGATCAGGAACGAGGTGATGGACTCCGCCTTGGTCTCGAGTCCCCACTCCCATGCGTGCTCCGCGAACATCATTCCTGCGAGGAACGCTCCGATGATGGCCGCAAGTCCGATGTACTCCGCGAGGTAGGCCATGAAGAGACATACGATGATGGCGAAGATCAGCTTGTTGAAGGTATAGGGCGATTTGCCTTGGGCCTTAATCCTCCTGTTCCTCGCATCCATGAAGTCATAAATCCTGGGGACGATGTACTTCGCAATGCCTATTGCGATAAGGACGAACGCCACGGCCTTGATTATAATAATGGCGAGATCGACCATGTTGATCCCACCGGCAGATTCGGACATGCCTTCCACGATCGCCAGGACCACCATACCGAGGACATCGTCTATGACGGCGGCCGCGATGATGATACGGGATTCCTTGACATCCATCAGCCTCATATCCTTGATGATACGAGCGGTGATACCGACCGAGGTGGCGACCATCGCCGCACCCATGAACATGGCGCAGTTCATGTCGTATCCGCCGAGGCCTATGATCAGTGCGGCTCCCGCGACGAACGGCAGCACGACTCCGAGCACGGCGCACAGCATGGCGGCCTTACCGGATCCCAGGAGGTCCTTGACCTTGGTCTCCAGACCGACCGAGAACAGAAGGAATATCACTCCGAGCTCGGCCAGCGAATATATGACGTTGTAGGTGTCGCTCCACTCTCCGTGTAGGGTGATGTCGAGCACATCCTCCATGAAAGCCCCTCCTGCGATATTCGCAATGAGGATTCCGATCAAGATCTCACCGATGAGGCCTGGCAATCCCAATTTACCGAACACAATAGATCCCAGACGTGCCAATGCGAAGATTACGGCCATCGTGAATAGGACCTGCACGAAGAACTCCATGGCACTCGTAACCCAATCGCCATATTAATAAAATGAGATAGAAGGAGAGTTTGTGGAAATGGTTTCTTTACTGATTCAGAAGATGAATCTGACAGATCCGTAGTAATCGGTAAGGCCGCCGAAGGAGAACACGACCCCTCCCTTCTGCTCCACAACGGGCTCTTCGGGGATGATCTCAGGCACTTCCTCGGGAACTTCCTCAGCCGCTGCCACGGGGCTTGCCTCGGGGAGCGCGATGTAGCCCTCCGCTGCGGGGAGCGTGATGGCGCATCCTGCTGCGGGCAGTGTGATGACATCGCTCGCTGCGGGCAGCGGGATCGCCGCGGCTGCGGCGGGGAGCGCATCGAACTGCGCTGCTGCGGGGAGGACCTCGTAACTGTCCTCTGCGGGAACGGATTCCTCGACTACGGGGACCTCTACAGGCTTGGCGCTGGGGAGACGCATGATCTCCTCGGCGGGCTCTGCCGCTGCGGTGACGGTCTCGGTGACGGTCTCTGCAACCTCCTCCTCGACCTCCCTGATGCGGAGCCTGCATTCCTTGCGCTTGGGGGCCTCAGGCTCGGACTGGACCTTCTGAAGCTTTCCGTTCTTGAACTCGAAGCGAGTCACACGGACCATCCTGTCATTGTCCAGTTTGCGGGGCTCGTTGAGCTCGATGACGTCGCTGAAGTCGACGTGGCCCTTGACCTCGGTGGAGCTGACTCCGAACGCATCCTCCTTTGCGGGGGTGCCGGATACGGCATCGAACGTCTCGGATGTGAGGGGCGCTGCATCGATGTGCCTAAACTGCATGGTCTTGGGCAGCGAGGACATGTACACGCTGCTCTCCTGCTGGGAGACCAGAGACTGGAACCCTGCCAGTGCGGCGGAGGCGTCCTCGGTGATGTCCCACTCCCTCTGGATGACGGGAGCACGGATGTACTGGGGCCTGATGGTCTGGTATGCGTTGAATGCATCCACCGCGTCATCGGTGACGACCCAGTCGGGAGTGATGATATTGGAGGGTCCGAACTCGGGCTCGATGGCCTGGTAGCCCATGAAGCAGAGAGCGGTGGCCTCGTCCATGTCCCATTCCCTCTGGATGGCGGGGGCGCGGATGTACTCGGGTTCGATGGTGTTGAATGCGTTGTAGGCGTCGACAGCATCGTCGGTGACGATCCAGTCGGGCGTGATGATGTTGGATGGTCCGAACTCGGGTTCGATACCTGTGAATGCGACGTATGCTTCCCCAGCGGACTCGCCTATGTCGAAGGACGGTGCCTCGGCGATGGGCTGTTCGTCGATGACGACATCGACGGGTTCCACTTCGGGGACGAGTATCTCTATGGGCTCGACTGCCGGGACGTCATCGCTGATGGGGGCCTCGATATCCTGGACCGTGTCCACTATTGCCGTCACAGGCTGCTCCATACCTGCATCCTTGACAAGTGTGCCGAAGAGCCCTACGATCTCGGTCTGGCTGGGCTTCACCTTGACCGGACCGATGCAGATGCGCTCCTCGGACTCTGCGACGGGGATCTCGGGCTGTGCTTCCTGGATGGGCATCGATCCCTCGGCTTCGGAAGTTTCCATAAGCTCCGATCCGATGGGCGCTTCCCCGTCGACATATGAATTGTTCTCGCTATAGATGGCTACAGGGCCCATGACATCTTCGTCCATGATAGGATCAACTCCGGCTGTCGCCGGGACGTCTGATTCTGTGCTCTGCACCGCGATGTCCTCAGGGACATCGATGACGGGGATATCTGCCACGTCAGTGATGGGCTCGGGCTCTGCGACGACCTCCTCGGGTTCGTCGGATGCCTGCATCGGCTCCTCCTCGGTCTCGAGCATGTCATCGGATTTCGAGACGATGATGATATCCGATTCGTCGTCTCCGAACACCTGGACATTGGAATCATCCGAGAAGTGTCCCTCAATCGGGTCCTCGAGCTCGATCTTGGTCAGGACAGGCCTGACTTCGATGCTCTGGACCTCCTCGACGGGAGCAGGCTCCTCTGCAACGGGAACTTCCTGAACGGGTGCTTCAGCCTCCTGGCGCTCCACCCCGTGTACGTCCGAACGGAGGAACTTCCTCAATGTCGAGGGGATCTCCTCCTCTACAGGGGCCTTTACCTCCTCTGCGACGGGCTGCTCTACGACTTCAATAACTTCAGGGATGTCCTCTGCGGGCTCCGCTGCGTCCACTTCGACCTCGGAAATTACCTCCACAGTCTCGATCGGTGCCTTCGGTTCCTCGGCGACGATCTCCTCGACGACAGGCGTCTCCTCGATGACCTTCTCCGTATCCTCGGCATCGTCCGGCACGCCTATGATGACACCGTCGACCACGGTACCGACCTGGGTGCCGAAATCGGGCTGCGTACCGCGCCTGATGCCCTTGAAGAGCTCATTCGGGGACATGGTCTTGACCTGAACATCGGCCTCGACCTTCTCATCGGGCTTCTTCTCCTCGACAACGGGTGCCTCCTCCTTGAATATCTCTTTCTTGGAGACAGGTGCGGTGTAGACCTTCCCTGCGTCCGGCACGCTCGTTGGCTGGTAGCCGTAATCCTCGAGGTTACGGATATTGTCGATCTTCTGTGCGGACTCCTCAAGTGTCTTCATGTTGTACTTCACGGTGTCGCTAAGATCGCTCTTGAACGTCGACACCATGTCGGAGAAGCCCTCCATCCCTTTCTTTAAAGCGCCAGCCCATCCCACAGAGTTCAATTTCGGTATCACTAATTGACCCTTCAAACTGCTGCGTTTAGAGCTCCCGCTAACCTTGCGTGAGCTTAAACCCATGCTATCCCATCCGAGGAATCAGATGTTCTCCAGAAATATAAAGGTCTCGCCTTTAAAAGGAGGGGCGCGGCCGGGACGGTTCCGCGAGGGGAAAAACGGTTAAAAGATGATAGGATAGGCCTGAGCATCACGTCCGGAAAGACGGAGGTAGAATCATTGTTGGAAATCGATGAAAGCATAGCGTGGATAGTGTTCATCGTCGTAGCGCTGGCTCTTGTTCTGGCAGACCTGATCCTGCACAGAAAGGCGGAGCACATACCGACCAAGCGCGCGCTCCTCGAGACAGCGGTCTGGATCGGGGTGGCCCTGGTGTACGGCGCGTTCATCTATTACGCCTACGGGGACCAGAAAGGTATAGAGTTCTTCACGGCCTACGTCATGGAGGAGTCGATGAGCATCGACAACCTTTTCGTGTTCATCATCATATTCTCCATGTTCTCGATACCGGACGAGTATCAGCACAAAGCGCTCTTCTACGGTATCTTCGGGGCGGTCATATTCCGTCTGATATTCATGCTCATAGGCGTGGAGCTGATGAAGTTCCATGCCGTGATGTACATCTTCGGAATCCTGCTGGCCTATGCCGCGATCAAGACCATCTTCGACAAGGGCGACAGCGGCGACAACAAGATAGCGAAGTTCATGACCAAGCACCTCAAGACCTCGCCGGAGCTGGACGGGGATAGATTCTTCACCGTGTACAACGGGAAGAAGATGATCACGCCGCTGCTCATGTGCGTCATAATCATAGAGCTCTCGGACCTGGTGTTCGCATTGGATTCCATCCCCGCGGTGCTCGCCCTGTCGACGGACCTGCTCGTGATCTACACATCAAACATCTTCGCGATCCTCGGACTCAGGTCCCTGTACTTCGCGATCAAGGGCGGACTGAACAGCCTGAGATTCCTGAAATACGGTCTCGGAGCGATCCTCCTGTTCATAGCAGCGAAGCTGCTCCTGGTGGACTTCATTGAAGTTCCGATCGTGGTCTCCCTTGGGATCATCCTCGGAGTGCTGCTTATAACCATAGTCGCATCATTGTTGGCGGCTAGAAAGGGGACCCCGGCCTGAACGGCCGGCCCCCAAACTTCTTTGTTGTTATCAATTGGTGAACAGCCCGTACAGTCCTGCGACGAGGATGACCACCAGGAGCACTGGGCATACATACTTTATCATGACCCTGAACAGCTTCCTGGTCTTGAACGGGCTCGATTGGGCGATCTCATCCTCCAGGAAGGTGATCTTGACCACGTAACCGACGAATATGCAGGTCAGGATCGCCACTATCGGCATCATGATGCTGTTCGTTATCGTATCGAAGAACCCTAGCCAGCCGGCACCCTGGTTGAGGGGAGTGTCCATCGCCAGAGGGCCGCCGGGGAAACCGAGCACGCATATCGCACCAATTATCACGATCAGCAGCGCGGAGAGCCCTACGGACTTTTTCCTTTCCATATTGGCGCCGTCGATGAAGAGCGATGCAGATGTCTCCGCAAGGGCCACTGCGGATGTGAGCGCGGCGAACAGCACCAGAAGATAGAATATGGGTGCGACTATGGCACCGCCGGGCATGATGGAGAAGACCTGGGGCAGGGCGACGAACATCAGGCCCATTCCCTGGGAGTCCGAGAATCCGAAGGAGAACGCGGCGGGGATGATGATGAGACCGGCGAGCAGGGCGACAATGGTGTCTATGGCCCCGACGCTGAATGACGACCTCTCCAGGTCGACGTCCTTCTTCGCGTAGGACCCGTATGTTATGAGGATACCCATGGATATCGACATCGAATAGAAGATCTGGCTCACGGCGCCCAGGAACGTATCTGCACTCAGCTCGCTGATATCCGGATTGAGGTAGAACACCACCCCGTCCCAGAATCCCGGGAGCGTGAACTCGTAACATATGATGCCTATGATCATAATCAGCAGGGCGGGCATCAGGACCTTGCTCATCTTCTCGATACCCTTGTCCACACCGATGAAGATGCACAGTATGGTCAGGAACAGGAAGATTATGAACCAGAGCGTCGGACCCGCGAACCCTTCGCCGGTGATGCCGGTGATGAAATCCCACCAGAACGACCCTTCGTCGGCGGAGAGCATGGATAGGTTCCCTATCGATGATTCGAACAGCCATTTGGTCACCCAGCCGCCTATGACGCAATAATACGACACTATTATGATCGGAATTATGGCACCCATGTAGCCGATGAACCTGTGCTTCTTGCTGAGATCCGAGAAAGCCTTGATCGTGGACTTACCGGTCCTGCGTCCAAGCGAGACCTCCATCATCATCAGACACATTCCGAATGAGAATGCCAGTATCACATACACAAGGACGAATATTCCTCCGCCGTAGTGGGCGGTCTCATAAGGGAACCTCCACAGGTTCCCCAGACCCACCGCCGAAGCGGATGTGGCCATGACGAACCCCAGCTTGCTGGTGAAAGATGCCCTCCCGGTCTCCTCTGCCATACCGGGTCATCGGGCTTTGACTATAAGCAACTGATACACGATTCGATGCATCATCGATGACATTTAGGACATCCCTGCTGGAATTCGTCTCCAAACGACAGGGCCGCCAGGATCCGGACAGGTATTCCCGAATTGGTTGGAGTATGCCCACTTTTATATCGGGATCATCAATCCCGATTATCGACCACGATGACATCGATCTCCCAACGTATCGAATCACTGCCAATGACCAAGGCCACATGGGCCATACTCTTCCTTGTCGGAATAGGCTGGACGTTCGATGCGATGGACCAGGGCATGGTCAGCGGCGTGATCGCCGCCATAGGCTCCGATTGGGACCTCACCATGTACGAGCGCAGCTGGCTCACCAGCTCCGGCCTCCTGGGGATGATCGTCGGTGCCGCCCTTTCGGGGGCGATGTCCGACCGTTTCGGAAGGCGTTCGGTCATACTTCTCACCCTTCTCATCTACAGCATAGGAAGTTTCATGTGCGGTGTGTCCACCGACTATTGGATGCTCATGGTGTTCCGTTTCATCACCGGATTCGGTCTCGGTGGGGAGCTTCCGGCGGCATCCACGCTCGTCAGCGAACTGTCCCCCCTGAAATCCAGGGGAAGGAACGTCGTCATCCTGGAGAGCTTCTGGGCATGGGGATGGATCGCCTCCGCCCTGGTGGCCTACCTGCTCATCCCCGTATACGGATGGCGCATGGCCTTCTTCGTCGGTGCGATCCCCGCGCTGTTCGCGGCCGTCCTCCGTTTCAGGGTGCCGGAATCCCCCAGGTATCTGGAGGTCAACGGGAGGTATGAAGAGGCCGAGAAGATCGTATCCGACCTGGAGAGGGCCGCCGGCGTCGAACCGGTGGCATCCGAGTATTCCAAAGCGGAAGTAAAGAAGAGGCCGTGGTACGAGGAGTTCAGGATGCTCTGGATCAAGGAGAACCTCCGCTCGACGGCAGTTCTTTGGATCATATGGTTCGGCATCAACTTCGGATACTACGGATTCGTCCTCTGGACCCCCAGCCTGCTCATGGAGCAGGGATTCGACATCGTCAAGAGCTTCGGATTCACCGTCATCATGTGCCTGGCGCAGCTGCCGGGATACTTCAGCGCCGCCTATCTGATAGAAAGGATCGGCCGCAAACCGACATTGGTCATCTACTTCGCAGGGACCGCCGTCGCATCATGGCTGTTCGGACAATCCGGTTCGGACGAGGCCATCCTAGCTGCCGGGTGCCTTCTGTACTTCTTCGCCCTCGGCGCCTGGGGATGCGTCTACTCCTACACGCCCGAGGTGTACCCCACGGACGTCCGCGGGTCCGGTACCGGATGGGCATCGGCCTTCGGAAGGATCGGGGCATTCATCGCACCGTTCATCGTCCCTGCAATGTATTCTGCATTCGGATCGGACGGATTCATGATGGTCTTCCTCATCCTCTCCGCGGCATTCGCAGCGGTAGCTGCAGTGATACTGATATTCGGGAAGGAGACGAAGGGCGTCGGACTGAAGGATATCTCGGAATGAGCCTCAGTAGAGCTTCTCTCCGTCGCACATCAGGAATGTGTTCTTCATGCTGTGACGGTCGAAGAACAGGAACACGGTGGAAATCCAGAACGACAGCAGAAGTCCGAACTGCATCCAATCGTCCATCACGATCGCCACCGTCGCCACGACGGTGCATACCAGCGATATCAGGAATCCCAGGTCTGCGCTCCATGCCCAGTCGTACATCAGCAGGACGGCGGCTATAGGCGTGAACATGCTGACTGCGGTGAGGATGATGCTGTCGTGATCGATCCCGAGGATCGCGGAAATATTCAGCAGTATCAATGCTATAACCATCGTGATCACGTTGAGACCGGACATGCTCCCGATGTTCTGAGCGACCCTCCAGTAGTATGCCTGTATCAGCATCGACACGAGGACCATGATCGCGGATATCAGGGGCATGTCGGAGACATCCGAATCGGGATGGAGCAAGGTGATGACGAAGAACACCGCCGTCGGGACGACGGCCAGGAAGGACAGAACTGAACATACCTCCCTGAGCTTGTAGCAGATGGAGGAACCTCTCGTGCGGAAGATGTCGCGTCTCCTGACCAAAAGCATCGCCAGGATGCCTGCGGCCATCCCAACGGCCATCCCGACCACGGCCACTATCTCCGCGGTGTAATCGTCATCCATGACGGCCCAGGCCGCGACGGATATGATGACAGCGATGATGACGGCCACCGCCGTCATGACCAGATGGTCCCTGAGAACCGGTTCCAAACCCATGACCGATCGTATCCCGAGGGATCTATAATTACCCATTGAACGGCCCGGACCGCCGTCCGAAGGATATCAAGAAGGATGGCCGCACCCCTGAACAGGGCACGGCCGTGTCAATCGTTTAGTGGTGGCAGCTGCCGTGGTCCTTGCATGAGGCGTCCGGATCGTAATCCAGGTTCCCTGCGAGGTAGGCCTCGACGGCCCTGTCCGCATCCCCGGACACTCCCGGGAACAGCTTGATACCGCGCGACGTAATCATGTCCCTGGCGCCTCCGCCGATGCCTCCGCAGATGAAGACGTCGACCTTCTCCCTCATGAGGATCTCGCCGAGGGCACCGTGCGACAATCCGTCGTTGCCGATGACCTTGGAGGATGTTATCTTGCCGTCCTCCGCTTCGTACACTTTGAAGTACTGCGTCCTTCCGAAATGCTGGAAGACCTCTCCGTTCTCGTAAGTCACTGCGATCTTCATCATGATCCCTGCTCCGACAACCCATCCATAGTATTTACGGGGTTCAATGCGCGTGAGGGAACAGCAACGCGAATGCGAACATCAGTGCGACTCCGACCAGCACCAGCGCGGTGCTCTTCCATCCGTGCGTCCTGTGGAAGGACTCCGGGATCATGTTGCATGCGACCACGTACAGCAGGGTACCCGATGCGAAGAGCAGAGGCACTCCGAGCATACCTTCGACCTCCATCTGACCGAACAGCAGGAAGAATATGATACCGGCGATAGGGGTGATCAGTGAGAACAGCCCCAGATAGGTCAGGGACCTCTTCTTCCCTATATCAGACAGGAGCATGGTCGAGGACAGCGTGAAGAGCTCGGCAAACTTGTGTATGCAGAACCCGATGGCGGCCAGGATACCGATCTCTTCTCCGGCCATGAACATCGCCGCCAGGGCGAGACCGTCGCACGCGGCGTGGATGGAAAGGCCGACAAAGGACGACATGGACACGATCCTGTGGCCGTGGGTGTCGCTCTCCTTCTCGTCGTGATGATGTTCATGGTCGTGGTCGTGATCGTCGTGGTCATGACGGTGCTCCACGGCATCGCATCCGCACATCTTCAGATGCCTCTGCTTCATGAACTGATCGATGACCATTATCACGAGGAATCCGGCGACGAGGACCATCATGCCGTAATGCACGTCGATTCCGCCCTCTTCCGCCTCTTCGATGCCTTCGGGCAGCAGCATGAACATCAGCAGACCGATGAAGATACCGGTGCTGACGGCGATCATCATGTGGGTTCCCCCGTCCTTGAGACTGCTCACGATCGGGATGTACGCCGCGACCATGGACACTATGATCAGCAGTCCAGAGAACAGCAGGAATAGCACTATTGGCTCCATACCATCCCTCTCTGCAAATCATTATTAAAACGTTTATCATTGATTAATAATAAGGGCGTCTGAAACCCCCGGGAATTATTAACGATAGCATGACCATAATCAGCGTTTCACTGAATGACGAATACACCGAGTGCCTGGACACCATCCAGAGGACGTACGACCTGAAGGGCAGGTCGGATGCGATCAGGGCCTCGATCGATTCCGCCATGGACGAGATCAAGAAGATGGAGACCCTTGAAGGGCCGGTGGAAGGCGTTCTAATAATCGTGCGTTCCAACCATGCGGACCCCTGGATGATACAGGTCCAGGCGAAATACCAGGAGTACATCAAGACGCAGATGCACTCCCACATCCGCGACCACAAATGCCTGGAGGTCATGGTGGTGTCCTGCGACGCCGAAGTCCTGAAGGACATGATATCGGAGATCAAGGCCCAGAGGAAGGCCGAGTACGTGAGATTCGTAAGAGGCTGAGATGCAGGGCGATGTGGACGTCATCTCGACGAAGCTGCGCAGATGGGAACGCGGCGGCACCGTCAGATACTACCACGACTGGTGGATCAGGTATCTGAAGAACGAGCAGATCGCCGACTACAAAGCGAGGTTCGGGATGTCCCCCAACGACTTCCATGCCGGGATCAGGGTATATTTCGACGGCATAGGCGAACTCCACATCGATTTCTGCAGGGACCCGGAGCTCGAATCGTTCCTGGAAAGGATGATGACGAGATGGTATTGGTACACCTACGTGGACTACATCGCCGAATGCACCAAGCGGATAAGGATCGATGATCTCGTATCGCCCTTCATGACGGATATCAAACCAGGTTTCAGGCAGATCAGATACGGCGGCCTGGTGGTGAACCTCGACGATGCCCGGCTGTCGAAGGTCATGAAGAAGGGCTTGGTGGGGTACGACGCCAGGAACAAGAGGTACATGATCAAGTCCACCCAGCCCAGGCTGGATGCGATCCTCGAGAGGATAACCGCCGATCATCACGAGAAGATACTGGCATGGATACGCGAGGACGACAAATCCCTGATCGGAGTCAAGCTCGTCCTCCGAAGTCAGCCGGATACGCGACCGCACAAGCAACTGCGTTCCGTACGATGGTACGGTACTTCATGAACGGTCGGCAATCGACAACTTATTAAAATCGTTAATCTTGATAGAAAGACATGGAAGACAACAAATTCTGCACGGGTTGCGGTAAACCACTAGAGCCCGGAATGCAATTCTGTCCGCAGTGCGGAAAGGTCGTGAGCGGATCACAGACCGAAGAGGAGATGAAGAAGGAAGCGAAGGAATTCGGAAAGGCCCTCCTGGACGTCAGGAGGAGCTGGCTCCTGTTCTTCCTGGGAATATATGCGATCCCCGCGATCATCGCGGCAGCCATCGCGTTGGCCGATGCACCGGCTGCTGCCAGCGCGATCTGGTCCAGCACGGAGTTCCAGGACTGGCTCGTCAGCCACGGATACCACTTCACCCAGATGGACATCCAGAACTACTTCACCACCGGAGCAAGCCTCGCCCTCGCAAGCGGTATCTGCGCTCTGATCAGTTTCATCTGCGTCTACCTCAGGAAATACTGGATCATCGCCGTCGCCGCATGCGCGATCGCGTCCGTCCTGTGCTTCTGGTCTATCTTCGGACTTTTCATCGGAATCATGGTCACCTTCATGATCGTCGGTGCGAAGGACGGCTTCGTGGACACCGCTGCACCTGCAGAGTGATCCTCATGATCATACGGGATGCCGGCCATCCGGCGTCCCGAAACCCCTTCCATACCAATTTTTAACTCGGCAATGCTTGGCTCCGGCCATGAGATTCTACCAAGTGGATGCCTTCACGGACACCGTCTTCAAGGGCAATCCCGCGGCCGTCTGCGTATCGGACAGCTGGCTGTCGGATGACATCATGCTCAAGCTGGCCATCGAGAACAACCTGTCGGAGACCGCTTTCGCTGTAGGCCGTGATGGGAGGTACGGGCTCAGATGGTTCACGCCGGGCGGAGAGATAGACCTCTGCGGGCATGCCACCCTGGCCACGGCGTTCACGATCATGAACCATGTCGAACCCGGCATCGCCCATGTGGACTTCGACACCGCCAGCGGGCATCTCGGGGTGGACAGGGAGGGGGACGAATACATCCTGGATTTCCCCCTCATCAGGACTTCAGAGTATACTCCGGAGGATGATATCAGGGATGCGATCGGATGCGAGCCTGTGTGCTGTGCGATCGGTTACAGGGACCCGATAGCCCTGCTTCCTACCGACAGGGACGTGATCGACCTGCATCCCGACATCACCAAGCTCATGAATCTTAAGGACGGCCTCGGACTGTTCGTAACGGCTCCCGGCAGCGGAGAGTATGATTTCGTGTCGAGGGCGTTCTGGCCAAAGATAAACGTCCCCGAGGACCCTGTCTGCGGTTCCATGCACTGCAGCCTGGCCGACTTCTGGTCGAAGAGACTGAACAAGACCAAGATGCTGGCGTATGAGGCATCGCCCCGCGGCGGCGTCGTGGGGATAGAGATCGTCGGGGACAGGGTGAGGCTGTCCGGCAAGGCGGTCCTGTTCGCCACCTTCGAGGTCGACGACGGCATCCTGATGCGGTGATCCGTTCAATACTGCCCCGGACTTACTGACCGTCCGGTCATATGGAAGTCACGGGCAGAACGCAGATACCGTCCTTCATGACATATGGTTTCGGCGTCAGGCACACCACGCACCTCGAAAAGACCTTGTCGTCATTGGGCGCGAACCTCCTCATGGAACCGGTGTCCTCGTACGGTATATCTATGCCTGGCTTGCATTCTACCAGGGTCAGCATCCCTCCTTTCTGTATGAGAAGATCTATCTCGTTCCCTGTCGAGTCACGATAGTAATAGAATGCGGCATTCTCCTTCCTGTTGTCATAGGACTTCATTATCTCGTTGATGATGTAGGTCTCCACCATCGGACCCTTCAGATAGCTGGAGAACAGGGTGGGACCGTCGGCGATCCTGGCCAGATAGCATGCGAGACCGGTGTCCCTGAAGTACATCTTGGGCCTTTTCGACACCCTTTTCACGGTGGACACACCGCTGTACGGCTGGAGCAGATGTATTATGTCGCCTGCTACGAGAACGTTCAACCACTCGTTGAACGTCCTGCCGTTGATCCCCACTGACTTGCATACGGTCTCGTTGACGAGCTCCTGACCAGTCATCGATGCCATGACCTGCATGAAGTTGAAGAACTTCAGCTGATCCTTCAGATTGATTATCTCCATGACATCCCTGGCGATATATGAATCGACGTAGTCGCTGTAGAACTCCGAGGGAGTCAGCGAGCTGCCATCATGCAGTTCCGGGTATCCTCCCAAGACGATGCTGTTCATGACAGCGATCGCATCCCTGCCGTCGATGCGATCCGACGACTTGATGGGATCGGCCTCGAAGGGGACCTCGTCCCTCCCAGCTATCTCGCTGATGCTCAGCGGCGACACGTTCACGATCCCCACCCTCCCCGACATGGATTGGCTGACACCTTCCATCAGCCTGTAGCTCTGGCTCCCGGTCAGGATGAACATACCCTTGGAATCCTTGCCCTCGAAGATCGTCTTGTCCACCACCGATTCTATTGAATCGAACAGGACCGGCGCCTTCTGCACCTCGTCTATGATCAGCGGATATCCGTGCATCTGAAGGAACGCATCGGGGTCGGAGTTGGCAAGGGCACGGTCCTGCCTGTCCGCCAGGGTGACGTACCTGTATCCCTTGCTCCTGGCGATCTCCCTGCACAGGTAGGTCTTGCCCGTCTGTCTGGCCCCGGTTATCAGCGTGACGGGTTTATTCCTGAGGTATGTCTCTATCAGCGGCATCACGGTACGCGGGATCATGGTCTTATATTTCCTGTAAAATATATGAAATTGATGTATATATGTACTGAATTTTCATACGATTAAAAGCTCAAATCCAAAGATAAACCGACATGTATTCAAAAATGCCATGAAAGTTGTCACGACAAATCGAAAGGAAATCCTATGCTGACGAACCCGGAATCGAAGATGCCATATGCGTTGGGATAGGCATAAGGATGAAGACAGTGAAAGTCATCTTCAGATGATACGTGCTCCCATGCTGGATGTCGGTTCATTCAGGGTCGATTCCATGACATGATGAACGGAAAATCGATTCCTTGAGATTACGATTGGCTGACCTCTTCCATAGCGACCTTGGCTTCCTTGCCATGGAAGCATATGCCGTACAGGAGCGTCCTGCCGATGAGGCCGTGGTGATATTTCCTGTCTCTGATCTGTTTGAGCGCTGAATCCGCCTCCCTGGTCCAAACTGACGCATCCGGAGAGTCCGTCTTCTTCAATTCCATAATGATGTGGGGGCATCCTGCATCCTTGGATGTCATCTTGATGTCCACGCGCCCGTTGCCGGATTCGGATTCCATAGTGGTGATGTATTTCCCCTGTGTGCACATGGCGGCGATCGCGAGTATCTTCTGATAATCCGACTCCCTCGATATCGCGAAGAACGGTATCTTTTCCGAAAGCATATCGAATAGTGCTGCCTCCACCTTATCGGTGTCACCGGACCTCATCGCTGTGAAGACCCTCTCGAAATGCCAACCCGAATCATAGGCCAGTTTCTTTGACATGGCCTTGAGATATACGCCCCTCGTCTCGTTATTGGGGATCCTGAGCACGTATGAATCGTCGGAAGGTATGGCGTTCAGATACCCGGACATCACGAGAACGGAGTATATCGCGGATCCTCTGCCCACATCATCCATCGTCACCGTAGGCTCGATCCGTTTCTTTACCTCTGCACCGTTCCCCAGATCTGTTAATTCCTGCCAGACATCTTCATCGGCATTGTCCACCAAGGTATCCAATATATCGTTGCCGCTGGTGCCCGCCCAGTACGGGGCAGGCTTGAAACCGTTGGCGACATAGTTGATGAGACTCCAAGGATTGTATATCTCGGCATCACCGAAACGGTACCCGTCATACCAGTCCTTCACCTCTGCGAACGATTCCGGATGCCCGTAGTAGGCCAGCATCTCCTTTACTTCGGACTCCGTGAAACCGTATTCCTCATCGAAATCCGTACTCAGGACGTTGTTCGTATAGAGGTTGTTCAATCCGGAGAAGATGGATTCCTTTGCGATCTGCATGACGCCTGTAACCACACCGAACCTGAGGGAATCGTTGGACTTGAGAGCGTTGGACAGCAGATCTCTCATGAATGCGATGATCTCTGCTTGGACATCCTTCCCATAGGATCTGTTGATCGGGTTATCATACTCGTCTATGAGGATTATCGCTCCGGTTCCGTGATATTCGCATAAAGCGGTGGAGATGTCCTTGATGGACCTTTTGAGTTCGGAAGTATCTGCGACACCGTTGTATAGCCTGATGAATGACTCTTTCATGTTTGATCTGGTGTCCCAATCCAGGAGATACTCGAATTGTCTGCAGGCATCCCTGATCTTCAATCTGAAATCGTTCAGAAAAACTGTGAAATCGTTGCCATCAAGGTCCTTCATGGACATGAATATCACAGGACTTCCGTTAGCGGCCGACATCACAGCTTCGTTGCTGCTTATCCTGAGACCGTCGAACCAATGCTCGCCCCTACCTTTGTACCTCAGGTTGAAGAATGCATCCAGCATGCTCAGGTTAAGGGTTTTGCCGAATCTGCGAGGCCTTGCGATCAGGAACGCTTTCGTGTTCTTCTTCGATAGGATCTCCGCTATCAACTTCGTCTTGTCCACATAGTAGCCGCCGTTCTCACGAATACTCTTGAAATCGTCGTTGCCGATAGGGACGTCCCTCATGCTCTTCAGGAACATATCTGCTATAATAGCGATTACCGCGAAATGTCACTGATGCGAACATCCTGCATCGCAGTTTTGCAAAATAGTAGTGCTCCCGCTAGGAGCAACATGATTGATATCTGGATAGAGTAAAAATAGTGCTCCCGACGGGATTCGAACCCGTGTTGAAGCCTCGAGAGGGCTTCATGATTGGCCGCTACACCACAGGAGCAACATTCCAGAACATATATAGGTAGTAGATAAAGATTACTGAACCTCAGATAAACAAATTATTAGCATTACATTCGTCCATCATAGTGCCTCTGCTAGAAGCGAGGCTTTTCGTCCTGTTTAGGTCCGGACGGGATGGCCGGTCCATCCACTTGACCGAAGCGAGTTTGAGTATGTTCTTCGCGGCGTTAAGATCACGGTCCATGACAAGACCGCATCCCGGACAGACGTGCATGCGGTCCTCCAGGCCTTTATTCACCATATCCCCGCAGCGGGAACACATCTGCGATGTGTTCCTAGGGTCGACTAAGACGATATCCCGGCCAGCTTCCAGATACTGGCCGAAGAGGTTCATGGAGCGCTCCAGTTCCCTGAGATCCTTGTAATTTGAGCGCATCTCCAGCAGACGCTTCAGGACGAAGACCTCGGGAGTCACCTGACCGAGGCTTATGGCCCTTTTCAGATTACTGAGGGCCTCGCCGTACTGTTTCCGGGCTATCAGGTCGGACGCCTTGTCGAATCTGATGGATGCCCTCTCTCCCTGGTCTTGAAAATGCTCATTGGATCGATCTTACGAGAGCCAGGTCATAGATATAGGTTCGTTGACCTTTGTCCGCGGAAATGACATCACCGACTCCGGACGTCCTGCGGAGATCGCCATCAGTACTCCGACGGACGCATCGCGGGGAGCCTCTTGTGCTCCATGGACTGGACCTGGCGGCGGATCTCCTGGACCTTCTCTTTCGGAAGCCCGGTGTCAGCGGCAATCTGGAAGTCGGTCATGTCCTGCTCCATGTCGTACAGGATGGCGTCCAGGTCCTCGTACTTGATCCCCATCTCGGACTCGTCGGTCTGCCCTTCCCACAGCCCGGCCGACGGGGGCTTGTCTATGATCGGCTGGGGGACGCCGATGATCCTCGCGATCTGCCTGACGTTGGTCTTGTACATATTCGCCAGAGGGGTGGCATCGCATGCCCCGTCCCCGAACTTGGTGAAGTATCCCATCATGATCTCGCTCTGATTGGATGTCCCCATGACGAGGTACTGCCTCTTCTTGGCCAGATTGTACAGGACGATCATCCTGCACCTGGCGGATATGTTGCCTCTCTCCAGAGGGGTCTCGGCATCCGACAGGAGCACTGCGGCCAGGGCATCCACGGCGGGCTGCACGTCGACGACCCTGAACTCGGTGCCCCACAGCGATGACAGCTCGGAGGTTGTCTTGTAGTCCTCCGGGGGCGTAACGCGGGAGGGCATGAAGACGTTCAGAACGTTCTCCGGGCCCAGCGCATCCGCGCAGAGCTTGGTGACCACTGCGGAATCGATCCCTCCGCTGAGACCTATGACGACTCCTTTGGCGTGCGCCTTGGTCACCGTCGAAGAAATGAATGCCTTCAGCTTGCCTACGTCCTCGGTCGTGATCTTTGGGATCTTGGTTTCCGTCATCGCTCTGGGATGGGTCAGTATGATTATAACGATTGTTCTGGACTGCAAACGGAAGAGGAGGGTGTGAAGCATTGCCCGATGGTGCCGACCCTGCGATTGGGGCTGTCGGTGTTTCGTAAGAAATGTCGGTTGGATCGGATTGCGGCAAGGATCCGTCCCGAGATAGGCATCGATGCGTCGACCATCTCAAATCATGTTGGGGAGATCAGGCGGCTGTTCTGGAGGAAATCCATGGATCGCACCGATCTGGCAGCCAACAACCCGGACCGCCAATATTATTTTATATCGTTATCAGTTCCCCCAGTTCATAAGCCGAGATGGCCCAGCCCGGTAAGGCGCGAGCCTGGAAAGCTCGTGGGCGCCTTTGCCCTCGGGAGTTCAAATCTCCCTCTCGGCGCCATTACTTATTATCCAAGTTCTTTCTAAGTAACGGATATATTTGATAGAGTTCATTCTTAACACTTAATGAGAAAACTCCATCTCGTACTGCTAGCCGTAACGGCCGTATGCACACTGATCGTGG
>JAEEOP010000023.1 GCA_016284295.1 Methanomassiliicoccaceae archaeon | reverse complement strand
TCTCGCCTTGTCCACTCACTACTTACAAACCGCCTGACTGTATGAAGGACGACCAGGTCGGCTCATATGGACGGTTTCTCACGGTTATATGGTCCGGTAAAGGTCACGGTCCGTGATGCAGAGACAATAAAACCCAGATCAACCAGTACCCAGTAAACTTAAAAAGCTTTAATACAGTTGACTCTGATTTTGGCTTAACACATTGCTCCAGAAGGCGAACAAATGGATGGGGTCCGTAAGAATAACAAAGAGTCAGGGGCGGTTGCAATTCATAGGCAGATACCCGCGATAAAAATGATGGTCCTAACGGCAGTCATCATGATAGCGATCACTGGTCTGTGCTTCGCAGGACCGTCCATTGCTGACAATGACAACGAAAACAACGAGAACGTCATCTTAGTATACGGATTCGATAAATTAGCCGAAGCGCTCACTCCCGAGAATAACGGAAAGACCGTGAAATTGATGGGCGAAGAGGACACCTACGTCAATTACTTTTACAGACTGGCCCCATATGGATTCCCGGTCATCAGGCTCAGTGTCCCTGCGGACAATATCGAATGGGGCATGACGATCGACCTGAACGGGTACCATGTCAATCCGGCGACCACAGAAACCGATGATCAATTCTTTGTGAATTCCAAATTCCTGTCAATAGAGCATGGGGTGTCCATAACCATCAAAGATTCCAGCAAGGATAAATCGGCCATCCTCATGAACGGCAGGAGCGAAGGTGCGTTTGAGGACTTTGGTGGGATAATCTACAACGACGGTAATCTGACCATCGAGGGTGTAACCTTCAGGGGCGGCTACTCCGAGGATGATGGAGGTGGGATCTACAACGATGAACGCGGGACCCTTACCATCAGGAATGCCACATTCGCCCTCTGCCAGGCCGAAAATAACGGAGGCGCGATATACAACAGGGGACAGGCCATCATCGAAGGCTGTTCGCTCTCCGGCAATGCCGCTTGGGAGTACGGTGCTGCGATATACAATGAAGGCACGATCGAGATCAGCAAAACCTTCATGACCATGAACGAGGCCCAGCTCGAAGGAGGAGCGATCTACAACGCCCAAAAAGGGAAGATATTCATCAGAGGCGGGGAGATCAGCAACAACATCTCCGGGAACGGAGGAGCGATCTGGAACACTTCCGACACCGTATGGACGAGTACCAGCGGGCCCCACTACGCATTGGACATCGACGGGACCGAATTCAGGAACAACAGGGCGACCAAAGAGACCGAGGTAGAGGGCGGAAGCGGATACGGAGGAACGATCTGGAACAACGGAAACATCTCCGTGAAGAATGCCTTTATAAGCGGAAGCTACGCAGACGTGAACGGAGGGGGACTGTACAACAGCAGGATAATGTCCGTATCGGGTTCCACCATTTACGAATGCAGGGCCCTGAATAACGGCGGAGGCATCTATAACACCGGCAATGATGCCGTGATCGACGTCAAGGACTCCACCTTATCGGAGAACGTTGCCAAATTCGGCGGAGGGGCCTTCAATGAACTCACCGGCAATGATTTCACCAACACGAACAACAGTTTCAAGCTGAATGCCTGCAAGATCATAGACAATACGACAATTGACCTCCGGGGAGCCGGTGCCGGTCTGAACAATCGCGGAGTGATGGTCGTCAATGGATGTGAGATCAAAGGGAACAGATGCGACGGCGCTGGCGGGATATATGATGCCGGCGGGCTCTCCGTATTCAGCACCTCGTTCGAATCCAACACTGTGGAAGCTGGGAACGGAGCGGCGTTGAGCGTTGCAGAGGGCGGAACCGCCTCGGTCGAAGCCGTAGTGATAAAGAACAACGTCACCAACAGAGGCAGTGGAGGCGCCATATCCATCGCGACCGGGAGCACACTCAACCTCGGGACCTCGCTCATCACGGACAACAGTGCCCCGCTGTACGCAGGTGCCATCTATGTGCAGACCGGAGGCTCACTCTTGGTCCATGACCTCGTCAAGGTCCACGGGAACACGGCCAGCATAGGTAAGAACATATACCTCCATGATGGGACCAGGATAGGGTTTTCCGGCCCGGTCTCATCGCTGTCCCTCATAGACTTCGCTATGGAGGATCCATATGACCCATTCACCGATCATTACGAACTATATTCCTGCCATCAGGGTGTGTTCTCATACAATGAGGTCCACGGTTTCCCGATAAAGGAAGCTTTGAGGGATAATTTGCCCGAGCTCTTCTGCGACTACGGGTATTGGAACTCCACCATCGGAATGAGGCTGGTCTCTACCTGGGATGAGCTCAGGAGCCTGGCCGTAGACGAGAACATCCCCGACGGGACAGAGGTCGCCCTCGCCAATGACATCCACGCCGATGGCAGCGACCGCATCATAGTCGAAAGGGATCTGATCATCGATCTGAACGGTTTCACCATGGACAGAGGACTCACCTCCAAGAAGGACGGCGGACAGGTACTCCAGATCAGCGGAGACAGCACGGTAACCATCAGGGATACGATAGGGACAGGCATCATCACCGGAGGATACGCAGGGAACGGCGGAGCCATCAACATACATGACGGTTCCAAACTCATCATCGAGAGCGGCCTGTTCATGAACAACCGTGCGACCGAGAAGGGAGGTGCGATATATGTCAACGGCGAACTGGATATGGGTGGCGGCACATTCTTCAGCAACGGATGCGCAGGTGATGGAGGAGCAATATACTGCGACGATGACGGCGGCTGCACCCTGAACCTGAACAATGTCTTATTCTACTACAACTACACCGATGACGGAGACGGTGGGGCACTGTATCTGGACTACAGGAACGCCGGCACCATCCGGAACTGCAGATTCATTGTTTGTAACGGGGACGATGGCGGAGCCATATACATGGAGGCAGACGATCAGATGCTCTATATCATCGATTGCTCCTTCTATCACAACTATGCCAATAACGGTGGTGCCATCTACATCAAAGACGGCGGCATCGAGATCAGCGGCGACAGCAGCGAATTCTTAGAGAATTCCGCATCCAAAAACGGTGGCGCAGTCTATACTGATGAGCGCAAGGTAGTCGTCAGGGACAAAGTGAATATCCATGGCAATGTCGCAAATAAGAACGGAGGCGCCTTCTACAGCGAGGGGATAGTGGATCTCGGCAGCGGAGTGGACGTCAGCTACAACATTGCTACAGAACACGGAGGCGCTATCTGCATCAAGGATGGGTCCACAGTCAATATCAACAGCGGAGTCACCCTAAGCTACAATGAGGCCGGCGGGAACGGAGGCGCCATATACAACGACGACAACGGGAACATCAACCTGTGGGGAGGCCGGATCATATACAACTCCGCCCAGAAGGGTGGCGGCATATACATGGACGAAGATGCCGACGACATAGATGTCAGCGGCCACGTCGTCGTGATGTACAACGATGCCGTTGAAGGCAACGGCATATACCTGGACGACTGCAAGATGAACATAGTGGGCGAACTCGACGATGACACCCGCATCTCCGTGACGCTCGACGATCAGACCGGCCGTTTCACCAACGGATACGGCAAATATAACGGCGACAGGAACCCCGACGTATTCTTTACTTCCGCGGAAGGCTACCTCCTGTCCCTGAACGATAAAGGCGAAGTATGTCTGGGCTACGACTACAGCGGGACCGTCGGCGATGAATCCGACTTCGTCGATTGGGCCAGCCAGATCAATGATTACTACAACCTGAGCGACAAGAACTGGATGTCGGGCATCTCCGGTGAAAGGATGCTGAACGAGATAAACATCCCTGGGACCCACGATTCTGGTATGAGGAAGACCGAGTCGCGTTTGAACGGATCCATCGGGGACTTCGCCCATATGCACTACATGGCGAAGACCCAATATCTCTATATCAACGAACAGCTGGACGCAGGCGTCAGGCTGTTCGACATACGCATAAACAACCAGCACCTTGTCCCGGATGAAATAGGCTCTTTATGGCACATCGGGATGACCCTGGCGTGGGGTGCCCTGACACATTCGACTCCGACCTGGTACAAGCTCGAAGACGACGGGGACAACCTCTGGATATGTCACGGAAAGGACAAGATAGGCGGAACGTTCTATGCCATGAAGTCCAACGGCGATGACCTGAGCGTCGATGACGTGCTCGACTGGTTCAAGACATTCCTGACCATCCACCCGACGGAGACCCTGATAGTTGGGTTCGATGCAGAGGTGCAGGGTGACGACAACGAGGAAATCACGAATAATCGCATGTACCAAAAGCTGCAGGCCCTGTCGAAGGAGATCAATCCCTCCACCGGGAAGCCGTATATATACATCGAGTCCGGCAAGAACTTCGGAGAATCTTACACGGCATACCCGTACCTGAAGGACTGCCGCGGACAGATAGTGCTCCAGGGCAGCACATTCGGCGGCATCACCGATAACATCGATCCCGTCGTCAACGTATATTCGCAGGATGTCGGCTTCGACTGCTCCATAAACGAGAAGAAGCAAAGTATCGACAGATTCCTCAAACAGCATGTCGACAGCACCCGCCTTAAGTCTGATGTCACCAGCCACATGGACGTCTTGTACAAGATAGGGTTCAATGTTGGACCCACTAGCACCATGTACTACATCGGGAAATTCTTCCAGAGCTTCATCGACAAGGATATCGGCCCGTTGTACAACGCCGATCATATCCTCCCGGATTACCTGGCCGAATCGAAGCCCTTCGACCAGAGAGGACAGTACGTTGGATGGGTGAAGACCGACGGTGCCAAAGCCGAGAACTTCGGTTATATCTGGAAGTCGAACTTCCCCGACCCGAAGGACAGCGATCCGACCAAGTTCACCCTGAACTATGTCACGGTGAGGGCGGAATCGGGTCTGGGGTCGTATCCCATCCAGTCATACGATCTGCTGCTCGGTACCACCATCGTCCTCCCGGGATGCATCTACAAAGACCACGGCGACCTGGAATTCAAAGGATGGATGGTAGGAAGCGAATTATACAAACCCGGTGACAAGCTCCAATTACTGAAAGATACGACCTTCGTGGCCGCATGGGATGTCGACGAGTTCACCATCAGTTACGTCGACTACGACGACAGCGAAATCGATTCGCACCATTACGTCCCGGGCACTCTCGCAACTGAAATCGCCGCCCAGGCCCCCACCGCATACAGGGAGCCCACCGCACAGTACACGTACGTCTTCGCGGGATGGGAACCGGCCATCTCCGATGCGACCGAGAACAAGACCTACAAGGCGAAATACGACGCCATACTGAACACCTACGCCGTGACCTGGATGACCTGGGACGGACTCTCTGTCATCGAAATCGACGAGAACGTCGGTTACGGCAGCTCACCCTACTACAATGGTCCGGCCCAGACAAGGGACGAAACCTTGCAGCATACCTACACGTTCAAAGGTTGGTCCGAGCACGTGGACAGCGAGGACGGCGTACCGATCGATCATTTACCCCCAGTGACCGGCGACGTGACGTACTACGCATCGTTCCAGAGCACAGTTAAGCAGTGCACGATCAGATTCGTCAACTGGGATGATACCGTGCTGTGGGAAGGGAAGTACGCCATGGAGACCGGGCCGGGCGTGATCACACCAGCCAACGACCCCGTCAGGGAGCCGTCGCAAGGCAAATACTACGAGTTCGCCGGATGGGATCCGACCCCCGGTGTCGTGACAGAGGATGCCGAGTACCGCGCGACCTACAACGAGAGCGATGTGCTCAGGTACTGCATCACATTCATGGACTGGAATGCGAAGATCTTGTCCAAGGAGTGGTACGTGCCAGGCACGAGCTACTCCGCCGTCGCTAAACCGGCCGATCCCACCAGGGAGTCAACCACCCAGTTCTCGTACGAATTCACCGGATGGGATCCGACGGTCCCCGAGACCGGCGAGGTGACGGAATCGGTCACTTACAGGGCCCTTTATGAATACATAGTGAACAAGTACACAATCTCGTTCTACGACTGGGACGGGACCCTGCTGAGTTCCGAAAAATACGATTTCGGCACCTCCGCCGAAAGCATCGTAAAACCAACGCCCACCAGAGAAATGGACAGCCAGTACACGTACACCTTCGCCGGCTGGTCTCCGGAAGTCACAAGCGTGGACACCGAGGCCTCTTACAAGGCCACATACACTGCGGAACTGAGGAAGTTCACTATAATCTGGAAGAACTACGACGACCAGGTCCTGGAGACCGACCAGGACGTCCCGTACGGCAGCATCCCGTCATACGATGGCATTGCCCCTACGAAGCCGCAGGACGAGAAATGCAGATACGAATTCTCCGGATGGGACCCCATGGCCTCATTCGTGTCTGGAGATGTCACCTACACCGCGAGTTACAATGCAGTGGGCCTCAAGTTCACCATAACATACGAACTTCTAGGAGGTGTCTTCTTAAACGGATTCCCACAACAGGTCACGTACACGTACGGGGACGAAGTGCGCCTCTATACCGACGAAATGATAGCCAAGGAATACTACGTTTTCGGTGCATGGCACGACAATCCGCAGTTCACGGGTGAAGTATACACCAAAATAAACAGTGACCAATACGGGGATTGGATATTCTATATGGATTGGGTCCCCAGAGAGTATGACATATGGGTCAATGATAATGACGACGGTAAATTACTTGAACGTTATAATTACACTGTTTTGACAGAAACCTTCACCTTGCCCCAAGAGAGCAAGGAAGGATACACCCTTTCCTATTGGGAGGACGGTGCAGGGACAAAAACGTCGGAAGTGGTCATCGAGAAAGGTAGCGGAGGCGACAGACGGTATTGGGTGCATTGGACGCCGAATACCTATGATATAGAGTACTACGATGGCGATACCAAACTGACCGGTATAGAGCCGGACACCTATGTGTACGATACGGAGACCTTCCTGGGACCGATGCCAGCCAAGGAAGATTACATCCGGGTCGGATGGTACACCACCAGCGACTTCAAGGAAGGGACGAAAACGGTCTCCGTGCCTGCGGGCACACTTGGGACCTTTAAGGTCTATGCCAAATACGTTGACAAGGGCGACGTCTACTGGCAGACCGATCCGGTCGCGTCAACGAACCTGATCTACAACGGAGAGGATCAGACATTGATCACCGGAGGGAATGCAGTGGGAGGCACTGCATTCTACGCCGTGAACAGCGGAGAATTCAGCACAGACTTGCCCAAGTCCACCGATGCAGGCGAGTACTGCGTCCAGTTCAAGATAGTCAAGGATGACCAGGACTATGACAGTGGCCAGATCTTCGTAACTATCGGCAAAGCCAATTCCGCAGTCTCTATTTATCCCGCTGCCAAGGAAGGAATGTTATTCAACAACAACGAACAAGAACTGGTAGACGCCGGAGAGGCTTGGGGAGGAACAGTGCGCTACAGCCTGGACAACGTGGAGTTCCACTCTAAAATCCCTAAGGCCACCAACGCAGGCCAGTACAACGTCTGGTACAAATCCGTGGGAGACAGCAACCACAACGATTCTCAGGTTGGAGGCCCAATCAGTGTGACGATCTCAAAGGCCGTGCCCGGCGAGATCACCCCTCCGACGGTGCCAAAACTGATGTATACCGGAGAAGCCCAGGAACTCATATATCCGATCGATATCGACTGGGCCAATGTCCAATACAGCCTCGACGGAGAGAATTACTCGACATCCATACCGACTGCGACTGACGCCGGCGAATACACCGTGTACTACATGGTGAAGGACGATGTCAACTACAAGGACAGCGAATCGGCCAGCGTAACAGTGACCATAAACAAGCTCCTCCGCACATGGTTGGTCGCTCCGATTAATAAAGCGGCGATATACAACGAAAAGAATCAGACATTGATCATCAAAGGTCTGACCACGTCCGGCACTCCCTTGTACAGGATAGGCGACTCCGGCGAGTATAGCAGCAATCTGCCCACGGCCAAAGATGTGGGGGATTACACCATCTGGTACAAGATAGAGGGCGATGACAAAGATAACTACATTCTCCCTGAACCTCGTTCATTAGTCGCCAGCATCAAGAACCAGTTCCCGCTGACTGCCTCGATAGAGAGCTGGACGTACGGGGAGGAGGCCAAGAAGCCCATCATCACCGGAAACATAAGCGGAGGGCAGACCACCGTCGAATACAAGCGCATCACATCCAGCGACGACGAATACTCCGTGGATGTGCCCAAGGACTCGGGTGATTACACGATGAGGGTGAGGGTCGCGGCCAGCGGCGGCTACGCCTCTGCATCGACCACCGCGAACTTCTCCATCCACAAGGCATCCATCTCCCCTTCCGTATCCATCGAAGGGTGGGCTTACGGAGAGGAGGCCAAGAAGCCCGTCGTCACCGGGAACCTCGGTGACGGGACCGAGGTGTACTGGTACAAGCTGAGCGGAGCTTCCGACGAAACCTATTCAAAGAAAGTGAACTTCGATGTCGGAGACTACGTTCTCAAGGCAACGGTGTCCCCAACGACCAACTACCAGGAAGGAGAGGCAACCACGAACTTCACCATCGTGAAAGGGACGATCACGGCCATCACCACTGACTTCGCTATAGAATACGATGGAAAAGCCCACATGCCTGCGAAATCAGATCTGATCTACAACGGAACCAATTACGCCAGGCCTGCGGACGACAAGGTAACGATAGAGCTGAAGGAAGGTGATGACGGAATCTCCGTGGGAAGCCACACGGTCCTGGTGACGGTGTCCGGCGACAGCAACTTCAGTGACACGTCGCAGGCAATAGAAGTGACATATAACATTTCGAAGAAGCGCGTATCGTTCGTATGGACCTCACCTTCTGACCTCACATACTCGGGCACCCCCAAGACACCCTTATTGTCGATCACGGGACTGGCCTCCTCGGATGTAGGGAGGGTGTTCGCGACGATCAAGCTCTCCGACGGGATGGATAACGTCAACGTCGGCAGCTTCACCTATTACGTGACAGGACTGACCGGCGACAGCGCCTCCAAGTACGACCTGCCCTTGAATGTAGTCAGCAACGAGTACACCATAACGAAGAAACCGTTGTCCGTGAGCATATCCGAATCCAAGACCTACGACGGGTCCGCACTCGTGCATAAGATCGTGCAGTCCGACCTGTCGGGCCTGGTGTCGGGAGATTCGCTCCTCAAAGGAGAGATCTCTACCGTATCAGGCGCAGCGGGGACCTACGATTCCCCGGACGAATATACAATGACAGAGGCGCTGGCCGTCCAGAACGGCATCGGCAACTACGATGTCTCCTACACAGTGAACATGGTCATAGCCGAGGAGAAGTATGTTCTCACGTACGACTCAGGTATGTATACAATCAAGGCCGGTGAGACCGTTGTCGCGTCGGGATCCAGGGTGGCAAAAGGTACCGATATCACCGTGACCGCAACCGAAGGATATTCGGTGACCTCCATATCCCTCGACGGAATCATACAGTCCTCCACCGGAGGATTCATCATGCCTCAGAAGGACACCGTCCTCAGCGTCGCCGTCCAGGGCGCCTCTCACAGCATCACTTATAGTATAAGCGGAGAAGGAACGGTCGATCAGACAATCCTTAGCGCGACTACCGGACAGGACGTCGTCCTGTCGGCATTGATCCATCCTGCAGGGGGGTACTCCCTTGAATCGCTGTCCTACAAGATTGGGGGAACAGGAGATGCGGTCCAGATCAGCCCTTCGGGATTCAAGATGCCCAACGGGGACATCACAGTCTACGCAACATTCGTGCAGGATTCATCCGGATCCTACGACATAACCGTGTCTTCGATGGTCAACGGTACGATTTCGTTATCAACATACCGTGCCTCCAACGGGAATACCGTCTCCCTGAACATCATCCCCGATGACGGGTATGTACTCAGTACACTGAAGGTCATGGGAGGATCAGAGATCACACCTTCAGAATCGGGGGGCACCTGGACGTTCACCATGCCTGCTCACGACGTTACCGTCTCGGCCAATTGCGTGAGGGTATTCACCGTCACTGTCATCGAGCCCGAGCACGGAACCCTTACTCCCTCTGCCCCTGGCGGCATATCCGGAACCCCCGTGGAATTGACGCCCGCTGCATCCGCAGGATACATCCTGGATAAGGTCTATGTGGACGATAAGGCCATCACCGCCGACAGCCATGGGAAGTACGGATTCGTCCTCCAGGGTGACGTCCAGGTGACCGCCTCATTCGTCAGAGCCTATGCCGTCACGATCGATTCGGAAATCACAGACGGTACGGTCGCTGTCTCGGAGGTCGGACCCTTCGAGCCCGGATCCTCGGTGACTCTGACTATTACGCCTGGGACGGATAAGGGTCTGAGCGAGCTCTGGGTGGCCGGTACGCAGGTTTCCCCGACCGCATCCGGAACCGGATACACCTACACCTTCCAGATACAGTGCGATACCTTCGTTACCGCGAAGTTCAGTCCGCTGTACTCCGTGACGGTAAACGACGTTACCGGAGGTACGATCTCCTCATCCCTGAGTGGAAAGGCCCCTGCAGGCACATCCGTCACCCTGACGGTCACCAAATCCAGCGGGTACAAGCTCGATCACCTGATCGTCAACGGTGAGATAATAACGGTATCCGGATACACCTACGTGTTCACCCTGCTGGGCGACACGACCGTTTCAGCGGAATATTCGCCCGGCGAGTACACCATAACCTTCAACGCCAACGGCGGAAGCTGTTCGACATCGACCATGACCACGGACAGGTATGGAAAACTGCCCTCTCTGCCATCGGCATCGAGGAGCGGATACAACTTCAGCGGATGGTACACCTCCGCCTCCGGCGGAACCAAGGTTACCACATCCTACGAGTTCGACCAGGACACGACCGTGTATGCCCACTGGACGGCCAAGCCCGTGACCTACAGGATAACCTTCGACGGGAACGGCGGGACCCCTGATAGGACCTACATGACCACGAAGACGAACGGAAGGCTGGCATCGCTGCCGGCCGACCCCGTGTGGGAAGGCCACCGCTTCGACGGATGGTACAAGTCCAGGGTGAGCAGCGTCAAGGTCACCACCTCGACGGTGTTCTACTACAGTATGACCGTGTTTGCGCATTGGACGGAGTACAGCCTCAACGTCACCTACAACGCCAACGGCGGATCCGGGTACATATCGTATCAGAACATCATGTACTCGGACGCCTCCAAGGCCCTGAAGGCCAACACCTTCGTCAGGGACGGATACGTGTTCGCCGGATGGAACACGGCCATCGATGGCTCGGGAACATCGTATTCCGACGGGCAGGATGTATCCAAGCTGATCACCGCCCCCTATCAAGACCTCAGCCTGTACGCGCAGTGGACCGCGATTCGCACTGTTACCTTCGCCGTTTCCGAGGAGGGATACGGTACGGTCAGCAAGCAATCCGTCACCGTCCTGGACGGCACCCCCGTATCGGCATCATCAGATACCGTCACCGTCGGCATGAAGAGCATCACCGCCACTTCCGCCGAAGATACCGAAGAGTATTCCTACGGATTCGTAGGATGGACCGGCATCCCCCTGGACGGGAAGGTGACATCCGACATCACGATCATCGCAGAATTCGAAAGGACCGTGAACACCTATACAGTCACGGTAGACGTATCCGACGATGAATGTGGAACTGTGGACATGACCAGCATCACCGCCGGTTACGGGACTGGAGTGACTGTGTCTGAGAACGTCCTCATCGTCGGAGAGGAAAGGATAACCGCCACGCCCGCCGAAGATACCGAAGAGTATTCTTACGGATTCGTCGGATGGACCGGCATCCCCGAAGATGGCAGGATTACATCGGACATCACGGTCACCGCTGACTTCAGCAAAGAGGACAAGAGGCTGACGGTGACCTTCGTGGTCTCCAAAGGAGCGTCAAGGGACGTCAAGGTCATACCCGGCAATACCGTCTCGCCCATCCCCGGACCGAAGCTGATAGGCGTGGAGTTCAAGGGATGGTTCCTCGAGGATTCGAACGTCAGTTTCGATTTCACCACACCGATAACCGAGGACATTGCCCTCTACGCCCACTACGGACCGAAGGCGCCGTCGACCGAACAGAGCACCAAGATCTCCGCCGTCATGTCCCCGGACCTGACCGCGGTGGTTACCGCATATGACGGAAAGGTCATCGGCAAAGGTACCATCCTTGTGTCGGTCTACCAGCTGATGACCATCCACGGCATGGATGCGTACGTCTTCATCGGGTCGTTCGAGCAATCGTTCGACTGCTCTATGTCGTACCTCTTATCCGACATCTCGGAGAAGACCTACGGAATAGCATCCGGCCCCGGAACGTACGGCGTCATGGCGGAGGTCCATCTGGACAACGGCACCGAACGTCTGACCAACTACACGAAGTTCAGCGTGAAAGGCGGCGTGTGAGGAACAGGGCGAAGAAGAAAGGGCGGCGGGATCCGGACCGCTGCCCTTTCATCGATACCGGCCGTTTCAGGGCGCCTATATCCCCGACCCGGCCGATGGTGCCCGCAGATGACGATCCGACAAATCGGCACATGCAAATTCAGACTCTTAAGGAAAAGCACTACGCTCAGTCAAAGGTTGATTCTATCCTCTTTCCACAAGAGTAGATTAGATACGATCCGGCCGATCGTTGAGATCCTGCCCGGTATAAGCTACTTGGATCACCCTTACGACCTTCAGCTCTTCCTTTATGATGTAGAATATGCAATAGTTCCTGCGGTAGTTGAACTGACGTTTCTCTATAAGTTCCTACATGATACGGATCGCTGCGGACCATATGGTTTTAAGGAAATCTTTCCAAAGAGGTTATGGCATCATCAGTATCCCTAAGGAATCTCTCGGCGGCCGAGATATTCAGGAGCTTATCTCTGATGTAATCGCAAATGGATACGATGTCGTTCTGGGCGTCCACGGATAATTCGACATGATAGTCACTCATCAAGGAGCCTCTTGATGAAATCATGCGCCTCGACATTCCCGCCTTGGTATTCTGATCTTCAGTATCTCTCCTCCAATTCGATGTCCGAAGGACATCCTTGATCCTGTTGTAATGGTCGATGTTGATCAATACCCTGGATCCGTAGCCGTTCTTTGTGATGAAGACCGGCTGGTTCCCCGAGAGTTGGAACATCTTCGAGGTGTCCCTCATCTCGGTTATAGAAGCGATCAGAGTCATAATTGTGTGTAATGGGACAGAAGACATATCGCGAATTCGGTATTTTAATCGACAAATTAATTGACAAATCTGCATAGCCAGTAATTGACAATCATTATGGCAATTGAATCTTCCAGACACCTGCTTTCTTACTTCCATCCCTGACAACCAACCCTTTGTCTCTAAGCTTATCGATACGATATCTGACAGCCCTGACAGGTAACTCGAGATGGACTGAGATATCCTTCATGCGTATCGACGGATCGTCAATTATTTCCTGGATGATCCTACTGTCGACGTCATCCAGCCCCAAATCCTGAACATCGACCTTACTTGAGTATCCTTTAGGCCTGAGAATGACCATGAATCCCGAGGACATGTATGAGAACCCCGGTTCCGGATTGCCGTTCTCCCTGCATGCGGACAGCACCTTGCTAATTCCCTGACCCCACCCTTCGATGTACTTCATCGAATAGAAGGCCTCGGCTAGCTTCTTGTTGCGCTTTATCGACGGATGGTTGCCTTTGAGGTTCTCGAAGGTGATGCCTTCCGGCAGAAGCCCTCCGGAATAGATCTTCAGCATATCCTTGTAGACATAGATGGCTATCTCCTGTTCGGTGCTGTAGTCCTTGTGTATTATGGCGTTGACGACTAGCTCCCTTATCGCATCCATCGGATACTGGTAGTTCAATGCCCTTGATGCCGTGCCGGTGTCGTACCTGTACGTCGGCTGGATGTACTTGTCGCTGAGCACGCGCATGCACTCTCCGGAAGCCTGACCAGGGGTATGCGGTCGAGGATATCGTCCCTGAGAAGGATGCCTCTGTCGTCGAAGAGGCCTATCTTGAGGTAGGCGCCGTACTGATACCTCTTCGGATCGTCGGCGAACAGCAGCACCGCCGTGAGCGACAGATCGCCGTCATTGAGAAGGCCCATGGATTCAAGGGCAGTCATCATGTCATCCTCAGGGATGGTTTCCGGGATACGGCCCGCTTCCTTGCCTCTCTTCAGGAAGAACCTGAACGCATCTTCCGACAGGGATCTCGGATCGATCTTGCGCGGTTGGTCTAGCCATTGCATCCTGAGCTCATCCAGAAGTATCTTCTTCAACGGATTGCCCTCGAGCTGCTGCGTGGTATTCCCGACGCGGAAATAGAACCTGCCGTCGTAATCAACGATCTCATCGCCCTTGGGCACATCGACGATGATGCAATCCTTGCCTTCGATGGACACGGCATGTGTCTCGGAGATGAGATGCAGCTTGTTGCGGATGGAATCCGAGATCGATTTAGTGGTCGCTTTGACATCCTGGATACCGATATACTCGCCGTTGTCACGACGGCCTATGATCATACGGCCACCTTTGGTGTTGTAGAATGCGGCGATTGTCTTGAGGCATTTGTCGGACCAGGACTCCTTCCATTCCATGTCGAGATTCTCTATATCCATCTTTTCCTCGGATACCATATCCGTACCGATTTACATCAGATGTTCTGATAGATCTCATACGCCCATTCGTTGCGCCGCCACGGCCTGATGCGTGTCCCGAAGGCGTTGCAGACGAGGGCGTATGCTCTCATCGATTACCTCTCTCTGTGCACTGTTGGACTGTATCTTCTTGACGATTGATCCGTTCATCCGCATTCCCGAACAATACTGATTATCTTCCTATATAATCCATGGTCCGAAATGCAACAAAACCCTCAGACTCTGGTCCATCGGCGTGATAGAGCACCGGTAACTCCCTCCGCTAGGAGACGGATATAGACCGCAACAGCCTACTGTGACCTAGCAGGACATCCCCATATTCAACGCTTGGGGACCATGTTACCGCACCTTGGGCAGAAATCGCTGTCCTTGGGGATCAGGTAGCCGCATTGCCTGCATACCCTCGCATCCACGGGATTCCTATATCCTGTCCTCGCCCTGTGGGCCCTTATGCGGCCCCTGATGATGAGCATTAGCAGCAATGCCATCAGAAGGATGAGAACCAATATGATGATCGGATGCTCCGTGATGTCGAAATCTGTGACTACCCTGGTGAACACCCCGCTCTCGCTTATCCCGATCTCGTTCTTCTCGGACACGACGCTGCCCTCGGCATCGTATATCCTGATGCTCTTGAGCGGAGAGAAGCTGCCCGGCAGCTCCAGCCTGAGGCCGCCCTGAATCCCCAGGGATGCGGGCGTCACCTCCTGGTCGTCCAGGAACATCCTCACCTCGATGTCCATGGGATCCTCGGTATCCTGATACCCCTCCGAAGGGGACTCCCTGATCCATATGCTCCAGTACTCGGCGTTGCCGGCCTTCAGGGCATCGGCTATCGACCTCATCGCATGGGATTCGTAGAACAGCCTGCAGTCCAGCATCCTGTAGTACCAGTCGCCGGTCTTCCATGCGTTGGACCTGGCTGAGGGCTCATCGAGGGAGATGCTTGTGGATTTCCTGCCGTCGGGATACGGGTCGTATGCGTATGCGGATGTAGAGGCCTTTATCCCGTAGTCGTTGTCGACCTTACGGGAATCGGCGAAGGACCCGTAGGGAGTGTCCGTGGAGGAGCCGATGAGGAAGTAATCGTATTCGATGTCCACGGGGCACTTGGGGTCGTCCCATGTGACGTCCATGTAGTACCATCTAGAACCATCCATCTTGAGGATGTTCCATGCGTGGCCCGCGTCGTAGCCTTTGACTGTGCCTGAAAGGTACAGGCTGGGGATGCCGTTCTTCAGGCACAGGTAGTTCAGGGCGTAGGCGTAGCCTTCGCAGCGGGCCTTTCCTTCGACGAGGGCGCCGTAGACGTTGCCGGAGTTCTCCGTGGTCAGATCGTAGGATGTGCGCAGGATTATCCAGTCGTGGATGGACCTGACCCTGTCGGCGTTTGTGGTGCCTGAGGGGGTGAATCCGGATACGATGGCTTCGAGCTCCTTGGTCTGGGATTGGATCTTCGCTTTGTCAAGGGAATCGGAGCGGAATTCGGATGCCATCCCGGTGGCCTTGTAATAGTAAATTGAATAGGAATACTTGAACCAGTGGAACTCGGGGTGGTCGGAGCAGAATGCGTCACGCACCTCCTCTGCCTGGGAGAGGGTGAGACCTGAGACAGCGATCTTGGCCCTGTATGATGCGACTCCGCTTAACAGCGAGTCGTATGCCTTCTTCTGCTTATCCGATAGCGTATCATAGGCAGGATGCACGCCTTCGGCGGCATCCGAGGTGTCCGATACGACGATGACAACGGAGGATGCCAGCATCAGCAGGACAGCGAACAATGCCAAGCGTCTGGTTCCCATATGTGAACGATTGTGCGCTTGGTATAAGCCATTTGCATCGAGATGACACAGTGATAGAAATGATCCGGCATAGAAATATGGCGTACCTGATGAAGCGGATATGGCTTGTGATGCGGAGCTGCGCTCCTTATCACTGCGCGACCATAAGGACAGACCTCGCCTGACAGGATCCAATCCTTGGCCGGACGTACAGCAAAACTGAACAGACAGAATCAAACAATACGCAATCATCTGAGGTGATGATAAAAACCAACAATCTGGAGACCCCGATCAAGATTGCTGACCTCATATCAAGGAACAATGACCACAATGGCGAGGTGTATCCAATCTGTCTTGCAATTTATTTTGATTAATCAAAGTAAAACGTGAATTCGGCACATCTCGATTAATTTTTTGAGATTCTGCATAGCGTCCGCTACCCGAATGCGCGACCGCGCCTCACCCCAGCAGATGATCCGGGTCGATCCGCAGGGATTCCAGTATCCTCATGAACAGGTCGATGTGCTCCTCGCTGCCGTCGAGATACTCGCCATCGTCATCCTGCACGATATCCAATGCGGACATCGTACCGGAAATGCTCTGCATGGTCATGCCTACGCCTTTCGATT
>JAEEOP010000022.1 GCA_016284295.1 Methanomassiliicoccaceae archaeon | reverse complement strand
TGCTCTCGGCACCGAAATCCATTGTGTATTCGCCGAGGTCGATCACGGCGTCCTTGTGGACAACTATAACGGAACCGTCCTTGTACGTGATGTCATCAGTGAGGGTGACGTTCCCCTTGAGGTCTATGATGTCCTTGATGCCTTTGACATCAGCCGACGAATCGTCAGATAACTGGACTGCGGCGAATGCCACGGCCAGAAGTATGAATGTGAACAGGAAGGCCTTGCGGAAGCTCATATCGTCTTCCTCCTTCCTGCGAGTATGATCATGGGGATGGCGACGATGACGAAGACTATCGCTCCCCCTGTCAGCGTAAGCCCGACACCTTCGGCGAACGCCGAGGCTATCTTCTCCGAGAGCCCGGGGACCAGTCTGACGAAGTCCCCCAGAGGCGTCAGCAGAAGCGATGCCAACGAACTGTCGGCCGGGAGATCGAGATGAAGGATCTCGTTCCAATGCTCCATGGTCTCCGCCATGGCCTCCCTCATGTAGTAATCGGAGAACGCCTGATAGCAGTTGTAACCGGCCCAAAGCGCCACGGTACGGATCATGATGGCGAACGACATTATCGCACCGTTGTTGTCCTTGGTGGTCCTGTTCTGGATGGTGGCGTTGAGCATCGAGACCAGACATCCTATCGCCAGTCCGAGCACGAACAGATGCAATGCGAAGAATACCGATGGGTCGTCCTCCTTGACCAAGACCATGGAGATCAGAGCTATCGGGGTCAGGATGGCGCTCAGCAGGAACCACGGGAGATGCCCCGTCTTATGGATCACCTTGGAGATCGTTATGGCCGTGATGGCGGCACCGCACACCAAGATAATGAAGAACGGCGCGGCCTCGCCCACGGTCATCCCGTAGGTGAAGAAAGCGATCTTGACCATGTATCCCACGGTGGCCATGTTTATCAGTCCTAGCAGGATGATGAACACCATGCAAGCGGTCGTCAGACGGCCGTTGTCGATCTTCCGATGGAAGACTGAATGGGGATTGACTATCTCGACGAAGATGAACAGAACGGTCATCATGATCAGGAATACGATCCATTCCATCGCGACAGGGTTCTCCAGATCCCATTCTAGATAGAGCTTCTGAAGCAGGAATACCAGGACACCGGCCCAGACGGTTGCGATTATGGCTCCGGGGATATCCGCCTTCAGCTTGCTGGTCTCTCCGTTCTTGAGTATCTGCAATGCAGGATAGGTCATGACGGCCTGTGCGACTGCCAGGATCCAGAACGCGGTGGGCCATCCTATGGTCTCCACGAATGCCTTCCCTGCGAAAAGACCGAAGAGCATTCCGGCTCCGAATCCCAGGGACATGATACCGTTCGCGATGTAACGGTCCTGCTTGTCCGGCACGTCGAAGTAGATCTGGGCGATGCATGTGACGATGACCAGTCCGGCTCCGAATCCCTCAACGACACGCCCTATGAGGAACATGTTCATGTCCGTGCACATGGCGCAGAAACAGGTCGATAGGATGAAAAGCACGGCTCCCAGCGCATAGGGTATGCGCCTTCCGTACCTGTCGATGATGCAGGCGGCCAGGGCCATGGAAGCGCATTCTCCCGCAACGAACATCGGGAACGTCCAGGCATAACCCTTGGACGGGAATGAATCGAGGTCGAACATCAGATCGAACGATATGATCTGCGTCATCGCTGCGGGAACGCAGACAACGAAAGTACTGAAAGATAACAGGAACAATGCCGGCAGTTTCTTCTTGACCGCTTCATCCAAACCCATGTACGCGCGCGCCCCTAATATAACGAGGCTTAAACGGCTGTTGTATAAAACATCTTTTCGTGTCTGCTGATTTATATCTTTAACACCGTTTCATCACTATGATCTGCTACTTCTCCGCAACAGGCAACAGCAAGTACGTTGCCCAGAGGATCTCATCGGCGATTGGAGAGGAATCCGTCTCGATCGAGGGTCTGAACCCCGCAGACCTATCTGGTGAGAAGGTATTCGGTCTGGTCACCCCGGTGTACTACTGGACCCTGCCGAGGATAGTCTCGGGATTCCTGGAGCAGGTCAAACTGAACGATCCCGAGTACGTTTTCCTGGTGATCACCTACGGGACCACCACCGGCGCATGCCACTCCAATGCAGCGAAGATCCTGTCCAAGAACGGGGTGAAGATCGATGCCGCGTTCGACATAAGGATGCCCGACACCTGGACACCGATGTTCGACCTCAGCGACCCTCAGTTCGTGGCGGAATAGAACCATGACGCGGAAGCATACATCGACAGGGTCATCAT
>JAEEOP010000004.1 GCA_016284295.1 Methanomassiliicoccaceae archaeon | reverse complement strand
ATAAGTGCCGACATCGGTACCTTCCGCACGGGATAATGTGTATGTCAGCTCGAAACCGCCGGTGTCACCGACTACCCTTGCGGACAGTTGAGGTGCGGTTCCCCCGTACACCATGGTCTTGTTCTCTGCAAGGACCCTTATGGGCATCGGATTGATGGTGAGGGTTCCGTTATCAAATTCAACAATGTAATTGCCCTGATCCGATTCCCCTGTGACGATTATGTCGTAGGTTCCGACATCCTCTCCGGTCACACGGGAGATAGAGAAGTCCAGTGTGTCCCCATCCTTCACATTGACGAACCTGACAGTCCATGCCGGATCGGCATCTCCGAATGTCTTGACCTTGCTCTCTGCTATGATTGTAGCAGTCTGAGGAGTAATCTTGAAGACGCCGTTTATGAATGTGACGATGTAATTGCCCTGAACCGCATCTCCTGTGACCTCGATCTTGTAGTCTCCAACACTCTCGCCTCCATCACGGGACACATCATACGAGACCGTGTCGCTACCCACCAAACCGGCCACTGTAGCAGTGAGTTCGGGATCCTCGGTTCCATATATCTTGGTCCTTTTGTCCGCAGTAACGGTGATCTCCTTGGGCTCGATGGTGAGCTTTCCGTTCTGATAAGTGACGATGTAATTGCCCTGATCCGTTTCTCCAGTGACAGTGATCACGTACTCTCCGATATTCTCTCCCGGGGTACGAGTGGCTACCCAAGAAGGTTCTGCGGTTGCGATGTTCACGAATCTGACAGTCCATTCGGGGTCGTTTTCGCCGTATACCTTGTTCTTGTTCTCTGCGATAACCTGCACGGCCCTCTTGGTGATCTCGAAATCCGCAGTGGCGTAGTGCACGGAATAGTTGCCCTGGATCGCTTCGCCTGCAGGCGTGATCGTGTACTTTCCGACATCCTCTCCTTCCGCACGAGTGACAGAATATGTCAGGAATCCGTCCAGCACCCCGACCTCGGTGGCAGAAAGCGACGGGTCAGCATCGCCGTAGACCTTGGTCGCAGCGTTGGCAGTGACGTAGACATCCTTGTGAAGGATCTTCGCAGGCGCAGATACCTGCTGTCCGGAGTCCGCCAATTTGTAGTTGCTTGCCGAGGCTCCGCCCAGCACAAGGTTGGACAGGATGACGTTCCTGTCTCCGACATCCTTGCTGTCGAAGGCGCCGGTGGCCGTGACGGTCAGGACATCCCCATTGAGGATGCCGTTGAATGTCGCTCCGGTGCTGTTCACCGTCGCGTCCGTGGTGGCATCGTATATCTTGTCGCTGGCGATGATTCCGGATACGGTCACATCCTTCGGCAGTATCTTCCATGGTACATCCGCAGGCGTGCTGACATGGCTGTCAGACCAGACTGTGTACGGCTTGAGCGTGAATGTGGCCGTATAGTTCCCGACGTTCTTGCCCTTCGCATTGGCGACCGTGTATGCGCTGGTATCGGTATACGCATCCTGCTCGGTAGCGTTGTAGGTGAGCTCCGCCGAAGCAGGCTTGTCCACCTGCCATATAGCTGTGAAATCGGTATGGGCACCAGGCATCACAAGCGTGTCCCCGCCCGAATATCTCCAGGTGTAGAACGACACGCCGCTCTTAGTCGGCACGTCTAATGTCTCTCCCACGAAGTAGACCCCTTCCCTGATCACCGTTCCGCCGGTAGGGTCGAAGGTGGCGATGAATCCCTCCTTCATCACACTTCCATCAAACTTGAACGCCTTCCCGACAAGCTGGTCACCGATTACGACGTTCCCATCCTTGTCCACGAAGGTCAGGTCCTCATCGAATGCCCTATTGTTTATCGATGCAGCAGGGTTCTGCGGCATGATGATCTGCTGGATGTTGGTACAATCGATGAACGCGTTCTGTCCAACGGACATGGCGCTTCTTATGTCCACGAGTTTCAGCAATCCTATGTTCTCGAACGCATGGGGACTGATCCTCTCAAGATTGACACAATTCGACAGGTCTAGGATATCCAGACTGACATTCTTGAAGGCTCCTACCGCTATGTTCTTCAGTTGCGGCGAGGATCCCTTGACTACAATCTCCTTCAAGCCTGTACATCCCGAGAAGCAGTGTGCGTTGGAATCCGAGAAGATATAATCCTTACCAACTCCGATGGAGACCATCGTCTCAGGAAGGATCACCTTCTGGATATTCGCCGTAAATCTCTCAGTAGTAAGAGACGCCTGGAAGGCGTTGTTACGGATTCCCACGACAGGATATGATATTCCTTCAAATTCCACGTATGCCGGGATCTCCAGCACAGGCTGACTGTAATTGACGTTGGTGTTTATTTCGAGCACAGATCCGCCTGTGACGAAAGCTATGTATTCCGAACCGTATGTTGATGCGTCCGGCTGATAACACAAGTCGAACTTGATACCGTCCTGGGTCACGTAGGCTTGCAAATTAATAGGATTATCCGCATCCGATTCCTCGGCCGGTATCATGGCGCACAGCGACAGACATACAAACATCAGCGCTATTGCAACGATTACCTTTTTCTTCATTTTTTCACCCTCTTCTTACACTTAACATGGTGTAGTGTGAGGGGCCTACTAGCTGGGGGTGTTTCCCAATTACAGTAACAAGGCTTTGTTACTATATAATAACTTAGTATCTTCAACCATTCATTTGGTGTGAAAATATATAAAAACATTGCGATAGTCAATTAAATTTGAGCGTATTTTTTCAAATCGGTGTTAACCCGGCAGTGAAAAAAAACCTCAAAGAAAGATATTTGGTCTGACAAAACTCAATCGTACACTGACCTTTGGACAGCCCAGAACATTCATGGGCATCTCACTGCCGGAACATACCTGGCATAGCCCTCCTTAACGGTATCAGTCTCATTCGGCATGGCCTGAGGAAACGATCTTCCTGAGGACCAGCATCACGATGAACACCGCCCCTATGACGAGGACTACCGTCGCTCCAGGCGGCGTGTTTATCCCTATCGAGAGGAAAAGTCCGAGAACGGACAACACCACGGCGAAGAAAGTCCCCAGAAGCATGGTCCCCTTCAAGTCCTTGGAGAACAGATTCCCCATCGCCGCCGGGATCGTCATGAGGGCCATGATCATCACGATCCCCACGACATTCGCCACCATGACGCAGGTGACTGCTATCAGGATATGCAATATCAGATCCAATGACACAACGTTGATCCCAGACACCTTTGCGTGGGTCACGTCGAACGTCATTATGCGGAGGTCGCGGTAGAAGAACGCGGTCACCGCCAGTATGACGGCCGTGACAGCGGCCATTATGCACAGCTTTCCCGAGTCTATCAGGAGCATGTTCCCAAACAGTATGGATTCGTAGGACGACGGGACTATGACGCTCCTGTCCATATAGCACATGAACACCACACCGAGCGCCATGCCGACCGCCCACAGGGAACCGATAACGGTATCCTCCCTCAGCTCGTCGATCCTCTTGCAGACTACCATGATGACCGCGGCCACCGCGCTGAAGATCAGGGCGCCTATCATCGGTGTCATCCATGAGACCGCGTACACGGACATCAGGTAATAGGCGAATCCCACCCCTCCGAATGTTGTATGCGCTATGCCCCCGGTGACGGCCACCATGCGGTTGACCACCACGTATGTCCCTATGACCCCGCACAGCACGCAGGCGAGGACCGTGGCCATGAACATGTTCTGAATCAGCGGGATGCTGAGATAGGCGATGATATCAGTCAAAGGACCCCGCCTCCGCATACCATCCCGTGAGGGTCCTCGGTGACCTCGTAGATCGTCCTGTCGACCCTGACCATGCGGTCCACATCGTCCTCGATCCCCTTCAGGTCGTGCGTTATCATCATGATCGTGATCCCGTCCGAGGATGCGTCCCTGAGTATGTCGTACACCCCTGAACGCATTTCGGGATCCAGGCTGGCGGTGGGTTCGTCCAGCAGGAGGATGCGCGGCCTGGACACCAGTGCCCTGGCAAGAAGCGTACGCTGGAGCTGCCCTCCGGAGAGCTCCCCGATCCTCTTCCTGGCGAACTCCAGGGATCCGGTGTATTCCATGGCCTTGCGGACGGAATCGCGGTCCCGTCCGGAGAACGGGTTCAGGCTCTGTCTGGTGCGAAGCCCCATGGCGACCACCTCCTCCGCGAGGACGGGGTACTTCCTGTCGAAGGACCCGAACTGGGGCACGTACCCTATGTTCACACATCCTTTGGACGGGGACAGCCCTGTCACACTCACCTCGCCTTCCATCGGCTCGATGAGGCCCAATATGGTGCGGAAGAGCGTGGTCTTCCCGCCGCCGTTGGGCCCCACTATGGCCATGAAATCCCCCTCATGCAGATGCAGATCCACATTGCGGAGGATGGCATTCCCGCCGTAACCGGCGGTGACACCGTCGAGAGTGACAAGGTCCCCGCTCATTCAAATCAGGCCTTCAGGTCGGATTCCAGGTATCCGAGGAATTCGGTCACGGAAGCGAGCATGTCCGTCGCGGTGGGGTTCACCACATGGACGGTGATGCCCGCCTCCTCCAGTGCAGCACGGCCCTCGTATCCCTCGTCTGTGGTGGACACGAAGATGGAGCTGCAGCCTTCCTCCTTCACGATGGCCGCGGCCTCGGCCGGGGCGACCTCCCCGTCCTCCTCGACGGACTCCTGATGGAAGTCGGCACCGAACCTCTCGGCGTACTGCTCGAGAAGATACTGCCATGCGGGATGCCACACCATCACGTGGGTGTGCCCGCTGCCTGCCAGGTCCGCGACGGCCTTCATCCTCTTGTCGACATCGTCCGCCTTCGCGTTGAAGCTCTCGAGATTCTTGGAGTATTCGGATGCGTGTGCCGCATCGATCTCGGAGACCTTGTCCTTGACGAGGGCGGCGATGCTCCTCAGGATGTCAGGGGATGTCCAGATGTGCGCGTCATATGCTGATCCCTCGTGATCGTGGTCCTCCTCGCACTCATGCTCCTCGCCCTCGTGATGGTGGTGGTGGGAGTTGGGAAGAGGCGTATACTCTATCGAGGATGCGATGTCCACGATCCTGACGGTGGAGGGGATGTCCTTGGAGACCGCGTCGAAGAATGCCGTCTCCCACTCCACGCCGCTGCCGATCCTGAAGTACAGTTTGGATGAGTAGAGGTCGGAGATGTTGCTGGGTGTGGTGTACGCCTCATGCGGGCTGACGTTGGCGCCCATCATTGATACGACCCTGTAGTTGTCGCCTACGATGTCCTCGACGACATCCTTCTCCCAGCTCATCGTCACGGTTATGGTGTCACGCTTGTCGCTGCTGTCATTGTTCAATACCAGTACTGCGGCGATGCCCGCCACGACTATGATGGCTACGGCGATCACTGCGATCAGTTTCGAATTCATGAATCCGATTTTATCGTCGATTATTATTAAAAATTGATGGGTATGTTAATAATAATGATGTATTTTTCTTGACGATGTTATTAACAAAATAGTGAGATGTTAATATCATTCGGACAGGAAAACCGGTATTCATCGCTGATTTCAATGAATGTCCGAGAGAAGATCGTGGAAATACCATCAGGCCCGGAGGCCTGATGGCTTGTTGAGGTTTATATCGATCCGGATCAGGCCTGTGAGTGATTCGGCTCGCCGCACAGCTTCGCGATGACACCGTTCACGTCGCTCTCGGACATTCCGAGGTATCCGGTGCAGTAATTGTATGCTGCGGAATAGGTGTCCACCGAGCTCACGTCGATGTTCTTCCAATCGATCTCGAAGATGTCGTCGATCTTGTCGGGGTTCGCGATTAGGAACATGTTCCTGTCGTAGGTGCTGGCGCAGACAGCGCGGTACTCCTCGGATCCGACCTCGATGTTGCAGAGGTTGCAGAAAGCCTTCGCCTCGTCTGCCTTCATTTCATCTGCGGTGCATCCGCAAAGGGCCTGCAGGAGGAGGCATGTGAAACCGGTCCTGTCCCTTCCGACGTTGCAGTGAATGAGGTACGCACCGTCGTTCTCCAGGATGCTGTCGAGGACCTTGACGGTCTTCTCCTTCTGCTGGAAGTAGAGGTATCCCATCGACGGCGCAACGTAGTCGCCGTTCTCGCACAGGTCGAGGCAGTATCCGTCCAGGCTCTTCACTGCGGCAGCGACGCTTGAGTCGCTGTAGGACAGCGCGATCTCGAACTTGATGTTGGCCTTCTCTGCGAGCTCATTGACGTAAGGGGATCTGGACTGCTTCGCGGGATCGTACAGGGGGCTGAAGGATCTGTACAGGATTCCGGGCTTGATGTCCCCGCCGGTGACCTCGTAGAAGTTGGCGAACTGCTCGTCGCTCTGGTAGTCGGCCCTGTTGTTGGTGTAGCCCTTGTTGTACTGGGGCGTCTTCTGGTACCTGTCGGATGTACCCGTCTTGGTCAGGGTGATCTCCGAGCCCTCATCGGCTGTGATGAGCTTTCCCATGCATCCGATGGATACGTAACCGTCGTTCTCGATGTTCACGTAGATATCGAACATGAAGAGGCCCAGATAGCCTTTCATGAAGATGGCGTCCTCGAACGTCCTGTCCTGGGTCTCGACCCTGAACTCAGCACCCAGCTCGATGCCCTTGTCGAAGAGCTCGTCGGCCTTGATGTCCAGCTTGGGCTGGTTGTACGAACTGAGTCCTGTGACCTTTCCGGTGAACGTCAGTTCCTCTTCGGGAGCGTCCTGCGGCCAGAAGCATGAGAGCACCGGCGCGCCGAACAGGATCACCACAAGTAGTATGGCAACCCATGGCTTAGAATCTGAATTCATGCCAATAAGTAATCCGTATTTATTAATAAACGAATTAGTCGCCTGATATGTCATGAGCCGGGTTTCCGGCGTATATAGAATCGTCGGGGACGTCCTTGGTGACCACCGAACCGGCACCGATGATACATCTGTCCCCTATGGTCACTCCCGGGAGCACGGTGACGTTGGCGCCCAACCAGCAGTCATCCCCTATCGTGATCGGTCTCCCCCTGACCGTATGCGTCCTCCTCTCCAGGTAGTCCCTGGGGTGGTCCGCAGTGACCAGATGGCAGTCCGGACCTATCTTCGTATAGTCGCCGATGGTTATCCGGGCGGTGTCCAGGAAGGTGCAGTTGTAGTTCACGAGGACATCCTTCCCTATGTGCACGTTGAAACCCAGATCGCACCTGAACGGGAATATCACGAGGCTGCTCGGGTCCAGGTCCCTGCCGGTGACGTCCTCGAAAGCCGCCCTCATCGCCTCCAGGGTGAACGGGGTGGAATTGTACCTCATGAGCTTCGACCCGCATTCCATCAGCCTGGCCTGCAACTCCGGATGCACCTCCGAGTCCGGACGGATCCACTCGCAGGAATCCAGAGCGGCCATCAGATCCTTCATCTTGTCATCGCTCACGGTGCACATCCCCCCATTCGCACATCTGGTCCAGGATCGGCATCAGGGTCTTGCCCTTCTCGGTGAGACTGTACTCGACCTTCGGGGGTATCTGCGGATACTCCTCCCTGTGCACCATACCGTCCGACTCCAGCTCCTTCAGGTTGACGCTCAGCGTCTTGAAGGACAGTCCGATGTACCTCTGCATGTCGTTGAAGCGGACAGTGCCGAACTCCATCAGGGTGTAGAGGATGGTCATCTTGTACTTCCCGTTGATCAGCGACAGCGTATAGCTGAAGCCAGTCGTCTCCAGATTCTCCTTCGAAATGCATCTCTCGGTGCCCATTTTACACTTTCCTTTAGGTAACTATATGCTATCAATGTAAGTACTTTATTTAATTACCATACACTAGTTATATCGTATATCAAACTGTTGACGGGAAGGACCTGTCCTAGACAGACGGACGCTCTGTCATAGCAGTGGAATAAGGAGACTTAGAAATGAGAGCCAGCATAGACGAGTACAAAGCGGTTGAAGAGGCGGCGATGAACTTCTGAACAGCGTCGCGAAGGGTGACAGCACGTACGCGAAGAAGCTGTTCACTGAGGATGCGGTGCTGTTCGGATTCCTCAACGGGAGGATGGAGCGCGGTTCCATCGAGCAGTTCTACCACAACGTGGACACCGTCGGCGCGGGAGAATCCTTTAAGGCGAGGATCGACGTGGTCGATGTGGAGGAGACGCTGGCAGTCGTCAGGGTACTGGAGGAGTCATGGGGAGGATCCATCGACTTCACCGACTATCTCCTGCTGATGAAGATCAACGGCGAGTGGAAGTGCGTCGCGAAGGCATACAACCAGAACAGCGACACGATCGAGGCCTGAGCAGCAGGGAGGAGGATGGTATGAAGCAGAGTCTCGGAGTAATCCCGGCCGTCTACCCCATGCCGGTGCTCATGGTCGCCGCCTACGACAAGGACGGAAAGGTCAACGTAATGAACGCGGCCTGGGGGATGATCAGTGACATGGACAAGATCGCGCTTTTCATCGACGAGGACCACAAGACCACGATGAACATACGCGAATCCAAGGCATTCACGGTCAGCATCGCCGACAGGGACCACATGGATGTGGCCGATTTCTTCGGGATCGCCACAGGCAACAAGATGGAGGACAAATTCGCCCGCACCGGGTACCACGCATCCAAGAGCGACAAGGTGAACGCACCCGTCATCGACGAGTTCCCCCTGTGCATGGAGTGCGAACTGGCGGAGATCGTCCAAACGGAGAATCTCCATGCGGTAATCGGCCGCATCAAGGATGTCAAGGCGGACGAGAAGATCCTTGATGACAGCGGAAAGGTCGATCCATCGAAGCTGAACGCGCTGATCTTCGACCAGTTCCAGCACGGATACTACGTCTCCGGCGAGAAGGTCGGAAAGGCCTGGAACGCCGGCAGCGCACTGATGAAGCAGTGACCATAAGCGGCCCCGGTAACGGGGCCGTCATTCCTTCTTCGAAGCGTCCTCGCAGACCTTCTTCCCGATCTCCTCGGCCTTCTGGAGATCGATCGGGAAATGCTCGTCCCTCCAAGCCCTCTTCTCCGGTTCGTTCCACAGACCCGCATCATACCTGCTGTAGTCGCTGAACTGATAGGTGTCCGTGGAGTAGAGCGTGTACGGATCCTTCAACATGATCCTCTTGAACCATGCCTCGGTGTTGCCCAACTGGCCCCTGTAGAACTCGTTGAGGAAGTCCTCCTTGACGTTCATCGCTGCGAACAATGCAGTCGGCTTTGGATTCTTGTTGAGGGAGAAGTCCCCTCCCTCGTAGCTTGTGTACGGGAAGAACAGGCGCTCCAGGAACGATTTGCCCTGGGCGGCGAAGTCCCCGAGGAATATGGGCGCCCCGAATGCGAATCCGTCGCAGTCCCTGACCTTGGCGATCACATCGGTGAGACCGTCACGGTATGCGCACTCGCCGTATCTCTTGCCGTTCTTGATCTTGCACAGGTAGCATTCCCTGCATCCGGTGAACTCCAGCTCGTAGAGGTTCACCATCTCCGTCTCCGCTCCCATCTCCGATGCACCCTTGAGGAAGGCCTCCAGCAGCTTGGCGGTGCTGCCGTTCTTCCTCGGGCTTCCGTTGATGGCCATTATCCTGAGCTGTCCAGTCATTTCGATCCATCCCCGATACCGACAGGGCATTTAAATGGGAAAGGAACAATGAAGTTCCTTATGAACGAGGATCCGGTCAGAGCGTTGGATGAGGCATACGACAGGTCGAAGGAGTGCCCCATCATCCATGCCATGAACATCCTATCATCAAAATGGATGATGCCGATAATCTGGCATCTTCTGGTGGACGGGGACATGACCTACAACGAGCTGACCCGCACGGTCAAAGGCATCTCCAACACGATGCTCACCAGATGCCTCCACGAGCTGATGGACAAGGGCATCGTCATAAGGTACGACTCCGACGACGGCGAACCGCGCTCGCTGTACTCCCTCTCGGAATCCGGCAGGGGGCTCCTCCCCGCGATGCAGTGCCTGTTCGACTGGGGCGCGGACCATATGGAGCGCATGGATTCGCAATAAGACGGTCATCTCTTCTCTGCGGGGACGAACCTGTATTGGAAGTCCTTCTTGTCGGGGATTATCACCAACGCCTTCAGCCAGTAGCTGAGGGGCGGGACCTCGGTCAGATACGGGGTGTGATACCTCCTCATGCTCGGCAGGAACATCATGATTATGACGCCTATCGTCAGGACAGTTATGAACAGGGTGTTCAACGGCGAGTAGTTCATATCGAAAAGATCCATCAGCACCGACATCACGATCAGTGCGATGAGCTTCCTGACGGTGGAACGCCAGGCGCCCCTCTTGGATGACGGCAGCTCGAACATGGTCTGCACGGTCAGCAACGTGGTGGCCACGTTCATGAACACCAGGAGCAGCGGGCCGATCACCTGCCAGAATTCCCCGTAGATCAACAACGACGATGAGAAGAAGTTGCTGATGTTGCGAACCAGCGACAGGGTGAGGTTCACCTCCGCCAGGATTATTATCAGGGAGACGTAGGACCCGCCGTTCCCACCGTACAGTTCCGATAACCTTCTCATCGATGCAACCAATATTTATGGGCGATATAGATATTCCTGCATGACGGATACCGGTGCCGACAGATTCCTCAATTGCGTCATGGAGCGCAATGAGTACGACACCGTCATGCCGGTCATCGTCCTGGCCCTGGTATCCATCGGGACACCGGCCTACTACGCCTACTCCATGATTAAATACCAGATAGAGACGGAATACATCTTCACCCCGGATTTCTACTACATCCACGTCCTCTTCATGTCGATGATAGGCGTGTTCCTGATGTACATCATCGTGCGTTCCCTGAGGAACCACCACAGGCGTGACCTCGAATGGATGGATTCCCTGACGGACTACGCACGCCACGAGGGCAAGGATGTGAGGGAGCTGGAGACCATCCGTGCGCTGGCCTCGACCCTCACCAAGGAATCCTACACCCGCTACGCGCTGTGGATCGCCGCCGTCCTCGTCGTGCTCAATCTCATTCAGGTACTCATATACACGATGGTGTGGACCTATGACGACAAGATCATGAGCGCATAGGTCATTATCGAGATCCTATTCCTGCTCGTGGAATCATCGCTGGTCGCCGTCTACATGTACAACACCATCACCGTGATGGATGCCGTTCAGGACAGGTTCATAGCGCATTTCGCGGAACTGATGTCCGATGACGAGCATGATCTGGAGCCCATATCCCTGTCCAGGAAGAGGAGGGGGCTGAGGATACATGTCATTCTGATGATAGTCACCTTCGGGATCTACAGCCAGTTCTTCCTCCTGTGGACCATACACAACTACAACAGGCACATCAGGGATCAGTGGTCCTACGAGAGGAAGGTGCTGCAGTGGATATCCCTAAGGTCCGGAGGCCTGAGGGTGGAGAAGGTCAAGACCGACAACAGGTCGGGGACCGTGGACCTCATAAAGCGCATGATATGATGCGATTCCGCATCGTCGCAGTCGGTCGCAACGGGTTGTTGTAGATGCGCTTAACCTTTTAAGCGAATAGGTCCATCTCGCCCTCGATATAATGGTCGATATGGGATACAGCTCGGAATACGAGATATATCTTACAAGGAGTAACGGGGTCCAGATAGTGATAAACAGTCTGAGCCTGACGATCCTCAGGGAGATGCGCCGCCGCGAGGTATCCCCTTCCGAGATCGCCGCCCTTCTCGATGTTCCCAAATCGACCATCCAGGGAAACATTGGAAAACTTCTCCGCATGGGCATCGTTAGCCAGGACGTCCGCATCGACGATGCGCGCAGCGCGGTATACCATATCGACGCCCTGCTCATGTTCAGCAGCGACACCGATGTGGAATGGCAGCTGTATGCCAGGTCCGCATCCGTGAACCGCATCATCAAGCACGGGAGATGCACCAGCAGGGAGGATCTCGCCCTCTACGGCGTGTCGCTGACCGAGTCCGGCCTCAACGTCATGCACGGCCTCCTGTCCGTCGGCGCGGCGCTGTCCAGGTTCGTGGCCGACGACAAATGGATGGACAGGATGCTCAGCACCATGACCGAGCAGGCCAGGGACAACGGTATCGACCTCAAGTTCAGGACCAGCGACGGACTCACCCTCGAATTCGATTCGAAGGAGGAGGACATCTCCGACGTCCCCTTGGTCGTGGTCCCCATGATCGGCGCGATCATCAGCCATTCCAAGCAGCTCATGGACTACAACCTCGCACGCGAGGTGTCGCTTTCCGTGACCGAGAACGGCCACCATGTGGAGATGCATGTGCCCCCTTACGAGGGACAGGACTACGATTCCAACATCAAGATCCCCCGCAACAAGAAGGCATTCAGGGTCAGCGAGCCGTACTCCATATACACCGTGGGCGGGAAGGCCACCCTGTTCACCAACCCCACCATGATGTCCGTGCTGGACTGTCTGTTCATTTCAGACTACACCCTGAACGAGCTCGAGGAGATGTCCAACCTCCCCAAGGCGACGATCTACGCCGCCATAAGCAAGCTCGTGAACATGGGCGCAGTGGCCACCAGGAAAGAGACCGGGAGCATGATGAAATACACCCTGCTGGCGGACCCGATCATGTACGTCACCGAATCGGATGACAGGGACCTCCAGAAGCTAGAGAGCATCGTGGAACGTTTCCAGAAGGGGGAGATCGACTATTACGCCGCTGTCATATCCTTCGCCATGGATGCGATCGACTGCATGGGGATCCACTTCGACAAGATGTTCTCCAGGGCAGGCAAGAACGCCGCCATATCCGTTCTGGAGAGCAACAGGGACATCAAGCCACAGGAATTCGTCGAGCTCGCCTGCAGCATGGTGGCCGTCCCGGACATGGCCCGCATCAGGACATACATCCCGATATGCCTGGAGGTCACCCTCTCCAAATCCACCCTATGGGGATCATGGCCCGGATACTTCGTCATGGGATTCATATCGGAAGGGCTCAACCATCTCCTCGGCGGCGGCTACAAGGCGACCGTAGTCGTGAAGCACGAGGATGAGACCACCCCTGTTGCCATCCTTGAATCCTGAGCCCTAGCAGGCACCCTTATTGTCCGCGATGGGATTCCCATTCTCAACTCCCCATTATGATTATATACTCAAATTATCGGAGTATATTTTTTAACCGTCAGATTCAAATTGGTTCAGCAAATCATTTTAACGTCAAACTCAAACAAATCTTATCGGGATGTTTGATGGATGGATGTAACATCCATGATATAACTGAACGATTCCCAAGCAAGATCATGAAAAAACAGCGATTTATCACTATAATGCATGAAATTGGACATTATTATCAACAAAACCCAACAAATATTTTGAACTTTAAACTCAAACCAAAAACATATCTATATAAAACTATCTGATTATGTTTATTAACTCTACAAACGATGTGATCTTCAGAACGTAGCAAAACTCGTTCTTTGGAGGAATGAAAATGGCATACGAAGCCGAGACTCAGAAACTCAAGGACGCATTGATTTCATGCAAAGTCCCTGACATCGGAAAAGCAGTAGAAGAGGCGCACGCCGCTGGCATGCCCGCAGACGAGATCATCAACACGCTCGGAGCAGCAATGTCCGACGTCGGAGTTCTCTTCGAGAGGGGTAAACTCTTCCTGCCCCACGTCCTCAGCGCAGCAGCTGGAATGAAGAACGCACTGACAACACTCGACGCAGAGCTCAAGGCCGGAGCCGGAAGCACAGCATCCAAGGGAGTTGCCGTCATGGGAACCGTCGAGGGAGATGTCCACGACATCGGAAAGTCCATCTGCTCCACCATGCTCCAGTGCGCTGGATTCGAAGTCCACGACCTCGGAAGAGATGTTCCCCTCAAGAACATCATCGCAGAGTGCGAGAACGGAGCCAACTTCTGCGGAATGTCCGCTCTGATGACTACCACCATGGTCGGAATGAAGACCGTCATCGACACCCTCAAGGACAAGGGAATCCGCGACAACGTCATCGTCATGGTCGGCGGAGCACCTGTCACCCAGGGATACGCTGACAAGATCGGAGCAGACATCTACGGAGAGTCCGCATCCGAGACAACAAAGAAGGCTCAGGCAGTTGCATCTGACTGAATTAGGTGTTAATCATGGCTGATTACTACACAAGAATGGGTGATGGTAAGAGAATTACCATGACCAAAGAGCAGATCCTCGACGACATCCACAACGGAACCGCGGATGCAGCCGACATGGCAAGCATCCCCCAGCTCGATGCCAACGACATCGAGCACATCGCCGAGATCATCATGAGCCAGGACAGGGTCGTCGGAGTAGAGCCCGGAAACGAGATCGTTCTCTCCTACGATATCGGTCAGCTGGACTTCACCGGTGACAACGGAAACTCCGGAAACGGAGTCGACATGGGAAGGCTCGAGGCCGCTCTCCTCCACGAGAGGGCACTGGGAGCCGACACATTCGAGCTTGCTCACTCTGACTACTCGATCAAGCCCGTCAAGCCTGTCATCGCAATGGAGATGCAGACCATGGAGGAGATCCAGGCGGAGATCATCGCACCCTTCTTCTACGGTGCAATGCCCAACCAGGGACTCTACTACGCCCCCGACGGACCCTACGGAAACCCCGCAGACCTCATGAGGGAGTTCAAGATCGAGGAGTCCATGCAGCAGTCCGAGCTCGCATCCCAGCACGTCACCAGGGATATCGAGTACGTCACGACCAGGCTGCAGGCAGCCGGGTCGGACGGATTCAACTTCGACACCACCGGATCCGCAGGAGATGCGGACTGTGT
>JAEEOP010000021.1 GCA_016284295.1 Methanomassiliicoccaceae archaeon | reverse complement strand
GGCCCTGTCGGAGATATCGAAGAACTGCAGAGGAATCTTCGACATTTTTAAGGTCGAAGTACCGAAGGAGCCGATGGCAGGCATGGAGCTATGCGACCTCATGCTGCTCACCGAGCCAAAAGGATGAATTACTTACACGCCTAGAATTTCGGTTTCACATAGTTATGTGACTCATTAAGGTTACGGTCATTCGGCGTTTGGTGCAGTCAGGAAAGTGTATGATTTGGTCCAGAGACGCAGGAACATAAACATCAGGATACCGGAACCTAACGATAATTTCTCGATGACCATGGGCAACAAGGTCATCGTGGATGCAGTTTTCTCGGATATGGGGTTGGATTCTTTTCTCGACGATCTGAAGAGGAATCAGGGAGAGAAGGTATCGAACGAGATCAGGGCATTGGTCTCCAATTCGATTGAGATGACAGGCATATCAGTCAACAGACTGGACAGGATGATAGGGAGGAAGGAGTTCAGAAAGGAGTACGGACTCGGCAGCGGAGCTGCCAGGTCCGTATACCGTACCGTTGAACGCGTTGGAGAGCATTCGGATGAGATAGTGCAGTTCCTGGGCAGGAGGTTGAAGCAGTCGTATGGCATCGGTATGGATACCGTGTTTTTGGATTGGACCTCCATGTATTTCGAGGCCCCTCAGAACGATTTCATCAAGGTGGGATATTCCAGGGACCACAGACCGGACAGGCCGCAGGTGACTGCGGGATTGGCAATGGACAGGGATTCGGGGATGCCTATCGGGTTGACCGTGAATCCGGGGAATATGATGGATGTTACGCATTTCGAGGATAGCTTCGAACAGATCAGACCGCTGCTGAGGAAGGATTCGATGATCGTATTTGATAATGGAGCATACTCGCGCGACAATGCTGCCATACTGGACAAGGCAGGATTGGGTTTTGTGACCAGGCAGCAGATAAACACATCGGATGACACGTTCGTCCAAGTGCACAGAAATGATTGGATCCCCATCGATGACCAGGTATCGTATCTCTTCAGGGAGGGCAATCTGAAACGCAGGAGATATATGTTCAAGAACGAGAAGCTGAAAGCGGACATCATGTACAGGTACCGGTGCAAAGCTGAACACGATTACGATGAGATGGAGGAGATGAAGGCGGCCTTGAACACAGGGAAGAAGCCCAGGAAGAAACACAGGAACTCGAACTGTTTCGTCGATACCAAACTATCCTATCAGTTCCCGCTGATAGGAAGGACCAGAGAAGAGGCGATAGACGAGGCTGTCAGGCGTATGGTGACTGGCCGCGAGGGACTTTTCGTACTCATAACGAACCGTCCGTTGACAGCTGAGGAGACGTTGAGATACTATCGTGACAGGAACGCGGTGGAGACCGCGTTCAGGGATCTCAAGCACGGGATAGACTGGAGACCGGCCAGATGTACGAAGGAGGAGTCGATAAGGGGCAGGATCCTGATCAGTTTCCTAGCATTGTTCTGCATGAGCATGATCAGGTTCCTGTATCCTCAGTTCGGGTCGTAGACCGCGGAATCCATATCCGAGGAGCTGACCTCGTTCACACTTACGGTTTTCACGAGGAGGAACGGGGAGAAGAAGCGGGTATGGAGCAACTATGGACCTATTCTCAGGGCCATTTTGGGTCGGGAAAGGCCTGTTCCGGTGCCGAAGGCATCCGGACAGACCGTTCTCGACGGGTTCTGAACATCCGAAAAGGATAACTGAGAACGCGCGGACGTGTATACGCAACCGATGATCTCAGCGGATGCCAGGTCGAAGGTCACGCGTATATGGCGAACTCAGGTTATAACTCCTCATTTATCCTGTGCGATCCATCTGCATGATACGTTAGCCATGACCTTCTTTTACGCACCCTAGACACAGATTCCCAACTATCGACGTGTCCATGACAATATGTTACATCTGCAGCCCTCTGAAAGAGGGATCCTCAAGCGCCTTTGAACATACAGACTGTACTCGGCATAAATCAAGCCCACGTACTGGGGTAATGACGAACGCTCACATTCCCCAGAACGGCTCTTCCCTGCGCTTTATGGCGATGACCTCCTCAAGAGCCATCTTCTCATCGTCATTCAGGTCCATCTCCTTCAGAGGTTTAATGGACGATCCTATAAGGTCGACGTAGATTACGTCCTCCTCGTTGATCTGCCTGCCAGCCGTCACGCCCTCTATGCCGACGGCGACCTCGTCGCCCTGCTTGGCCTCCTTGAGGGTCTCATCGCCCGTATGAATGGACTTTATCCTACCGCAGTCGCGTCCGTCGGGACCGATCAGGTTCTCCCCCGGCCTTATCCTTCCAGCCAGCACCCTTACGCCGACGATGGCCGGCTTGCTGGCACGGAATATGCAGTTGGGAAGTATCTTGAACTTCGCAGGGAACGAGAACTCGGCCCTCTTGTCACCCTCGGCCAGCCTCTTGGACTCGTCCACCCACTCCAGGTAGTCCTCGATGAGCTTGTATACTATCTGGTTAGTGAGTACCTTCAGCTCAGGATGATTGGCCAATTCCGCCTCCGCATCCTTGGACAGCGTCGAATTGAATCCCAGCAGGACGCAGTTCTTCTTATCCCCGTAGGCCGCCTCGACGATATCCCTGCGGGTTATCTCTCCCACACCGTACTTCCTGATGGGAATATTGTTGGCCTTGGCCTCGAAGGCAAGGGCCTCCAGGGAACCGACGGCATCCGCCTTGATGGATATACCGCTCTCGGAGGTCTCGATCTTGACCGTGGACTCCTCCTGGAGCGTCTTGATTGCCGGATCCTTCTCGTTCTTGACGACGATCATAGGCGCACCGGCGATTACCCCCTCGACGTTCTGACATGAGATCTTCACCCCGGCGGCCGCATGCAATACCGGGACCGAATCGAACCTGTCCCTCGGATCGCGGATCTCATCCAAAGGCTTAGGCTTGAGGATCGCCTTGACCTTGGTCACGACGGGCGAGCCCCTCGTTCCCAGTGCAACCATGTCGCCCTTCTTGATCGTACCGGAATAGAGGATCATGTCGAGGGTCTTGCCTAGCCCCTTCTCCTCCTTTATCTCCAATATCGTACCTTTGCCGGGCCCCTCACCCTTCTCAAGCTGGGACTCAAGGAAGCGCTGTGCCAGACCTATCAGGACAAGCAGAAGGTCTGGGACACCCTCGCCCTCCTTCGCGGATATGGGGACCAAAGCCACATTCTTGGTGAAATCGTCTATCCTGTCGTACCTGTCGGCATATATCCCCTGATCCGACAGCTGGGCGATGACCGTGTACAGCTTATCGTTGAAGACCTCGAGGGTATGGGCCTGCTGCTTCTTCTCTGAGAGAATGAACGGCCTTCCCTCCTCGGATATCCATCCCTCTATGGTGTCCACCTTGTTCAGAGCTATGACGAACGGTGTCTTGTACTGCCTGAGGATCCTGATGGATTCGATGGTCTGAGGCATGATGCCTTCCCTTATGTCTATGACGAGGACGGCTATGTCCGCGAGGGAACCTCCTCTTGCGCGGAGGGTGATGAAAGAATGATGGCCTGGAGTGTCTATGAAAAGCAGACCGGGAACGTCGAACTTCTTGTTCCCTATAAGTTGGTTGCATACCTTGTAGATGTGCTCGATGGGGACCTCCGTGGCACCTATGTGCTGCGTGATGGCACCTGCCTCGCGGGCCTGAACCGAGGTTCCCCTGATCCTATCAAGAAGTTTCGTCTTTCCATGGTCTACGTGACCGAGAACGCTCACAACCGGTTGTCTTATCGCCATAGCCACCACAATCCATGCAATCAAAATTGTTTTTACAGCATATAAAAAGTGTTTGTCCAGGCAAAGGCGGATGAGTAAAAAAGCTTTCCATCCGGAGGATTTCACACCGCTGATGAGGGTCCGGACCCCACCTCATGGACATCGATGGAATATCTGGCCGAACGGCGGGTCCGTCCCTCATCGGAACAGTTCCGGATACTGCACCTTGCCCGCGGTCATATCCGTATCTATCAGCATAATGCCTTTCTCCTCGGCATACTCCTGCTGCCGTCCTCGAAACCGCTAACCGATATCGGGCAGTGACGGACATTGAACCCGCCTCTTGGGTACGATACCCTCCTCCGCAAGTTATTCAGCGTCGTGAGAGATGCTTTGCGGTTGCTAAACTTGCATTCGGCAAACAGATCGATGCGGTTGTTCGCGTTGCGAGTCGTAGTCACCACGTCCATGTCGGCATCCTCCGTCACCGTCTTACCTTACGGATCGTAAATGATGCGGCCGTAATCGTCCCTCACTGGGATATTTCCCACCAGCTCCTGTTTTAGAGCGAATTCCATAAGGAACACGAACCTGTCCCCGTGATGACAGTATACTTCGAACCACGATACTCGACCAGCACAGAACAATACGACAACAGACTTGGCACAGTTCCAGACAATCAAAAATCGATAATATGGGACGGAGGACCCAGGGGTCCGTCCGTCCCTTGATAGTTTACGTCCAACGAGTTCACTCGTAGATCCACTTGTCCGCGGTCCTGTCGTAAGAGACAAGCTCCTCGGGCTTGAAGAAGATGGAGATCTCCCTCTTGGCGGACTCTACCGAATCCGATCCGTGGATGATGTTGCAGCCGGTCACCATGGCATAATCGCCGCGGATGGTACCGGGTGCGGACTCAATGGGTTTGGTCTTGCCCATCATGTTCCTGCAGATTTGGACCGCATCCTCTCCCTCGAGCACCATCGCCATGACAGGCCCGGAGGTGATGTAGTTGATCAGCGAAGGGAAGAAGGGCTTATCCTTGTGCTCGCCGTAGTGCTTCTCGGCGACTTCCTTGGGGATGACCATGAACTTGAGTCCGACGATCTTGAGACCCTTCTTCTCGAAGCGGGAGAGGATCTCGCCGCAGAGTCCGCGCTGGACTCCGTCGGGCTTCACCATGAGGTAGGTCTGCTCCATTGCCATGGAATTCACTCCTTCTTCTCGGCCGCCTTGAGCCTTGCAGCCTTCTCCACGGCTGCCTTCTCGGTCCACTCGGTCGTACGGGCGACCCTCTTGAGCTGGATCATGTTCTTGTAGCACTTGTTGGCGTCGAAGAACAGGATAGTTCCGTCCTTCTTGACGTACATCTTTCCGGTACCGGGCTCGATGGGAGCACCGCAGAAAGAGCATTTCCTTGTTGTGTCTACCATCGAAATCACCTCATACCCAGTTTCCTGGCTTCTCTGGACGTCTCCCTCAGCATGAGGATGTCGCCCATTCTGACAGGACCCATGATGTTCCTTGTAATGATCCTTCCCTTGTCGCGACCATCGAGGACACGGACCTTGACCTGAGTTGCCTCGCCGGTCATTCCGGTCCTTCCGATGATTTCAACGACTTCGGAAGGGATGCTGTCAGTGTCGACCATTCAGCTCACCTCAGTTCTTGAGTGCTGCGGTAGCCTGTGCGATCTCTTCACAAAGTGCCTTTCCCTTTCCGACGTCCATGATGGCGACGGATGCTGCGGGCTTGTTGAGTCCGATGGCTGCTCCGAGCTCGACCTTGCTGGGGACGTACACATAGGGAACGTTCCTCTCGTCGCAGAGTGCGGGCATGTGGGCGAGGATCTCTGGGGGCTCGACATCGACGGCCATGATGACCATGGCTGCGGATCCGCGCTCGACGGCCTTTGTGACCTCGTTGGTTCCCTTCTTGATCTTTCCGCCATCCCTTGCTGCCTCAGCAAGAGCGTATGCCTTGTCGGAGACCTCCTTAGGAGTCTCGAATCTAACAAATACAGACATTTCAATTACCTCTTTCAGGCGTTCAAAGACGCCTTCATCATTCATCGGCTCTGTAAGAGCATTCCGCCCTATCTTATAGTGATATAAAAAGGCTGACCCCTTCCTTTTGGATGCCATACGAACCAGAGGTGTTAATAACGATGGTCCGCATCGGTCGGTCCATGGGAATCGCAGGATACATCAGGAACGTCATCGTAGGTGTCATCGCAGGGATCTTCATGATCATGCCCGGCGCCAGCGGCGCCACCGTGACCGTCATCTTCGGCATCTACGAGAGGCTCATACATGACGTATCCAAGCTCAGGAACATCATCTCTGATTGGAAGTTCCTCCTGACCGTCGCCATCGGCGGATTTATCGGAGTGGTCATCTGCTCCAAGGGATTGGATTTCCTCGTCGATTCCTACGAGGTGCCGCTGATGTTCTTCTTCGCGGTGCTCATCCTGATGCAGATACCGGACATCAAGAAGCAGTCCGATGACGGCGAGAAGTATACTCCGATGAACCTGCTGGCTCTTGTCTGCGGATTCCTCGTCATGATCGGGATCCTCTTCATCGGCCTCCAGACCAGCGAGCAGATGGAGTCCCCCGGACCGATAATCATGTTCTTCGCGGGAATGGTCTATGTGGTCTGCGCCCTGTCCCCCGGGATCAGCGGCTCCACCATACTCCTCGCTCTCGGACTCTTCGGAGCGGTCATCGAGGGTGTCGGGAACCTCCAGTTCGGTACGTTGATCCCTCTGATCGTCGGTGCGCTGATCGGTGTGATCCTCTTCGCGAAGATCATAGACAGATGTGTGACGCAGCACAGGAAATCAACATATCTGGCTATACTGGGTCTGACCCTCGGATCCGTGGTGACCGTCACGGTCGAGGCCATCCTCAAGATGGACGGGGACGACATGCTCGTGCCCATCGCGGTCTGCATCGTCGCCGGGATCATCGCGGGATACGCCATGCACCTGTTCTCGAAGTACTACGCATCGAAGGAGTGAATCCTCCCTCGGTCGGGTCTGCGTTACCCCCGAATTAAAATGCATTTTGTGTGCAATTACCCCCAAATTAAAATGCATTTTCATTCCAAATACCCCCGAATAAAAATACAAATAACCATACTGGCTAATATCGTCATGCAGAGAAAGATAGGGGAGAAGCTAGTTGCATGGAAGAAGAACCATATCGCAAGCCGCTTGTCCTCCTCGGATGCAGACAGGTCGGCAATACCTATTCCATTCACCAATTCCTCTCATCGAATTACGAATCCTACATCGAGGTGAACCTGGAAAAGGAGCCCGATATGAGACGGATCTTCGAAAACGACCTCATGGACGATTCCGCCGTGGACCGGTCCTGACCATCCGCCCGCGACTCTAACAATAATAAGGAAGAACGGTTATCCTGTCGATATTGTGGCATCTCCGTGATGCCAGAACTTTGAAAGGTGGGCACAATTAGGATAATCGACGTCAATCCGTTCTTCTATCCCTACAAAGGCGGGATAGAGAACCGTATGCATCAGACATCCACCCTTCTGGCCGAGAGGGGACACGAGGTCATAGTGCTCACTGGGAGGCTCCCGGACACGCCGGAAGAGGAAGTGACCCCCGAGGGCTACAGGATCATCCGCCTCAAGTCCAAGTTCTTCAACATCTACAACCCCCCGTACATCCGCTCGTACGGCATCCTGGATGCCCTCGACTCCCTGGACGGGGACATCGTCAACTACAACTACAGATGGGCGCCGTCCTACAACAAGGCCCTGGATGCGTACAAGGGCGTGAAGATCCATACCGTCCACAACACCTGGCACGAGGGCACCGGGATCGCGAAGATGGCATCCGCCGTCAACGACGAGATGTTCTGGAAGAAGATGCTCAGGTTCGACAGGATCGTCACCGTCAACAACGGCATCCGCGAGGACCTCATCTCCAGAGGGGCTCCTGCCGAGAAGGTCTACACCATCCCCACCTGCGGCCATGTCAAGCCGTACGTCATGAGGGACGAGGGGGACTTCATCCTCTCGCTTGGAAGACTGGTGAAGGTCAAGGGCATCAGGTACCTGCTCGAAGCGATGAAGGAGGTCGACTGCAAGCTCCTGATATGCGGAAAGGGTCCAGAAGAGAAGCGCCTGAAGAATCAGGCGAAGAGATTGGGATTGGATGACAAGGTTGAGTTCCTAGGATACGTCTCCGAAGAGAGGAAGGAGGAGCTCATGGGCACCTGCAAGATGCTGGTCATGCCGTCGCTCTACGAGGCCTTCGGCATGGTGGCCGTGGAGGTCATGGCCCAGAGGAGACCTATCATAGCGACCAACGTGAACGGCCTCCCCGAGACCGTTGGGGAAGGAGGCATCCTGGTCGATCCCGCCGATCCCAAGGCCCTGGCAGATGCGATCAACGGACTGCTCTCCAACGAATCCCTCAGGATGGACCTTGGGATGAAGGCAAGGGCACAGGCCGAATACTACGACTGGTCCAACCATATCGACGGCTACGAGAAGTTCCTCATGGACACCGTCGAGGAATGCGGCAGAAGGAGGTGACATCGTCTTCGGCGACAGAGGCGTCCTGTGCAGGAGCATCCTGCTGGTGATCATCATCGGGATAGCCGTCAGGCTCGTGCTCGGATACCTCCTGACGTACAACTACGACGTCTACCACTGGGCGCTCACCATATCCAACTTCGAAGCAGGCAACGGACTGTACGACGTGGCCGGCTACTACTACAGCCCCGTATGGGGGTACATCCTGGGAGTGTTCTCCCAGTTCACAGGGCTCTTCGGAGTCGATCTTCTCGGCGACAGGTTCGCCGAGATGCTGTTCACCGAGGAGCACACCAACTTCTACCGCAACACGGCATTCGTGACCACGCCGGCGTTCAACACCGCGGTCACCGTCATGCTCACGCTGTTCGACCTGCTCAACGCATACTTGATCTTCTGGATCGTCCGCGAGGTCTTCGGGGATGTCCAGAAGGCGAGGGTGTGCTTCGCATTATGGTTCATCTGCGCCTTCGTCATCGTGGTGGGAGCCACCGGAGGGATGTTCGACACCATATCCGCGACGTTCGTCCTGCTGTGCATCGCCACATTGATCAAAGGACAGGAGTTCATCGCCGGAGGGATGTTCGCATCCGCGGTGCTGCTGAAGTTCTTCCCCGTGTTCATGGTGTTCATCCTGGTCGCATACATCCTGGTCAAGCACGGCAAGGGCGGTATACTGAGGGTCGCCAAAGCTATAATCGGGGCGCTCGCGATCTTCGCGGTTGTCATGCTACCGCCCATAATGGACGGGCATCTGGGCGACAGCTTCTCGTTCCTCTCCGCAAGGGCGACCGGCGCGGTGGAGCTCATAGACATCCTGATGAGCATCGACGGTCTGGTCGTGTACACTTTGATTATGATCGCGGAGGCGTTCATAGCCGTATTGTTCCTGAAGACGGAACACGAGGACATCGACAAGGGGTTCCTATGGTTCGCCTTCATCTCGATAGCGATAGTGTTCCTCAACCCGTCGTCCCCGCAGTACATCCTGGTGATGGCGCCGCTGCTGATCATCATGATGGTCTGCAAGGAAAGGATGCTCCGCATACCCTTCACCATACTCTGCGTGGGAACATCACTCTATGCGCTGAGCCCGATAGTGATGGACCTGTCATCGATAACCATGTACGGCGGAGCGATGCCCTTCGCATCGTGGTCGGACATGTTCCTGTCCTTCGAATCCAAGTTCATGGGCATAAGCGGCCTGGACCTCTGGTCCATAATCAGCGGCATCATACAGTACACAGGCATAGTCGCCATAGCGGCGATAATCCTCAAGAAACAGTTTCCAAGGCGCCGCACCGAGAGCGGCAACGATAAGGAGATATCCGAATGAACGCACGCATTAACGCACCGTTGGTCATCGCAGTCATACTGCTGGTCGTGATAGTCGCAGGGGAAGCAATAGTCTTCACCAGCGGACATCAGGACTACAGCACGGACGTGTCGATGAGGGACGGGGAGGTATCCTATGACATCACGGCCCGGGGATCGCACGTATACGACGTGATCTCCATGAAAGACTCGCTCGACAGGCCCCAGGAGGTCGCCATCTACTACGACGAGGATTATATATCCGTAGTCAACAGCGTGTCCGTGGCCGTAGGCGGAAGAGCGCTCGATGAGAAGTACTACGTCGAGCAGATGGTGGATACCCTGATGCTCAGGGACATCTCCAACGTGAGGATCGTGGACGAGAATGCGCTCCGCATCGTCATGGACCGCGACGGCGACGGTGTCGCCGTGGTGTGCCTGTCCGGATCCCTTCCGAAGAGCGTCTACAACGGCACTGCTGATTCACCCGTGCTGAAATGGATCTCCAGCGGTGGCCGCCTATATTGGGCGGGCAACGTCATCGGGCAGTACTATTCGGACGGCCAGACGGCCGTCGACTGCGGCCTGTCCGCATCCGCACTGTTCCTCGGGACCGCCTGTGTGGACACTACGGACGCCAAGGTGCACGACGTCATGGCCAACAGGTTCCGCGACGCGCTCTCCATGCAGAACAACGACACCCTGTACTCGCCTGTCCTCCTGCAGCTCCCGACTGATTCCCGTGCTCTCGGCATCGGGTACACCGACGGGCAGAGGGCCAGCGTCACCTTCGTCGGATTGGGCGACGGGTTCGTGTGCATTGCCGGAGGAGACTACTCCAACTTCCAGCGCATAGACCTCGCTCAGGTCCTGGCGGCCGGCATCGGCCCGGACACCGCCGTAGTCGATGTCGTTCACGGCTCGGTATCCGGGCACGCCTCGGGCAAGATACCGGCAGGGGACCACGTGTACATCTGCATAGGCGGATTCTTCCCGGTCTACGGCGAGCTCCACGAGGTGGAATGATGTTCTTCGATGACAGGAAGTTCCTCTGCAAGGGGATACTGCTGATCATCGTCATAGGCATAGCCGTGAGGCTCATATCCGGTACGCTCCTGACATACAACTACGATGTGTACCACTGGACACTGACCATCTCCAACTACGAGGCCGGGAACGGACTTTACCAGACCGCAGGGTACTACTACACCCCGGTATGGGGATACATCCTGGCCACATTCGCACAGTTCTACGAACTCCTCGGTCTGGACATGATCGGGGACAGGTTCGTCGACCTCCTGTTCGTGGAAGACGACATCTGCTACTCCCCGCACACCGCCTTCGTTCCATCGATACCGTTCAGCGCCGCTGTCACGGTCATGCTGTGCATAGTCGATCTCGTAAGCGCGTACCTCGTATACTGGCTGGTGAAGGAGGTCTTCCATGACACCGTCAAGGCGAAGATCTGCTTCTCGGTGTACTTCCTGTACTCCTTCCTGATCGTCGTCAGCGCCATCGGCGGAATGTTCGATCCCATATCCGTGCTGATGCTGCTGCTGTGCGTCTGCCTCCTGATCAAAGGGCAGGAGTTCACGGCAGGGATGATGCTCTCCGCAGTGGCATTGCTGAAGCTGTTCCCGGCGTTCCTGATATTCCTGTTCGTGGCGTATGTGATCGTAAAACACAGGGAGGACTGGAAGCCCAGGCTCCTGAAGGCGGTAGTGGGAGCCGGCCTGGCGGCCGCTGTCCTCATGCTGCCGCAGGTCATGGATGGGACCATAGCGGACAGCTTCTCGTTCGTGCTGGCCAGGGCGGAATCGACGACCTCCCTGCTGGATACCATAGTCAGCAGCGTATCCATAATCGGATACCTGGCGATCATACTGGCGAACATCGTCCTCGCATACCATTTCATGAAAAGGAAGCATGACGACATCGATGCATCGTTCGTCATCTATTCGTTCGTGGGTCTGCTGATCCTCTTCCTCATGCCCGGGGCTCCCCAGTACCTGCTGCCGATGATCCCGTTCCTCATCATCATGACATACTGCGTGGAATCCAGGTTCAAGGTGCCCATGCTGCTGCTGATGGTGTTCGCGTCGGTCTACATGCTCTCGCCCCTGGCGATGGACTTCGCATCGCTGGCCGTTTACACGGACCTGCTGCCGATGGACTCGTTCAGGGCCATCTACGGACTGTTCGACTTCCAGGTCTACGAATTGAACGGATTCGATGTATGGAACCGCATAGGATTGGTGTTGCAGACGATAGGCGTCCTGCTCGTGGCGGCCGTGACCTTCATATGGGTGAGGGACAGGGTGAAGGGAACGGACTCACAATGAACCGAACGTGCAAACCTGCCGTTGCGTGCGCTGAGCCGACCTATCAGCTTTAACTGCAGTCAAAGTTAAAGTAAAAGTAAAAGTAAAAGTTAAAGTAAAAGTTAAAGTAAAAGTAAATGCTCTTAAACACGGTGCAAAAATGTCGTTGATAATCGGTATAGACAGCATCCTCAACCGCAACATAGTTGAGGATGAACGTTTGGAGTTCAAGGAGGGCTGGAATCCAGAACCTGTTCTCCACACAATATGTGCATTTGCCAACGACATCCGCAACATCAACGGCGGCTACATAGTCATCGGGATGAGAGACCGCGGTAATGCAGTCGGTGTGGATCCGAAATCTATCGATGGAATGAACCGGAAGCTGTTCGACATCCTGAAGATGATTGAACCACACTGCGATGTAGAGACCGGCGTGGATGAAATTGACGGCAAGACCGTCTTCATCATATGGGTCCCTGCGGGACGCAGAAGACCGTATAGCTGCCCCAGAACGTTATCGAAGAAATCAGACATCAAAGGCATATACATACGCAAACTCTCCAGCACCGCCCTTGCCAGCAACGAGGAGATAAGGGAACTCCTTTCGGTCTCGGCCGATGTGCCTTTCGATGACATCCCCAATCCGGATGCGACCATCAGCGACATAAGCAGGGATCTGATCGACGGATATCTGGGAAGGGTCAACAGGAAGATGTCGAAGGCATTCTCCGAGATGAGCACGGACGAGATACTGGAAAGGATGCATTTGACGACGAAGATGTTCGAACAGGTATGCTACCGCAACGCCGCGCTGATGTTCTTCTCCAGGGAACCGGAAAGATTCTTCGAATCGGCATGGATTGAGGCTACATACAAGCCGGACCCCACCGGAAAGGATATGGTGGAAAAGATATGCAAAGGACCTTTGGACAGCCAGATCATGCAGGCCATGGATTTCGTCAATCAGTATGCGATCCAGAGAAGGACGATAAAGATCGAGGAATCGCCGATTGCCGAACGTCCATACAGCTATCCTCCGGACGCTGTGGAGGAGGCCATCACCAATGCTGTCCTCCATAAGAACTATCGCATCCACCGCCCCGTATCCATCATCATAGAATCCACCAGGATCACGATAAAGAGCTATCCGGGACCGTACAGGGACATCACCGACAGGGATCTCGAAGATGGCATCATGGTCTCGGATAACATCCGCAACGGTCGTGTGGCCAACATGCTGAAGGAACTCGGTCTTGCCGAGGCTAGGAACACCGGGATCCCCCTGATCCATCAATCCATGATCATGAATGGGTCAGAGAAACCGAAGCTCATAACCGACGAGGATCGTACCATGTTCAAGATAGTGCTGAACATACACCGCTCCTTCTTATCGGACACCTCCGCAACCGATGTCAAAATCCATCGTAACAGCGAACAGATGAGGGCCGCGGTGCTGTCGCTGCTATCCTCGGAAGAAATGACAGTCAGAGAGATATCCGATAGGCTCGGATACAGGATACCTCCTTCCACGCTCCGTGCAGCCATCCAGGTGCTCATATCCGAACGTGCCATCGAATACACCGAAAGCAGCAGGAACAGCCCGAAGCAGAAGCTCCGTCTGAGGCTGCGATCCAGCCTCCCGTGATCGGGGAAAACGGAAACCCTTTTTATCTGGGTGGGAATCAGCCACCTCATGGGCTTCGTTCAGGATATGCTGACCAAACACAGAGAGGGCATCCTCTACATCGTGTGCGGAGGATTCACCACGCTCGTCTCGTGGATTACGTACGCCTTATTCGTATGGGTCGGCCTGGAGCTGAACGTCAGCAACATCCTCTCGTGGTTCTGCGCGGTCCTGTTCGCGTTCGTCGTGAACAAGTGGATCGTCTTCGAGAGCAAATCGCTCGAGAAGAAGAGGGTGTCGAAGGAGCTGGTCCTGTTCTTCGGCGCCAGGATATTCACCGGCGTCCTCTCATGGGTCATATTCCCCGTGCTCATCTGGATCGGATTGGGTCAGACCATACTCGGTACCGAGGGCCTGATAGCCAAGATCATCGTCACGATCATCGAGATAGCGCTGAACTGGGTGTTCAGCAAGTACATGATCTTCACGAAGAAGGTCGAGTGATCTCAGAGCTTGGTCCCTTTCAGACCGCCGTAGACCTTCATGCAGAACCTTCCCCAGAATCCCAGCTGGTTGAAGGTGTGGAGGACGATCTTGGGGTTCATCTTGGATTCGCCCTCAGCCCTCTTGCCGAACTTGTACTTCACATTGGCGATCTTCATGCCCTTGGGACCGAACTTCAGGATGTCGAGCAGGGCCTTCCATCCCTGCCTCTCCATCTGATTGTAGTTCTCCCTGATGATCGGGGAGATGATCTCCGCCCTGCCCCCGAACAGACCGCTCATGCAGTCCTTGGACAGGGTCTTGCGGTGCCAGAAGAGGTAGAGGTTGGCGAATATCGTGAACACCCATGATCCGAGCCAGCGGATGAAACCGAGGGCGAACCTGTCCTCCCTGTTGCCGATGACCATGTCGGCGCCGTTCTCCATCTCCTTGTACATGGGGCCGAGGACGCTGGGAGGGTGCTGGAAGTCGCAATCCATGACCATGAAGTAATCGGTCTTGCATTCCGCGATACCCTGGAAGATGCTGGCGGAGAGCCCCCTGTCCTGAGGGTCCCTCACGACGATCCTGACCTTAGGGTCGCCCAAGGCCTCTATGAGCTCCTTCGATCTGTCCTTGGAGTTGTCGTCCATGAAGACGACCTAGAAATCGGGATAGAGCTCCCTGAGGGTCTTCGCCATGTTGGCGATGTTGCCTTCTTCGTTGAACGTGGGGATCACTACTGTACAGGTTCCTGCCATGGTATCACTATAAATGTTGATGCCCCCGGAGGGGGCTGAAAGGTTTCAGTTGACGTAGTCGAGCCAGGCGTCGTACTTGGGGTCCTTGCCTGTTGCGATCTCGACGAACTTCTTGTGGATCTCGGTGGAGACCTTTCCGACCTTTCCGTCGCCGATGACCCTGCCGTCGATCATGGTGACGGGGCCGATCTCAGCTGCGGTTCCGGTCATCCAGACCTCGTCGGCGGAGATGAGCTCGGACCTTGTGATGTCCTTCTCGATGACGGTGTACCCGAGGTCCCTTGCGACCTTTATGATGGAGTCCCTAGTGATTCCCTCGAGGATGCACTCGGAGACCGCGGGGGTGTAGATGACTCCCTTGCGATAGATGAAGATGTTCTCTCCGGTACACTCTGCGACGTGTCCGTCGGAGTTGAGCATGACTGCTTCGTCTGCACCCTGGCGGAGCGCCTCCCTCTTGGCGAGGGTGGATGTGACATAGGTTCCGTTGACCTTGGCACCTGCGGGAGCGCAGAGGTTGTCAGGCCTGTGCCAGGAGGACGTGATGAGCTTCGCGCCTGCGCTGGCGTCCTCTCCGAGATAGGATCCCATGTAGACACAGCAGATGGAGAGGGACGAGGGGACCTTCGTGGGGTTGAGTCCAACCTCCTCTCCGGAGAGGAAGACCGTGGGCTTGATGTAGTCGGTGGTGAAACCGAGCTTCTGGTTCTCCCTGATGATCGTCTTGTGGGCCTCGATGATGTCCTCTGCGGTCATCATCTTGCCGTTGACCTTGGGCTCGATGCCCATGATCTTGCATCCGTCCATGAGTCTCTTGATGTGGTCCTTGAGCCTGAAGACCGCAGCGCCCTTGGGTGTGTTGTAGACCCTGATACCCTCGAAAACTCCGGTACCGTAGTTGAGCGCGTGACAGAGGACATGAACCTTGGCGTCCTCCCAGTTGACGATGTTGCCGTCCAGCCAGATCTTCTTTGCTTTCTCCATGTGTTCACCTTTGAGTGTTATCGCAGCACATCACGGACTTTCGTCCCGACGTGCTGTCATCAGACCTTGCACGTCCGCGCGATTATAAACGTTTATGGGACGGTTATCAACGGAAGTGCATCCAGTGATGTATCCGCACAGTCCGATCGAATTCAAGGAAAATGCATCTGCATCATTCCGACCTTCATCTTATCCTAGTGAAAATTATGATATTGAAATTTTTATCATGATAAAAATTAAAGAAATTGAATTTTTTACAGGACGGGAGGGTGAACAAGGGAGCCATCATGGAGAACAGGGTTGCTTCATGCCTTGTCTGCTGCGGTTACACCCCGTACTTCTTCGACAACGGACATCTCGAGATAGACTTCATAGTGGACATCGGCAACAATGTGACCGCCATGGAGATCAAATCCGGCACAACAACCGCGCCAGGTCACTCCGTTCGATCAAGGAAAACTACAGCGTCAAGCGGAGGATCAAGTTCGAGTTCACTGACATCTACGTGGATGACGATGGTGTAGAGCACTATCCGCTGTTCACCTGCGCATTGGCAGACGCTCTGCGGAACGACGGAGGGATGGATGTCTCCTTCGATGCCGCCGAACTGAACGGCATGCTGAAGGGACGATCCCATCCCTAATGGATTCGATCAAAGCGACTTCAGGATGTCTGCGACCTCACCGACGAACTGATCGGATCTCCTCTTTGCGACATCCGCATCCTTGGATTCGGAGTAGATCCTGAACTTGGGTTCCGTTCCGGACGGGCGCAGAAGCACCCAACCGTCGTCGAAGATTATCTTCAGACCGTCGGTCCTGTCCATCTTCTCTGAGGGATGATTCGCAGCGATCCTCTCGACGAGGATCTCCTTCTTGTCGTTGTCGCAGCGGGCCGCTGCCTTGATCGTGACGTATTTGGGAAGCTCGTCCACCATAGCCTGCAGGCTTCCGTACCTGGCGACGGCCTCGATCATCCTCGCCGCAGTCATGGCACCATCGCGGCAGTACTGGTGGTCCGCGAAGATCAGCCCTCCGTTGTCCTCCCCTCCCATGGGAGAACCATCGGCGATCATCCTGCGGGCAACTATAGGGGAACCCACCGCTGTGTACGTGAGATCGGCTCCGAGGGAGCAAACAAGCTCCTCGACCATGGCCGATGTGGACACTGGAGTTACGATGAGCTTCTTGCCCTCGCCGTGCTGTATCTGCAGCTTAGACAGTATCGCGAGGCTGTAGTCCCCGGGAAGGTACTTGCCCTTGTCCGAGACGAATATGCACCTGTCAGCATCGCCGTCGTGCGCGAATCCGAGGTCCGCGGACTCCTTCACGACCCTCTCCTTCAGCTCTGCGAGGTTCTCCTCGACGGGCTCGCTGTAATGGCCTGGGAACATCCCGTCAGGCTGCCCGTTGATTACCACGGCTTCCACGCCGAGCTTCTTCAGCAGCAGCGGGGATGTTTCCACGGAGGCGCCGTTGGCGCAGTCCAGACAGACCTTCAGCTTCGCCTTCCTGATCAGGTCGACATCCACCTTGGAAACGACGGCATCGATGTACCTCTCCCCTGCGTCGTCGACGATGACCTCATGGCCTATCTCCTGCCACGGAACGACCTTCAGATCCCTCTCATAAGCGTCCTCGATGGCCGCCTCCTCCTCGGGCTTGCATTCGGTCCCGTCCCCGGACACGCACTTGATGCCGTTGAACTCCGGCGGGTTGTGGGATGCTGTTATCATCACACCGCCGGTGACCTCCTCGTGCGTCTTGACGTAGTACTGGAGGGCGGGCGTGGGGATCATCCCCAGGTTGTGGACGTCTGCGCCCATGGACATCATTCCTGCGGACACCGCAGAGCGGATCATGTCCGAGGATACGCGTGTATCCATGGCTATGGCTATGGGGCCAGGGCCCAGGACGGTTACTATGGACTTTCCAATCTTGAGGGCTAGTTCGCAGTCGAGATATCCGTTGGATTCCCCGCGAATGCCGTTCGTGCCGAACATCTTCATATGCAGTATTCCTCCTTTGCTCCGGGATCACACGTTGCGGATCCTGTTCTTGAGCTCGGTTATGACGGAGATGTCGGAAGCATCGATGCCCCTCATCTCCGCGATGTAGACCGAGACGTAATCCCCGAGTATGAGGGCGCGGAACACCCTCTCCTCGTGCGACGAGCCGCTGACGGCGACCAGGTCGAATGGGAAGCGGAGGGTCTCGATGTTCTTGACCGCCCTCTTGACGACCCCTCCCTCGGAGAGGTCGTTCTCCCCGACGAGGACGATGAGCCTCATCTTGTTGCCCTTGTACTTCGACCAGGGGTTTGCCTCGCAGTAGTTGAACTCCGACAGGGCGCTGTTGAACGCGATGAGCTTGGAGTTCTCGTTGAACTGGCCCTTCCACCTAAGAGACACGGATTTGAACTTGTTCTCGGTGCAGACCACGGGCATGCAGTCCTTGTACTTGTCCGCAAGGAGGTATGCCACCGAACCGGGGGCCTCCAGGAAGTTCCTGTAGTTCCTGAGGGAGTCCAGTATGGACATTATCCTCCTGGAGAACTCCGGGAATCCCACCGCGGACATGACCGCGGCTATGTATCCGATCATGTATCCGATGGAGAACCTGGGCTGCAGCCCCTGGGGAAGCAGCATGATCGGGCAGTTGTCCTGCTCCGCTATCTCCTTGAGCTTCCCTCCGGCGGTGATTATGACTATCGGCGCATTCTGGGCCTTGGCCCTGCGGTACATCTCGATGGTCTCGTCGGTGTTGCCTGAATAACTCGAAATGATGACCAACGTCTTGGCCCCGACCCACTTGGGAATAAGGGGAGAACGGTTGACGCTAATCGGGATCTTGACGTATGTCGAGCAGCAGTCGGCTATGATGTTGGCCGAGATCGCGGATCCGCCCATGGCACACATCATGATACTGTCGATTTCCAATCCGTTGACGTCCACGTCCCTGCCGAGGGCGTACTCCATGTTGTCGATGATGCCGTGGAGCTGTTCCAATGCGGAATCGGATCCCATCTCACTCAGCCTCCATCAGATAGTTGGCGACAGCGTCCGCGAATATCACTCCGCGTATGCTCCTCTCGACCAGTCCGCCGGCCACGTCTATGATCCTGACCTTCAGCCTGTGCTCCCTGAGCAGGTCGGTGGATGTGTTCAGGATGCGGTTCAGGAGATCCGATCCTGTGTCGATCCTGAAGACGATGATGATGAAATCGGATGTGTCCGAATCCCTGTCCGTCCAGCTGACCAGCTCGTTGTGGTTGAACTCGGGGTACTCCCCGGAGAAGGCGAGGCTGCCGATCTCGTCGTTGATGAGCATCTTCCATCTCTTATGGACGGCGCGGAGCTCCCCGGTGCAGTAGATGACGGGGATCCTTCCCCTTATCTGCAGGGCGAGCCTCTTCACCTGCTCCGAATCCCAGATGGCGTCCCTGTATTCCTTGATGGACTGCATCTCGTCCTCGACGGACTTCTGGATGCCGGATATGCCCATGGCCTCGTACAGCCTGACCAGGGCGCCGATCTCGTATCCCGTAGCGTCCCAATTGGACATGCCCTCCGGGATCAGGATCAGGTTCACGTCATGGTCCCTGTCGCACAGGTCCTTCAGGTGCCCTCCGGATGTGATGCAGTGCATCCTACATCCCTTCATCCTCGCACCAGTGTATACCTCGTCGATCTCCGGGCTGTTGCCGGAGTACGACATGATTATAACGTCCACATCCTCCTTGACCCATGCCGGCACGACCCTGTCCACGATGGTGTGGACCTGAGTGGTGGTGCGTGCGAACACGTATGTCGACACGGTGTCGGCAGCGATGTTGGATGCCTCGAAATTGTAAAGACAGATCGTCTCCGCAGGTCTCTGATCGGGGACGTCGATCTCCAGAGCCTCCATTATGTGCTCCGGCAGCAATCTTGTAATTGCGTCTGTCATCTAAATACTTCCCATCCGGACCCACACTCGAACGCACGGGCCCTCCCTTCTGTGGCATCCATCACATTATTATTAATAAAGAGGTGCGGTGGATTGTTCCCCTTTTTCATCTGCATATAAACAATCCGCAGTCTATGTCGCCCTCCTTCCTGACCATCTCGGTCCAGAACAGATAGACATCCTTCGTCCGCACTGGCGTACTATGCTATCCCATTATAACGTTGGAAAGTATCCCAAAGCCGGAGTAACATGGGAGTAGGTGACGTCCTCTTCGAGCTTTTCGCAGGTCTGGGTGACCAAGGGATCCTCGTCTGCATCTTCCTGCTGTTCATGCTGGACGCTCTGCTCATCCCCACGTTGCCGGAACTGTTCTTCATCCTTGCCATAGGCGCCAACAATTCGCTGACGTTCGCAGGGGAGGTGCTGCTCTTCGGATTCCTCGGCGAGATGGCCGGGGTGTTCCTGCTGTATACTGTGGTATGCAAGACGGGGCTGCCGAAGAGAGTGGACAAGGCCCTGAAGAAGTACATCAACTTCCTGGTGGTCAGCGACGAGAAGGTCATGCTGATCAACCGCATAGCGCCCATGGTGCCGTTCGTCGGCGCATTCATGGCGGCCATGAGGAAGAGATGGGACGTCAGGAAATGCATATTCTGGCTCATCGTCGGATACGTGATCAAGTACGGCTTCATCATGCTCATGGGACACTCGATGATATCCTTCTTCGACACCGGGACATCGAGGACCGTGATGCTCATCGCCATCCTGATAGTCATCGGAGTCAGCGCGGTCGTGTCGTACAAGAGGTCCAAGAAGTACGCCACCGAATCCCCGGAGGAAGAGGAATGAGGATCGCCATAGTCACCGACAGCTACTTCCCCACAAGGGACGGGGTCGCCACGCAGGTGCTCACCACAAGACAGTGCTTGGAAAGGATGGGGCACGAGGTCTTCATAATCGCCCCCGATCCGGGAGAGAAGGACCGCGAGGAGGGCATCTACTACGTCAAAGCGAGACCGTTCAAATCCTACGAGGGATACTTCCTGCCCACGTTCAGGCACAACAACCTCAAGATCATCAAGGGGCTGGATCCGGACATCATCCACATGCACGGATGCACCGTGATGACCCTCAAAGGGCTGGTGACTTCGCACTTCACCGGCATCCCCACCGTGCAGACGTTCGTGACCATGGTCAACGAGGTCGCTTACCAGTATTCCCCTATCAAGCTCCCCCGCAGGTTCATCGAATGGTTCGTGAAGTTCTATCTGCGCCAGGAGCTGAAGAGACCCAACGCCCTCATAGTCCCCACCCCTCCCATCGAGAGGGAGCTGCTGGCGATGGGCGTGAAGCCCAAGAGGATGGAGGTCATCCCCGTCGGTGTCGACATCGACCGCTTCAAGAAGGACGACAGGGGCGACGAGATCAGGAAGAGGCACGGCCTCGAAGGCAAGAAGGTGCTCATCACCGTCGGGCGCATGTCCTTCGAGAAGAAGGTGGACCTTCTGATCACCACCATGAAGAGGTTCGACGACGATGTCGCGCTGCTCGTCTGCGGAAAAGGCCCGATGGACAAGGAGTGGAGGCAGCTCGCGATCGATGAGGGCGTATCCGACAAGGTCGTCTTCGCGGGATTCGTCCCCGATGACGAGCTCATATCGTACTACTCATGCGCGGACATCTTCATAACCGCATCCAAGTTCGAGACGCAGGGCCTGACCACTTTGGAGGCCATGGCATGCGAGATCCCTGCGCTGTGCGCCAACGGGCGCGCTTTCACCGACGTCATCAAGGACGGCTACAACGGTTATCTCTTCGAGACCACGGAGGACGACTGCGAGAGGGTCATCCGCCAGGGTCTCGAGCACATAGATGAATTGAAGAAAGGCGCCAGGGAGACCGCCGAGCTGTATTCCATACAGAGCACGGCGGAGAGCCTGGACAAGCTGTACAAAGAGATAGTCCTCGAGAAGAAGACCAAGAAGAAGTGATCCTGCGGATCAGACCTTCCTGTCTCCCTCGATCTTCTGACCCTCTTCGACGACGGTGCCGTCCGCAAGGACAGCGTTGGATATCTCCGCGCCCTTCTTCACGACGCATCCGTCCCCGAGGATGGAATTGACTATCTTCGCACCCCTGATGTCGCAGTCGTTCAGGGCCAGGACCCTGCTGAGGTTGGAATCCACGACCTTCGATCCTTTCGAAATGACGGTCTTCGTCGTCGAGGAATTGGCTATGCTCGCCCCGGGCCCGAGGTAGAACTGGTCCCTGGTGCAGCATTCCACTGCGGAATCGAACCTCTGCAGCCTGTACTCGCGCTCGGCCACCGTCAGATTGGCCTCCAGAAGATCATGCGGACGTCCGACGTCCATCCATGTCCCGTTGAGCCTGTAGGACTGGATGCGCTTGCCCTCCTGCATCAGGACACCGACCAGCTCCTTAGAGAAGTCGTATGCCTTGCCGGCAGGAACGCGGTCCAGCACGGACTTGTTCACGACGTAGATACCTGCGTTGATCAGGTTGGAGAACACCTCCTCCGGCTTGGGCTTCTCCTTGAACTCCAGGATCCTGCCCTCCTCGTCGACACGGGCGATCCCGAACTCGCAGGGGTTCTCCACGGGAGTCAATGCGATGGTCACGGTGGCATCCGTCGAAAGATGCTCCTCGATCTCCTCCCTGACATCGATGTCGGCGAAGATGTCACCGTTCGCGGCGACGAAGACATCGTCGAGCTTGGAATCGACGTTCTTTATCGCTCCCGCGGTGCCCAGGGGCTCGTCCTCGTAGGAGTAGACTATCCTTATCCCCAGGTCGCTGCCGTCCCCGAGGGATTCCATCATGCCGGGCTTATAGCCGCAGGCGAGGATGACCTCCTCGATCCCGGCCCTTGCCAGGGACCTCATGAGATACCATATGCACGGCTTGTCCGCCACCGAGAGCATGGGTTTCGGTTTGTTCTCCGTCAGAGGGCGGAGACGCGTCCCCATCCCTCCGACCATGACTATGGCCTGTCTTACCTTCATCGAGTCATCCCCTTACGTACACTACGTTCTGATTGAGCGGCAGACCCATCGAATCGGCGACCGGTCCGCACTTGGTCCTCAGGACGTGCACCACGGGCACTGGTAGGTCCTCATCCGATAAAGATTCGTAGTTGCCCATGCCCTTGGCTATGATCATATCGCTTCCCTCTATCTCCCTCATGACGCCCTCGGGGACGTCCCTCCAGTCTATCCCCACGTAGAACGTTCCCGTGGTCAGCAGGAGGTCCAGCTCCCTGTCCAATCCAGAGCGGATAGCATCCTCCTCGGTGACATCGTTGAGGATCGGCTCGCCGCGGACAATCCCCACGATGCGCTTGCCGCGGGAGCGGAGGTACCTTATCAGGATCTTGTCGAGCTGCGATTCGCCGCAGTTGTCGAACATGTAGACTATCGTCCCGGGCCTGTCGAGGACCGCTTCGATCCTGTCGGAATCGTCCCTTCCGAGCCCCTGGTCCATCAGGTCCTGGAACATGGACCTGAAGGTCTCCGGGTCGTCTATCCCCCCGGTGGATCCGAAGTCCATGATGTTCCCGATGACCGCTACCATGAGGGACGCCCTCAGCTTGTCGTCAGAATCATTCACAAAACCCTGTGCCAGATCCATGAATCCCCCTGCGACCTCGTCCGCACGGACCTTCAGGTCGTGGTACGGATCCCTTCCCAGGACGGCGTACGACGCCCTGTGGACCTCGGTGGCGATGTCCACCGATTTCCTCCCGTAGTCGAACTCCTGTGCCAGGGCCTTCAGCGAATCCTCCACGGAGGCCCTCTCGTCGGATCCCTCGACCAGCCTGGATTGGAAGAGTATGCGCCTCATCAGGCACGATACGCAGTCTGCTTGGATTCTCATGGGTGCACCCATGGGCTGTCCGTATTTGAATGATGGCGACGTCCGTCAAGGCATCTGACAGCCCTTTTGGGGGCGGAAAAACGCGTACCCATCCTCTTTTATATAACCTATATTATCGCACAATACATGGCAGCTGACAAAATATGCTCTTCATGTGGAAAGAGGCTCATCGGCCATGGCAACACTTTCTTCAAGTGCCCCAAGTGCGGGGACTACGAGATCGGAAGGTGCGACCAGTGCCGCGACCAGAGCGTTCCTTACGAGTGCAAGAAATGCGGATTCATCGGACCATGAGGTGTTGAAATGGGACAGATTGTTGCAGGATACGACCTTATGCCCGAGGGAACCGATGTGGACCTCAATGCAATCATCGAGAAATTGCCCACCCTCATCCCTGCAGGCATCCAGATCACAGAGACCAAGATCAACCCCGTTGCATTCGGTCTCATGAAGATCACCGCCGGTTTCGTCGTCGATGACACCGATGCAGAGATCGGAAGCAAGCTCGAGGAATCCCTCCGCAGCATCCCCGGGATCGCGGAGATCGAGTGCATCGCCTCCACCGTTCTCTGAAAGCGGAAAACATCTCACGGAGGGACAAACCCTCTGTTCTTTTCATTCTGATACTACGATAACATGACCCTATACAAGTTCCCGTCAGGCAAGATAGTCTCCGATGAGGACTACAAGAGGACATTCCAGGAGGAGTATCCTTCCGACAGGCCCGAGGCCCAGCCGGACTACGTGCCGCCGTCCAACGACGGCAAAAAACAGGCCGTTTTCGAGGATGACGACGTCGAGGAAGACGACTGAGAAACCGTCCCCGAAGATAAGTTTTGGAAGTTAAGTTCCTACCTTTAGACCAGAATAAATAGTGAGAAAACCTTCGTCCAATCATGGGATGCATTTGTAAATATTGCGGAACAATGAATGATGAGTTGAACCCATTCTCCAGGTGCATGATCTGCGGACAGCCCCTTGAGATGAGGTTCGAACCAGCATTCTGAAAACCCTATAGCCAAGTCAACAACAGGGGGCGCCGACCCCCTGCACCTACACCACTAACCTTCACCTACATTCTCTCTTACAACTTCCATCTGATTCGTGAACGCTCCGAGTCTTGTGCCGATAGTTTATTATCCGAGGTACAGAGTGATTCCTCCGAGACGGGAGCCATAAGACCCTGTACTTTCACGGAACGACATCTTAAGCTCGGTTCCATCAAAATTAAAATTCAGTCAGGCCGGCGCTGGGACCTGTGCCCACCGTCTCACCCCTTGCATCTTTTATACACCGACTCCTGTCAAGTCGTATGGCCGGCAACAGCAAACGCCCCTTGTTGATAACGATATTCGCGATCCTCATCTTCGGGGTGGGAATCAGCGCACTCGTGACAGGCACACTGCTGGCCATGGGAAAACTGCCCGAAATCCTCGCGGAGTACGACCTGACCAAGGAGGCCGCAGGGCTCCTGTTCATAGGGATCGGGACTGCGAACGTGGCGATGGCAGGAGGTTTCTGGGACGGATGGAAGCTCGCATGGTACATCGGAGTGACGGTCCTCTTCCTTCTCATCGTCGTGGAATTGGCATCCACGTTCCTCCTGACTCCGCTGTCCCTGATTGCAGTTCCGTTCAACCTCATCGTCCTGCTGTACATCCTGAGGCCCGAGACCAAGGCCTATTTCCGCCACCGAAGCCACCTATGGATATATCTGAGAAACGCATCCGTATCCTCAGCGAGGGATTCCGATCAAGATCGTAGACGTCAACCCGTTCTTCTACCCGTACATGGGAGGCATCGAGCACAGGATGCACAAGCTCGCCAAAGAGCTGGCCTCCAGAGGGCATGACGTCACCATCCTCACAGGTCAATTGCCTGACACAAAATTGGAGGAAGAATCCCCGGACGGATACCACATCAAGAGGCTCCCGTCCCGTCTGTACAATGTGTACAACCCCCCGTACATCTCCTCGAAGGGCGTATTGGAAGCGTTGGAAGAGCTGGACGCCGACATCGTCAACTGCAACTACAGATGGGCGCCGTCCTACAACAAGGCCATGAGGGCCTACAAGGGGAAGAAGATCTACACCTGCCACAACACCTGGGGGGAGGGCGTAGGATGGCAGAGGGTCCCGTCCAAGCTGAACGACGAGATGTTCGTCAGGACGCTGAAGACCTACGACCACATCATCATCGTCACGGAATACCACCGCCAGGCGATGCTCGACCACGGAATACCGAACGACAAGATAGACGTGGTGAACGTCTGCATGGACAAGTACCCGGTGATCGAGGACTGCCCCGAGGGGGACTTCATCCTCTCGCTGGGAAGGCTGGTCAAGGTCAAGGGCCTGGAGTATCTCATCGAGGCCATGAAGGACGTGGACTACAAGCTCGTCCTCTGCGGGAAAGGCCCGGAGGAGGAGAACATCAGGAAGCTCATCACCAAGTACGACCTGTGGGACAGGATCGAGATGAAGGGCTACGTCTCCGAGGAGGAGAAGTTCAGGCTCCAGAGCACATGCAGGTTCAACGTCATGCCGTCGATACACGACTCGTGCCCCACCGTCGCCATCGAAGCGATGACCTATGGACGCCCGATCATCCACAGCGATGCGGACGGGCTCCCTTACACGGTCCAGGACGGAGGCATCAAGGTCAGATGCAGGGACTCAAAGGAGCTGGCCGAAGCTATGAACAGGCTGCTCGACGACGACGGTCTCAGACACGAGCTCGCCAGGAAGGCCAGGGAGGTCTCTGAGACGTACAACGTCCACAAGGTGACCGATGACCTTCTCGCGGTTTTCAATAAAGTGCTGGAAGAGTGACTCAGTACAGCGGGATCGAATCCAGGTCCAGGACCCTCAGGGTCTCTCTGACGGATCCGGTCGAATCGAACTCGTACTTCCATCCTCTCGCCTTCGCCTTCGACACATCGTAAGCGAACGAGGACACATCCCCCTTCCATCCGGTGGAACCGCCGGTGTACTCGTATTCCGGGTCCAGGCCCATCCTCTCGCATACCAGATCGGCGATGGCGTTCACATCGGTGAAGGACTCCGTGGACACGTTGTACTGATTGACGCCGTCCTCGATCCTCTCGGAGAAATCGTAGATGCCCCTTGCAAGGTCCAGAACGTAGACGTACTGCTTGTTCTGCTTCCCGTCGCCGAGGATCTGCAGCTTCTTCGGATCCCTCTTGAGCTTCCCGATGAAATCGAAGATGACGCCGTGCGTGAGACGGGGGCCGATCACGTTGGGGAACCTGAGGATGAGCGCATTGAAATCGTTCATGTAGGAATAGGCGGAGATCAGCGATTCCGATGCAAGCTTGCATGCGCCGTAGTAGGAGATGGGCTGCAACCCTCCGGTCATCTCGTCGAGCAGTCCCTTCCTGTCCCCGTACACTGCAGAGGTGGATGAGAAGAACATGTTCCCAATACCGTTGATCCTCATGGCCTCCAGCACGGAGCGTGTGGTCTGGAAGGTCTTCATGTGATCGATGTTCGGATCCTTTCCGCCGTTCCTGATATCGGAGTTGGCCGCCATGTGATAGACGAAGTCCATCCCCTCGGATGCTCTGACCATGGCATCGACATCGGTGACGTCGGCCTGGATGTAATGGAAGTTGGGCAGGTCGAGGAGATGTGCGATGTTGGAGCAGCTGCCCCTATCGATGATGTCCACTGCCGTGACGTCATATCCCTTCTCGACCAGTATGTCCTCCAAATGCGATGGTATGAAACCTGCGCCGCCTGTCACCAAGACCTTCTCTGCCATAGGATCCGTCCAGGGTATCCCGATGACGGTTAAAAACAAGTTGCAGACCTGCGCTTACCGGTATCAATACCTTAGACCGCCCTGAAAAGGGGGCCCGCAGGACGTAGCATATCACATTTTTTATCCAATTAGTAAGTAAGGGAAAATAATGTCCAAAGTCTCCATCATAATGGGAAGTAAAAGCGACCTTCCGGTCGCAGAGAAGGCCATCAGCATCCTGAAGAAATTCGATGTCAGCTTCGACATCGACGTGGCATCGGCCCACAGGACCCCGCACAGGGTCGAGGAGCTGGTGACCAAGAGCGATGCGGATGTTTTCATCGCCATCGCCGGCCTCTCGGCAGCGCTTCCCGGAGTGATCGCCTCGTTCACGACCAAGCCCGTCATCGGCGTCCCGGTCAGCGGAGAGATCAACTTCGATGCTCTGCTCTCGATCGTCCAGATGCCCCCGGGGATCCCGGTCGCAGCTGTTGGTATGAACCGCGGGGACAACGCAGCCACCCTTGCGGTGGAGATGCTGGCGATCTCGGACGCTTCGCTGAGATCTAAGCTCGCTGATTACAGGAAGGAGCAGGCCGACAAGGTCATAGCTGATTCCGAGAAGGTGAAGGCCGATGCTGGGTGCTGAGGACTTCATCAACGACACTATCGAGGACACGAAGTCCAAGATCACAGGCAAGGCGATCATAGCCTGCTCCGGAGGAGTGGATTCCATGGTCGCTGCGGCACTGGTCCAGAAGGCGATCGGAGACAGGCTTCTGGCAGTCTATGTGGACAACGGTCTGATGAGGAAGGGCGAGACCGAGGAGGTCGAGGCCATGTTCAAGTCCATGGGCTTCAACTACGTCATCGAGGATGCATCCGAGGAGTTCTTCACCGCCCTGAAGAGCGTCACCGACCCGGAGGCCAAGAGGAAGATCATCGGCGAGAAGTTCATCCGCGTCTTCGAGAGGAGGGCGAAGGAGTACGGAGCCGAGTTCCTCATCCAGGGTACCATCGCTCCCGACTGGATCGAGTCCGGGGACGGGGTCCGCGACACCATCAAGTCGCACCACAACGTCGGAGGACTCCCCAAGGAGATGGGCATGTCCCTGTATGAACCTCTGAGGGACCTCTACAAGGACGAGGTCAGAGACCTGGCCAGGATGCTCAACGTCGCCGCATCCGAGAGGCAGCCGTTCCCCGGCCCCGCACTTGCAGTCAGATGCCTTGGCGAGGTCACACCCGAGAACATCGAGATCGTCCGCGAGGCATGCTACATCGTCGAAGACGAGATCAAAAAGGCAGCTGATGCAGGCAAGATGGACCTCCCCTGGCAGTACTTCGCTGTGCTGCTGCCTTCCAAATCGGTCGGTGTCCAGGGCGACAGGAGGGCCTACGGAAGGACCATCGCGATACGTGCAGTATCCTCTATCGACGGGATGACGGCCACGTACTCCAGGATCCCGCTGGATGTGCTCGATGCGATCTCGCAGCGCATCACGAACACCATGAAACAATCCGTCAACCGTGTCGTGTACGACATCACCAACAAGCCTCCCGCGACCATCGAATGGGAGTGAACCGATGGGGGTCACCCCCATCCCTTGTTGATACCTACATTTTTTATCGAATACCAATCATCGAGATTCCGATGAAAGTCTACGTCATAGACAATGGAAGCCAATGGACGCACCGCGAGTGGCGCGTGTTGAGATACCTCAAGGTGGACACCAAGATCGTGCCCAACACCACGCCGTTCGATGAGCTGAAGGACCTGGACGGACTGGTCCTGTCCGGAGGTGCTCCCAACGTCGCGACGGAGGCCGCAGCCATGGGCAACAACGGGGAATACCTTGACAAGGCGGATTTCCCGATACTCGGAGTGTGCGCAGGGATGCAGTTCCTCTGCGAGCACTTCGGAGGCACCCTGGGCCCCGGTTCCACACCCGAGTTCGGTGCGGTCCCGCTCAAGGTGGATGACCATGACGATCTTTTCAAAGGGCTACCGGACGAGTTCACGGTATGGGCCTCGCACAACGACGAGGTGAAGGCCGTTCCCGAAGGCTTCGATGTCATCGCCCATTCGGATTCGTGCCCGAACGAGGCGGTCCGTTGCAGGGACAGGCCCATCTGGGGTGTCCAGTTCCATCCGGAGGTCGAGAACACCGAGCACGGAGTGGAGATCTTCCAGAACTTCCTCAGGATAATCGAGGATCACGACTACTGATCCTTTCGAGCACAGTGCCCATCGGCACGCGGTTCGGATTCCAAATCTTGAAAAAGGGGATTTAAGAGGTTTCAGAACATCCGGGGGGCGGAACGTTCCGTATCACTCGATGGCGCCGGCAGGGCACTCATCGATGCATGCACCGCAGTCGACACAGGCGTCAGCGTTGATGACGGCGATGTCTCCGATGGTGATTGCTGAAGAGGGGCAAGCGTCTGCGCAAGCTCCGCATGCGACACAGTCTGCTTCTTTGACTATTGGCATTTTAGTAACCTCATTAACAGCATTAACTATACCGATATTTATTTAAATCGATGGTAGGAAAACTAAATTTGTTTTAGAAATGACTAAAAATTAGGCCCTAAAACAGGTCGAAAAAGTTCATTCCGTCTCCATGGTGTCCGACCCGCACTTCGGACATCTCTTCAGACAGGTCATGATCGCGCATACCGGGCAGACGCGGTGGGAACGGTCGTCGTCCATCATGTTGGACATGGCCTTCTCGGACTCCAGCAGCATCTTGCTCTCTTCGATCCGTCTCTTGGAAACCATGCGCCTCGGATACAGAACCTGTATTTACCGTTGACTGGCATCCGATACGGCAAAGTTTACCAACGCCGTTAAAGTCGGCCGTCCAGCATGCTGAAATGAAGGGGATGGGCCCGGATCCCTCCGGACCGCGATCAATCGATGGTCACATCCGCCTTGCTGCCCTTCAGACCGCCGTCGATGTGGGAGACCACGATCTTCCTATCTATCTCGGATTTCAGCTCGTCCACATGCGAGATTATGCCTATCAGGGCGTTGCCGTCCGACAGGTCGTGAAGGACCTCGATGGCCATCGCCAGCGATTCAGGGTCGAGGGATCCGAATCCCTCGTCCACGAACAGGGTGTCGATGTGGATGCCGCCGTTCATCGTCTGGATCGCATCCGACAGACCAAGGGCCAGCGACAGTGCGGCCTTGAACGACTCCCCTCCCGACAGAGTGTCCGCCTTGCGGGTGGTGCCCGTGTAGTTGTCCAGGACATCGATGTCCAATCCTATCTTCGACGTCCCGTCCTTGGCGGGGTTACGGATCTGGAGCTCGAACCTGCCGTCGGTCAGCTTGGAGAACCTCTGGTTGGCGAACGCGAGGACGCGTCTGAAGTACAGTGCCTGGATGTAGGCCTCGAAGGACTGCCTGATGTATTCCGGACCGGAAACCACCTGGTTGAGCTTCTTCAGGTCCTTGGATTCGGTGCCGAGACTGTCGTACTCCTCCATCCCTTTCCGGATGCTCTTCCTGGCTTCATCGTTCTTGGACTTGCGCTGGTTCACTGCAAAGATCTCAGAGTTCTTGCTGTCGGACCTCGTCTTCAGGTCCTTAAGGCTCTCGTCCAGCACGGTGAGATCGACCTTCTCCTTGCCGGCCGTGTCCTCGGCCAGCTTCTCTATGAGGGCCGAATTCATCCTGTACTCTTCTCTGAATCCTGCCACTTCGGAATCCAGTGACTCGATCTCCAGCTCGGATGCCAGAAGTTCCCCGACGCGCTCCTCGGTGATGTCCTTGGAGGACAGCAGCTCGGAATACATCCTGCGGGCATCTTCCGAGACCTTCTCGAACTCGGCCTTCTGTCCGATGACCGCTGCCAGTTTTCCTTCCAGATTGCTCACTTCGGCCCTATGGGATTCGACGGCCTAGTCGGCTGCCTCGATGCTCGAATCTATCTCCTGCTTCTCCTTGGTCATGGCCTCGATGGCCGCATCGAGATCCTCAAGTGAGGAGAACTGCAATCCGGAGCGCTTCTTCTCCAACTCCGACCTCTGCTGCCCCAGCTGAGCTTCCAACGAAACGGATTCCTTTATCGCTTCATTCTTGGACTCGGTCAGTTCGTCCCTGACCCTGTCCCTGTCATCGAACTCTGCGCGGATGCTATCTACCTGAGCGATGAACGGCTCGAGTTCCTTGATCTGGGCATCGATGGCTTTGATCGTCGCCTTGTTGGTCTTGGAGGCCTCCATCATATCGTTCTTGATGGATATGACATCCGTGAACTCGATCTGGAGCTCGTCGGCCAGCCTGGTCTTTATGTTGTCCAGGATGCCCTTCAGCCTTGTTGACGATTCCGTCTGGTCCTTGCGGGCCTCCTCGGCCTTCGCTGCCAGGTCGTCGACCTCTCCCTTCAGCCTCTCCAACTCTTCGTCGGTAGGTGCACCGGCCTGCATTTCGGCCAGTTTCAGGTGATGGACGGCACCGCACACGGGGCACGGGGCCCCTTCCTGCAGCCCTTCGGCCAGACGGCCCGCGGATGCTGCGAAATAGGCTCTCTGCATCTCGGTGAATTTCATGGACTTGCCGGTCGCCGCCGCTTCGGCCTCTTGCCTGCGTTTTATGAGATCGGTGTTGACCGAATACTCCTTATCATGCTTGGATAGATCCTTCTGGACCTTCTCGATGGCGCTCTGCCTGGTCGAGATCTCCTGCTTCTGCGTCAACAATGAATTCTTCTTGGCATCATCGTTCTCGTGGGACTTCAGGAAGGCCCTGTACTCATCAGTCTTCTGGATGTGCGCCTTGAGCTTCTCTTCGGCCTCCGCCAATCTCGAATCGGCATCATGCTTGGATGATTCGGTCTCTGCGATCTTGGATTCCAACAGGGAGATCTCTGTGTAGGCACCTCTCATCTCCGTGAGCTTCGGTATCTCGATATCTATCTCCTTCGACCTCGGGGCCTGCTTGGATGCTTCCTTCTGAGTCTCCTCCGCTTCGGACAGCGCCTCTTTGGCGACCTTCAGTCTCTCCTCCGCATCGGCGATGCGGTTCACCTGCTCCTTGAGCTGGGCATCCGCCCTCCTGCAGTCGGTCAGCGGAGTCTTGAAGACCTTGACGGCCTCCGAGATCTCCTTGGAGCGCTGCTCCTTGGCATCGATCTCCGGCATCACCAGATCCATCTCGCCCTGCCTCTTCCTCTTAGCTACGAGTTCGTCGAGGTTCCTGTTGATGGTGCTCGCATTGTCCCTGTCGGCCTTCACATTGGCCCATTCATTCTGGATACCATTGAACTCGTCCTTCAGGACCTTCAAGAGGTCGTCGTCCGAACTGTCCTGCCTGGAGATTATGCCATAGACCTCATCTATGTACACCAGACCCTTCTTGGATTCCAGCTCCTTGGCGAGCTCGCTGCCCTCCGGCATCTCGATGGAGTCCATGGATCCGAGTATGCGCTGCTCTGCATCGTCCACCGCCTTCTGGACCGCCTTGGCCTTTTCGGACAGGTCGTTCTGGAAGCTCTCGATGGCTGCGGTGTTGAACAGAGTGCGCAGCGTCTTGGTACGTTCGATAGTGCTCTCTGTCAAGAGCTCCCTGAACTTCCCCTGGGGGAGCATGGCGATCTGCTTCCACTGGTTCGCGCCAATGCCCATGATCTCGACGATCTTCTTGTTAGCCGTGGTTCCGGTGAGGGTCTTGTCGTCGAACATGAGCGTGACAGATTCCCCGACGGTGGTCTCGCCGGTGCCTCTGAGCTTCTTCCTCGTCTGCTTCGGGGATCTTCTGATCCTGTATGCCTTCCCATCATGCGTGAAATCCAATTGGACATACGACTCGTCCTTGGGGTCCGCGAAATGGCTGCGGACGGAGTTGGGATCCCTCTCGTTGAGCTCTCCGTACAATGCGTATGTGATCCCATCGAAGATCGTGGTCTTACCGGCACCGGTCATTCCGGTGATCAGGAACAGGCCTCTGCCTCCGAACTTATCGAAGTCTATCTCCTGGCAGCCGGCGTACGGACCAAAGGCACACATGATCAGCTTGTGCGGCTTCAGAGTACCACCCCGTTGGCCTCGAACAGGTCATGGATCAGCTTCTTCTGGGATTCGGTCATCTCCTCCCCTGTCTTGGACTTGAAGTACTTCTCGAACTCCTCGTCCGCATCCAGCTTCTCGAGGTCCATGTCCTCTATCAGCGAGCCTGACTGCTCCCCGGTCTTGACATATTCCATGGCAAGAACGTTAGGGTACACCTCCCTGAGCTTCTCCATCGGGTTCATCTCGAATCCTTCCAGATGGACACCGATGTAGTCGTCGCTGTTGGGATCGTTCTTACCCTCCTCTATGAGCTTGTCCAGAGGACCTTTGAGAATCCTCACATCATGCAAAGGCTTGAGCGGCACGGTGCTGACCTTCACATCTTCATCGATGTCGATGATTGTCACGGACTTGTCCTTCTCCTTCCTGGACAGCGCATACTTCAGCGGAGCGCCGCAGTACCTGATCGTCTCTGAACCCATGTTCATAGGGGAATGGATGTGGCCCAATGCGACATAGTCGAAATCCCTGTAGACCGATGAGTTGATGGACTCGCTGCCGCCGATGAACGCCCTCTCCGAATCGGACAGCTCCGGCATCGCCCCTCCGCCGAGCACCGTCTGATGCGACACGATAATCTTCTTGTTGTCCGAACGGTCGGAATGCTCCAGGACGCATCTGATCGCATCCTCGTACGTCTCTATCCTCTCGTCGGGGTAGGCCCTCTTGACGTGGACGGGCTTGATGAAAGGCAGTAAATAGATGTCGACGGTCTACCCGTCCTTCGTCAGCGGATACCTGTCCGCCTTTCCGGAGAACACGCTGGAGATGTACAGACCGCTCTTCCTCAACATCCTCGAACCGAAGTTCAGCTTGTCCATGGAATCGTGGTTCCCGCTGATCATGAAGACGGGAAGACCTCTCTCGGAAAGCTCCGTCAGGAAATCATCAAGCATCGCGGACGCCTCGTTGGTGAACGTGTTGCCGTCGTCGAATACGTCCCCGGCGATCAGGACACCGTCCACCTTCTCCACCGTGCAGATCCTCACGATCTCCTTCAGGATATGCCTCTGATCCTCTTCCAACGACCTCTCCTTCAGCCTCTTTCCCAGGTGAAGGTCAGAAATGTGTGCGAACCTCATACTTCCATCCCCTCTGTCGCAACGGCGATTATGTCCTTTTCGAGAATATGCCGGCGACGACGAGTAACGAGATGAATATGAAGAACTGATATAATAACAGCAAACTGTAATGCTTGTAATGTTTGTTATTCCATCGGAATGGCTCACAGGCCTTCCGCGGTCCACCTGTCGCCTTCGTCCAAGATGACATCCATGTTCCTGTCGAACTTGTCCATGCATCTGATAAGGACGGCCCTCTCGTCATCGGTGAAGCCGTTGAGCAGGCGCTTCTTGAAATCCAGCGCGAGCGTCTTCACCTCCGAGTAGATGACCTTCCCCCTGTCCGTCAGGTACAGGCTGGAGATCTTCCCCTCGTTGACGTTCTCGACCATGTCCATGTCGGTCAGGTCCGTTATGACCATGGACACCCTGGACTTGTCATACGGAAGATGGGCCCTCAGCTGCTTCTGGGATGTGCCAGGATGGTTGCCGATGTTGTATATGAAAAGGATATGGTAGACCTTGAGACCCTTCTCCTTGAGATACGGTTCCGCCAGATATTTGAAGCATCTCTTGAACTTGTCCGATGACATCTCCATATATTCAGAAAGGTCGACCTCAGCCATCCTCACCATCCCTAGACCGCGCATCGGAGCCGGTTTATTTAGCAATTCTCACAGTTCAAAACTAAACCATTTTATATGCACACCCACGTCCTAAACGTTGTTAGAGACGAACGAAGTATCGTGTCTTCTTCGAGAGGATGGTATCTTGCGCACATACGAGGAATTCCTGCAGGAAAGGTCGGAGGCCTGTATCAACGACAGCGACATATCTCCGGAGCTTTACATCAAGCATGACGTCAAGAAAGGACTCAGGGACCGCAACGGGAAAGGGGTGGTCGCCGGGATCACCAACATATCCAAGGTCCAAGGCACCGTGAACAACAACGGGAAGACCGAGCCGTGCGAGGGACGTCTGCTCTACAGGGGGTACGACGTCAACGACCTCATCCGCATGAACGAGAACGAGCTGGGTCTCTTCGAGAAATGCGCTTATCTCCTTCTTTTCAACGACCTCCCCAACGAGGAACAGCTCAGGGAATTCAGATCGTTCCTGAACGGCCAGATGGGGCTCCCCAACGGATTCGTCAGGCAGGTCATCCTCAGGGACAACGGATTCGACATCATGAACACGCTGTCGCGCGGAGTGCTGAACCTGGCACTTTACGACAAGTACCTTGCGATGAGCACACCGAAGGACAATCTGGAACACGTGATGAACATCATCTCCTCGATGCCGGCGATGGCCGTGTACGGGTACCGCGCATACTCCCATTATGAATTGGGGGAGGCCCTCTACATCAAGGACCCGGACCCGGAACTCACGATCGCCGAGAACATACTCCTCATGCTGCGCCCCAACGGGAGCTACACCAAGCTGGAGGCCATGGCCCTCGACAGGGTGCTGGTCCTGCACATGGAGCACGGAGGAGGGAACAACTCCACGTTCACCGCAAGGGTCGTCTCCTCCGCCGGATCCGACACGTATTCCGTCATCTCCGCAGCGCTCATGTCCCTGAAGGGACCTAAGCACGGCGGTGCCAACCACAAGGTGTCCAAGATGATCTCGGACATCAGGGAGAACGTGGAGGACATCAACGACCCCGACCAGATGCGCGAATACCTCTCGAAGATCGTGAAAGGGGAGGTGTTCGACGGTGCCGGGCTCGTCTACGGCATGGGACACGCCGTGTACACTCTTTCAGATCCCCGTGCCGTCATCCTGAAAAAGTTCGTGAAGGATCTGGCGAGCAACAAAGGCCGCGAATCCGAGTTCAGGATGTACGAGCTCATCGAGGAGCTCACACCGCCCCTCATATAGGCCAAGCACCCCAACGCATCGGCGATCTGCGCCAACATCGACCTCTACAGCGGATTCGTGTACGACATGCTCGGCATCCCCGAGGACCTCTACACACCGATGTTCGCAGTGGCAAGGTCCGTCGGATGGTGCGCGCACCACCTTGAGGAGACGATCTCGTCCAACAAGATCATCCGTCCCGCCTACGTGAGCATGGTGACCGAGAGGAAGCTCTGAGCCCATCAATCGGAGTTTAATAGTCTCCAAGGCTTAACGGAGTTTATGTTCGGATTCCGCAGGAAGCCGGCGCCCGACATCACGGTCATAGAGTTCAGATCGATGCTGTCCGAGGTGTGCGGCAAGCACAGCATCAGATACGCGTCCTACAAGATATTCTCGGACGACGGCATCATCCACGACGACACGAAGGTGGAGGTGTACCTCATGCTGGATCAGGAGATGGGTCAGCTCGACCTCGGGATCCTCGCCAAGCAGCTAAAGGACAGGATGAAGAGGGAGGTGGAGTACTTCACCGTGGATCCGTCCATGCCATTCAGCGAGTTCAAGGAGAAGTGCGGCACCGTCTGCTATCAGAAGCCCAGCTCATCCAAGCATTTCAAGAGGCCCAGGAACAAGTGACCCGATCAGATCACGTATTCAAGGACGATGTGCGGCTTGCCCTCGTCGTCTATGACCTTGCAGCGGACGTTGTAGACATCCCTGATGGTCTGCTCTGTGAAGACCTCCTGAGGAGTGCCGATGCTGTGTATCGTCCCAGGGGGACCCATGACGATGATCCTGTCGGCGAACTTTGCGGCCAGATTCAGATCATGGCTGATCATCAGCACGGACATGCCCGTCTTGTCGCACAGGCGCTTGAGGAACGCAGACACGTACACCTGATGCCTGATGTCGAGATTGGAAGTGGGCTCGTCAAGTAGAAGCAGCTTCGGCTCCTGCACCAACCCTCTGGACAGCGACACCTTCTGGTGCTGTCCAGCTGACAGCTCGTTGAAGTTCCTCATGGCGAGGTCATCTATCTCCATCGCTTCCAATGCCTTGTGAGCGACCATGATGTCCTCGGGCCTGGTCCTCCACTTCTGACGGGAGTATCTTCCGATCATGACGGCATCCAAGACGGTCATCACGTTGTAGCTGCCTGTCATCACCGGCACGTATCCGACGATCTTGGCCAGCTCCTTCAGCTTGAACGTGGAGACATCCCTGCCGTATACCTTGACCTCGCCCCTGGTCGGTCTGATTATCCCGTTTATGCACTTGATGAGCGTGGACTTGCCGACACCGTTGGGTCCCACTATGCAAGTGAACCCGGGCTTGTCCAGAGTGAACGATATGTCCTGTATGACCGTCCTTTCAGGATTGTATCCGAAGGCCAGGTCCCTGACCTCCAGAATAGGCTTTCTGAAATCCAATTCCTCTCCGGCCATGGTCACCACTCATCCTTCTTGTTCTTGATTATCAGATACAGGAACAGCGGAGCACCGATGAACGCGGTGATGACTCCGACCTGTATCGTGGACGGGGAGATGACCCATCTTCCTATCCCGTCGGCGACCAGAAGCAACGCCGCTCCGAATGCGGCGGATGCAGGTATGAGGTACCTGTTGTCGGAACCGATCACCAGTCTTGCGATATGCGGGCACACCAGCCCCACGAATCCGATGAGACCCGTGAAGCTTACAACCCCGGCAGCCAGCAGCGACACTATGAGCAATGCGATCAGCCTGAGCTTCTCCGCATCCACGCCAATGGACCTCGAGCTCTCGTCCCCCGTGGAGATGACGTTGAGCATCCTCGCTATCAGCTGCAGGAGGATCACGCCGACCAGGACGACGACGAACATGATCTGGACGTTGTCCCAGTTCGTGCCCTCCAGGGTACCGACGGACCATTCGAAGATCGCGGACAGCTTGTCCGGGTCCACGAACAGCTTGATCATCGTCGTCATCGCATTGAAGACATACATGACCGCGATACCGGCCATGATCATTGTTCCCGGCGATGCGTTGCGCATCTTCGATACGAGCATGATTACGCCCATCGGGATCAAAGCGAAGACGAATGCGTTGGCGATGACGGCGTATCCTGCGGAGCCGATGGTCAGTCCGAGACCGATTGCGATGGTCGCACCGAACGATGCCCCCGATGAGATACCCGTGGTGTAAGGATCAGCCAGAGGATTCCTGAGGATGCTCTGCATGACGGCTCCCGCCGCGGCGAGGCCGACACCCGCGAGGATGGCCGTGATGGTCCTGGGCAGCTTCAGATCCCAGATGACGTAATCGTCGTTGCCCGGGCGTATGTTGCCGGTGATGTGCTCCCATATCGTCTGATAGGTCTCCGCATACCCGATGTCGTACGCACCGACCTTCAGCGAGTATCCTGATGCAAGGAAGGCCGCCACTATGCATCCGATGATGAATATCCACTTCCTGCGGATGTACTTCCCATAATCGTCCACCTCTGAAGAGGCGCTCTGCACATCCTCGCGCGTTATCCACGCGTCCACCGCATCGTTCACCGGATCTGGTTCGGCCATCTGATCCCTCTTTCATTTCATGGAAAGGGTTTAGGGAAGGGGTTTAGCTGAACGTTCTCAGAACTTGCCCTTGTACAGGGTCTCGTACTCGTCGCCGGTGTAGAAGCAGACGGCGTCGTTCTTCACATCGACCTTGGCGACGGTGAAGGTGTCGAACCAGGTCTGGAGGGTGTTCTGCGCATCCTCGAGGGTGAAGAGATCGGGGTACATCATCCAGGCCGCGTACATCATCATGGAGAATCCGGAGTATCCTGCGAAGATGTAGGGCGCTCCCATCATTCCGTGGTTGTTGTAGGCCTTGGTGTTCTTGAAGTAACTGATGAAGTCCATGAAGTAATCGTTGAACTTGTCCTGGTCGTAGGTAAACTGGTCGACGGACGAATACACCATGAAGTTGACATCGAACTTGTCGCCCTCTCCGAGGAACCAGTCCTTCTGATAGGATGCCATTCCGAAATCGTTGATTCCGGTCCAGTTGTTGTAGACGTTACCGAGGTACTGGAGGACGGTACAGGTACCCTCCCTTCCAACTCCGGAGCAGACGGTGATATCCGATCTGGATGCCTGGTTGGCGTACAACGTTGTGACGATGATGTCGAGCTTGTCGTGTCCCTTCAGCTTGCCCTCGACCTTATCGATGAGGTCGTAGCAGAACTTGGCGTACTTCTCGGCCCTCTCCTCCTCGTCGAACATGATTCCCATGGTAAGGATCGTGGGGATGGAGGAGTTACCCATGTGCCAAAGGTAGATCGCATCCGCCTGAACTCCGTCGACGATGACCTTCTCGCATCCGGTCTTGACGGCGGATGTGGGGGTGGCGAGGATGAGGTTGACTCCGGCCTTGATCATGGCGGAGACACCGTTGTCGTCCACGGACTTGGCGCTGCTTCCGGTGGTACCGACCTCGATGATGCCGTCGCAGGGGTACTGGTTCTTCTTGATCTGCGTGACGTATGCGTTGGCGACCTTGACGTTGTCCCACTGTCCAAGGATGGCTGCCGCCTCGGCCTGCTGCCAGTATGTCACGGCGATGGTCCTGTTCTTCAGGGGGTAGGAGATCTGCTGGGCCTCTCCGAAGTAGTTGAGGTAGTAGATCTTGCCTTCCTGGTTGTTGATGATCATCTTGATCTGGTCGACATCGGCGGATGTGATCTGTCCGTCGTTGTTGGCATCCGCGAAGGGATTCTTGGAGCGGTCCCATGCGAACTTTCCGGCGAGGATGTCCTGGACGAACTTCACATCGTCGTTGTTGATGTAGGAATCGTTGTTGGCGTTGCCGTAGATCACCACTGTCGCCTCGTCTCCCACGACGGGGTCGCTTCCGCCTCCGCTGCCCCCGTTGTTGTTGAGGGCCACGAACACGATCGCGACTGCAGCGATTGCAACGATGGCAACGATCACGATTGTCATAATCTTGTTATCCATCTGAATCACTTGGATTTCTAATCCAATCGACTTCATAGGAAGCTTTGATTTAAATATATCATGCACTAAAATATGCAATATGTAACAAAAATGAGTTTCTCTGTTTATATAAGTCCAGAAAAATCAACAATACGAGAAAATGGCCGGAGAGGACCCCCTCCGGCCAGAAGGATCATCATTCCTCCTCGGATTCCTGCTCCTCGTTGGCCCCGTCGATGTCGAGGTCGTAGAGCTCCTCATCCTCGAAGAGTTCGTCCGCGACCATCCTCATCCACCTGAAGGCCTCCTTGTTGGACTTCTTGACACCGGTACCGTAGTGATACAGGAGAGCGAGGTCGTACATGGCGCTGGTGACCCCCTGCTCCGCGGACTTCTTCATCCACTTGAACGCATCCTTGTAGGACTGCTTCACGCCCTTTCCTTCCAAGTACATGCTCGCTATGGCGTACTGGGCCAGAGCGTGGCCGTTCTCCGCAGACCTCATGTACCACTTGAATGCGGTCTTCTTGGACTTCTTGACACCGGTACCTGCGAAGTACATCTCTCCGAGGTCGAACTGCGCGTACGGGTTCTCCTGCTCCGCCGCCCTTACGAACAGGTCCTTCGCCCTGTCGTAGGACTGCTCGACGAGCTCCCCGTCCAGGTACATCAGGCCGAGGAAGTACTGCGCCTCGGAGTTGCCCCTGTCCGCGGCTTCCGCGTAGAGCTTTATCCCCTTCGCCTTGGATCTCTTGAAATCGGGATCGAAGAGGTACATGCTGGCAAGATCGCACATAGCATCGGTGTTACCCTGCTTTATGGCGAGCTTGTACCATTTGACGGCCTCTTCAGTAGAGGCCTCCACGCCGTCGCCCCAGGAATACATCCTGGCGATCATGAACTGCGCCTCAGCGTTACCCTGTTCGGCAGACTTCAGATACCATTTGGCCGCGACCTCGGGGTCGAAACGCTCATCAAAGATATCGTAGTAGAAACCTGCTAGATCACACTGAGCCTGTGCGTCACCTTCAGACGCCTTAACAACAAGCTGGTCGAAATTGTCTGCCATGATGAAAGAAAGAACTTGGTCAGATAAGTAGGTATTTGATTTTGACTTAGCGATTGCGCATAAGATACTAGGGCATGAATCCTGCACGGCGTGGAATGTAGATGCGTTCTAGCCAACGCAAGTTACCATCGGATGGTGAAATCGATGCTTGATCTTCAATACCGGCAGGACGATATCGCATTATGGTGACTATAATATTTTAAGAAATCCTAAATAAGTTTAGACTAATATGTTGATTCGTCTTTACTTTTATTCAGCCAGTCAATATTATATCATACATCTTCCGAGCGATGGGTCAAATCTTTCTAATATTGCGTTGAACAACGCGGTGATGCAACTCATGTCCGTTCACTCCGGACATCGTGACATCTCCGCAATCTTAGATCCATCCAATCACTTTGGTGCCGGGAGCGATGATGTCCGTGCAGCGCTCCCGGTTCCAGCCACCCCGTTCTGTTCACATCAGTTTCCAGACAGCTATCGCTCCGATGACGATAGCAACAGCAGCGACGAGTGCGACGGCTTTCCACGGAACACTGCTGCCGGAGGACTTCGCCGTGTTGATGCGATTTGCATCCTTCTTGGGAGCAGAGGTCGCGGGACCCTTCGGCGCCCGGTCCTCCTTGGGGATCTTGTCCGGACCGTATCTGGCACCGCAGCGGTTGCACTCGTACTTCCCGTACTTCATCCTGAAGCTCTCGGAACCGCATACCTTGCATCTCATGGTCACGTACCTGTATCGGGAAAAAACCAAAATGACGAAGATTGGGAGGGGGGAGACCCCTTCCCGTTTCAGAACAGTTTCTTCTTCTGGCCGGACACGTTGACGATCTCGGCGGTTCCATCGACCAGCGTGAAGAATCCGAACTCCCAACCGTTCTGGGCGTACGTCTTTGCGATGTCGGGCATCATATTCTCGACGATGGGCATGAGCCTGACATCCTCGACGAACATCGCCTTTCCGTCCCAGCGGAGGAAGTCCGTTCCGACCGTGGCGAGGATCTCGCACTTCGGGTTGGCCTGGAGCTGCTTGTAGACGTCCTTGAACGTTCCAACTGCGAAGTACAGGTTTCCGTCGAGCCTGATCTTGAGGCCGAGCACCCTCATCCTGGGCTGATCGCGGCAGGTGGTGGCCAGCGTGAACGATCCGGCCTCCGTGAGGAATCCGTCGATGACCTCGAGCGCGGGCACGCAGATGACCAGCGGATCGATGAGCTGCTTTATCCACGCCTTCTCCTTGTCGGAGACCTCTCCGTCGATGGCGCAGACCAGGAGGCAGAGCATGACGATGTCGTCCTTCAGTTCGTCCGATACGAGTCCGAGGACATCGACCATGGTGTCGACTACCTTCTGGAATGACTCGGGCTGGTCGAGGCCGAGCGCATTGAAGACGGCGACCCCCTCTTCGTAGGTGAGGTCCTTCTCCGCGAGGCTGTCGAAGATGGGTTTCAGCAGCTGGAACTCCTCCTCGGTCATGTGTCCGTCGGCCGCGACGGATGCGAGGATGAAGTTGAGGTAGGCGGAAAGACCGTCCTTCCCTGCGAGGTCCACCATCTGAGATGTGACCTTCACTGACAATTCATTGAACAGGTCCCTGAATGTCTCAGGGTCCATGCTCTCGAGCTGTTTGCATAGAGTGTCGAAATCGCTCATGGGACGAGTATCGCTTAAACGTAATTAAGAAGTTGTTGAGGACCGGGAACATAGCGCCAATGCCACCATGGCCCATCATACGGTTTATCATCCCGGATTCGATTGCCCGGCCGATAACATGGAATTGCAAGTACTTACCGAGAGGCTGTCCATCTGCAAATTGGATTCGGCCTACGGCCTCAATCTTGAGAGGGATCTGTACTTCATCAGCAGGACCAGGAACGAGGTCTCGCTCGTATGCCCTGAGGAGGACGTACCGTCCTCCGCCACCGAAAGGGATGACGGGTGGCGCGCGCTCATGATCGTCGGCCCCCTCGACCTGTCTCTGATAGGGATACTGTCGAGGATCTCGACCATCCTGGCTGACAACGGCATAGGCATCTTCGCGCTATCTACGTTCGACACGGATTACATTCTCGTCCGCGAGGCGAATCTCGAAAGAGCGAAGGATTCCCTGGCAGAGGAAGGATATGACATCCGCTGATCCCCTGCCCGGAAATGAATGGTCGGAACTGAGTCATTCTAAGGTCTTATTTCAGTAAATTAATGATGAAACAACTTATAATAGTGCAAACAGTCAGGCTCTATGAAAGGCGAATATCTTTTCAGGGCCCGGACTAGGGCCAATACCTGCAGAAACGGCATCGTATTCGATTCCGATGTGCGCCCCTCCTACATGAACGTGATCGAAGCAGAATTGGACCTCAGAGGCGTGATGTAGCTGGAGCGCCCCCACATGCTGACGAACCTCGTCATCCTCTACGAGAACCCGATCGTCCTGACGGAGTTCTACAGGTATGTCGACAAGAACTGCCATGACAAGCTTGAGCTGATGGAACGGTTGGACATCATCGGATACTAGCCGTACGGCCGCGCAAGGAAGGTATGCCTGACGAAGAAGGGGAGGCGCATGGCCGAGTCCCTCAAGATGGTCAACGACATCCTTCTCACAAAGGATCGCAACATGTTCGACAAACCCGACATGGCAACGTGCGGAAAGGAGAGGTGACCTCTTCACGGCCGGGGATCCGCCCCGGCCGATCCGGAAGGATCATTTGAGCGCGACTATCGTCCCGCCGTATCTGCTGCTGTATTCGCTGGGCAGGACGCACTCCTCTGTGAACGGGAGGATGGTGTTCAGACCGGCGAGCAGGATGGTGTTGTCCATGCATACGACGTTGCCGTTCTTGTCGTCGCGTATCAGCAGCGATTTGTGATCCGCGGACATGTGCACGAAATAACGGGACTTCTTGAAGCTCTCCGATCTGAGCATGTCGGGGCCGGCCCTGATGATGATGTTCTTCGGAGGCTTGACCTGCTCCGTGAACTCACCCACGGGCTCCGGCAGGGCCTGCGGTGCGGGCTTGGGAGCGACCATGTCGGGCTCGTTCTTCATCACCAGCACCTTGGCGGAGAGCAGGTTGATCTCCTCCTCCTTGGACTCGATGATCTCCTTGTCCTCCTTGTTGATGCGCTGGAGCTCCTGTATCTTATCCTCCAGGGCCTTCTTCTCCTGGATCACCGCTTCCGTCTGTTCCTTGACGGCCTTCGCGATCTGCTCGTTCACGACATCCTTGTACTTCTCCTCCAGGGCCGGCTCCAGGATTACCTTGTTGTCCTCCCACAGATGCTTCGCGAGGCTGTCTATCTGATCCTTCTTCAGTTCGTACAGGAACGATCCGTCGATCCTCATCAGCGGTTTGGCGAAGTAGTTGTTGTTGGTCTTGGGATTCAACGACAGGGACACGACCCATATCTCTCCGGGGTTGATGTCCAGCTCGTGATATCCGTCGCGGTAGACGTACTTCCCGCGGTACATCCCCGACACGTTCCCCTTGGCATCGTAATCGAACCTTATGACCGCTGCCTGGTTCAGGAAATCCCAGTCCTCGTCGCTGGTGCCGAACTTGCCGTTGCTCTCCTTGACCCAATCCATGTAGTCCATCAGATCGCCTCCTGCACAGTATCTATGGTCTCCGTTATCTCGGCAGGATTCATCAGCGACAGTATCGGCTCGGAATCCAGATTGTGGAAGACATCTGACTGCCTCTCCATCTCATCCGCCACAGAGGTCTTGAATGCGGCGACCTCCACCCTCTTCCCGGCGGACTGCACCTCCTGTATGGCCGGAATGAAGTCCCTGTCGCCGCTGACGACTATCGCGACATCGTAATTGTCCTTGAAGGCATGGACGACCATCTGCACCGCCATCGCCACATCGACCTCCTTCTGGGTGTTCTGCTCCATATCGTAGGAGTCCCTGGCGATGACCCTGAAACCCTTGTATCTGAGATAATCATGGAAACGCTTCGATGTATCGGTTGCATCGATCGCCCCCTTGCTATCGAACACATATGCGGCCACAAGCTTCCTAGGGCCCTTCAAACATCTGACCAATGAAACGAAGTCTATCCTAGAGTATTTTGAATCCTTTGATACTGATTTGGTCATGTTCCTCAGATCTATGAACATCATCACACGGTCGTTCTCATCGAATGAAATTATCGACATATCTATCACTTTCCGGTCGCCGATGCGACCCGATTGAAAAGGCGCGTGATTGTTCATAAAGCGTTCGCTGAACCGTCGGAATACCCCTTGCCCGGAACTACGGATGTGTACACCTATGACCGCTTTTTGCATACTCTTCAGCCTCAATAATAGTAAGTAAAATTGCAAAAGATTCCTGTTTCACAAGATAATAGTAAGAAAATCTGCAAAAGAATGCCATTCCTGAGGGCGACGATTGCATAACAAACATAACAGCCAGACGTTATTATATCATCATGACATCCACTCGGTCATACCATGACGCTCTACTCCCACTCCCGTCTCTCCCAATATGAGAACTGCAAGTTCGCGTACAATCTGCATTACAACGAGGGATACAAATCCCCCTATGAGACGATAGAGGCCTTCCTGGGCTCCCGCGTGCACGAGACACTGGAGAAGCTCTACAGGGACCTGGAGAACGACAAGCTCGATTCGCTCGAGGACCTTCTGGATTTCTACTGCGTCATGTGGGATGACCAGTGGCACGACGGGATCATCAACAGCTCCAGGTACGACGACTACGTCCATCATGACGACGGCGTGCGCTGCATCGAGGAATACTACAAGCGCTTCTACCCGTTCGATCAGCTGTGCATAGCGGGCCTGGAGACCGACGAGGTCCTGGAGCTCCCCGACGGTAACACATGGTCGGTCAGGATAGACAAGTTCGCCTTTAAGGGGGACACGTTCTACGTCTGCGACTACAAGACCGGCAACAGGATGAAATCCCAATCGGAGGCGGACAGCGACAGGCAGCTGGCGATGTACGCGAAGTGGGTCAGGGACAAGTACGGCAAGGACAAGAAGGTCAAGCTCATTTGGCATATGCTGAAGTTCGACAAGGATGTGGAATCCACCAGGACGAATTTCGAGCTTGACAGGACTGTCGAGAAGGTCGTCGACGAGATCAGCGAGATAGAGCACTGCAAGGAATGGCCGACCAACGAATCCGCACTCTGCAACTGGTGCGTCTACAGGCACAAGTGCCCTTTGTTCAAGGACCAATATCCTGAGGAATGATCATCTCACCCTGAATGCGACGTTCATCCTAGCGGCGATCCTCGCGCATTCGTCCTCAGATTCCTGTGGGATGTATCCGCCGACTACTGAAACGGTAACACCGTTCACAGTTGCCCGGCATTCCTCGATGAATTCCAGTACAGCCTTGTATGATTTCAGACCGAATGTACTGCGTGTGACATGCAAGTACTCCTCCTCGTCCTTGGCATTTAGACTGATCGAGACGGAGTCCACGAGACCCTTCAATTCGGGGACGATGTCCCTGCCGTTGATCAGGGATCCCAATCCGTTGGTGTCGAGCCTGACCCTCTTCTTCAGGTCGTTCTTGATGAACGCAGCGATCTCCTTCAGGTCCTCGAACCTCTCGGTGGGCTCGCCGTAACCGCAGAACACTATCTCCTCCGAGGACGAGAGATCTGCAGCGAGGAGGGCATCCTTCACTTCCTGAACGGTAGGCTCCCTGTCGAGCCACAGGCTGTCGGCATCGCCGAGCGTGGGGGTCTGGTCCCTCACGCAGAATATACAGCTGCACGGACACCTGTTGGTCATGTTGATATAGTAACGGGAACCGTAGCGGTACAGGATGCTGCTCATGGTCAGACCATCACTGGTCCAGAATATAGCCGTTGCCCTGCGACCATTACGATAAGGATTATGAGGGGGTTAATCCCCTCTTGAGAAAAGGGCCGGAGGCCCTTGAGATGTTTATCAGCACCTGCGGATGATCATCGTCACCGCGTTTCCTCCGCCGAGGCAGAGGGTTCCGAGACCGACGTCCTTGTTACGGTCCTGGAGTGCGTACAGGAGGGTGGTGAGCACACGTGCTCCGGAGCATCCGATGGGGTGTCCGAGGGCGACTGCTCCTCCATTGACGTTGAAGATCTCGTCGGGGACGTTGAGCTCCTTCTTGACCGCGCATGAAGCGGATGCGAAGGCCTCGTTGTGCTCGAAGAGGTCGATGTCATCGATGGTCATGCCGGCCTTCTGCAGGACATGCCTTGTGGTCGGTATGGGGGCCTCCATGATGTACTCGGGCTTGACTCCCCTCTCCCCGTATGCCTCGATGGTCGCCAGGGGCTTGAGACCGTGCTCCTCCGCCCATTTCCTGGATGCGACGACGAGCGAGGATGCTCCGTCGCTCAGCTGCGAGGAGTTCCCTGCCGTGACGATTCCGTCCTTCTTGAAGACAGGTTTGAGCTTTCCGAGGGACTCCATGGTGGAATCCTCCCTGACACCCTCGTCCGTGTCGAATATGATGTCTCCCTTCTTGGAGGGGATTGTGACCGGGAGGATCTCCTTCTTGAACTTCCCTGCCTTGATGGCGGCGGCTGCCTTCTGATGGGACTCCATTGAGAGCTGGTCCGCATCCTCCCTGGACACGTTGAACCTCTCGGCGACGATCTCGCCTGTGAATCCCATGTGCTGGTTGTTGAAGATGTCCCAGAGTCCGTCGTGGACCATCGCATCGACGACGGTCTGATCGTTCATCCTGTATCCCCACCTGGCGCCGTTCATGATGTAGGGGGCCGCGGACATGTTCTCCATTCCTCCGACCGCCAGGACGTTGTACTCGCCTGCCTTGATGGCGTCCGCCGCGAGCATCGCGGCCTTCATTCCGGATCCGCACACGGCGTTGACCGTGAACGATCCGATCTCCACGGGAAGCCCTGCGCCGATGGCCGCCTGCCTGGCAGGGTTCTGGCCGAGACCGGCACTGATCACATTTCCCATGATGCATTCTTCGATGTCCGCAGGCTGGAGTCCTGCTCTGCTCACAGCCTCCTTGACCACCATCGCACCGAGATCGGTTGCCTTGATGTTGGCCAATGTCTTTCCGTATTTTCCGATGGGCGTTCTGACCGCACTAAGTATTACGACTTCGTCCATGGGTATCATCCCTCTTGAGCGAATCCATAATAATTCAGTATTAAAGATTGACGTTATCGAACTTCGTCTATTGACGTATAAAATAGAATCGGGACGGGATCATACCGCCCCGATGAGTTTCATTCTACGGTCTTCGATCCCATCATCCCTTTCAATTTGGCGAGGACCACCGGTATCAGGATGCATATGATCAGGCAGATGGCTATTGTCAGGATAGCTATTACCAAGTCTGTCGGGAACTGGACCGCATTCGGCACTGTCACCGACGGTTTAAGCTGATAGCCGAAGGCCGTCACGAGTATCTTCGCTACGGCAACATGCAAAAGTATGAATCCCATGGTATGCTTTCCGATCGAATTGAAGAGGGATGATACCAACGGGATCTTCGAGAAGATGAATCCTATGTACGCGATGGGTACGAACATCAGCATCGACTCGATGAAATAGGGGAATATCGAGATGCTTCCGTACGGACCGAATCTGAGCGAGTGGTATCCGATCCCCGGAGGCGACAGATAGCACAGCCCCACTCCGGCGATTAAGCATACAATCGGCAATATCCAATACATCAGCCTCCTCTTGTCCCCGTATTCCATGTTCTCCAGGAACTTCAGTTTGGCCAACCCTGCTCCGGCGAACATGAATGCCGCGTCGATAGGTCCGAATTTGATCAGGAAAGGCAGCTTCATAGTGAGGTAGTCGACCACCACGATCTGCAGGATCAGAAGCAATACGATGATGAGGATTATCTTCCTCCAATCATCGAGGATGCGGTCCGCCAGAGCATAGAATATCAGGAATCCCCATAACATCCCGACGAGGAAGTAGGATCCGTTGTTGACATTGGTGAGCATGCCGGACATTCCCGTATAGTTCAATCCGAATGTGGTCAGTACGGATGCCACGTAATCCATTATAGGAAGGTCGTATCCCAATACGTTGAGGTATATCCACAGTATGAACGACAGGATGATCGATGCGAGGGCCACGGCCACCAGTATCTGCTTGAGCCTCTTGGCCATGTTCGTCTTAAACCCTCTGGGACGGTAGAAGTAACCGGAAAGGATGAGATATCCCATCAGGCCGAGGTATATGCTTTGGAGAATCACAGGGAATGTTCCGAAAGTGGCTCCGCCACCGCCTCCTTCGGCGCCTCCGGTCTCATTGACTAACAGAAGATGAGCAAGAATAATGAATGTGATAATTATTCCTTTCAGAACATCCATTGACCTTAGGTGCTTAGATTCACCCGACTCAGATTTGTACACGACTGCATACTAATGTCTTGTCATAAATAAATGACGGCCAGGAACGGAGAAGAATCTCCGCCCCGACCATCTGATCAAGCGGTTTGCTGAGTACCCTTCGTCCTCTTGATCCTGGCCAGGACCAAGGGGATCAGATAACAGAGGATAAGGCATATCGCCAGCGTAAGGACGGTTATCACCAACGACATCAGCATGGGAACGGTGCTGGGAATTATGGCCGAGGTCACCGTGAATCCGAACGCAGCCACCAGGATCTTTCCTACCGACGCATGCAGCAGGATGACTCCGAGGGTGTGATGTCCGAAAGAATCGAACAGCCTCGATACCAGCGGGATCTTCGAGAAGATGAATCCGATGTACGCTATGAATATGAAATTCAGCAGAGACTCGATATAGTAAGGGAACAGCGAAGCGGTCCCGTATTCACCGTAGCTCAGCTTGTCATATCCGATTCCCGGAGGGAAGAAGTAGCACAGTCCGACCCCTGCCGCAAGGCAGACTATCGGTATGAGCCAGTACTTCAACGATTTCTTGTTTCCGTATTCTATCTTCTCCAACACCTGCTTCTTGGCCAACAGGGCGCCGGTGAACATGAACGCGGCATTGATCGGTCCCAGCCACATCATCATAGGAGGCCTCGGAATGAGTTCGCCTTTTATGCATTCAACCAGGGCGATCTGCAGGAGCAGAAGCAGGACGATCATGACCATCGTTATCCTCCAATCATCGAGGATATACTGTGCAATGGCGTAGAATATCAAGAAACCCCATAGCATCCCTGCAAGGAAATAGGGTCCGTAGTTGATGTAGAGCTCTGCAGCGCTGACACCGGTATAGTTCAATCCCACGTTGCTCAGGACTCCGGCGAGATACTTGTCGATCGGAAGATCATATCCCAGCACGTTGAGGTATATCCAAAGGATCAACGGCAACAAGAGGGACGCGATCGCCAAAGGAACGGCGATCTGCTTCAATCTCTTGCCCATATTGGTCTTGAAACCCCTGGGACGATAGAAGTAACCGGAAAGGATGAGAAATCCCATCAGACCCAGATACAGACTCTGGACTATAACGGGCATACCTCCTCCGACGAGGCCGCCACCGCCTCCTCCACCACCGCCGCCATCACCGCCCCTGCTGAGCAGCAGCAAGTGACCGATGACGATGATCACCACGATTATTCCTTTGAGAACGTCCATCGACCTAAGGTGTTGTGACGTTTCATTTTCAGACATGAAATCGGTATCACACAACTGACTTTTAATTATAATCTTAAAAACGATTATGAAGGAACTCAACTGGTTGTTGAAGACCCATCCTCTTCAGAGGTTTGGAAAGATGCCTTCTGGCCACCGTAGGCGGCTCATACCATCCGGGAACGATCTGCCTTCTGATCTCTCTCATCACTGGTTCGATGGATGATGTATGGCATTGCTTGCATCTGTACGGCTGATCCGACCCCATGGATTTCATCGTCCTTCCACAGGAAGGACATACGGGATTGGACAGCTTCTCATACTCCTCGACCGCATCTATCAGATGAAGCTTCTCGATGTTCAATGTACGGGGCTCGTCCCTGAGCTCCCCGTAGACCTCCACCAGATCCCCCGGATCCAGCCAGTCCATCATGAGACGGAACTCCTTGGACGGCTCGTATGCTCCGCATGTGATGGTCCCATGCCTGTCCATTATGTCTATGAAGACATGGCCTCCCTTGATATGCCTCGGACTCGAGACCACGGTCCCCCTGATCCTGTATGATTGATTGGGGATCAGCTCCTTCGGATCCATGATGATATGATCGTCGGTCCCCTGATTCGTCAGGAAGACCATCCATCTCTCGATGGGTTCCGTGGATATCCTCTTGGATGCCTCGATGAGATCCTCTTCATCATCACCTCTCAACCCGTACATGACCGGACAGGGTGTGGAAGGCACCATCGCCACCTTCCCGGTCCTATCCTCCCAGCTGTTGAATGTGGAAGGATAGCCATGTTCCACATCCCTTATGGTGATGGGATCGAATACACGCTCCGTGCCCCATCTGTCCGAAGGCCTGTAGGAGAGGAGCTCGAATGTAGTATCCCTCGGCCTCCATGCCATACCGCATGTGCAGCCGATAAGGCCCCTGCCGCAGCCGATCTCGAATGTCAGACCCCCTATCCTTTTGATCTCCTCATCGACGATGCTGCGATCCAGAATGGTCCTGACTCCTTTCCAATACATGCTTTGAGAAGGTTTGATCCTGGATATCAGCAGACCTGGATCGGATTCATCCTCATGATGTACCTCAATATGAGGGATTATCCTTTCCCTCATCATCTCCGGATCCGGTTCGAACGATGTGCATCTGTCGTAACAGTAAATCTCTCTATCACCGATCATCCCGATGAAACGCTTTTTGCCGACACCCTTTCCGAACCTCATGACCAACGAACCATTGCCCCTTGTCTTCCAGGGTGTCGCGGGATTGAGACGGACGAGCCTGGGATTGCCTATGAGGTCGAGATCCGAGAATTCCCTGATGATCTCGGTCGCGAGGAACGTCGTACAGTTCCCTTTCATGGAATCGGTATCGTCTACAGCTACGAACATTATCCTTTATGCTCCGTCCGAATGATTCTGTTAGCTGTATAAAACAAATCTTGGATATCATTCGAGACTGCGGATCGCCTCGACAAAGAAGATCTTGTTGTCCTGCGAGAAGGATCCCCTCACCGCATAATACCCCAAGTCCATCGGTTGCTCACTACAATAGCAGCGAAAGTCTTCGCTGCCTGTATCCAGATAGAACAGGAAACCATTGGATGATTGCTTGACATCATGGACTATCCCAGAATAGTCATAATCCGCATTGGATTCATCGCTGAAGAATGCGAATAAGGATATGAGTGCCAAGACTGACAGTCCTATCAGTATGTATCTGTTCATCCAAAGGTCGAAAAGAACAAGTCTAGAATATCAATTAAAGCATTTTCTGTTACGGTAACGTTGCGGAAATACCCCCACCCCTCCATTTCCACTGGAGAATGGAAAGGGTATGTGTACCCTTTGTTTATGCCATCATCATGTTGATGAGACAGAGCAGTCCGACGAATCCGGCGATTCCCAGAATGCAAAGTCCGATAGTGATCCAACCTTTCATGAGAGTTACCTCTTACTGAAAATCGTTATTAATAGGATGATATAAAACATTGTGATAATATCTAGACACACAAACAACACGAATGATTCTAAAAAGCGAAAAAATTCGTGATTTCAGAGATTTTAGTCTCTGAAAGCCTTATATCTTAGTTCTGTTTACAGAAGAAATAGGGGTATAGTCCACTGGAGAAATGATGATATGACGGAGTCTAATATTTTCACTCAGTATCTCAAAAAAAGGAATTCATTAGTGAAAAACAAAAAGATCCTTCAATCATCATATGTTCCCGAGAATCTGCCGCACAGGGACGACAAGATCAACGAAATCGTTGAGATCATCGCTCCTTCGCTTGAAAGAGACAAACCTTCGAACATCCTGATCATAGGAAAGACAGGAACCGGAAAGACAGCTGTCATGAATTATATCGGAAAGGAATTGAAAAAGGCCGATCCTTCTGAAGAAAGTTGTACTTTCATCTATATCAACTGTGAAATCGTCGACACTCCTTATGGAATCCTTTACAACATAGCGAATCAGATAATCTCTGATCCTTCCAGGAAGATCCCTTTCACAGGATGGAGTGTCGATAAGATTCTATCCGAACTGACATCCTATATCGAAGAGAAGAACAAGATCTTCATCATCGTTCTCGATGAGATCGACAGATCATTCCAGAAGAACGGCGATGACATCTTCTATTATCTGACTTCGATAAATGATGAGTTGAAAAATTCGACTGTCTCGATTATAGGAATCACGAACAATACCAAATTCACTGATTTCCTCAGCACAAGGATTAAGAGCAGGCTCGGAGAAGAGAAGATCATCTTCCCTCCGTATAGTGTGGAGCAGCTTCAGGATATCCTCTATGAAAGAGCGAAGGAGGCCTTCGAAGAAGGCATCCTTTCCGAGGGTGTGATCCCTTACTGTGCAGCTTTGACGGCTCAGGACGGCGGAGATGCAAGAAGGGCCTTGGATCTTCTCAGGATGTCTGCAGATATCGCTGAAAGGAATGGGGACAAGAATATTTCTGAAGCTCATGTCAAATCGGCTAAGAATAAGGTCGAGATGGATGCCGTTGCAGAGATTGTCAGGACCCTCAACATGCAGTCCAAGATGGTCCTTATGAGTATCATAAAGAATACTGAAGAAGGACAGTCGACGATGATCACCGGAGATGTCTATTCCACTTACAAGGTCCTCTGCGAGATCACAGGAACGACCGTCATCACTCAGAGAAGGGTCGCGGATCTTATCTCCGAATTGGATATGCTCGGAATCATCCATGCAAGGGTCAAGGCCTTCGGAAGGGCCGGACGCACCAAGGAGATCGAACTCAGTGCTCCCAAGAACATAGCGGATCTTCTCAAATCCGATGAATTATTCAAAGAATTGGAGCATTACAAGCCTCCGAAGCAGACGACCCTGATGTGAATTTCTTACACCCATACCCTTCCGGAAGTTCCAGTGGAAATGGAGGGGTGGGGGTCCTCTCATATCATGCTTTGATCTTCCTCAAGGGTCCTTTTGGCATTCCTGAGGTATCTGTGCTTGTAGAAGATGTCGCAACAGTAGATCAGCGCGAAGACCATCACGAACAGCATAATCAGACAGTTGATGGAATTGGGGACGTATTGCAGCTGTTCTCTCTTGTCCTCTGTCATATAGACCTTGATGACACCCATCCACGGGATCTCCATTATAGCGACGGATCTTATCTGATCGGTGCCGATGGGTGCTCTAACCGGGGTGAGGCTCAGCTGATCGAAGTAGTAGTTCGAGATGTTGTCCCCCATGGTGAGGTATCCGCTTTGTTTTCCAAGATCATCAAGTTTGATCGACACGGTCTTCTGCGATTGAGTGACATCTATGAATGTCAAGGTGCCGCTGAGTTTGTTGTAATTGGTGATCTTGATGCCGTTCTTGATGCATTCCCATTTACCCTTGTATTCGGCGAAACTGGGAATGCTCCATGTACCGTCCCCGTTGTAGTCCAACCAGACTATAGCACGATGTATTACCGGATTCATATCGGTGTCACGGTCGTAGATGATCACCGATCCGTAATCTCCGAAAGAGCGGTATCCGTTGATGGTACCTTCCACATAGCTGTACACACGACCCTCGTTCATGGCCTTGGAGTACTTCTCTATGACCATGACGTCCCCGGTGTCGATCACACCTATCTGGGACTGTTCGTTGTCGTGCTGCATGCTGCGTGACATGATGACGCTGAGGGGGGAATCCAGTCCCGATTCGGCGCTGATATAGGCATATCCTCCGATGATGCCTATGAAAATCACGGCGACGATGATGACAAGGATCCTGTTCCCGCTGCTCACGCTCCCCCTTAAGAAAAAGAGGTATAAAATTAATATTCGGATGACCTACAACGCGAGCAAGCAATCGGAAGGTGGCTTCAATGAGCAGACCCAGCTATGACGAATATTTCATGGAGATGGCACAGTTGGTGTCCTCCCGTTCAACATGTCTCAGGAGGAAGGTCGGCGCCGTCATCGTCAAGGAGAAGAGGGTCCTCTCCACCGGTTACAACGGGGCACCGAAAGGCACCGCCCACTGCGAGCAGACAGGGTGCATCCGTGAGCAGCTGAATGTACCGTCTGGCACTAGGCATGAACTGTGCAGAGGGGTGCATGCTGAGCAGAACGCCGTGACGCAGGCCGCTTATTTCGGAGTGAGCGTCAACGGGGCTACGATCTACACCACGACGCATCCATGCTCCCTGTGCGCCAAGATCCTCATCAACGCGGGGATCAAGGAGATCGTCTACAGCGAAGGATATGCCGACGAGCTTTCCAAGGAACTGCTGGATGAGGCCGATCTAAGTATCCGTCAGTTCAAAATCGAGAAATCGCTGTAACATCCGAGTGTTACGGCCAATTATCTCCTTTTACCTTTACTTATTATTATAGAGCGGGGTACATCCTTTAAGTATTATCCCATGGATACAAGCCTTAAGTCGGGGAGTGTAAATTTGAGCCGGACTGATATACTTACGGAGATAAAACAAGCGGAAGCGGAAGCTGACGCCAAGGTCGCCAAGGCCGAGGAGGAACAGAAAGCAGCTCTCGCCGAAGCTCGCAGAGATTCTGTGAAGAAGATTCAGGACGCCGAAGCTCAGATGCGCAGCTCTTACGAGTCCGCAGTAGCCGCGGAGAAGGACAAGCTTGCCAAGGAGCACGATTCCAAGATCGTCGCCGGCAAGCAGGAAGCCGATATAATCGACTCCAAATCCAAGGCAAAGAAAGAGGAAGCAAAGAATTTCCTTAAATATGAAGTTGAGAGGATTTTGAATGTTTCTTCCTGAGTCGATGAGTAGGATTGTGATTGTGGGTGCCAACTCATGCATCGACGAGACCGTTGAGGTCTTGTACGATCTCGAGAACATCCACCTGATCGATCAGACCGTCGACGCGGATGAGGGTTTCACCCTCGGAACGCCCCGTCCATACTCGTCCAAGGCCGCCGAGAGGCTGCTGAAGGTTCGTGCTATGGAGAAGGATCTCGGTATCAACAAGCATACCAAGACCAATCCGATTTCTGAGAGTGAAATCAGGAGCCAGATAACATCTGACGGCGTCGAATCTGTCGAGAAAGAGGTAAAAGTCGTTCTCGACAAGAGGAATGATCTCAATCAGAGAATCACCGATTTAAACGCAAAGAAGAAGAATCTCGAGCTCCTTGCAAGACTACCGATCGACCTTGACATGTACTCCGGTTACAAGAGCATCACATGCATGGTCGGTACCGTGGAGAGGGACCCTACCCAGGCCATTGGCGAGATGGGAGAGGTCTATGCTTCTATGGACAAGAAGGAAGGAAGCGTTGTCGCTGTCTTCGTGAAGAACGATGACAGGAACAAGGCCCAGAACATCCTGTCCGAGCACGGTTTCTCCGAGATCGCTGTGCCCGAGGGCAAGGGATCCGCCAAATCAGCCCTTAACGATGCCAACATCCAGTTGGACACGTTGAATAAGGAGCTTGAGGTAGTCCAGAAGGAAACAGAGGTTCTTTTTGAGAAACACAAAGAATTCCTCAGAGCATCCGAAGAGGAGCTTGCAGCTGAGACTGAGAAGGGAACACTACCCATCAGGATCGCAACAACGGAATACACCTTCGTCATTGACGCATGGGTTCCCACGAACGAGGTCGAGAAGGTCAAACAGACCGTCGAGTCCAAGGTCAGCGGGGCATACGTCAGCATCGAGGAGAACCGTGACAGAAGGCAGGCGACATCGGAAGCGGCTGAGACCAGATTCCAGACCGTGCCCACCAAGATGAGGCACGGAAATGTGACCAAGCTTTTCGAGTATCCGACGAAGATGATGTCGATACCGAAGTATAACGAGGTGGATCCTACCGTTCTTATCGCTATCTTCCTTCCTCTTTTCTTCGGATTCATGGTCGGAGATGTGGGTTATGCCATTCCGTTCATCATCCTCGGTGCATATGGACTCAAGTTCGCCAAGAACCCTGACTGGCGCGCAATCGCGACCGTCCTGTTCTTTGGAGGTATTTGGGCTTTCGTCTTCGGTTTCTTCCTATTCGGAGAGGCCTTAGGTATGCACTTCATCGGAGAATACGAAGCTGGCGCAGTGACATACACGTGGGCGGGACTGTTAGGCCTGGACCACCTCCATGAATTCTTCGAGCAGTTCCTCATGAACGGCCACGGAGTTGGAAAGATCGATGCTGAGTACGTAGGAATGCTTCTCAGGCTGTCGGTCTACGTCGGAGTCGTCCACCTTTTCATTGGTTACGTCGTTGCTATATACAACAAGTCTGTGCAGCACGGTTTCAAGCATGGATTCTTCGAGAAGGGAGGACCTCTTCTCATTTTCATCGGAGTCGTCTTCGTTGGATTCGCACTGGGATTCATGCTCATCATGCAGGACTACTCGCTTATCGAGCCCATCAAGTTCCTGGGACTTGACTTGAGCATCTATCTTTCATTCACGATGGATCAGCTCCTGATGTTCCTCGGAATTGGACTCGCCTTCATCATTGTCGGTGCTGTATTGGTCGCACGCAGTGAAGGAGCAATGTCGATCCTCATTGAGACGGTCGATGCCTTCGGTAACATCCTTTCTTACACTCGTCTGGTCGCTATTGGAATGTCCAAGGCCGGAATGGCACTTGCATTCAACTACATAGCGATCGGAATGATCGCTGGAATCAGCCCTGATCCAGCGGTCGCAGGCGACGGCGGAATCCTCATGATCATCATCGGATTCATCCTGTTCTGTGTCCTGCACCTGATGATTTGGACCCTGGCCATCCTCTCCGGAGGACTGCACGCATTAAGGTTGCAGCTGGTCGAGTTCATGATCAAGTTCTATGAGGGAGAGGGAACGGAATTCTCACCCCTCAAATTCAAACACATCAAAACGATTTCTAATAAAGACATAAAAGAGGCATAAAAATGGCAGCAGAAGAAGCAGCAGGAATGATCGCAATCGGAGCAGGACTCGCAGTCGGACTCGCCGGAATTGGAACAGGAATGGCCCAGAAGGACATCGGAGCAGCAGCAGTCGGAGCAATCACTGAGGACTCCAAGATGCTGGGAAAGGCACTGATGTTCATGGTGCTTCCTGAGACTATCGTTATCTTCGGACTGGTTATCGCTATCCTCGCAATCTTCACAATGTGATTTCGCCACTCGAGGTAATCTCATGGCACTGAACAACGTGACCGCGGAGATCAAGGCTCAGTCCGACAAGCGCGTGAAATGCATCCAGGACCAGACGTCCGAGGAGATCGCGCGCATCCAGTCCGAGACCGAGAAGAAGATCGCCGGGTTGAAAGAAAGCGAAGAAAAGAGGCTCGCGGACACCATCGGACGTATGGACCGCCAGGAGGCCTCCAGCGCTGAGCTGGAGAGCAAGAAGGTCGTCCTTGCGAAGAAGAAGGAGATCCTCTCGGAAGTCTTCGACGAGACGCTCCATGAGCTCGAGACTGCGCCTGCAGACAAGAAGCTGGCACAGTACAAGAGCATGGTCGCCTACGCCAAGACGATCATCGAGAACCCCAAGGCCATCATGTCGGAGAAGGACGACTTCTCCGCAGCGGACCTCGGAGTCGCCGATGTCGAGAAGGACAGCAGGATCGTCGCCGGTCTCATCCTCCGCAGTGAGGATGGACAGATCGAGATCGACATGCAGTACTCTGCTCTCCTCCGCACGGTCTGGGACCGCGGCATCAAGGACGTGTCCAACATTCTCTTCGGGTGAAGATCATGTTCGGGCGCAGTAACAGAAGTGGCAACTACGCATACACAGCGACCAAAGCGAAAGCGATGAAGTCGCGCCTCATCAAGGAGGACGACTACAACAAGATGCTCCAGCTGAGCGTCTCGGAACTCGCCCACTTCGCCTCCGAGGCAGGCTACCAGAAAGAGGTCACCGAACTCGGCGACAAGTCTGAGGGAGTCGAGCTCGTCGAGCGCGTCACATATGCATACATGGCCAACACCTTCAAGATCCTCTTGAACGGTTCTCAGGGCGAGCTCCATACCGTCCTGGCGGCCTACCTGCAGAAGTGGGACAACTGGAACATCAAGGTCATCTTGCGTGGAAAGTCGTACGGTCTGAGCACGGACGAGATCAGGAACGATCTCGTGCCCGCCGGATCGCTGAGCGCCGAAGATCTGGAGAGACTGATTGCATTCGAGTCAAGCGAGGAAGTCCTCACAGCCTACGAGAAACTTGCATCCATGCCCATACCCGCCGAGTACATGGCCGACTTCAAGGCCACAGGGAACCTCGGTATGATAGAGGACTACATGGACAAGTTCCGTTACGAGAGGCTCGTGAAGATCATCCCCACCAATACTATTCCCACCCGCATGTTCTCACAGTACGTGAGAGGAGCGATAGACATCAAGAACCTCGAGACCATCCTCAAGCTGAAGGTCGAGGGGGTCACAGGAGAAGCTGTGATGCCTTATGTCATCGAAGGCGGGAAGCAGATCGACAGCAAGTTTGCCAAGCAGCTCGCGGATGCGGCTACCTTGGAGGACACCTACGCCGACCTGGCCCAGTTGGATTTCTATGATTCAATCAAGGAGCAGATCGACAACGGGGAATTCAATGTCCGCAACTTGATCCTGAACACGCAGAAGTACGAAATGTCCGTTGCGAAGAAGTTCGCGAACGAGTACCCGCTTTCAGTCCTTCCTGTCATCGACTACATGCTCTGCATGGAGAACGAGGCAAGGAACATCAGGACTATCGCACGGGGTATCGAGAGCGGTCTCAGCAAGGACGTCATCAAAGGACTGTTGGTGATCTGATGGAAATCGCAGTATTGGGAAGTGAGGAGTTCACACTCGGATTCAGGCTCGCCGGAATCAGGCGCGTATTCGTAGCAAACCCAGAAAACTATCAAGAACAGATGCTGGACGCAATGTCTCAGCCCACAATCGGTATCCTCGCAGTAGATGCGAAGGACCTCGACAATCTCCCCTTCAACGTCAGGCACAAGGTAATGGATTCGATCCAGCCTGTTGTGGTGGCGGTCGGTGGATCCGACGACGACCTCCGTGAGAAGGTCAAGAGGGCGATTGGCGTAGATTTATACAAGAATGAGGATGATTGAATGAGCACTGAAGGTGTAATTTACAGGGTCGCCGGACCTGTCGTGACCGCCACAGGTATCTCGCCCAAGATGTACGATGTCGTTCATGTTGGAAACGAGCAGCTGATGGGAGAGGTCATCAAAATCGTCGGCGAATATTCCATCATCCAGGTCTATGAGGACACGGACAACGTTAAGCCGGGAGAGCCTGTCACGAACACAGGAAGGCCCCTTTCCGTTGAGCTCGGTCCCGGACTCCTGACATCCGTTTACGACGGAATTCAGAGGCCCCTCCCCGTTCTCAGGGAGAAGATGGGAGACTTCATCTACCGTGGAGTCGCCGCACCTGGATTGGATCACGAGAAGAAATGGGAGTTCTCTCCTGCAGTATCCGAGGGCGACAAGGTCTCTCAGGGAATGGTACTCGGTACCGTCCAGGAAGGACCTATCGTCCACAAGATCATGGTCCCCATCGGACTCAGCGGAAAGGTCGACTCCATCAAGAAGGGACAGTTCACCATCGACGAGACCGTCGCCGTCATCAACGGAACCGACGTCTGCATGGTCCAGTACTGGCCCGTTCGTAACCCCAGGCCCGTGCAGGAGAAGTACCAGCCCGATATCCCCCTCGTCACCGGACTCCGTGTCCTCGACACGATGTTCCCCCTGGCAAAGGGAGGAGCGGCCGCAATCCCCGGAGCATTCGGAACAGGAAAGACCGTCACACAGCAGTCCCTGGCCAAGTACTCCGATGCCGAGATCGTGGTCTACATCGGATGCGGTGAGCGTGGAAACGAGATGACCGAGGTTCTTACAGAGTTCCCCGAGCTCGTCGACCCCAAGACAGGCGAGTCCCTGATGAAGAGGACCGTCCTCATCGCCAACACCTCCAACATGCCTGTGGCAGCTCGTGAGGCATCGGTTTACACCGGAATGACCATCGCCGAGTACTTCAGGGACATGGGATACAACGTCGCACTCATGGCAGACTCCACCTCCAGGTGGGCAGAGGCCATGCGTGAGATCTCGTCCAGGTTGGAAGAGATGCCCGGAGAAGAGGGATACCCCGCATACCTTGCAGGACGTCTCTCCGAGTTCTACGAGCGTGCAGCCCGTGCAAAGGTGCTCTGCGGCGCCGACGGATCCGTCTCAGTCATCGGAGCCGTATCACCCCCCGGAGGAGACCTTTCCGAGCCCGTCACTCAGAACACCCTCCGTATCGTTCGTGTCTTCTGGGCACTGGACACCAAGCTCCGTGAGAGGAGGCACTTCCCCACAATCAACTGGCTGACATCGTACACCATGTACGACAGGCAGCTGCTCGACTGGTTCAAGGCCAACGTCGCAGAGGACTTCCCCGCGTTGAAGGCATGGGCCATGAAGACCCTCCAGAGGGAGGCCGAGCTGCAGGATGTCGTCCAGATGGTCGGATCAGACTCACTCCCGGACGAGCAGAAGATCACACTCGAGGTCGCCAAGATGATCCGTGAGATCTTCCTCCAGCAGAACGCATACCACCCCGTCGACTGTTACTGCCCCCTCTCGAGGCAGTACAAGATGCTGACCTTGATCAAGAAGTACTCCGACCTGTCCGAGAAGGCTCTCCAGGCCGGCGCACCCGTCGACAAGATCGCATACCTCCCCGTCAGGACCAGGTTCAACCAGGCCAAGTACGAGGAGAACGTTGATGAGGAGCTTGCAGCCGTAGACGCAGACATGGACAAGCAGTTCATGGAGCTCGGAGCGTGATTCCAATGGCAGAAGTTAACATCAGCAAAGAGTACAAGACAGTCTCCCAGATCGCCGGACCTCTGATCTACGTCAAGAAGACAGAGCCCGTCGGATACAAGGAGATGGTCAACATCAGGCTCTCCGACGGAACGACAAGGAGGGGACAGGTTCTGGACTCGTCCGATGAGGTCGTCGTCGTCCAGGTGTTCGAGGGAACATCCGGTATCGACAGGGACGCTTCCGTCAGGTTCCTCGGCGAGACAATGAAGATGGCTGTGTCCAAGGACATGCTCGGAAGGATCCGCTCCGGATCCGGACAGCCCCTGGACGGAGGAGCACCCATCGTCCCCGAGAAGGAGCTCGAGATCAACGGGGCCGCTATCAACCCGTGGGCAAGGGACTCCCCGTCGGATTTCATCCAGACCGGAATATCCACCATCGACGGTATGAACACCCTGGTCAGGGGTCAGAAGCTGCCTATATTCTCCGCGTCGGGACTTCCCCACAACGAGATCGCTCTTCAGATCGCACGTCAGGCCAAGGTCCGCGGAGAGAACGAGGAGTTCGCCGTCGTGTTCATCGCCATGGGTATCACCAACGAAGAGAAGCAGATGTTCATGAAGGAGTTCGAGAGAACCGGAGCCCTGAAGAACGCTGTGGTCTTCCTGAACCTTGCGGACGACCCTGCTGTGGAGCGTACCCTGACACCCCGTCTCGGACTCACCACCGCGGAGTACATGGCATTCGACCTCGGTATGCAGGTGCTGGTCATCATGACCGATATCACCAACTACTGCGAGGCTCTCCGTCAGATCGGAGCTGCCCGTGAGGAAGTGCCCGGAAGGCGTGGATACCCCGGTTACATGTACACCGATCTGGCACAGCTGTACGAGCGTGCCGGAAGGATCAAGGGAAAGAAGGGATCCATCACTCAGATTCCCATCCTGTCCATGCCCGGAGGAGACATCACCCACCCCATCCCCGACCTGTCCG